>JAQTOA010000010.1:5823-132440 GCA_028713555.1 Sterolibacterium sp. | reverse complement strand
CCAACGCCACGTGCCCGATTCGATTCCAACGCTTCGCGTTCTGATCGCCGCAGCCATCGCAGAAAAACTCAGGCAATGTCCTTGTTGCGGGAACGTGAGGTAACTTAAATGACACAGTCAAACTAGGGCGTGTTCTCAATTAAGCGACGTGTGCGAACGAGGCAGATGGCTCCCAGTGCAAGACGCGAGCGACGCCGTTGGGTTGCTCCCAATAAGGAGCGAGCAACGCCGCAATGGGGGCCATATGCCTCGTTCCCTTCGGGTTGCTGCCAAATGCGGCGTCCGCTTTGTTGCTCGTCTCGTCAAGGGGGATGGCCATTGACTTCGACTCGCTTCGCGCGGCCATCCGCATTTGGCAACAACGCATCACGCCGATTAATTGAGAACACGCCCTAACGAACTAGGCGCCTTTCGCTACTGGTCGTTCGGGATCGCTGCACCACTCGCTCCACGAACCGGCATACAGCCGCGAACCCGACAGTCCGGCCAGTTCCATCGCCAGCAGGTTATGACAGGCGGTCACGCCGGAGCCGCATTGTTGCACGACGCTGTGCGCATCCCTACCGCCCAGCAAGGTTTCGAACTCTGTGCGCAATTCGCCGGCAGGTTTGAAAAAGCAGCCGGAGTCATCGAGATTGTCGAAGTGGAAACGGTTGATCGCGCCCGGAATATGGCCGCCGACCAAGTCCAGCGTTTCGTTCTCGCCGCGGAAGCGTTCCGGGCTGCGCGCATCAACCAGCAACATGTTCGACGTTTCGAGATGCGTCAGTACGTACTCGGCATCGACCGGAGCAGGACTTTCCATGCCGGGTTGCGCCACGAAGCGCGTCGGCGCTACCGTTGGCTTGGCGTCGTCGAGCGGCAGCTTAGCGCGCTTCCAACCAGCCAGACCGCCGTTCAGTACCGCCACATTACGGTGGCCAAGCCAACGCAACAACCACCAAAGACGCGCCGCGAAAATGCTGCCTTCATTATCGTAGGCGATCACCTGGGTATTCGTGCTGACGCCGCATTGCGCCATTCTCCGCGCGAAGCTCTCGGGCGCCGGCAGGGGATGGCGTCCGTTCCTGCCCGTTTTCGGACCGGACAGGTCGCGGTCGAGATGCAGGAACAGGGCGCCTGGAATGTGCGCCTTGGCATAGGCCTGCGCGCCATACTCGACCTGCTGGAGATCATGGCGGCAATCAAACACGCGCCATTCCGGATTGCTGAGCTGTGCCGCAACTTCGGCGGTGCTGACCAACAGATGATTCACTCGGTCTGTCCGCCTTGCGCCAGCCAGAGGCGAGCTTCGCTTTCTTCGCCGAAGACACGCAGGTCGGCATCGACGAAGGCTTGCGACAACCAGGCGCTCCAGGCGATCCATTGGCTCCCGGTCAGCACGGCGATACGGACGAAGTCGTGTGGGTGCTGGCGCGAAAACTTGATTTCCTCCCACGCCACGTCGACAGTGAAATCAGCCATCTGGCGCAAATCGAAGAACAGGCTCAGTGGCCCTTCGGACTGAATATTGCTGAGCGCGTATTCTTCGAATTCCTTGAAATCGGCTAGCGTGAATTCGCCGAAGACGGTGACGGAAACCAGATGGTCCTGATGGTCGGTGGTGATCATGGATAATCCTTAGGACACGATAGGCACAGTATATCAATCCTGCTCGACCGGTGCGGCTTTCGAGAAAGTGCTGGCAAGTATGCCGCTGGCGAGGATCAGGCCGGCACCCAATTGGGCGATCAGAGGCAGCGTCTCGTCCCACAACCACATGCCGAACAGGCTGGAAAATACCACCGTGCTGTAGGCCAGACTGGCGCTGACCATGGTTTTGCCGTGCTTGTAGGCGCGGGTCATGCTGAGTTGGGCGAGCGCCCCGAAACCGCCAACGCCGAGCAGCAGCAGCCAGCCGCGTCCATCGATGGCGTGCCATGTTGGCCCTGACCCGGTGCCCGCCAGAACCCAGGGCAGGCCGCCGACGGCCGAGATCAATGAAAAATAAAACACTGTGCGCCATTCCGGTTCGCCCAGTTCGCCGAGCCTGCGTACATTCAGATAGGCGATGCTGGATACGATGCCGGAACCGAGTCCGAACAGGCCACCGGTCAATTGCCCGGAATGCCAGGTCGGGCGCAGCAGCAGGATTACCCCGATGAATCCCGCCGTCATGGCAACAAACAGCAGTGGCCCCACCTTTTCGCGCTGCCAGAAAACCAGCAGCAAAGCCAGAAACAGCGGCGAGGTGTAATTGAGCGTCACCGCCAAGGCCAGCGGAACCATGCTGATGGCGTAGAAGTACATCACCAGCGAGACAAAGCCGGCAATGCTGCGCGTGAAGTGGATCCGCCAATGTTTTGTCGCCAGCGGCAGCCCGGTGACCAGGACGTAGCCATAAACCAGCAGCAAGGCGATGGCGCCTCGATAGAACACCAGCTCAGCCGCTGAAAATTGCGCGCTGCCGAGCTTGACGCAAACACCCATGCAGGCGAACAGCAGGCTCGCCGCAACCATCCACAAAGATTGCATTTACTAGTGCGCGCCCCTTGTTTCAGAAATAAGTTTCAATGACGCGCCGGAAGAATTCATGGAAGTGTGTCACGCCTCTTCCAAGGCTGATTGGTATTCCCCAGCCCATAACCCGAAAATGCCAATTATAACGTGACGTTAGGGCCTGCATTTTGGATTGGGTTTGCGCGAAGTTTGACCTGATGGCGCAGAATGCGTTATTTTCACATCTTTGCCGCGAACTACGTTGCGCCGACAGCCGACGTTGCACCTTATGGTCAAGTCCTCTCGCAATAGTCAGCCCGTCACATTCGAGGCCGCCCTGGCTGAACTCGAAGCCATCGTCCGCGACCTGGAGGCTGGACAGCTTCCCTTGGAGGAATCCTTGGCCGCTTATGAGCGTGGCGCGGGACTTCTCAAACACTGCCAGGAGACGCTTGCTACCGCCGAGCGGAAGTTACTGGTACTCGAAAATGCCGGATTGCAAGAGTTCGAACCTTCTCCAGGCAAATTTACCTCCGACGAGCGGGAAGCATAATTCCTTGATGGATTTTTTCGCCTGGATGGAAACCATGCAGCGGCGTACCGAGAGCTATCTCGACAGACTTCTGCCGTCCGCAAATATTGCTCCGCAGCGACTGCATCAAGCCATGCGCTATGCCACGCTCGGGGGAGGAAAACGCGTCAGGCCCCTGCTCTGCTATGCTGGCGGCGAACTGGCCAGCGCCGACCTTTCGCGTCTCGACAACCCGGCAGCTGCGGTGGAATTGATCCACGCCTATTCGCTGGTACATGACGACCTCCCCTGTATGGATGACGATGTTTTACGCCGCGGCAAGCCAACCTGCCATGTCGAATTCGGCGAAGCCACTGCTTTGTTGACCGGTGATGCTCTACAGTCACTGGCTTTTCAACTGCTCGCCGAATATCCGCTGGAGGCTGACGCCACACGCCAGCTCGATATGCTGCGCTTGCTCGCACAAGCCAGCGGGTCGCGCGGCATGGCCGGCGGCCAGGCGATCGACCTGGATGCTGTCGGCCAGCCTTTGTCGCTGACCGAACTGGAGTTCATGCACATCCACAAGACTGGAGCGTTGATCCGCGCCGCCGTGCTGCTTGGCGCCCAATGCGGCAAGCCGCTGTCGGCGCCCGAACTGGCGGGCCTTGATCACTACGCCAAGACCGCAGGTTTGCTGTTTCAGGTGGTCGATGACATCCTCGACAGCGAAGCCGACACTGCGACACTCGGCAAGACTGCCGGCAAGGATGCCGCACAACACAAGCCCACCTACGTCAGTCTGCTGGGCCTCGCGCAGGCCAAGGAAAAGGCCGCCGAATTGCGCGCAACCGCGAACGCCGCCTTGGCGCCCTTCGGAGAAGCCGCCCAACGGCTCGGCGAACTGACTGATTTTATCGTTGACCGCCACTTCTAATTTAAGCTATCCGAGCTTCATGTCTGAAACGCCACTCCTTGATACCGTCAATCTTCCTGCCGATCTGCGCCAGTTGGAGCGGCAGGATCTGGTGCAGCTTGCCAGCGAGCTGCGCGCATTCCTGATTGAATCTGTGGCGCAGACCGGCGGCCATCTTTCCTCGAATCTCGGCACGATAGAGCTGACCATCGCCCTGCATTACGTTTTCGACACCCCGCATGATCGGCTGGTTTGGGACGTCGGCCACCAAACTTATGCTCACAAGATACTCACCGGTCGCCGTGCCGGCATGGCCCGCTTGCGCATGCTGGATGGCATTTCAGGTTTCCCGCGGCGTGTCGAAAGTGAATACGACACCTTCGGCGTCGGCCATTCCTCGACTTCGATTTCGGCGGCTTTGGGCATGGCGGTTGCCGCCCGCGACAAGGGCGAGGGGCGCCGCATCGTGGCCATCATTGGCGACGGCGCCATGTCTGCCGGACTGGCTTTCGAAGCGCTCAACAATGCCGGTGTCGTTGACGCCAATCTGCTGGTGATTCTCAATGATAACGACATGTCGATTTCTCCGCCGGTGGGGGCGCTCAACAAGTACTTGGCGCGTCTGTTTTCGGGGCGCACCTTCAACGCCGCCCGCCGCGCCGGCGAGAAGGTGTTGTCGGTAATGCCGTCGATGCTGGAATTCGCCAAGCGCGCCGAAGAGCATGTCAAAGGCATGATCGTGCCGGGCACCTTGTTTGAGGAATTCGGCTTCAACTATATCGGCCCGATCAATGGTCACGACCTGGACTCCCTGATTCCGACACTTGAAAACCTGAAACAGCTGGACGGCCCGCAGTTCCTCCATATCACCACCTGCAAAGGCCAAGGCTACAAGCTGGCTGAGGCCGATCCGATCTTGTATCACGGGGTATCCAAATTCGACGCTGTGGGCGGAATCCAGACGGGCAAGGCAAGCAAACTCACCTATACCCAGGTGTTCGGCGACTGGCTGTGCGACATGGCTGCTGAGGATAGTCGGCTGATCGGCATCACTCCGGCGATGCGCGAGGGCTCGGGCCTGGTGCGCTTTGCCCAGGAGTTTCCCGAACGCTACCACGATGTCGGTATCGCCGAACAACATGCCCTGACGTTTGCGGCGGGACTTGCCTGCGAAGGCATGCGGCCGGTGGTGGCGATATACTCGACCTTCCTGCAGCGGGCCTATGATCAGTTGATCCACGACATTGCCCTGCAGAATCTGCCGGTGATGCTGGCAATCGACCGTAGCGGCTTGGTCGGAGCCGACGGCGCTACCCACAATGGCGCCTTCGATTTGACCTATCTAACCTGTATCCCCAACATGTTGGTGATGACGCCGAGCGACGAAAACGAGTGCCGCAGGATGTTCACCACCGCCTTCCGCCACGAAGGTCCGAGCGCCGTGCGCTATCCGCGCGGCAGCGGCCCCGGTGTGCCGCTCGACACTGCGCTCGACGGCTTGCCCATCGGCAAAGGTGAAATCCGGCGCCGCATTGGAAATAACAGCGGCAATAACAACCAGCGCGTAGCTCTGCTCGCCTTCGGCAGCATGCTGACGCCGGTGCTCGCCGCTGCGGAAGAACTGGATGCCACGGTAGCCAACATGCGTTTTGTTAAACCGCTTGACCGCGAACTGGTCAGGGCGCTGGCGGCAGACCACCAACTCTTGGTGAGTATCGAGGAAAATGCCTTGATCGGCGGCGCAGGCGCTGAAATCGCCCGTTGTCTTGAAGAATTGGCGCCGAATACATCGCTACTGAGACTTGGCTTGCCAGATCGCTTCATTGATCACGGCGATTCAGCCACGCTGCTGGCTCAGTTGGGTTTGGATGCTTCCGGGATTGTCAGTAGTGTGAATAAGGCGCTCGGAAACAATAGTTGATCGATTTTGTCGGGCTTGCTAGAATAGGTCTGGTTTATCGGTGCGCATTTGGTATGTCAGGCGATGCCCACCTCAATCCATCCTAGGAGAGCATCCCATGAACAGCAGGGATATTATGGCCATAGCAGACGTACAAGGCAGCGCCGACTCGCGGCAGTTGCCGATTAACAAGGTCGGCATCAAGAACATTCGTCACCCGGTCAAGGTGCTCGACAAGAACGGCGGCGTGCAGCACACCATTGCCGTATTCAACATGTACGTCGGTTTGCCCCATAACTTCAAGGGCACGCACATGTCACGCTTCGTCGAGATCCTCAACACCAACGAGCGCGAATTATCCGTTGAAAATTTCGAATCGATGTTGCGGAACATGGTGGTGTTGCTTGAAGCCGAGACCGGCCATGTCGAGATGAGTTTCCCCTACTTCATCAACAAGGAAGCGCCGGTTTCCAAGGTCAAGAGCCTGATGGATTACGAAGTCTGTTTCATCGGCGAGATCCTGGATGGCGGCAAATATCGCCAGACCACCAAGGTAGTGGTGCCGGTCACCAGCCTCTGCCCCTGCTCGAAGAAAATCTCCGCGCGTGGCGCCCATAACCAGCGCTCGCACGTCACTGTCACGGCGACGACCAACGATTTTATCTGGATCGAAGATCTGGTGCGGATGGTTGAAGATCAGGCTTCCTGCGAACTATTCGGCTTGTTGAAACGCCCCGACGAGAAGTATGTGACCGAGCGCGCCTATGACAACCCGAAGTTTGTCGAAGACATGGTGCGCGACGTCGCCGGCGTGCTCAACGCCGACAAGCGTATCGATGCGTATGTGGTGGAAGCTGAAAATTTTGAGTCAATCCACAATCACTCGGCTTACGCCCTGATCGAGAAAGATAAGCGGGTCTAAACGCGTTATGCCTTGCCCGGCGGGATCTGTTTGTTGGACAGATCCCGTTTACCAGGTGCCGTTCAGGCTTGGCGGCGGGTCAGCTTTTCCTTGATGCGCGCCGACTTGCCGGAACGATCGCGCAAATAGTAAAGCTTGGCGCGGCGCACGGCGCCACGACGCTTGACTTCGATGCTGGCGATCATCGGCGAGTAACTCTGGAAGGTACGCTCGACGCCTTCGCCGGCGGAAATCTTGCGGACGATGAAACTGGAATTCAGGCCACGGTTGCGCTTGGCGATCACTACGCCTTCGTAAGCCTGGGTACGCTCACGCGCGCCTTCCTTGACCTTCACCTGGACGACGACGGTGTCGCCTGGGGCAAAGTCGGGAATGGTCCGGCCCAAGCGGGTAATTTCTTCTTGTTCGAGTTGCGCGATCAGATTCATGTCATTACTCCATAAAGTCATGGCCTTTGGCCGTTCGCGCAGAGCAGTAGCCTGATGCGCGCCGTTGTTGTTGCGGCGCCAAGTTAAACTTCGGTGCCGCTTGCTACGTTTGCTCCCGCCGAAATTCCTCCAGCAGGCTTGTTTCTTCGCGGTTAAGCAGCCGTCGCTCGATGAGCTCGGGCCGCCGCCGCCAGGTTCGCCCCAACGCCTGTTTCAGGCGCCAAAGCCGAATTCTCTCATGATTGCCGGAAAGCAGCACCTCCGGCACTCGCATGCCGGCGTAATCTTCCGGCCGCGTATAGTGCGGATAATCGAATAAACCCGTGGCGAAGGACTCTTCCGTTGCCGATTCGGCATCATTCAACGCTCCCGGCAACTGGCGCACTGTGGCATCTATCAAAGCCAGCGCGGCAATTTCACCGCCAGAAAGCACAAAGTCGCCGAGAGATATTTCCTCATCCACACAACGCTCGATCAAACGTTGATCCACTCCCTCATAACGCCCGCAGAGAACAATTGCGCCGTTGCTCTGCGCCAATTCCAGTACCCGCGCATGCGTCAGCGTACTGCCTTGAGGCGAAAGATAGATCACTTTCGCTTCTGCCACGCCGGCTTCACGTCGCGCCAATCTTGCCGCCGCAATCGCCTGTTCCAGCGGCGCCGCCAACATCACCATGCCGGGACCGCCTCCGTAGGGCCGATCATCGACGCTACGATAATTATCTTCGGTGAAATCGCGCGGATTCCAGCAATTCAGCCGCCATAAACCATTTTCCAGCGCGCGCCGGGTAATCCCCGACTGCGTCACCGCCGCGAATATCTCCGGAAACAAGGTGATCACATCAAACCGGGGACTCAGCGCATTGCTCACCAATCAGCCCCCCATTCGACACAAATCGTCCCGTTTGCCCTATCCACGTTTTTTACGACCTGCGCCACGAAGGGCAGCAGGCGTTCGTTTTTCCCTTCAGCGTCGCGCACACAAAGCACTTCGTGAGCGCCAGTGGAAAGTAACCCGGCCACCTTACCAAGCCGTTCGCCCTTTCCATTCACCACTTCCAGGCCAACCAGGTCGGCCCAATAGTATTCATCCGCTCCCGTCATCGGCAAAGCTTCGCGCGGTGCCGCAACGTAATTGCCATCAATGGTCTGCGCGGCGTTGCAATCGTCAACCCCAGCAAACTTGACTACCCATCCCTTACCGTGTGCCTTGAGGGCATGGATTGCATAGGGCGTCCATACCTCGCCGTCAGCAACCGGACCCAGCCACCACTGCGGCATTTCCCCCAAGGCGTTGAAGTCATCGCCCATGGGATGCAACTTCACCCAACCGCGCAAGCCGTAGGTGCCGACGATACGACCCAGGACGATCATGCCCTGGGCTCCCCCGGTTTCCTGACTCGAATCAGGCGGCTTGGGAGGCTACGGCAGATGCGCCAAACTGCTTGACCAAGCGTGCGGCGGTTGGCGACAACTGCGCCCCATGGCCTTGCCAGTAGCCAAGTCGCTGCATATCCACGCGTAGACCGAGTTCGTTTTCGGCGGCGACCGGATTGTAAAAACCGATCCGCTCGACGAAACGGCCATCGCGGCGATTGCGTGAATCGGCCACCACCATGT
Organism: Sterolibacterium sp.; assembly: GCA_028713555.1. Classification (GTDB taxonomy): domain Bacteria; phylum Pseudomonadota; class Gammaproteobacteria; order Burkholderiales; family Rhodocyclaceae; genus JACRAR01. Next base: position 123,665 of record JAQTOA010000010.1, on the reverse strand, counting down.
GGTAGAAAGGGCGCTTCTTGGCGCCACTGCGAGCGAGACGAATGACAACCATTGCACGTTACCCCTAGAAATTCAGTATCCGGAATCGGAAAAGCCAGAAAGTATACGCGAAAACATCGTCAAAATCAATCGACTGGCGAAGCCAAGCCGAGCATCTCTTTACTGCATAAAGCGCACCGGGCGCAAATCATGTCGCGCAAATACCCCAGAAACAACTTCAGGCACTAGTACCCTAAACCCAACTTCGGGCACTAGTCATTGAAACTTTCAACCATATCCGCTAGTCTTAGCTAACACTTGCTCGTTCAACGGAGGAAAATGCACTATGCAACCCAATAATGAACAGATTTGGGGTCAGACCCCGACCAATGTCATTCTAGGCATTGCCCAGCAGCAAAATCGCGTGCTGCGCAACACCTATTTCCTGCTGGCACTGTCGATGATCCCGACGGTGCTGGGCGCACTTGTCGGCATACAGGCGCACTTCTCCTTCTTTGCCGGCAGCCCGGTGATGGGTTTCCTGCTGTTCCTCGGCATCGCCTGGGGCTTCATGTGGGGCATCGAGAAGACCAAGAACAGCGGCATGGGCGTGGTGTTGCTGCTCGGCTTCACCTTCTTCATGGGACTGATGCTTTCCGGAATTCTCCGGGTTGCCTTGGGCTTGTCCAATGGCGGCACGCTGATCGCTCTGGCGGCCGGCGGTACCGGCGCCATTTTCGTCACCCTGGCGGGAGTCGCATCGACCACCAAGCGCGACTTCAGCGGCATCGGCAAGTTTCTCTTTGCCGGCCTGGTCCTGATCCTGGTCGCGGCGCTGGCCAATGCCTTCTTCCAGATTCCGGTGCTATCCCTGGTCATCTCGGCGCTGGCCGTAGGGATTTTCTCCGCGTATATCCTGTTTGACATCAACCGCATCGTTCATGGTGGCGAAACCAACTATATCAGCGCCACCTTGGCCGTGTATCTCGACATCTACAACATCTTCGTCAATTTGTTGAGCCTGTTGATGGCATTTACCGGGCAGCGCGACTGACGCTGTTTCGCCGATGTTTTGGAAAAGGCGGCTGCGGCCGCCTTTTTTATTTCTCGAACAGGGCAATCGATTCGACGTGCGAGGTCTGCGGGAACATATTGGCAATTCCGGCGCCACGCAGTCGATAATCCAGCTCATGCACCAGCACTCCGGCATCCCGAGCCAGCGTTGCCGGATTGCATGAAATATAGACGATGCGCGCCGGCGCCGCGTCACCCAGCCCGCCGATGGCCTTGACCAGGTCGATGGCGCCTTCGCGTGGCGGATCGATCAGCATCTTGTCGCAGTGGCCGAGAAGAGCCAGGCTTTCCGGCGTCGCTTTGAACAGGTTGGCGACGCTGAATTCGCAACGCGCCTCCAAACCATTCAGCAGCGCATTGGCGCGGGCGCGTTCAACCAGATCACGGCTTCCCTCGACCCCAACAACCTGGACGCCGCTACTGGCAATCGGCAAGGTGAAATTTCCCAAGCCGCAAAACATGTCGGCAATTCGTTCGCCCTCCCGCGGGGCCAGCAAGGCCAAGGCACGGCGCACCAGCATGCGGTTGATGGCCTGGTTGATCTGGGTGAAGTCGGTTGGCTGGAAACGCAGTTCGATGCCGAACTCCGGCAACGTATAAGCCAACAGCGGCGCATCCGGCGGATGAAACAGCGTCGCTGTGGCGGGTCCGCCCGGCTGCAGATAAAACACGATACGCTGCTCGTCGGCAAACCTGCGTAGCGCAGCTTCATCCCCTGGCGTCAAGGACTCCAGAATACGCAATACCAGAACGCATTGCCCTTCGGCCTGGATATCGCCAATCGAGACCTCGATTTGCGGCAAACGTTCCGGTTGCGACAGGCTGTCGATCAGATGACGCAAGGGCAGCAACAATGCCGATATTCTCGGCGGCAGCACTTCACAGCTATCCATGTCGGCAACATAACTGCTGCTGCGTTCGCGGAAGCCAACCAACGAGCCGCCCTTTTTTGGCACAAACCGCGCCGACAAGCGCGCACGATAACGATAACCCCAGGCCGGGCCGTGAATCACCGGATAGATTTCTTCGGGGCGCAGCCGCGCAATATGCCAGAAGGCGCTTTCCAGCACGCGCTGCTTGCAGGCGACCTGCGCCGCCGGTTCCAGGTGTTGCATGCTGCAACCGCCGCAGATGCCGAAGTGTCGGCAACGCGGCACGACACGCTGGGCGCTGGCCCGCAGGATGCGTGTCGTTGTCGCCAACTCGTAGCTCGGCTTGCGTTTATAGCTTGAGTACTCAACCTGCTCGTCGGGCAATGCGCCTTCGACAAAAATGGCTTTCCCCTCGGCATGGGTGACGCCGCGACCTTCCTGGTCGAGCGATTCGATAGTGGCAAAGGGCATAGTGCAGCTCAGCGCAAGGAAAGGCGGATTATATTCGCCAGACCTCGGCCCAGCGGCAAATGCGATGCGCCGATCAACTGCGCCGCAACAAGCTTCGCAGCAAAAGCAGGGTAAGTCCGCTGAACAACACCAGAGACCACTCCGCAATGGACAGGCCGATGAACTTCCAGGCCGGGTCGGAACACATCCCGCTGGCATAGAACAGCAGCGGGATGTGTTCTCCTGCCCAGTCGACCAGCAGTTCCCACCAGGCCGCCTGTCCACTGCAGCTTGTCTGTTGGGCGAAGCGCTGCAAATAAGTCTGGTAACCGGCCACGAACATTCCGCAGAGGGCGGTGGCAATCATCAACAGGGACAAGGCAAGTCGTGCCGGCCGATTGGCGAACAGCCACCAGCCGAGCAAAGCCAATGAGAGCAGCAGCAGGGCCAGCATGCGCTGCAGGATGCACAGCGGGCAGGCGGCAATATGCAGCGTCTGCTGGAGCAGCACGCCGCCACCGACCATGGCGATGCCCATGATCAAGCTGGCGGCAAAGGGGAAGCGTGGAGACAGAAACAAGGTTTTCAGTTTATGCATGGCAATCATGAAATTCGTAGAATTGAATCGGTCATTCAAAGAAACGCGCTCCGCCACCCCGGCCTGCGGCTCAAACAGCGAGCCCGGACTGCCCCGGTCTGGCCGTTCTCCACTCGGCATGGCAGAGGGGATGGTGAGTCAAGTTCTCTACTACGGATTCTATTCCGGTAAGCGCGCTAGCGTACAGAGCTGGTGGCGGAGTTCGCATATGCTTCTATCGGTGATGCGCTGCGCAAATACCTTAAAGGTAATGCATTTGGGTCGGTTGCTGATCCACTCTCGCTGTGGCGAAGGCCTGATTTGCCGTAGCTGATTATTCCCGCCAGAAGCCGATCAAGTCTGGAAAACTGTCGCAAACTAAATAAAGGAAATTTTCATGAAACATTCAAATCTGATTGCCGTAACAATAATGACACTTGCACTGAGCGCCTGCTTTTCGCTTCCCGCAGGACCAGCCGGACCTCAAGGCGCGACTGGTGACACTGGCGCCAAAGGAAACACCGGATACACTGGCGCAACCGGAAGGCCCGGCGCGACGGGAGACACTGGTGCCACGGGTTACACTGGTGCCACAGGTTACACGGGTGCGACCGGCAATACTGGCGCAACCGGAGACACCGGCGCAACGGGGTATACCGGCGCAACGGGTGACACTGGCGCAACCGGTAACAAGGGTGCAAAGGGCAACACCGGTGCGACAGGAACTGGAACCGGCGATACCGTGGTGATTGTCCCAAGCCGCTAAGGGCTCCTCCTTAGGCGAACCATGGACTGTAGTTCAATGTTCGCCCGGTCTTGGGTCACGGGCGGAGGATAACTTTTGTTGGCAACTTGCATGCCTCCTCCACGCCGATGACCGCTTTCCCGGATTTTCTTGAGAGTGCCGCCATCCTCCAGCCACAAGAGCACACCTTGACGCATCTAGCCCAGCGTCTGGGGTCGTGTGGAATGTTGCCATTCCCACATGACGAAGGGCGCTATCAATAATTCGAGACCAAATTCGCCGCCTCTGCTTCTGGTAACCGGGTACGACGTTGACTTATGTGTCTTACCGTACAGACCACCACAGCAAATAAACCGACACTCTCGAAGACGTACCATGAGACTCCGGTATTGCTTACAGAGCCAAGCACAAATCCAAGGCTAAGCTAAGCAATAACAAACACTCGGAGCGTCCTGAAATTGCTGGCGGATTCATTGTTGTTAGCATTAAAACTTGCCAAAAGGGAACAAAGAGACCTGCCGGTTTTCCTGGCAGTTTGCAGACGGGGCCCAAAAAACTGCCTCGCTTATGATGCTCGGAAGTGCATTGTCCTTTGCAATGCGCCAACAGAAACATGGAGCGAAGCAAGGATGGATTCTCGGCATTTCTCGCCTGCCCTAACCCAATTATCGGCACTCAACCCATATGTAGCACCAGTCGTTCGATGCCATTTCTGTTCTCGTCTTTATCTCACTCCAGCTTTATGACCGCGCGGTGGGTGAGGAGTTGCTAATGATTTCCGCAAAGAGCAAGATGAAACCTGTCCAATCTCCACTCGCAAAAGCGCCAAGCAAAGCGCCGACCGGCATCGCCGGTTTCGATGAAATCACCGGCGGCGGTTTGCCTCACGGTCGCACCACGCTGTTGGTCGGCGGACCCGGCTCCGGCAAGACCGTCCTCGCGCTGCAATTCCTGGTGCATGGCGCGCAGGATTGCCGGGAGCCGGGTATCTTTGTCGCTTTCGAGGAATCTTCGCAGCGCATCGTGGCCAATGCGACCAGCTTCGGCTGGAAGCTCGCGGCGTTGCAAAAAAAGAAGTTGTCTTTCATTGACGCCCAGCCGAAACCCGACCTGGTCCAGTCGGGGGATTTCGATCTCGGTGGGATGCTGGCGGCGCTGGAAGCGCAGATCAAGGCAATGGGGGCACGGCGCATCGTCTTCGACGCCCTGGATGTCGTCCTGGCGCTGCTGCCTGACCCGGTAACCAAACGGCGCGAGATCTACCGGCTGCATGAGTGGCTGTTGGCGTACCAACTGACCGGCATCATCACCGCCAAGGCGGGCGGGGATGAGGCGAGCGCCATCATCGAGCAGCCGTTCGGCTTCATGCAATTCATGGTGGACTGCGCCGTGATCCTCAACCACAGCGTGGCGCAGGGCGTGTCGCATCGCAATCTGCGCGTGCAGAAATATCGCGGCTCCAGCTTCGACGAGAATGAATCGCCGTTCCTGATCGGCAACAGCGGACTGGAGGTCGCCGTCGCGCGCACGCCGGGGCGGGTGGACGCCAAGGTCAGCAACGAGCGTATTTCCAGCGGCGTGGAGCGGCTCGATACCATGCTCGGTGGCGGCTACTATCGCGGCGCCAGTGTGCTGATCACCGGCTTCTCCGGCACCGCCAAGACCACCTTGAGCGGTGCTTTCGCGGAGGCGGCCTGCCGGCGCGGCGAGCGCACCATGTTCGTCAGTTTCGATTCGGATTGCACCGAGGTGATCCGCAACCTGTCCTCGGTAGGCATCCAGTTGGATCGATACGTAAAAAACGGCTGCCTGCGCATGGTCTCGGCGCGCACCATCGCCGGTAGCGCCGAGACCTACCTGGTACGCATCAAGACGCTGGCGCATGAGCATGGCGCCCGCTGCCTGGTGATCGATCCGGTGTCCGCATGGTACAAGTCCGGCAATGACTTGTCCGCGCAAAGCGTGGCGGACCGCCTGATCGACTGGTCCAAGGGTGCCGGCATCACCCTGGTGTGCACCAGTCTGCTCGACGAGATGTCGAACCGGGCGGAAAGCGGCTCGCCGCTGCAGATCTCGGCGCTGGCAGACACCTGGATCCACCTCAACTACCTGGTGCAGGCCGGGGAGCGCAACCGCGGTCTGTCGATCGTCAAGTCGCGCGGCACGGCGCATTCGAACCAGGTGCGCGAGCTGATCCTCAGCGATGCGGGGGTGACGCTTACCGACACCTACACGGCTGGCGGCGAGGTGCTGATGGGCACTTTGCGCTGGGAAAAGGAACGCGCTGAACGGGTCGCCACTGAGGCCGCCGAAGCCGCTGCGAAACTCAAACGCGTGCGGCTCGATGCCGAAGAGGCCGAGCTTGAGGTGCGCCTGAAGTCGCTGCAGACGGAACTGGTGGCGAAGCAGGTCGAGAAGGCATTGTTGGTCCGCTCCACGCAAAGTCACGAAGGAGAGTTGTCGCGCGGCCGCACCCAGATCAAGGAGTTGCGCGGAGCCGATGCGGCAAAGTCGGGGCAGAAGTGAGCCTGCCATGAGCCCACACGCCATGTACAAGTTTTGTCTTTATGTCGCGGGCGAAGCGCCGAACTCCGCTCAGGCCATTACCAACCTTGCCGCATTCTGCCAGGCACACCTGCCGGATCGGTACCAGATCGAAATCGTGGACGTGTTCCGGGAGCCGAAGCGCGCACTGGCAGAGGGCATTTTCATGACGCCGACGCTGGTGGTGCTTACGCCGCCGCCGGTCCGCAGAATCGTCGGGACACTCAGCCATACGCAAACCGTGTTGCTGGCTTTGGGGCTGGCAGACATCACTTAATGAATCCCGCCAAGCCACCGCCTCCTCGGGACGCCAACGAGGAAATTGCCGCGCTGATCGAAACGCTACACTTGACCGGGCAGCGCCTGGAGGAACTGACGTCAGGTGAGGTGGATGGGGTGGCGGACCGCGACGGCCGGACCTTCCTGTTGCGGCACGCCCAAGAGCAGTTGCGTCACCGCGAGGCTGCCAAGCAGGCCGCCATCCTCAACGCGCTGCCCGCGCATATCGCTTTGCTCGATATCCAAGGGCGCATCCTCTCGGTGAATGAGGGGTGGCACAGCTTTGCCAGCGCGAATGCGCTCCAGGGCCCGGAATATGGAGTCGGCGTCAATTACCTCACCATTTGCGACAGCGTACAGGGAGATGACGTAGACGAGGCACGCCAGGCCGCCGCAGGCATTCGTTCGGTGTTGGCTGGCGAGGTTAGCAACTTTTCTCTCGAATATCCCTGCCACTCTCCGACCGAGCAGCGCTGGTTTCTGATGACAGTGACGCCGCTGGACTATGACCACCCGAATGGCGTTGTGGTCATGCACTTGAACATCACCGAGCGTAAGCAGGCATCGGATGCGTTGCGCACCAGTGAGCGGGAGCAACGGCAATTAGCGGAACAGTTGGAGCTCGAGCGTTCCCGTTTGGTTGCTGCTCAACAAGTCGCCAAGATCGGTAGCTGGGAGACAGACCTGACCACCATGGCGGTCATTTGGTCGGACCAGACTCACCGAATCTATGAAACCGACCCGGCCACCTTTCGTCCCACTCATCAGGGTTTCATTGGGTTTGTTCATCCTGAGGATCGTGTGAGGGTGGATCAAGCTTTTGGCCGTTCGCTCGACCAGCGCGCTGCTTGTGTGATCGAGCACCGGGTGCTCCTGCCGGATGGCCGGATCAAGTTCATGGAAGAGCGTTGGCAGATGATTTTTGACAAACAGGGAAAGCCGCTCCGAGCGATCGGCACCTGCCAGGACATCACCGAGCGCAAGGCAGCGGCAGACAGAATCTTACGTCTCAACCGTATCTACGCTGTGCTGAGCGGCATCAATTCGCTGATCGTGCGCACCCACGATCGCCAGTATCTGTTCGAAGAGGCCTGCCGGATCGCAGTGGAACAAGGCGGGTTCAGGATGGCCTGGATCGGCTTGATCGATGCCGACGGAGTCACGGTTACCCCGGTGGCCAAGGCCGGTTTTGAGGAGGGCTATCTCGACAACATACAGTTGTCAGCCATCCAGGATGCACCCGACGGCTGCCAGATGATAGCCAGGGCGCTACAGGAAAACGTCGAGGTGCTCTGCAACGATATCGGCACCGAGCCGCAAATGGCGCGCTGGCGCAACGAGGCACTGCGCCGAGGCTATCGTTCGGTGGCGGTGCTGCCACTACGAGTCGGCGAAAAGGTGGTGGGGCTGTTGCTGCTGTATGCCGCGGAGATCGATTTTTTCGACAAGGAAGAAGCAGACCTGCTCATCGAGCTCACCGGCGACATATCCTTCGCGCTGGACCACATCGAAAAAGAGAAGAAGCTCAACTACCTCGCCTACTACGACGTCCTCACCGAGCTGCCCAACCGCGCCCTGTTCTACGACCGACTGACCCAGGGAGTTTCGCTGGCGCGGCGCAACCAATCGCTGCTGGCAGCGCTGTTCGTCGATCTGGACAATTTCAAGACCGTCAATGACACGCTGGGACACATCATTGGCGACACTCTGCTGACGCAAGTGAGCCGACGGCTGTCCAGATGTTTGCGCGACACCGACACCGTGGGGCGGCTGGGCGGCGATGAGTTCGGCATCCTCCTTCCCGAGATCGGCAACAGCGAGGCCGTGGCGATGGTGGCGCGCAAGGTGATCGAAAGCTGCCGGCAACCGTACCTGATCGAGAGTCACGAGCTGAACGTCTCGGCCAGCATCGGCATCGCGCTGTTCCCGGATGACGCCGGCGATGGCGAAATCCTGATCCGCAATGCCGACATCGCGATGTACCGCGCCAAGGATCTGGGGCGCAATACCTACCAGTTCTTCACGGCGGAGATGAACCAGAGAACACAAGACAAGTTGCGTCTGGAAACGGACCTCCGCCACGCGCTGGGCAAGGGCGAGTTTCTGCTCCATTACCAGCCCAAGGTTAGCTGCGTCAGCGGCAAGATCACCGGTTTCGAGGCTTTGTTGCGCTGGCAGCATCCACAGCGCGGGATGGTCGGGCCGAATGAATTCGTGCCGGCGTTGGAGGAGACCGGCCTGCTCGTACCGGTCGGCGAATGGCTACTCACCACCGCCTGCCTCCAGGCAAAGCGTTGGAGCGATGAGGGGATGGGTGCCCTGAGCATGGCGGTGAATATCTCCGGGCGACAGATCGATGCGGCCGACTTCTGCGAGACGGTTCAGGCGGCATTGACGGCGAGCGGGCTGGCGCCGGTCAACCTGGATCTGGAACTGACCGAGAGCCAGTTGATGAAGGACGCCGAGGGCATCATCGATCTGCTGAAGCGCTTGAAGAAAATGGGCGTGAATCTTTCGGTGGACGATTTCGGCACCGGCTATTCCAGCCTGGCCTATCTGAAGCGCTTCCCGATCGATACGCTGAAGGTCGACCGAGCCTTCGTCCGGGACATCATCGCCGATACCAACGACGTTTCGATCACTCGCGCCATCATCACCCTGGCGCACAACCTGAAGCTCAAGGTAGTGGCCGAAGGGGTCGAAACCGAGGGGCAACTGGGCATGTTGATCGCCAACCATTGCGACGAGGTGCAAGGCTATTATTTCAGCCGGCCGCTGCCGGTCGAAGAAGCCACGGCGCTGCTGCGCTCGGGCCGGTCACTGGACAGCCGGATGCTGGCCACCATGAGGCAGGGCAAGACGCTGCTGCTGGTCGACGACGAGGCCAACATCCTTTCGGCGCTGAAGCGGCTGCTGCGCCACGACGGCTACGACATTCTCACCGCTTTGGGCGCGGAACAAGGGCTGGAACAGCTCGCCAGCCATCCGGTCGACGTCATCGTTTCCGACCAGCGTATGCCGGGCATGAGCGGGGTCGAGTTCCTGCGCCGGGTCAAGACCCTGCATCCGGAGACGGTGCGACTGGTGCTCTCGGGCTACACCGATCTGCAGGCGGTTACCGATGCGATCAACGAGGGTGCGATCTACAAGTTCCTGACCAAGCCTTGGGACGACGACATCCTCCGCGCCAACATCGCGGAAGCCTTCCGCCACAAGGAAATGGCCGACGAAAACCACCGCATGCACACCGAGTTGGCACTGGCCAACAGCCAGATGGAAGCGGTCAATGAGCAGTTGCAAAAGCTGCTGGCGAGCAAGGCGCAGGCAGGGGACACACAACAAGGATGAAGGCCAACAGCATGGAAACGGGAATGGAACTCGGCGATGACGGGAAAGCTGACCCGGATATCCCGATCCACACCGGCATCACTGACCGGACAGAGACCGAAGAGGAGCTAAGAAGCAGCCTGCAATTGTTCCGCACGATTGTCGAGACCGTCTCGGCGGGCGCGGCGCTGTATGTTGGCAGCAAACTGGTCTATGCGAATCAGACGTTCGAGCGGCTCTGCGGTTTCACGCTGGAGGAGTTGAACGGCATGGAAGCCTGGGAGATCGTTCACCCCGATATGCGCGAACAGGCAAATGCGCGCAGCATCGCCCGCCTGCGCGGGGAAAAGCTGTCGAGCAATATCGTCGACTACCGCATGAATACCAAGAGCGGCGCCGAGGTGTGGGTCGAGAGCCATGCCCCAATGATCGAATACAAGGGGGGGGCAGCCGTGCTCTGTACCTTTGTCGACATCACCGAGCGCAAGCGCATCGAGAAGGAGTTACAAAATGCTCACAACGATCTGGAACAACAGGTCCGACAGCGTACCGCCCAGCTTGCTCAGGCCAACCTCAAGCTGGAGGAGGACGTGCGGCGACGCGAACAAACCGAGACCATGCTGCTGCGCCGCAACGCCGAGCTGGCCGACCTGAATGACCGCCTCGGCGCAACACAGGTGCAATTGCTGCAAAGCGAGAAACTGGCCTCGATCGGCCAGCTTGCCGCCGGCGTCGCGCATGAGATCAACAACCCGATCGGCTATATCCATTCCAATATCGGCTCGCTGGAGAGCTACCTGGACGATCTGTTCCGCATCCTCGACGCTTACGCCGGTGTCGAAGACGCGCTGTCGACCGACACGCCGGCATATGCCGAGTTGCGGCGACTGAAGGCCAAGTTCGATCTGGATTTCCTGCGCGAGGATATTCCCAAGCTCATGGCAGAGTCCAGGGAAGGCATCACGCGGGTACGCAAGATCGTCCAGGACCTGAAGGACTTCTCTCGTGTCGATAGCGGCCAGGAATGGAAGTGGGCCGATTTGCACCGGGGGCTGGATTCGACCCTCAACGTGGCCAGCAACGAGATTAAGTACAAGGCCGAGGTGGTCAAGGAATATGGCGACTTACCCGAGGTCGAGTGCCTGCCGTCGGAGATCAACCAGGTGTTCCTCAACCTCCTGGTCAATGCCGCTCACGCCATCGCCGAAGGCCAGCGCGGCACCATCACCCTGCGCAGCGGTTGCGACGACCGGCAGGTGTGGATCGAGGTCGCCGACACCGGCAGCGGCATTGCGCCAGAAATCCTGAAGCGCATCTTCGAGCCTTTCTTTACCACCAAGCCGATCGGCAAGGGCACCGGCCTTGGCCTTTCGCTCTCCCACGGGATCGTAAAAAAACACGGCGGCAGGATCGAAGTGAACAGCGAAGTGGGCCAAGGGACGACTTTTCGCGTCATTCTGCCGATTAACCAGACGCATGAGCAAGTGGCCCAATGAGCGAGCTTGCCCAGGTGCCGGCGACAGAACCCATAGCGGAGGCTGCGACAGCGACCCTGCTCTGTGTCGATGACGAGCAGAACATTCTTTCCGCCCTGCGCCGGCTGTTCCGCCAGGACGGCTACCGGGTACTCACTGCCACTAGCGGCGATGCGGGTATCAAGCTGCTGGAGAGCGAGCCGGTCGATCTGGTGATTTCCGACATGCGCATGCCGGAAATGAACGGCGCGCATTTTCTCGAACAGGTCGGCCGCCGCTGGCCGGACGCCTTGCGCATCCTGCTCACCGGCTATGCCGATATCGATTCGACCATCGAGGCGATCAACCAGGGCCGGATTTTCCGCTACATCGCCAAGCCATGGGACGACCAGGACGTACGCCTGATCGTTCGCCACGCGCTGGAACGCCAGCAGTTGGAGCACGACAAACGGCGTCTCGAAGCCTTGACGCAGCGGCAGAACGAGGAACTGCGCGAGCTCAACGCCAGCCTCGAAGCCCGGGTCGAGAAGCGTACTGCGGAATTGCGCCTGTCCCATGATGCGCTGGCCGTCGCCAACGAGAAGCTGAAGACCAGCTTCCTCACCTCGATCAAGGTTTTCTCGAACCTGATCGAGTTGAACGAGGGTGCGCGCGCCGGACATTCGCGCCGCGTCGCCGATCTGTCCCAGCGCATCGCCGTCAAGCTCGGGCTGGACCGGGCTGCGGTGCAGGATGTGATACTCGCCGGCCTGCTTCACGACATCGGCATGATCGGCCTTCCCGACGCCCTGCTGGTGAAACCGCCGAGCCAGATGAACGCCACACAACTCGGCCTGTACAAAAAACATCCGGGCAAGGGCGAGGCGGCCCTGATGGCGCTCGACAGCCTGCGCAACGCCGCCCGCCTGTTGCGTTCGCATCATGAGCGCCACGACGGCCAAGGCTATCCGGATGGTCTGGGCGGCACGGATATTCCGTTGGGCGCACGCATCCTCGCCGTCGCCAATGACTACGACAGCCTGCAGATCGGCACCTTCAGCGACAAACGCTTGTCTTCAGCCGAAGGGATCGCCTTCATCCAGCAGTCGCGGGGCAAACGCTACGATCCGCAGGTGGTCGATGCCTTTGTCAGCCTGGACGGCAGTGAGAGCGCCGGCAAGGCGCTCAAGGAGTGGGCACTGGCTGCGGAAGCCCTCAGGCCGGGTATGGTCCTGAGTCGCAATCTGATCAGCCACGAAGGCGCATTGCTGCTGGCGGCCGATTATCTGCTCGACGACAGCCTGATCAAGCAGATCCGGGACTACGCCAACAGCGAGGAAGAAAGCGTCGTGATCCATGTGCGCGCCGGGCGGATCGGCGCCGCCACCAATTCGGCGGTTCGGACATGACGCTTGCAAGGGAGCATGGGATGAAACGCCGCATCATGCTGGTCGACGACGACGAGGGCGGCTCTGGAACGGACGCGCGAGTTCGAGTTCGATGCCTTGTCTCAGCTAAGACGGTGACCGAGGTAGTGAATCGCAGCGAGATTCACATGTTTCCGGAAAAGACACCGCCGCATTGTTTCCGATCAAAATGTCCCGATACACCAGCGCTTGAGCGATGACGGCGCGTAGCTCGGTTGCGGCCCAGGGCTTGCGAAGGAAATGATAAACGCCGGCCAGATTGACGGCGTCGGCCAGCACGCCAAGATCGGCACGACCGGAGAGCATGATACGCACGGCATTTGGACAAAGTATGCGCAGTCGCTGAAGAAAGGTAATGCCGTCGAGCCCCGGCATGGCGTAGTCGGCGATGACCACATCGGGGCAGACGACTCTGGCCGCTTCCAGCGCGGTGATTGCTGATTCGTGGCGGCTGATGGAAAACAGAGGGTGCCTGCCGCCAGTGGCGGCGCCGCCGGCACTGAGCTCGCGCACCAGTGCATTGAGAATGGAAATCTCATCGTCGACCAGCATGAGTTGATAAGGACCGGTATGGGGCATGGGAACCACGGCCGACACGGCGCTCCCCAGCGCGCGCTGATGCAGTGCCAGCGCGATGCGCCCCTTGAGGTCATATTCGTTCCAGGGTTTGAACACCAAACAGTCGGCACCTGCGGTGTTGATCGCCGCCATGGCCGCTTCGCAGTCGGTGTCGCCGGTAAGCAGAATGCGCACGGTATTCGGTCGCAACTTTCTAAGTTCGGCGAGGAAACGGACGCCGTCCATTTCCGGCATGTGGTAATCGACGATGGCGAGATCGAAATAGCCATCGGGCGTTGCGGCACGGGCCAGCGCTTGACGCGGCGAGGTGAAGGCCTCGATTTCGAGGCCGTCGTGCCCAATGTCAGGCTTGCGCAGCAGTTCGCGGCGCAGTGCGGCCAGCACGTGGGCTTCGTCATCTAGCAACAGAGTGCGGCAGAGCATCGTCACTATCTTCCTTGCTAAAATTCCGTTTCCTCGGTGGCCTCTTCCTGCTGCTGCAGCGCCCACATCTGCGCATAAGCGCCATTTTGCTCCAGCAGGGCGCGATGGTGGCCGCGCTCGACGATATGCCCCTGGTCAAGCACCAGGATCTCATCGGCATTCATCACCGTCGACAAACGGTGGGCGATCACCAGCGTGGTTCGGCCAAGTGCAGCCTGTTCGAGCTGGGCCTGGATCGCCTGCTCGGTCTTGGAATCGAGCGCCGAGGTGGCTTCATCGAAAATCATGATCGGCGGATTCTTCAAGAGCGCCCGGGCGATGGCGACACGCTGCTTCTCGCCGCCGGAGAGCTTGAGGCCGCGCTCGCCAACCCGAGTCTGGTAGCCGTCGGGCAGGCGCGCGATGAACTCGTGCAACTGGGCCGCGCGTGCGGCGGCGACAACTTCTTCTTGCGAGGCCTCGGGCCGGCCATACTGGATGTTGTAGTGGATAGTGTCGTTGAACAGCACGGTATCCTGCGGCACGATGCCGATCGCGGCGCGCAGCGAACTCTGGGTCAGGCGGCGGATGTCGGTGCCATTGATGCGGATGCCGCCCCTTGCCTGTTCGACATCCACCTCGTAGAAGCGGTACAGCAGCCGCGCCAGGGTGCTCTTGCCCGAGCCGCTGTGCCCGACCACGGCCACCGTCTTGCCGGCTGGTATGACGAAGTTTACATCGAACAGGATTTGCCGTTTTGGCTCATAGCTGAAGCTCACCCGCTCGAAGGCTATCGTGCAAGGTCCCGGCAGCAAGGGCCGCGCGTCAGGGGCGTCCTGTACTTCGCGGTTCTGCCGCAGCAAGGCAAACATGCGCTCGATGTCGGTGAGCGACTGGCGGATCTCGCGATAGAGCACGCCGAGGAAGTTGAGCGGAATGTAAAGCTGGACCAGGAAAGCATTTACCAGCACGATATCGCCCAGCGTCATGCTGCCTGCCGCCACACCGACGCTGGCGCGCCACATCATCAGCGCCACGGCGATAGAAATGACCACTGCCTGGCTCAGGTTGAGCAGAGACAATGACATCTGGCTCTTGACCTGAGCCGCCTCCCATTTGGCCATCTGGCCATCGTAACGGCGCGCTTCAAAGGCTTCGTTGTTGAAGTACTTGACCGTCTCGTAGTTGAGCAGGCTGTCGATGGCTCTTGAGTTAGCGGCCGAATCGAGTTCGTTGGCCTCGCGTCGCAAATGGGTTCGCCAGTTGGTGATGACGATCGTCAGGCCGATATAAACCACTAGCGTGGCAACCGTGATCAGGGCAAAGCTGATTTCGTATTTGACCAGCAGGATGCCCAGTACCAGCGCTATTTCCACCAGCGTCGGCAGGATGGAATACAGCGTATAACTAATTAATGAACCAATAGCGCGGGTGCCGCGTTCGATATCGCGCGTCAGACCGCCGGTCTGACGTTCCAGGTGGAAGCGCAGGGAAAGGGCGTGCAGGTGATCGAATACCTGCAGGGAAATGGTTCTCACCGCCCGCTGCGTGACGCGGGTAAAAACCAATTCGCGCAGTTCGGTGAATAGCGACGTCGAGAAACGCAAGACACCGTAGGTAGCGATCAGTCCCAGCGGCACTAACACAGCCGCCTTGTCGGCCTGAACGCCCAGGCCATCAATGATGTCTTTGAAGACCAGCGGTACCGCGACGTTGGCCAGTTTGGCGCAGATCAAGCAAGACAGGGCGAAGACAACGCGCCCCTTCCAGGCCAGCAGGTAAGGCAACAGCGACTTGATGGTTTGCCAAGCTTGCGGTTCGGCGAGCAGCGGCCCTGGCAGGGCCGCGGAAGGGGGGCGGCGACGCATGCCGCGATTTTAACGAGTATCCGGAGTAGTGGGAGCCTCATCGGCAGCCGAAGCCGCATTTGCAGTCGGAGCCTCATCGGTAGCCGGCGTCTCATCTGCAATTGGAGTCACATCCGGGCCCGAGGCCTCACCGGCAGCCAAGCCCTTATCTGGAGCCGTAGCCTTGTCAGCAGCCGGAGCCGAATCTACTGGCGTGGCCACATCTGGAGCCAGAGTCCGCTTTGCGGCCGGAGCCGAATCTTTTGGCAGGTATTTCAGCAGAACCTGCTTGCCGTCTCCGGCGAACTTGGTAAATTGAATTCCAAGGCGGAAGCCTCCCTGCTGTCCAGAAAGCACGTTATTCATAATGCTGCCTTGTGCCTCGACGATCACCTGCGGATGATTCTCGTTGCCCGGGTCAATTAACAAATAAACAGTTACAGCATGAGGCGCCGAAATATTGCGATGACAAATCACTGAAACGCCAGAGATACTGATATCGTTGGTTCTGCATTGTATGGTTTCTGGCTTGCCATGGCCCTCGACGACAATCGCACTGCGCCAACGGATGGGGTAGCGTGGACTTTTTCGGTTGTCTTCCATAATTCATGGCCTGGCATGCAGGCATCTTGGGGTGAATCCATATGTCGCCATTCAACCACATTCCCGGCTTGCTGGATATTCGTAATAATGCTTATCCGGCTTCACGCTGATGACGGGATGGTGGGAATGCAAACTGCGTCCCGATCCGAAGTGATCATTGTAATTAACCAATCGGGTAGAATCCATTCTGCTTATCGTTCGTGAGCGAGGTCATGCCAGACTGTTCTTCATGGTCCGCGCAGGTACTGAACCCATTCAAACACCATGACTTCTCCCCTATCTGCAACCCTCGTTCGCCGTCTATTGGTCGTCCTTGTCCTGCTTGGCCTGGCGGTTGCAAGCTGGTGGTGGGTCACCAGAGCCAAGCCGATGCCCGTCGTCCTCAGGGAGGTCGGCCACGGCAAGGTCGAATCCACCATCGCCAATACCCGCGCCGGGACAGTCGAAGCCTGCCTGCGCACCAAGTTGTCGACGATTCTGGGCGGCCGCATCGAAGTACTGGCGGTCAAGGAGGGGGACAAGGTAACGAAGGGCCAACTCCTCATCAAGCTGTGGAACGACGACCAGCAGGCGCAGACTTCGCTGGCACTGTCCCAGCTGGAGTCCGCCCGCAAGCATGTCGCCGAGGCATGCACCCTGGCTGCCAATGCCGAGAGCGAGGCCAGGCGTCAGGCCGAATTGCGCGTCAAGGGTTTCGTCTCGAACTCAAGGGAAGAGGCGGCGCGCGCCGATGCCGACGCCCGGCATGCCTCTTGCGAGGCAGTCAAGGCGGATGTCGTCCAGGCCCAGATGCGGGTCAACGCCACCCGCGTCGAGCAGGGGCGCACCGTGCTTTACGCTCCCTTTGCCGGCACGGTGGCGAAAATTGTCGGCGAGGTGGGCGAATTCTCGACGCCCTCGCCCCCGGGGGTACCGATGCCGCCCGCCATCGACTTGATCGACGAGTCCTGTCTGTATGTCAAGGCGCCGATGGACGAGGTGGATGCACCGAAAATCCAGGTCGGCCAGCCGGTGCGCATTCGCCTCGACGCCTTCCCCAAGCAGGCCTTCGCCGGCCGCGTCAAGCGCGTGGCGCCTTATGTTTCGGCGGTCGAGAAACAGTCGCGGACGGTGGACATCGAGGCCACCTTCGATCAACCTGAGGCGGCAGGCCGGCTGCTGGTTGGCTACAGCGCCGACGTCGAAGTGGTGCTGGTGGTGCACGACAACGCGGTGCGCGTCCCCACCTCTGCCTTGCTCGAGGGCGGCCGGGTGCTGGTGGTTCGCGCCGATGGTACGTTAGAAGAACGCAAGATCAAGACCGGCCTGTCCAACTGGGAATACACCGAGGTAGTGGAAGGTCTGACGGCAGGCGAACGCGTCGTTACCTCGCTGGAGCGCGAAGGGGTGAAAGCCGGCGTCCTGGTCGTGGCGGACGACAAAGGCACGCTCACCACCAAATAGCCGCCCGGTGACAGTGGTATGACCCCAGCGACCAAGGCAACACCGGCACAGATCGAGCTTGCCGGCATCGAGCGGGTGTTCAAGCTCGGCGACAGCGAGGTATATGCCCTGCGTCACCTCGATGTCGCCATCGCTGCCGGGGAATATGTTGCGGTCATGGGACCTTCCGGTTCCGGCAAGTCGACCTTGCTTAATCTGCTCGGCTTGCTCGACCGGCCGGACGAGGGCATCTACCGGCTCGAAGGACGCGACGTGACCACCCTCTCGGCCGAAGAGCAGGCGCGCGTACGCAGCGAACGGATCGGCTTCGTCTTCCAGAGCTTCCATCTGGTGCCGCGCCTGACGGCGGCAGAAAACATCGCCCTGCCGATGACCCTGGCCGGCATCGTCCCTCAGGAGCGCACTGTGCGGGTGCGCCAGGCGCTCAAGGACTACGGCCTGGAAGGCCGTGCCGATCATCGCCCCGACCAGCTCTCGGGCGGCCAGCGCCAGCGTGTCGCCATCGCCCGCGCCACGGTCATGCAACCGGCGGTGATTCTGGCCGACGAGCCGACCGGCAATCTCGACCGCGCCACTGGCGAAGAAGTGATGCGCTTGCTGGAGGAACTCAATGGCCGTGGCGTGACGCTGATCGTCGTTACCCACGACCCGCATCTCGGCAGCCGCGCCCGGCGCCAGTTGCTGATGGAAGACGGCGGGTTGGCTAAGGACTCGGCATCACCCAAGGGTTAGAATGACAAAAGATTAGTGCTTCCCGGACACGATGAACAAAAACGAAGCTTTCTCCCGAGTCATCATCGACGCTTTGCTGGCCGATCAGGGTTGGAACACCACCGACTCCAATGCCGTTCGCTACGAAGTGGTGCTGGGCGATGGTACTCGCGCAGATTATGTGCTCTGCGACCGGCATGGACATAGTCTCGCCGTCATCGAGGCCAAACGCTACGCCGTCAGCCCCAACAATGCCACCGAACAGGCCAAGGGTTACGCCAGGCAGTTACGCGTGCCTTACATCTTCCTCACCAACGGTGCCGAGGTGCTGTTCTGGGAATGGGAGCAGGAGGCTTATCCCCATCCGGTCAAGACCTTCTTCAAGCAGGACGATCTCGAACGACGCGCCGCCACCCGCCAACTGCGCCGTGATCCGCAAAGTGTTCCCATCGACTTGAAGATTGCCGGCCGCGACTACCAGCAAGAGTGCATTCGGACCGTCAGCAGGGAAATCCAGCAAGGCCGGCGCAAACTCTTGATTGAGATGGCGACTGGCACCGGCAAGACCCGCACCGCCGCGGCGCTCATCAAGCGGCTGTTCGAGGCCAACGCCATCACCCGCGTGTTGTTCCTGGTGGATCGCATCCCGCTCGCCAAGCAGACCGAAGACGCCTTCGCCGAGCACCTGCCCGACTATCCGGCCTATGTGCTACGGGCCGGGCGACGCTTCCAGGACGAGAAGCGGATCACCATCACCACGCTGCAAAGCATGATCAACATCTATAGCGAGTATTCGTCGGGTTATTTCGATCTGGTCATTTCCGACGAATGCCACCGCAGCATCTACGGCAAGTGGAGCGGTGTGCTCAAACATTTCGACGGCACGCAGATCGGCCTGACCGCTACTCCCTGTGTTGCCAACCTCGACGGCATGGAGGGCGATGACGAAGACAAACTGTTTGTGCGCGATACCCTGCGCTTCTTCGAGGTGGATGCCCCGACCTTCACCTACAAGCTGAAAGATGCCATCCGCGACGGCGTGCTGGCCCCGTATCAAATCTATCAGGCCAAGACCGTGAAGACCGCTGCCGAAGGCGGCTTTGAGGTCAAGCGGAACGAACTGGACTGGTCGGCGATGGATACCGAGACCCGCGCGGAGTTTGAGCTACTGTTTGCCGCAGTTGCCAAACCCGGCGACCCCATCGTGATCGACCCGTCAGCTCTAGAACGTCGCTTCACGATTCCCGAACGCAACCGGGTGATCGTGCGCGAGTTCCGCGAAGTGCTGGAAAAGGGCTTTACCGACCGCAGGGGCATATTGCGCATGCCCCTTATCGGCAAGACCATCGTCTTTGCCGTCAACAAGAAACACGCGGAAACGCTGGCACAGATGTTCGATACCGAATTCGCCGACAAGAAGCCGTCCGCCGAAGTTCGCTTTGCCGACTATGTGGTGTCTGGCACCGGCAAGGACGACACGCTGGATGGCATGAGCAAGATTCGCCGCTTCAAGAAAGAGCCCTTCCCGCAGATTCTGGTATCCGTGAATATGCTCGATACCGGCTTCGACTGCCCGGAAGTCTGCAACCTTGTCTTCGCCCGCTTCACCCGTTCGGCCATCCTCTATCAGCAGATGCGCGGCCGGGGTACGCGCAAGACCAGCAAGAAGCCGATCTTCACCATGTTCGATTTCGTCGGCGTCTGCGACTACCACGGTGACGAGGATACGCTTGGCGGCGGTGGCTTGGTCATGGAGCCGAAAAAGAAGAAGCACTACGAACCCAGGCGGCTGCTGTCGCTGGACATCGACGACCACATCGACCCGACCACGCGCGAATGGATCAGCATCGATGAGAACGGCAATATGCTGTTCCCCGAAGCATCAGAGCAGAAGGCCGCCGAGTTGGGTGCCAGGTTCGAGGCATGGCGGCTGGAACAGCAGAATCTGACCGCCGAACAGGATCGCTGGCTGCGCATACTCGGCAGCCAGATTCGCGCCAACGCCGACACGCTGACTGAAATGATGCCCGAGCATTTCGCCTACTTCCACACGTTTTCGCAAATGGGTGGACTGCACGAGGCCCAGCGAGTCTTCGGCGGGACAGAAGACCTACAAGCCCTGATTGATTCCCTCAACGCGGCCGTATTCAACGAGCATGGCACGGCGCCGGGCAGCGCAGACCGTTCGCGCCCCGCCGCAGACAAAAGCGCCCACTAAACCAAGCAGCCAAGAAAGACCCAATGCCCCTAACGCCCGACATGCGGCGGTCGATAGACCAGATTCGCGATTATCTCTTCGGCGGCGGCTACCCCGACCCCGTCAGCAATGCCGAACAACTGTCTTTCCTGTTCTTCTTCTATCTCGTCGAAGGCATCGACGCCGAAAACAAGCTGAAGGCCAAGGTGCTGAAGCAGCCCTATGAAAGCCTGTTCGCGGGCGACTGGAAGATCAGGAACCCGCTCAATGCCTCCCTTACCGTCACACCGGCGAAGGCCGATGTCCAGTCCCCCGCCGACCTGAATTCCGGCTCGTTACCCCGGCGAAGGCCGGGGCGGAATGACGCCATGACCATTCCCCGTGACCGCTTCCGCTGGTCGGTGTGGGCCAAGGGCTTGTCCGGCGAGGCGCTGGTGCGCTTCCTGCGCGACGAGGTGTTTGCCTTCTTTGCCGAAATGGGCGAGCAGGCCGCGCACAACTTCATGGACGGCGCCCGGCTCGCTATCATCGACCCGACGGTGCTGACCCAAGTGGTCAATCTTGTCGATGGCCTGCGGCTAGATGCCGCCGACGCGGATACCAAGGGCGATTTGTTCGAGCATGTGCTGCGACAAATAAAGCAGGCCGGCGAGTTGGGCCAGTTTCGCACCCCACGCCACGTCATCCGCACCATCGTCGAAATCATCAACCCCAAAGTCGGCGAAACCATCTACGACCCGGCGGCGGGCACGGCGGGCTTTCTGGTAGCGGCCTACAACCATATCCGTCTCGCCAACTCTTCGACTAGCGCGATTGCGGAAGTCGAAATAGACGGCAAGAAGCAGAGACGCGGCTTGGGCGACAAGCTCTCCGCCGCGCAGACCTCGGCCCTGCAATCGGCCACCTTCTTCGGCAACGACGTCGATCCGAAAATGGTCCGGCTGGCGACCATGAACCTGACCCTGCGCGGGCTGACGAATGTCCGCGTGCGCTTGCGCAACGTGCTGACCACCAACCTCGACAACGACAAGAAGGAACAACTCGGCCTGCCGCAGCAGGGCTTTCACGTCGTCCTCGCCAATCCGCCGTTCGCAGGACGAGTGGATAAGGATCGCGTGGTGGAGGAAGTGAAGGTCGGCACCAGCACCGCCACCGAGTTGCTGTTCCTCAAATACATGATGGACAATCTGCGACCTGGCGGAAGGTGCGGCGTCATCGTGCCCGAGGGCGTGCTGTTCGGTTCGACCGGTGCACACAAGGAGCTGCGGCGGCAGTTGATCGAGAACAACCGGGTTGAGGCGGTGTTGTCCCTGCCCGGCGGCGTGTTCCAGCCCTATTCCGGGGTGAAGACTTCGGTGCTGTTCTTCCGCAAGGGCGGCAGCACCGAGAACGTGCTGTTCCTGCACGCCGACAACGACGGCTACAAACTGGACGCCAATCACGACACGCCCATCGAGGCCGACGACCTGCCGGGTGTGGTGGCCGCTTACCAGCAGCGGGAGACGCTTCTGGCGACGTGGCAGGCACGGGATGCCGCCGCCGAATGGAAGGGCCAATGGTGGTTTGCCGATGCGGCGGCGGTCCGGGCCAACGACTTCAATCTGTCTGCCGGGCGCTATCGGCCCATGAGTCAGTCTGCCGTTGCGCACCGCAACCCACGGGAACTGCTCGACGAGTTGGCGGCTATCGAGAAGGAGATTACCGAGGAAGTGGAAGCGTTGAAGGCGGCACTAGCGGAGCAGGCTGCATGAGGACGGTTCGCCTTGGCGACGTCTGCCGGCAGGCACGGGAAAGCGTAAAGCCGGGGGCAAGCCCAGAACTTCGCTATATCGGCCTTGAATCCATCGAGTCAGGAAGTGGAATGTTCGCAGAGGGCGAACATTCCAAGACACCAGAAACACCGATAGCCAACAGTTTCAGGTTTGGCCCAGAGCATGTCCTGTATGGCAAGTTGCGTCCCTATCTCAACAAGGTTGCAGTGCCTAACTTTGAAGGCAAGTGCTCGACCGAGATCGTCCCGCTGCTTCCGAACTCGGATATTGAACGGGAATATCTGGCGTATTTCCTGCGAAGTGGTCACGTTGTTGATTTGATTTCCTCTCGCACAGCGGGGGCCAGAATGCCCCGCGCCGATATGGATTTCATTTTCTCGCTGCCAATCCTGCTGCCGCCGCGCTCCGAGCAACGCCGCATCGTTGATCTACTTTCCCGAGCCGAGGGCATCGTTCGGCTGCGGCGGGATGCTGAGCAGAAAGCCGCCGAACTTATCCCGGCGCTGTTCCTCGACATGTTCGGCGACCCGGCGACGAATCCGAAGGGGTGGCCGATGGCTCGCCTTGGCGACTTGGCCGAGAAAATGTCTGACGGTCCGTTTGGCTCGAACTTAAAGACTTCCCATTACGTCGAAGTAGGTGTTCGCGTAATCCGGTTGCAGAACATCGGGATTGGCGAACTGATCGATGATGCAAAGGCGTATGTGTCGCCCAAGCATTTTGCCTCATTGCCGCGACATCGTTGCCAACCTGACGATGTAATCATCGGCACGTTGGGCGACCCGAACCTCCGGGCGTTTGTCTTGCCATCGACCATCTCGGAAGCACTGAACAAAGCAGACTGTGTGCAGTTCCGATGTCGTCAAGGTGTGGTTAGTCCGGCCTACATTTGCTGGCTGATGAACATGCCTTCGACCTTGGCTATGGCTGCCTCATTGGTGCAGGGCATTACGCTGACTCGAATCAGCATGGGGCGTCTGCGTGAAATGATCGTTCCCTCTCCACCGTTCGACGTTCAACAGGCTTTTGCTGATCTCGTTGAAATGACGAATGGCATTAAGTCCCAACAATCCACCGCCACCACCAAGGCTCAAGCCACTTTCGATGCCTTGCTGGCTCAGGTTTTCACCACCTAGGAGCAGTTGAGTTTTGCAGCAGTGTCGCCAATCCAGCGGGCCTGTCGTGCTGTGATGTCTTCGGATTGCAGCACACAGCGCAACACACCACAGAAAATTTCAGCAGGCAGGGTTTGCGATAGCAGCCGTGTCCGGCCACTGGATACATGAGTGGCCAGATCGAAACCATCCAAGGTATCGAGACTGCTGAAATCCACCCAAGTAGGCTGATTGAATACGCCGCCCGGAACACCCACAAAATAGCCCGCACGGGGCGGGCCAAGGGAACAGGCGGGGGTTTCAGTGAGTCCGTGGGGCTTTGAGGTAAACACGGCGGTCACCGCATCGCCGCTACCATCGACGGCAAGCACCAGCACATATTTTCGTTTGCATTCGCCAGTCAGCCGGTCAAGGTAATAGCAGTCATCCTGCCAAATCTGGCCGGGGGCGACAGCGATTTGGATCATCCAACAGCGGCGTTGCGGGCGGCTTGCAATGCGGCTTGATACATGGCGCGTTCGGCAGCGACGGCAAGAATGTCCGCCCGTTCGGGAGCGTCTTCATCGATAGCCATTTCGTACGGGATCACATGGTGGGCGCCTTGCCCACCTTGCCAGACTTTGTCCCATGCACCGTTTTGTTGATGGGTCACGTCGATCATGGTTGGAGAGTAGGTGTCTCGATACTTCTCAGCCAACTCCTGCATGATCTTGATTTGGCGCGGGGTAAAATCATCGCCGTCAAACTTGACGCCATCATTGACCTTCACCGACTCGCGAATGTAGTCAATTACCTTTTCCGGCTCGATATGAACCACATGGGCCAAGTCCTGGCTCGGGTCGTCCCATTCTTCCATCAGGTCGATTGGCACCGGGCCGAATTTCCACGCTTGATACTCGAAGCCCGTCACGCTTTTTCCGGTTTGATGGAAATGCTCAAAATCCAGCAGATAAAGCAACTTGAACAACTTTATTTTTCCGCAGTAAAGCGTGTTTTCCGCGAAGAAAACAACTGCGTTGATCAAGCGATTTCGATTTGAATTGGCCACTTTGAGCGCACTAAGGCAGAAGTGAGAGAG
The DNA here is from genome assembly GCA_028713555.1 of Sterolibacterium sp. Lineage (GTDB taxonomy): Bacteria > Pseudomonadota > Gammaproteobacteria > Burkholderiales > Rhodocyclaceae > JACRAR01. The sequence continues at coordinate 99,190 of JAQTOA010000010.1, read as the reverse complement.
TTCTTCCGGACATGCCGCCTTTCCCATAAGGCTACCTACCGACTGCGGAATCTGGCATTCATCATGATACGCAGATGCCACCTGAACTGTGGAAAACTTTGTGGATAATATGGCATTCCCCCTTCTAAAGTCAATGCAAAGGACATGCAAAGGGCATCCAATGTTGAGTAAGCGGGTTTCCATGCTTCAATGACTCTGGTAAATTGAACAACCGAGGTTTCAATACGATCATGCGCTCCCATTGCGTGTCTACCGCACTACCATGATGGAATAATTGCCATGAGACCTTCCGATCTGCTCCGCTTCGCCCGCGATGCGGCCACCGGCAATCCATTGCGCACTTCGCTGCTGGTGCTGGCGATGGCCATCGGTGTGGCGGCGGTGGTAGTACTGACGGCGCTCGGCGATGGCGCGCGGCGCTATGTGATGAACGAATTCTCCTCGATCGGCAGCAACCTGGTGATCGTCCTGCCCGGACGTTCCCAGACCGGCGGCTTCAATCCGGCCAACGCCGTCACCGGCACGCCACGCGACCTGACCATCGCCGATGCCCGGGCGTTGCAGCGCGGTACCGCCATACGCCGCCTCGCCCCGATTGCCATCGGCACCTCGGAGATCAGTTTCGGCGGCAAGCTGCGCGAGGTGATCGTCGCCGGCACTACTTCCCAATACCTCGAGGTGCGGCGGATGTCTGTCGGTCAAGGGCGTTTCCTGGTCGAGGAGGACTGGAGCCGGGGCAGCGCTGAGGCGGTGATCGGCGCCAAGATCCGCGAAGAGCTGTTCGGCGCGGAGCCGGCGATCGGTCAACTGGTGCGCGTCGGCGACCGGCGTTTCCGCATCGTCGGCGTGCTGGCAGCCAGCGGCCAGGGGCTGGGCATGCAAAACGACGAGCTGGTGCTGGTGCCGGTGGCGCTGGCCCAAGCCATGTTCAACAGCAATACCCTGTTCCGTATCCTGATCGAGGCGCGCAACCGCGAGGCGATCCCGGCGGCCAAGGCGCAGGCGCTGGAAATTCTCAAGCTGCGCCACGAAGGCGAGGAAGATGTCACTGTCATCACCCAGGATGCCGTGCTGGCGACCTTCGACAAGCTGCTCGGCACCCTGACGCTGGGCGTCGCCGGAATTGCCGCCATCAGCCTGGCGGTGGCCGGGATTCTGGTGATGAACGTGATGTTGGTCTCGGTAGTCCAGCGCACCGCCGAGATCGGTCTGCTCAAGGCGCTCGGCGCCACCCGGCGCACTATCCAGACGGCATTTCTCGCCGAGGCGGCGATGCTCTCGCTGGCCGGCGCGCTGGTTGGCTACCTGCTTGGTCAGCTTGGCGCGGCGCTGATCCGTCAGCTCTATCCGAGCTTTCCGGCCTTCGCCCCCGACTGGGCGGTGCTGGCCGGACTCGGTACGGCGCTGGTTACGGGCATCCTGTTCGGCGTGGCTCCGGCACGGCGCGCGGCGGCTCTGGATCCGGTGCAGGCGCTGGCGAAACGATGATGCTGGCGATAGCATGAGAATCGGCGACGGACTCCTCCTCGCTCTGCGCGCCATTACTGCGCACCGCTTGCGCAGCTTCCTGACGCTGCTCGGCATCGCCGTTGGCATTGCCGCGGTGATTCTGCTCACCTCCATCGGCGAAGGCATCCATCGCTTTGTGCTGGCCGAGTTCACCCAGTTCGGCACCAATGTCATCGGCATCGTGCCGGGCAAGGTCAAGACCTCGGGCGCCCCGCCCAGCGGCATTCCCACTTCGGTGCGGCCGCTGACGCTGGAAGACATGCGGGCGCTGGAGCACCTGCCGCATGTCACCGCGGTGACGCCAGTGGTCTGGGGAAACTCCGAAGTAGGCGGCAATGGCCGCTTGCGGCGCACCACGGTGTATGGCGTCAACGCGGCGATGCTCAAGGTGTTCAGCATCAAGGTGAAAAGCGGCCAGTTCCTGCCGAATGAGGAGAGCGGCAATGCGCGCGCCTTTATCGTCCTCGGCGCCAAGCTCAAGACCGAACTGTTCGGCAGCGACAATCCGCTTGGCGCCAGAGTGCGCATCGGCAGCATGCAGTTTCGCGTGATCGGCGTACTCGAAGCGAAGGGACAGATTCTCGGCATTGACCTCGACGATACCGCCTATATTCCGGCCGAACGGGCGCTGGAACTTTACAACCGCGACGGCCTGATGGAAATCCACGCTTCCCATGAGGAAGGCGTGGCGCCGGCAGGGGTCAGCGAGGCGATCCGGATTGCCCTCAAGGCGCGCCATGGCCGCGAGGATTTCACCGTCACGACGCAGGAAGACATGCTGCGCACCTTGTCGAAAATCCTCGACATCCTGACCATGGCGGTCGGCGCCTTGGGCAGCATTTCGCTGCTGGTCGGCGGCGTCGGCATTGTCACTATCATGACCATTGCCGTCACCGAACGCACTGGCGAAATCGGCTTGCTGGTGGCGCTGGGCGCGCAGCGGAAGACCATCCTCGGCATCTTTCTCGGCGAAGCCGTGGCGCTTTCCGCGGTCGGTGGCATCTTCGGCCTGATCCTCGGCATCGGCCTGGCGCAATTGATCCACCTGGTAGTGCCGGCATTGCCGGTGCATACCCCGCCGCTGTTCGTGATCCTCGCCGAAACCATCGCTGCCAGCATTGGCCTGCTTGCCGGTGTTCTGCCGGCGCGGCGCGCGGCAGGACTGGATGCCGTGGAAGCCTTGCGGGCGGAATAAGAGCCTATTTCAGTAGGGAGAGTGGTATGCGTTGCAGCCAAATGCGGATGATCGCGCGAAGCGGGCCGCCGGCAAGGGTAGATCCCTTGCCAAGGGCCGCGACAAAGCGAGCGCCGCATTTGGCTGCAACCCGAAGGGCCGTGACGAATTGGGCGCGCTGCGGCGTTGTGGCTCCTCGCGAGGCGTGCAGCATCGCTTCGTCGCCGCGCCTTGCATCGCATCCCAATTCGTCACGGCGCATGCCGCTCTCCCTACTGAAATAGGCTCTAAATCCAGAAAACTAAAGCGTGTGCAAGCGGTCGCCGCGGGCGAAGCCGAGCAGAGGTTGTTTCAGGTTACGTCCCAAGGCGATGACCTTGAACAGTTCGCCCATTTCGTGCGGCGCGATCAGTTTGCCGACGTTGCGCGCCTCGCTCAGGTAAGCCTTGCTGGCGGTATCGGGCAGGCGGCTGAGCACCTCAGTGATGCCGCAGCCGAGAAGGAATTGCGCCTGGCTGGTGTAGCCGAGCACATCCAGACCGGCGCCGAAGCCGGCTTCGGCGATGGCGGTGAAGTCGATATGCGCGGTGATGTCGTTGAGGCCCGGCCACCATAGCGGATCGCTATGGGCATGGTGGCGATAGTGGCACATTAGCGTGCCGCCCGCCCGTTGCGGGAAGTAATACTCGGCTTGCGGAAAACCATAATCGATCAGCAGCAGGGCGCCGCACTCCAGGATGCGGCCGAATTCGGCGATCCAGGTGCGCCCCGCCAGGCCGATCTCGGAGACATAGGGCGCTTCGACAGCCAATGCCCGCGCGGCTTGCAGCAGTGCACTTTGCGCTGGCCGGGTGGCCCAGGCGAAGCCGCCTTGCTCGCCCAGCGTCACGCCGCGTTCATGAATGCCGGGCTGACTTGCGGAGTTGTCTTCATCGCGCCATTCGACCAAGGCCACCGGCATGGCGTCGAGTACTTCGTTGCCCAGCACCAGGCCGGCAAAGCTTTGCGGCAGCCTGTCGAGCCAGGCCACGCGCTGCGCGAGTTGCGGCGCGCGGCCAGCCAGTGTGGCCTGCTGGCGGGCGCGCAACTCGCCGGAAAGTTCGAGAATCAGGTAGCGCTGCGGCAAGCTGCCGCGTCGTTCCAGTTCCAGCAGCAATTCGGCTGCCAGGGTGCCGCTGCCGGCGCCGACCTCGAGAATCTGCGCCGCCGAGCTCGCCATGATCTGCTCCACCTGGGCTGCCAGCGTATGGGCGAACAAAGGGGTGAGTTCGGGCGCGGTGATGAAGTCGCCCGCCGCGCCAAATTTTTGTGCGCCGCCGCTGTAATAACCCAGCCCCGGGGCATACAGCGCCAGTTCCATGTAGCGGCTGAAAGGAATCCAGCCGTTCGCCGCAGCGATTTCGGCGGCGATGTGCCGGCATAACTCGAGGCTGGCGGCGCGCGCGTCGGCAGAAGGCTCGGGCAAGGACACGCGGGAATTATCTTTGGTCATGGGGCGGGCATTGTGCCATGATGCTGGCCGGAAAAACGGTGAAAATTCGGGAGTTCAAGCGGGATGCAGGCAGTTGGGGAAATGGATTTCGAAAGGCGCTTTGGTGGCGTGGCGCGGCTTTACGGCCAGCCGGCGCTGTTGCGGTTGGCCGCCAGCCATGTTTGCGTCATCGGCATCGGCGGTGTCGGCTCTTGGGCAGCGGAGGCGCTGGCGCGCTCGGCGGTTGGCCTCATCACCTTGATCGACCTCGATCATGTCGCCGAGTCGAATACCAATCGGCAGATCCAGGCTCTGGACGACACCTTCGGCAAGGCCAAGGTACAAGCCATGGCGGAGCGCATCCGCGCCATCAATCCGGCCTGCTTTGTCACCGAGATCGAGGATTTCATCACAGCGGAAAATGTCGCGGAATTGCTGCCGCCCTGCGATGCGGTGCTGGATGCCATCGACAACGTGCGCGCCAAGGCGGCATTGATCGCCCACTGCAACAGGCATGGCATCGCCATCGTCACCACCGGCGGCGCCGGCGGACGCCGCGATCCCACACGCGTTCAAGTCGCCGACCTGGCGCGCACCATCCAGGATCCACTGGCTGCCAGTTTGCGTGCGCGCTTGCGCAAGGAATACGGCTTCACCCGCGAAGCCAGGAAAAAATTCGACGTCGAGTGCGTATTCTCCGCCGAACCGGTGGTTCGCCAGGAAAGCGCCGGACTGGCCTGCGATGTGGATGAGGCGCCAGAGAATACCCGCGCCCCGCAGGGCTTGAATTGCGCCGGCTACGGCTCGGCGGTCAGCGTGACGGCGACCTTCGGCCTGGTCGCCGCATCGCGCGTACTGGAGCGGCTGATCCATGGCTAGGTTGCGGTGCGCTATGCGCACAGGCGACGTCACCCAAGGCTGACGCTAGCAAGGCCGAATCGTTTGCCGCCAGAATATCCTTCAAATAGGCTGCAATCGCTGCCTCGCTGTCGAGATATGGCGTCGCGTCGAATTCGGGCAAGTCGGCAACATTGATATGTTTGATCATGAATCAGGCCGCCTTTTCCAGCGCTGCATCCGGCATTAGTTTGTTGTGATACAAATCGGCGATAGGGAAGCAAAGGTCATAGTCTCCCCATACCAATTCGCCATATTCGATACGAAACGCCGCAAAGCGCGCGGGTTCCAGATAAACGCGAATATCGGGATGGCGCGAAAGCGACAGGAAAGGATTGAAGTCTATTGTCTGCTGCGTATCATCGTCGAAAGACAACCGCAGGACGTAGTCTCCTACCCGTTCCGCAGCGGTGATGTTAATCGTTGCAGGCGTCATGTCAGTCTCCTCGTGATACGTTCCGATTTTACAGATTTATGCAGCACGAAAAAATCAATCCATTTGGAAACAATGTCTGCGGCACGAGCGATTATATGGATGTCATGCGAATGCTTCCGAACCAACAGTGCGCCAAACGTTTCCAGCCCCCTCCCACGCGGATGGCAAGCGGTCTATTCAGAACCCACCGCCCGCATTTGCCGGGTTTCGCCCCGGCGTAAATCGGCTCCATTGGCACGCTAACAACTACGGTCCGCTTCAAGGCTTGCCACAGATACTCGGTGGCGGCCAATCGGAAACACGCCCTAGCCTGTATACTTGCAGCATGAGCACAGAACCACCCGTGATTCTGATCACTGGCGCCGCCCGGCGGGTCGGTGCGGAAATAGCACGCAGCCTGCATGCCGCCGGGACGCGATTGTTGCTGCACTACCGCAACTCCGCCGCCGAGGCGGAGGCATTGGCCACCGAGTTGAACGCGGCACGTCCGGGATCGGCCGCTTGCGCTTCGGCCAACTTGTGCGAGGTGGCGCAAATCCCAAGACTGGTGGAACTCGCCATCGAGCAGTTTGGCCGGCTCGATGCACTGGTGAACAACGCCTCTTCGTTTTACGCCACGCCGATTGGCGGCATCGACGAGGCCGCCTGGCATGATCTGGTCGGCAGCAACCTCAAGGGGCCGCTGTTTCTGTCGCAAGCGGCAGCGCCGTATCTTAAGAAAACCCAGGGTGTCATCGTCAATATCGGCGACATCCACGCCGAACGCCCCTTGAAAAACTACCTGCTGTATTGCACCGCCAAGGCCGGCCTGCTCGGCCTGACGCGCGCGCTGGCGGTGGAACTGGCGCCGCACGTCAGGGTCAATGCGGTCGCGCCGGGGCCAATCGAATGGCCGGAAGGCAGTGCCGCTTCCGACTTCGATCTCGCCGCGCGCAACATCATCATCGCCCATACCCTGTTGCAACGCGAGGGCTCGCCCGCCGACATCGCCCGCACCGTGCGCTTCCTGATCTTCGAAGCGCCGTATGTGACCGGGCAGGTGATCAATGTCGACGGTGGCCGCAGCACTTATCTTTAGAGCCTATCCGTGAATAATCCAGCCCTGCGCCAACGCCAATTTGAGATGCAGCCCGCGAAGCAAGACGCGCCGCGGTGTCATCACCGCAAGCGGATTGCGACAAAGGGATGCGCTCAAATCGGCCTTGGCCCGAAGGGTTGCAGCGTATCCGCGCGTCTGCGGCGTTGCGAGCCTTGCCAAATGATCTACATTGGGCGGCGGCTCGCGCCTTGCATCCATCGCGGATACGCTGCAACGCAGGGCTGGATTATTCACGGATAGGCTCTTAACCTCATGAACGCTCATCTCGAAACTTCGCTCACTGCCAGGCAATTGGACAAGCCGCGCCGAGAAGCCAACAAGCTGGCCAAGCGCCTGCGCCGCAATGTCGGTCAGGCCATCGCCGACTTCAATATGATCGAGGACGGCGACCGGATCATGGTCTGCCTCTCCGGCGGCAAGGATTCCTTCGGCCTGCTGGATATCCTGCTGTATTTGCGCGAGCACGCGCCGATCAAGTTCGAGGTTTTTGCCGTCAACCTCGACCAGAAGCAGCCGGGTTTCCCCGCCGAGGTGCTGCCCAACTACTTGCGCGAACTCGGCGTGCCTTTCCATATCGAAGACCAGGACACCTATTCCATCGTCAAACGGGTGGTGCCGGAGGGCAAGACCACCTGCGCGCTGTGTTCGCGCTTGCGCCGCGGCGTTCTTTACCGAGTGGCGGGCGAACTCGGCGCCACCAAGATCGCCCTCGGCCACCATCGCGACGACATCCTGGAGACACTGTTTCTCAACATGTTCTTCGCCGGCAAGCTGAAGGCGATGCCGCCCAAGCTGGTCACCGACGATGGCAAGCACATCGTCATTCGTCCGCTGGCCTACTGCCGCGAGAAGGACCTGGCCGCATGGGCCGAGGAGCGGCGTTTTCCGATCATCCCCTGCGATTTGTGCGGCAGTCAGCCGCAGCTTCAGCGCCAGCAGGTCAAGCAGATGCTCCAGGACTGGGAGCGCCGTTTCCCCGGCCGCATCGAATCGCTGTTTCGCAGCATGCAGAACGTCATTCCATCGCATCTTGCCGACAAGCGCCTGTATGATTTCGCCGTCCTTCAACAAACTGGCCAGCCTAACCCGGATGGCGACCGCGCCTTCGATTCCGAGGAGTTCAGCAATTCCGCCGAGGCCTGTGCCAGCGCTTTTTATGCCTCATAACCAGACTAACCGCGAAATCTATCTGCGTCTGCTGGGATATGTGCGCCCCTATCGCACGGCATTCCTGCTCTCCATGCTGGGCATGGCTTTGACGGCGATGACCGAGCCGCTATTCCCGGCACTGATGAAGCCGCTGCTCGACAAAGGATTTGTTCCCAAGTACCAGAGCGAGTTGTATCTGGTTCCGTTGGCGCTGGTCGCGATCTTTGTCACGCGCGGCTTCCTGACTTATTTCACCTCGTACACTCTGGCCTGGGTGACCAACCGCCTGGTCATGGATTTGCGGCGGCAGATGTTCGGCCGGCTGCTCTCCTTGCCGACGCCTTATTACGACGACCAGTCTTCCGGCACACTGATGACCAGGGTGACTTATGGCGTCAACGATTTCACCAGTGCGGCGACCACCGTACTGACAGCGCTGGTGCGCGACTCGCTGACGGTCCTGGGACTGCTGGGCTTTCTGCTGTATCTCGACTGGCAGCTGACGCTGATTGCGCTGGCGGTGGGGCCCTTTATCGTCAGCGTGGTGCGTTTGTTCGGCAAGCGCTTGCGCGCCGCCAGCCGGCGCGGCTATAGCGCCATGGGATTGATCGCCCATATTCTCGAAGAGACCATTGGTGCCCACAAGGTGGTCAAGGTCTTCGGCGGCCAGCGTTATGAGGCGAAACGCTTTGAAGACGTCAGCAACGAATTCCGCAAAGCCGCCATGCGCGAATCGATGGCCGGCTCGGCAACTGTCCCGCTGACCCAGGTGGCTTCCGCAAGCGCATTGGCCATCATCATCTATGTGGCTTTGTTACATTCCTCGGAAAACCAGATTACGATCGGCAGCTTTGTCTCCTTCATTACCGCCATGCTGATGTTGCTGGCGCCGGTCAAGCGTCTTACCGAAGTCAATGCGCCGTTGCAGCGCGGTCTGACGGCCGCCGAGAACATCTTCGATCTGCTCGATCAACCGGAGGAGGAAGACTGCGGCGCCAAGGTATTGCCCCGCGCGCGCGGCGATATCGTTTTAGACCGGGCCAGTTTTTCCTATGCGGGGGTTGCCCGGCCGACGCTGCAGGACGTGTCTCTGGAAATCAATGCCGGGCTGACGGTAGCCTTGGTCGGACCTTCCGGCAGCGGCAAGAGCACGCTGGTGAGCCTGCTGCCGCGCTTCTACCCGATTGGCAATGGCAGTATCCGCATCGACGGGCACGACATTTCAACGCTGACGCTGGCCAGCCTGCGCGCCAGCATCGCGCTGGTCAGCCAGGAAGTCGTGTTGTTCAACGATAGCGTGGCGGCGAATATCGCCTACGGCACAGCATCTCAGGCTAGCGAGGCAGAGATCATCGCTGCGGCCCAGGCAGCACATGCCTGGGAGTTTATTTGCCAGATGCCGCAAGGCTTGCAGACCAGGGTCGGGGAAAATGGCGTCAAGCTCTCGGGCGGCCAGCGCCAGCGCCTGGCGATTGCCCGGGCTTTCCTCAAGAATGCGCCGATCCTGATTCTTGACGAAGCCACTTCGGCACTCGATTCTGAATCCGAGCGACAAATTCAGGCGGCGCTTGAGACGCTGATCCAGGGGCGAACCACCCTGGTGATTGCCCACCGCTTGTCCACGGTCGAGCACGCCGACCGCATTGTCGTTCTGGACAAGGGCCGTATTGTCGAACAGGGGCGCCACGGGGACTTGTTGGCGCTCAACGGTATGTATAGCCACCTTTACCGCTTGCAGTTCGAGTCGCCGGAATCTCGTTAGAGCCTGGATTTCAGCGAAACGATCATTAGGCAAGAAATGACGGCAATTTTCGCCTCTATTCTCCTGATCGTTCTCGACATGGCTAGTTAATGCGTTGAATTATATGGATTATTCATTGTGGCATCGAGATTGCTAGGGGTTTAGTACTCCACAGCCAATCCGAAACGCCATGAACCATTACGAGATCACCGAAGTCCGTCGAACCTGGGAACTGGCAAGTTCGCGCATGCCGCTTTTTGCCCAGCTGTTCTGTATTCGCATGCAGTTGCTTGATACTCGTCACCGGGTACTATTCGGCGACAATGCCGAAACCAATGCGCGGATGTTGCTGCGCCTGGTCGGCATCGCGGTCAATGGTCTCAATCAGCCACGCATCCTGTTTCCCCTGCTCGAAACGCTGGGCCGGCAAAACGCGCGGCGGATAATCAATGCCCAGCAGAGCCTCGTCATCATCCGCGCGCTGCTTTGGTCGCTTAAAGCCACCCTTGGGCCATCGTATAACAGCACCGTTCGCCATGCCTGGATCGCCGGCTACCGCGCAGTGGCGAAGGCCATGGCTGTCGGTATGGCTGAGGCCGAGAGTGACAGCCGCTGGGATGCCGCTCCCGAAATACACCCGATTGCTTTCGGCAAAATGACCATCCATTTGATGCGCCGTTCGACGGCACCTGCCAATTTAGCGGCACCGCGGCAAGCCGTCGCTTAGCTTCCCTCTGGCGTGCCGCCCCGACGCCGCGGCCGGTTGCCGCCGGCCACCATCGGGAAATGATAGAGCCGGCAGTCGAGCGGACCATTGAACAGCGGGATGCGGCGTTTGACCGACAGGCCGATCAGCTTGGGCAAGGCCGCATCGGCGGAGAAAAACCAGCAATCCCATCCGGCATAATGGCGCTTCAGGGCATCGCCGAGGCGCGGGTAGAAAGCAGCCAGTTCAGATACTTCGCCGAGGCGCTCGCCATAGGGCGGGTTGGCGACCAGCAGGCCGGCACTGGCCTCGGCGGGCGGGGAAAGATCGAGAATGTCGCCTTGGCGCACTTCGACCAAGTCGCCGATTGCGGCGTAGTCAAGATTCTGGCGAGTCCGTGCCACCGCGTCGGCGGAGATGTCGGCGCCCCAGACGGGCAGCGTTCTGGGAGCCAGCGCGCGCTGTTCCGCGGCGTTGCGACACAGGCTGTTCCAGAGCTCGGCGTTGAAATTGCGCAGGCGCTCGAAACCGAACTCGCCCGGCTCGCGCGACAACCCCGGTGCATCGCCGAGGGACATGTGCGCCGCTTCGATGAGGAAGGTGCCGCTGCCGCACATCGGGTCGTAGAGCGGAATGCCTGGCCGCCAGCCGATCAGGCGCAGAATGCCGGCGGCGAGGTTTTCCTTGACCGGCGCCTCGATCTTGGCGATCTTGTGGCCGCGTTGCCACAGCGGCTCGCCCGAGGTGTCGAGATAGAGCGTCGCATCAAAGGCGGTGAGGAACAGGTGAATGCGCACGTCGGGCCGGGCGGTATTGACGCTCGGGCGCTGGCCGCAGGCATCACGGAAGCGGTCGCATACCGCATCCTTGACGCGCAGGGTGATGAACTCCAGGCTCTTCAGCGGCGACTTCACTGCCGTGACGTAAACTCTCAGGGTACGCTCGACCTTGAACAGCGCCGGCCAGTCGACACCGTGCGCCAGGCGATAGACATCGTCCTCGCTGCGATAGGCGCCATGGGCGACTCGCCACAACACGCGGCTGGCAATGCGCGATTCGAGGTTGACGCGGTAGCAAGTTTCCCAGCTGCCACTGAACTGCGCGCCGCCCGGTACGATCTGTACGGCAGGCGCGCCCGCCGCGCTGAGATCCTCCGCCAGCATGGCTTCAAGTCCGCGCGGACAGGGTGCGTAGAAGCTTTCAGGCTTATCCGACATGGCAGATACCCAAGGAATAATCGAGCGTGAAGCATTTCAACCAAGGCATGTCAGGATTCCTTTGGGGTGGTGAACATTCCCGCCAGCCCTGCAGCTACCGTGGGATAGGCCAAGCGTGCCCGCAATTCGCGTTTAAGGCGGGTATTGTCGAGACGGCGCGATTCGCTCATGAAAGACAGGGTCAGCGGATGCAGCAACTTTTCTGCCGCGGCACGGCTGACCCGCGGCGGACGCGGCAACGCCATGGCATCGGCGATGGCATCGTACCATTCAGCCATGCGCAGCCCCGGCTCGGCCGAGTCGTCGCTGGCGTTATAGACACGGTTCGGCCTGCCGCGCCGCAGGGCATCCAGAGCGCAACGAGCCAGATCGTCGGCGTGAATATGATTGGTGAATACGTCATCCTCCTGGCATAGCACCGGATCGCCGCGGCGAATGCGCTCCACCGGCAGGCGCTCGGCGGCATAGATTCCTGGAGCGCGCAGGATGCTCACTGTCGTACCGGAACGTTTTCCCCAACGACGCAGTTGCCGTTCGGCATCGACACGCCGCCATGCCCGGGACGTGGCTGGTGCAGCACAACGTGTTTCGCTCACCCAAGCGCCCCCACAGTCGCCATAGACACCGCTGGTGCTGATGTAGACCAGGCGCCGTGGTAGAATTTTTCCACGTTGCAAAGCTGCGATCAGATGTCGTGTCCGCGTATCCTGGTTACCGTGCTCCGGCGGCGGTGCAAAATGCAGCACCAGATCGGCCAGGTTGGCAATCCGTCGCAGAGTTGCCGGTTGGTCGAGATCGCCGCGGATCGGGGTAACACCCAAAGCGGCAAGCTCCGCGGCTAGGCTTGCATCCAGCGAACGGACCAGCGCGTAGACGCGGTGGCGCTTCGCGAGCTGCGGCAAGGCGCGGCGCGCCACGTCGCCGCAGCCTATGACCAATATTCTTTGCATCCTCGGATTATCTCATGCCCTTCCAGATTACCATCCAGCCCAGCGGCCACACCTGTTCTGCCGCGGCGGGTACAACCATCCTGAGCGCCGCACTCGATGCCGGTTTCATGCTGCCCTACGGCTGTCGCAATGGCGCCTGCGGCGCCTGCAAGGGCAAGATCGTTGGGGGCCAGATCGAGCACGGCCCGGCTTCGGAAAACGTCCTCAGCGAAGCGGACAAAGCCGCCGGCCTGGCCTTGTTCTGCTGTGCCAAGCCACTTTCCGATATTCGCATCGAGTGTCGTGAGGTGGCTGGCGCAAAGGATATCCCGTTGAAAACGCTACCATGCCGCGTGCAGAAGCTTGAGCGTTTGGCACCCGACGTGATGGCGCTGCATTTGAAGTTGCCGATGAATGAACGCTTGCAGTTTCTTGCTGGCCAGTACATCGAGGTTTTGCTCAAGGAGGGTAAGCGCAGCGCGTTCTCCCTGGCCAGCGCGCCATATGACGACGAATTGCTCCAATTGCATGTCCGCCTGACTCCCGGCGGGCAGTTTGCCGAACAGGTCTTTAACGTCATGAAGGAACGCGACATACTTCGCTTCGAAGGTCCGCGTGGCAGCTTCTTCCTGCACGAGGACAGCAGCAAGCCGATCATCCTGATCGGCGGCGGCACTGGCTTTGCGCCGATCAAGAGCATCGTCGAACACGCCATCCACAACAAGATCGAACGACCAATGAGCTTGTACTGGGGAGCTCGCAATCGCACCGGCTTGTATCTCCATGAACTGCCGCAGCGCTGGGCTTTGGAGCATCCGTATATCAAGTACGTGCCGGTGCTCTCCGAACCGGCCAGCGCCGACAACTGGAGCGGACGCCGCGGCCTGGTGCATCGGGCAGTGCTTGAAGATTTTACGGACTTGTCCGGCTATCAGATTTACGCTTGCGGCGCGCTGGCAATGATTGACGCCGCCCATCGCGATTTCACCGCCCACGGACTACCGGCGGAAGAATTTTTCGCCGATGCCTTTACTTTCGCCAACTATACTCAATCAAGTAATCAATCGAAATAAGCAATGCGCCAAGGCTTACAAAATATCACAATCCATTACAGCAACGGCCGGCGGTAGTTACTAGGATTAACGGCGTCCGGTAGTCATTTTAATTATTCAGGAGAAATCATCATGAAGCTAGGTTCCCGTTGTTTGGTCATTGCCGGGATATGTCTAGTAAGCGCTGGTTATGCCTGCGCAGCAGATGTCCCGCAACCAACCTCGATGAAAGGTGCAGTTGCATCACATCATGCGATGCCTGATCCTGCTGCCACTGCGCAGCAACGTCTGGATACTCTCGGCAAGAAACTGAACCTCAAAGCGTCCCAGCAGGAGGCTTGGAAAACCTTCTCTGCCAACATGACCAAGCTCGCCCAAGAGCATGCCCAGGAAATGGGAAAACACTCACCTGCCGAGCGGGCAAAGTTCAAAGAATTATCAGCGCCGGATAAATTGGAAGCCATGGCTACGACGATGCACCAGCACGCGGACAACCTGAGCAAGCTGGCTGGCGACACCAGGCCTTTCTACGATCAACTGAGTCCCGAACAGAAGACCATTTTCGATCTGTATGCGAAGAATGCCTGGCACGAGCGTATGCAACATCGCATGCAACAACGTATGCGCTAGGGAATGTCGTGCGACTAGCCAAGATTTTTCTGACGGGGCTGGTGCTGGTTTTGATTCGTTCCGCCTTGGCGGAAGAGGGTCATCGGCATCGACCTCCGCAGGCTTATCGCCACAATCCCTGGCATGGCGAGATTCACCGCTTTCATGAACATGACCTTGGGCTATGGCGCGGCGGCCGTTGGCAGCACGGCCGTCATGACGGCCGTCTGGGCTGGTGGTGGATAGTCGGCGGGGCTTGGTATTTTTATCCATCGGTGGTTTACCCCTACCCGGATCCTTACCAGCCTTCGGTGGTAACCGTGGCGCCCAGCGAAGTAGCACCTCAATACTGGTATTACTGTAGCAATCCCGCAGGCTACTATCCGTATGTGGCGCAATGCTCGACCGGTTGGCAACGGGTGCCGGCGAGTCCTAGTCAGGGAGATTCGAGATGAAGATGAAATTGAGGGCGACCATACTAGCGATCATTGCTGCGGGATCGCTTGCCATGACGCCGGCCTGGGCCCAGCGGGCTCATGGAAGTCCTGGCAGTCATTGGAGCCCTGGAGGTCATGGTGGTCATGGATATGATCACTCCTGGGGTCCCTTTGGATTCCTGCTAGGAACAGCCATCCTCTACTCTGCCCTGCAGCCCCGTACCGTGTATTACGAGCCGCAGGTTGTCTACACCCCGCCACCGTATGCTCCGGCGACGACATTCGTCCAGCCCTATTATGCCGAGCAAAGTTACGTTTCCCCACCGGTGGTTTCAACGCCGCCGCCACCTCGCATTGCGCAAAGCACCCCGCTTGAGACTGCGGGCGTGGCGTGGTGGTATTTCTGTAAGAAACCTGCCGGATATTATCCCTACATCAGGGAATGCCCGAGTGGCTGGGAGAGGGTTTCCCCTACGCCACCAGGTGTCGTCAAGCCTTAATTGATGCGGATTACTCGCCGAGGTAAGCTTGACGCACACGCGGATCGGCAAGCAGATTCGTCGAGCTGTCGGTGAGGGTGATGCGGCCACTTTCCATGACATAACCGCGGCTGGCTGTTTCCAACGCCAACTTGGCGTTTTGTTCGACCAGCAGGATGGTCACCTGCTGCGCGGCAACGGCGCGGATTGTCTCGAATACTTTGTGCACCATCATCGGCGCCAGGCCCATTGATGGCTCGTCGAGCAGCAGCAATTGCGGCCGCCCCATCAATGCCCTGCCCAGCGCCAGCATCTGCTGCTCGCCTCCGGAGAGTGTGCCGGCCAGTTGCCGATGGCGTGCCTTGAGGTGCGGCATGAGCGCATAGACGCGTTCTAGATCGCCGGCAATTTCCTGTTTGTCTTTGCGTATGTAAGCCCCCATCGCCAGATTTTCAGCGACCGAGAGGCGGGCAAAAACGCCGCGTCCCTCCGGCACCAGGGCCAGGCCGCGGTGGATCAGCCGATGCGTCGGCAAGGCGATGATCTCTTCGCCAGACAGGCGGATGCTGCCTTTTGTGCCCACCGGCAACAGCCGCGACAAGGCCTTCAGCATGCTGGTCTTGCCGGCACCGTTGGCGCCGACAAAGGCCACTGTTTCGCCTTTTTCGATGGCGAAGCTGATGCCTTTTACGGCAGCAATGCCACCGTAGTGAACCTGAAGATTCACTACGGCGAGCATGGGTGGCTGGAAGTCATGTGCCAAGATAAGCTTCGATCACTTTGGGATTGCGCTGCACTTTTTCCGGCACGTCCTCAGCAATCATCTCGCCGTAATCAAGCACCGCGATACGGTCGCAGAGGCCCATCACGAGCTTGACATCATGCTCGATCAACAGGATGGTGAGGCCGTCTGCGCGCAAGCCTCTGACCAGAGTACGCAGTGCCGCGGTTTCGGTGGCATTCATGCCGGCGGCGGGTTCGTCGAGCGCCAGCAGCTTGGGATCGGTGGCCAGGGCGCGGGCAATTTCGAGGCGGCGCTGGTCGCCGTAGGATAGATTCCGCGCCAGATCGTTGGCGCGATCGGCGATGCCGACGTAATGCAGCAGTTCGACCGCACGACGCTGGATGGCATGCTCCTCGGCACGCGTGGCAGCATTGAACAGCACCGCCCCAATGACACCGGCATGGGTGCGCAGATGGCGGCCGACCATCACGTTCTCCAGCGCCGTCATGTTGGCGAACAGGCGGATGTTCTGGAAGGTGCGGGCAATACCGGCTTTTGCCACGAGGTGGGGGGCGCCGATGTCGAGCGGCGCACCGGCAAAATTGAAGCCGCCGCTGCTGGCGCCGTACAGGCCGGTCAGGACGTTGAACAGCGTCGTCTTGCCGGCGCCGTTGGGACCGATCAGTCCATAGATCTCGCCCTGATGAATGGTCAGCGATACCTTATGCAGGGCGCGCACACCGCCAAAACGTTTGCAGACGCCATTAGCTTCGAGCAGAGCAGTGCTCATTCGCCCACTGCCTTGTCGAACTCGCGCTGGCGGGCGCGCAGGGGCCACAGCCCGGCCGGCCGGAAACGCATCATCAGCACCAGCGCCAAGCCGAACAGCAGCATGCGAATCACTTCGGGCTCGATCAACAGGCGCTTGAACAGCGCCATCTGCATTGGCACCACCGTATACCGCAGCATTTCCGGAACGAAGGACAGCAGCACCGCGCCGGCAATCACGCCCCAGATGTTGCCCATGCCGCCCAGCACCACCATCGACAGAATCATCACCGATTCGGTCAGTACGAAGCTTTCCGGGCTGATGAAACCCTGGATGGCGGAAAACATCCCGCCGGCCACCCCGCCAAACGAAGCGCCCATGGCAAACGCCAGCAATTTCAGGCGTGTCGTGTTGATGCCGATGGCGCGGGCCGCCATCTCGTCTTCGCGGATCGCTTCCCAGGCGCGGCCGATGCGGGAATTCTGCAGGCGCAGATTCACCACGATCACCAGCAGCAGCAACAGCAGCAGCAGGTAGTAATACTTCATCGGCCCGCTGAAATTCAGGCCGAAGAGCGTGCCGTTTTGCCCCAGGCTCATTCCGCCGATGCGCACCGGATCGATCTGGGCGAGACCCTGGGGACCGTTGGTGATGTTGATCGGTTGCGAGAGATTGTTGAGAAAGATACGCACGATCTCGCCGAAGCCGAGGGTCACGATGGCCAGATAGTCGCCGCGCAGCTTGAGTGTCGGCGCGCCCAGCAGCACCCCGAAAAACCCCGCCAAGGTTGCGCCGATCGGCAGGATCACCCAGAACGGCAGGTGCATGCCGAAGTGGGGACTTGCCAGCAACGCATAGACGTATGCGCCGACAGCGTAGAAGGCGACGTAGCCGAGATCGAGCAAGCCGGCATAGCCGACGACGATGTTGAGTCCGAGGGAAAGGAAAACGAACAGGATGGCGAGATTGGTGATGCGTACCCAGGCCGTACCTGCCGCCGACAAGGCGAAGGGCAAAACCAACAACGCCGTTGCCACCAGCGCCACCCCGGCGAAGTACTTCACCCTGCTCGGAGGAAGCACCATCATCATGCGCATCCTTCCGGCATCAGGCGCGCTCGGCGACGCGCTCGCCGAGTAGCCCTGACGGGCGGAAAACCAGCACCAGGATCAGCACCACAAAAGCGAATACATCCTGGTAATTGCTGCCGAACAGCACCAGATTGCCTCCGTCGGCGCAGCGTGCCTGGAATATCGCATCGAAAATGCCGTACTGGCACAAATCGGTGAAATCGCCGATATACCCGGCTCCCAGTGCCTCCACTAGCCCCAGCAGGATGCCTCCCACCATCGCCCCGGGAATGTTGCCGATACCGCCCAGCACCGCTGCCGAGAAGGCTTTCATGCCGAGCGTCGCTCCCATGGTGTAGTGAGCCAGGCCGTAGTAGATGCCGACCAGCAGTCCCGCCACCGCGGCCAGAGCGGCGCCGATGACGAAAGTAGCGGCGATGACGCGATCCACATCCACGCCCATCAGTCGCGCGATTTCCGGATTCTCGGCGGTGGCGCGCATCGCCGCCCCCAGCCGGGTGCGATAGACGACGAAAGCCAGACCCGCCATCATGGTCAGGCACAAGCCGATGATGGCGATTTGCAAGGCGCTGATGCTGGCGCCCGCCACTTCATAGAGAATCACCGGCAGGTTCTGCGGAAAAGACAGAACGTTGCGGCTCCAGATCATCATCGCTACCTGTTGCAGCACGATCGACATGCCGATGGCTGTGATCAAGGGCGCCAGTCTTGGCGCCCGACGCAGCGGACGGTAGGCGACACGTTCCAGCAGATAGCCTAGCGTCATGCAGGCGGGAATCGCTGCCAGGATACCCACCAGCACTGCCGCCAGTGGCGGGAAACCACTGCCAGAAGCCGTCGAGACAACCGACAAGGCAATCATTGCGCCGAACATTACCACTTCGCCATGAGCAAAATTGATCAATTGGATAATGCCGTAAACCATGGTGTAGCCCAGGGCGACGATGGCATACAGGCTGCCCAGGGTGAGTCCGTTGACGATTTGCTGGAAAAAAATGTCCATGGAGGATCTTGAAGTGCGCTGCCATTATGATAAATGATAACGGCGCCCACAGGCGCCGTTATGCCTTACAAGACAGGGCGTCTGACTTACTTCTTGGCTTCTTCCGCCTTCTTCTCGGCAACCGGTGCGGCAGCGGGTGCGGCCTCCGGGATAGCCGCAGGTGCAGGCGCGGCTTGCTGATTGATGAAGTCCTCGAACTTTATCGTCTTGCCGCTTTTGACAATGGCCAGGGGAGTGATCTTGCCGTCCATCATGGTAAAGATGGTCATCTCGGCATCTTTGCGATCGCCCTTGTCGTCGAACTCGATGTGACCGGTTGCGCCATCGTAGCTGCTTTTCGCCAGTTCGGGCAAATACTTGGCCGGCTCGCTGGAGCCCGCCTTCTTTATCGCCTCGATCAGCAGATTCGTTGCATCATAGGTGAATGGGGAATAAAGGATCGGGTCGATCTTGAACTTGGCCTTGTAGCTGTCGAGAAATTTCCTGTTTGCCGCCTGCACCGGAATGCCAGCCTGCGAGCAGAGCAAACCATCGGCTGCCGCGCCAGCTAGCTCGGCCATCTTGTCGGTGCATGCACCATCGCCGAAGGAAAATGGCGCCTTGATGCCCAACTCGCGCGCTTGCTTGAGTAATGGGCCGCCGGTGGCATCCATGCCGCCATAGAAGACGGCATCCGGTTTTTTGCCCTTGATTTTGGTGAGAACGGCTTTCCAGTCGGCGGTTTTGTCGGTGCCCTTCTCGCGCGGCAGAATCTTCACGCCAGCCGCCTTGAGCGTGTTCTCAACCTCGTTGGCAAGACCTTCGCCATAAGCCGTGGCGTCGTCGATTACCGCCACCTTCTTCGGTTTCAGAGTCTCAATCAGGTAATTCGCTACCGCCGGCCCCTGCTGATCGTCGCGCCCGACGATGCGGAAAGTGCCTTTGAAACCTTGCTCGGTCAGCTTCGGGTTGGTGGAGGAACCGGAAACCATCGGGATGCCGGCCTGCTCATACAAGGCCGAAGCGGGAATCGACACGCCGGAATTAAGATGGCCGACGATCCCCACGACTTTCGCGTCGATCAGTTTCTGCGCGACCGTAGTGCCGACTTTCGGATCGCTCTGGTCGTCTTCGGCGAGCATCTCGAAGGTCACTTTCTTGCCGCCGATTTCCGTGCCCTTGGCGTTGGCCTCATCGATCGCCAGGCGCGCGCCATTCTCATTGTCCTTGCCCAAATGCGCAATCTGTCCCGTCAGCGGGCCGATATGGCCAATCTTGATGATTACCGGTGGTGGGGGCGGCGCCACCGCCGGCGGCGGGGGTGGTGGTTCCTTGCCGCAGGCCATCAGAGTCAGGGCGGCAACCACGGACAGGGACAGGGCTTTGATGGGTATATTCATTGAGTTCTCCGCGGATATCATGGGTAAGGGTTCGAAACGATTGTTGCGTCAGGTCTTGCCATTGTCAACTGTCATCAGAGCGGCTCGATGTGTGCGCGCAACCAGCCGGCGAATTCGGCTTCGTCGAGTTCACCGGCAGCAAGGGCCAGGATGGCGACCACACACTCGGCATCCCCCACGACCAGTTCGCAGCCATTCAGCACCAGAAACAGTTCAGTGGCAATCAGCGCTGCACGCTTGTTGCCATCGACGAAGGGATGGTTGCGGACAATGCCAAAGCCATAAGCAGCGGCGAGTGCGGCGACATCCGGATCGCCGTAAGCGGCGAGATTCTCTGGTCGCGCCAGCGCGGACGCGAGCAAACCTTGATCGCGGGTACCAGCCGCACCGCCATGCTCGGCCAACTGCACGTTATGCGCAGCGATCACCACGCTACGCTCAATCCAAACCCATCGGCTCATTTTGCCAATTCGCGGAGTACAGTACGGCGTTTCTTCATGATCCGCTGGGCCTCGGTCATTTGTTGTTCGAATTGGGGATCGTGCGGGGTTACTGCATAGCCATCCGGGGTCTCGGTCAGAAAGATCGACTCGCCCTTCTCCAGTTTCAGGTTGGTCAATACCTCCTTGGGCAGGATGACGCCGACGGAATTGCCGATCTGGGTAAGCTTAAGGATGTGCATGGCAGGCTCCAGCAGAGTTATAACAGACGTTATACTACGCTTGGATTTTGCGGGTTTCAAGCCTTGGTTGCCAAACGGAGAACAAAAGAGTCAGCCCGCAGGCTGACTCTTTCGGCAAGACGGTAGAAGAACTTACTTGGCGCCGCCAAGAACCCATTTCACCAGGGTCTTGATGTCTTCATCCTTGACTGCGGCGTTGGGAGACATCGGTACGGGACCCCACACGCCCGAGCCGCCTTTTTTGACTTTCTCGATCAACTTGGCTTCGGCGGTCTTGTCACCGGCATATTTCTTGGCGATGTCCTGATAGGACGGGCCAACAATCTTTTTGTCGACGGCGTGGCAAGCCAGGCAATTGCTCTTCTTGGCCAGTTCAAGATTGGCCATGGCCGGTGCAGAAGCGAATACGGCTGCGGCAAGCAGCGCTGAGATCACGGTAGACTTCATAAATTCCTCACAATGTTGGTTGGGATCGAAACGACTTGCGGATGTTACTCTAAAGCTTGTGCTAGGAGAATCCGCTTCAGTTCTGGCCAATTTGCCACCGGGGCTAGGCAAGTAACGTCGCGGCATACCCAGGCGTTGACCTGATCGCACATGGGCTTATCCAGTGCGGCAGGTAAACCGGTGATGGCGTTGGGCAGGGCGAGCGTCAATATGCCGGGCAGAGACAATTGCCCAAGCTGGGCTTGCCAGTCGGCAACTTCGCCGGCTGGTCCGCGCAGCACCACCAGTATTGGGGGTGTCAGCCATTCTTCCAGTGCGGACAGCAGCGACGAACAACCCGCCGGATGCGGCGTGAATTGCGGCTGGAACAGGCGCAGTGTGCGCTCCGCTGTTTCCGCGTAGCGAATATCCCCGCTCAGCAGGGCCAAGCGTTGCAGCGCATGGGCCGCAACGCCATTGCCGGCGGGGGTGGCATTGTCATACCCGGATTTTGGCCGATGAATCAGCGCTTCATGGCTATGGCGAGTGAAGAAGAAACCGCCCAGCGCCTTGTCCTCAAAATGTTCGAGCAGGGCATCCGCCAGCGAACAAGCGAACTCCAGATCATCGCTTCGACATTCCGCCTGCATCAATTCCAGCAGGGCGGAAAGCAGGAAGGCATAGTCATCGAGATAGGCGTCGAGATGGGCGTGGCCATCCTTGCAGGTTGCCAGCAGACGGCCATCCCGCCACAGCTCACGGCGGACGAAATCCAGCGCCGCCCGTGCCGAAGCCAGCCAGTCGGGACGCGCAAAAGTCCGCGCGGCATGGGCCATGCCCTGGATCATCAGGGCATTCCAACTGGCCAGGATTTTTTCGTCGCGATCGGGTGGAATGCGCCGGCTGCGCGCGGCAAACAGCTTGGCGCGCGCCGCTTCGAGCAGCGCCACCTCCGCTTGCGGCACGGCGGCAACCAGGCGCAGATGCCAATGCGTGCCCTCGAAATTAGGCGGACCGTCGAGGCCCCAGCAGCGTGCGGCAACCGAGTATTCATCGGCCGACAACAAGGCGCGCACTTCCTCGCGCTGCCATACGTAGAACTTGCCCTCCTCGCTTTCCGAATCGGCATCGAAGGAAGAATAATAGCCGCCTGCATCGCTCTTATTGCGCGACTGCATCTCGCGCATCACCCAGGCGGCGGTCTGCTCCACCACGGCCTGGAACAGCGGTTCTTTGGTCAACGCCCAGGCATCGGCATACAGCGCCAGCAGTGGGCCGTTGTCATAAAGCATTTTCTCGAAATGCGGAATGCTCCATTCGGCATCCACGCTGTAGCGGCAGAAGCCGCCGCCCAGTTGGTCGTAGATGCCGCCTGCGGCCATGCGGCGCAGCGTGGCGAGCGCCATCTCCCGCGCTTCCGCGTCGTCGCCGCGCCGCAGCAGGAAGGCCAGATCGGTCGGATGGGGAAATTTCGGCGCGCTGCCGAAACCGCCGTGCTGCGCATCGAAACTGGCGGCGAGGAGGGTACGCAACCTGGCCAGGGGGCTGGCGTCGAACTCGGCGGCTTCCCCCATCCCGCCGCGCGGCAAGGTGCTGGCCATGGCCTCCAACAGCGAGGCATTCTGGGTCTCGATCTCGTCGCGCCGGTCGCGGTAGGTCTGCGCAACGCGTCCCAGCAGATCGACAAAGCCGGGCAAGCCATAGCGCGGCGACTTGGGGAAATAAGTGCCGCCATAGAAAGGCATGCCGGCGGGAGTCAGGAACATCGTCAGCGGCCAGCCACCGCTGCGCTGCGTCAGCATCTGATGCGCGGTCTGATAAATCTGGTCGAGGTCGGGACGCTCCTCGCGATCGACCTTGATATTGATGTAGTTCCGGTTCATCACCGCCGCGACATCCGGGTCCTCGAATGACTCGTGCGCCATGACATGGCACCAGTGGCAGGCGGAATAGCCGATGGAAAGCAGGATCGGCTTGTCCTCGTGCTGTGCCTGCGCCAATGCCACCGGCGACCAGGGACGCCAGTCGACGGGATTGTCGGCGTGCTGTCGCAGATAGGGCGAAGTCTCGTCGGCTAAACGGTTGGGCATGAATGGCTCGGCAGCAGCGGGAATGGCTGCTATTTTGCCATAAAACCAGAATGAATCAGTCAACTATAGGGCCGGGTACCCGACCTACGCCGGACGAAAATGTTGTGCTAACATGCGCATATAGAAACAACATAGCAGGTAAGCCATCATGTCCGCCAATGTCGCGACACCAAAAAAAGCCACCAATATCACCCTCTCTGCCGATGTGCTGAAAGAGGCGAAGTCCTTGGGAATCAATATTTCCCAAGCCTGTGACCAATATCTGCGGGAGCTGGTGAGGCGCGAGCAGGAACGCCGCTGGCAGGCCGATCACGCCGAATTCATCGCGGCCTATAACGCCGGCGTGGAACGCGACGGGTTGCCTCTGGAAACCTGGCGAACCTTCTGACATGGCCCGCTTCGAGGTCTTTCGCAACAGCGGGCCTCATGCCGATGACATTCCCTATTTGCTGGAGGTGCAAAGCGATCTGCTGCATGGCCTGGATACGCGAGTCGTCGTCCCCCTGCGCCGCCGGGACCGCTTCCCCGCCAGCCGGATTCCGCAGAGATTGACTCCGGTTTTCGAGATCGAGGGCATCACCTGCCTGCTGGAAACGCCCAAACTGGCCGCCGTGCCGTTGCGCTTGCTCAAGCAACCGGTGCAGTCGCTGGTCACGGAACAGGCCGCGATAAAGGGCGCCCTGGATTTTCTGTATCAGGGATTCTGAGAGCAAAGCCGGACTATCCTGGACAAGCAACAGCAATCACAAAGCCAAGCTATATTTCGGTCATCCAGCAAGCTGGCGCCAAAATGGCGACAGTGATACACTGAGCGCTCAAGCAATTGTTGGAGGTGAACAATGGGAACCGTCATTGCCAAGCAAGATCGCATCGGTGCTCGTGTGCCCCACGAGGTTTATGAAACCTTGTGCCGTGCCGCCGAACTGACGGGTGCCACGGTCAATCAGTTTCTGGTGCAAGCTGCGCTGAAAGAGGCCCAGGAAGTCATCGAGCGGCAAGAAGTCATCCGCCTCTCGCCGCGCGACTGGAACTGGTTGCTTGACCTGATGGAAAACCCGCCCAAGCCGAATGCCAAGCTCAAGGCCGCCCTGAAGCGTTACCAAAAGGCCAAGCGAGACGATGCGGGTACGACCTTTAGCTGGGGACCATGACCGGCGGGGATTCGACTGCGGCCGCCAGGAACTGAACGACTGGCTGCGGCAGGTCGCCCGTCAGCATCAGGACAAAGGGCTGTCTAGGACTTTCGTCGCCTTTTGCGAGGAAGCGCCAACCCGCATCTGCGGCTATTACGCACTGACACTGGCGGAACTCGAGAACCGGCATCTGCCGGAAGCCTGGCGCAAAAAGCTGCCGCGTCGCATCCCCGGCGTGCGTTTGGGCCGGTTGGCTGTCGATAGGCTGTATCAGGGCAAGGGGCTAGGCGAACTGCTGCTGGTCGATGCCTTGACACGGGCGCAGCGCATCTACTCCGAGGCAGGCGGGATCGGTTTGTTCGTCGATGCGCTGAATGAGCAGGCGGCAGGGTACTACCGGAACTTCGGCTTTGAGGCATCGCCGGATAACCCGCTGCTGTTGTTCCTGTCGGCAAAAGTCGCAGAGTAAGTGAGCGGCAGGTCTGCCCTCGCAAAACAGGTGTGCGAGGACATACAAATTTTGAGAGTGAGGTCGGACTATCCTTACCGGCGCAATTGCGTCACGTCGCGCACCGCTCCGGTATCGGCACTGGTCGTTATCGCCGCATAGGCCATATCGCGATCAACTATCATGGAGCAATACCAACCATTACCAAAGGCACAGCAGGCACGCCGCGCCTGTTGCGGATCACGTTATACAGTTCGCCTTCGTAGTATCCCGGCCCAGAAGACATTTCCGATTGCAAGGACTTCATCGGCAAAATCTCGATACCCACATCGATTTGATCCCGGACATAGAACGCGAGGTGCTTGACGAAGAGATCGTAAGCTACGAAGGCATATTTCCCGAACTGTACCTCGATGGCCACGCGATCCTTTACGAAGTCAGTTTGGATAGCGTCCAAAATATCGTCGTCGCAAGTAACGGGGTCAGCAAGTCTTGGCCGCTTGCATTTCCTAGTCGTCCTGAATGTTTCCTGTTTCCGAAGTCGCGCTGGAAGCCTTGCCCATCTCTGAGCAATCAGCAAAGAGCAAAACTGCTGCCTTATTTCGAGGCCGCCCATTCGGGGCATCTTTTCTGTCTCTCTTCGCGCACCTGTTCCATGTATGTCTGAGCAATGCTCAATCACCACCTTAGAAATAATTGACTCGACTTCCTTCCACAACTCGGGCCGTCGAACCTGGAGATATTCCAGGCCATTGAAGTGGGAATAAACATCGGAAATTTTCACGGCGTCCCTCCAATCTTCGCAAGTCGACGATGCCAGTTAAATACATTGTCGTAGTCGAGAAAGCTCGCCACTTCACAAAGTCCGCTACGTTGAAAAGTTGGGCGTTGTAACTGGCGAACAAATAGGTCGCGGCGGGATTCGTTAGATACCACGAAAAAACGGCTCCCGGCAGAACTTGCCAGCATGACATCATTGAACCTAAGTAAGCCCGAATAAACTGGAGTTGAATGTTCGACTTCAAACGCCGCCGCAATCGTATCGCGCTTATGGTCAATCCATATGACGTCTATCTCCGATGCAAACTTTGATCGCTCTTCGAGATAGGCCGGGAGTGATCTTACCAAGCGAAATGGTGATACCAAACTCCAATCGAGCAGATCGGCGTTATTTGGTGGAACGTATATGTTATATCCCTTCATGGAACCAATGCTTCCAACCAGTGTTTGTGCCTGCGCATGAGACAAGCTTGGTACAAGTTCTCGGTTTGCGCCACACATTGCAATAGCAAGAGTTTCCGTGCCCCCAAAAGCATCAACATTGAAGTGACCAACTCGCGGCAGATAAAATTCAACAGTACCTGGCTCATATGTCAGTTGCGCTTTGTACTGTCCGTCCGAAGCAATGGGAGACTGGCGGATCACTCCTTCGAAATCCGCATAAGGGATAAATAAGGGCTCTTCCCTATCCGTGAAGAAGCAAATATAAGAATCGTGGCCTTCCAACGCCGTAAGATCGACAAGCCGCAAGCCAAAAAAGGCAACTCCTTTTCCGTGAATTTTAGAGTAGCGCAGGTAAATACGGATTCCTCCTGCCAACTCAAATAGAGATTGGCTACCGGGTATGCGCTTCAGTCGTCCGAATCGATTTTCGATTTCCGAGAGAAGTGCTTTCTTATAGTCGTTTGCCAAATCACTACTCGATCATCAATTAAGCATCGGAATCATAAAGTTCCAGAATTTGAATTCCTATCTGAGTTGCGTCACATCGCGCACCGCCCCGGTGTCGGCGCTGGTGGTCATGGCGGCGTAGGCCTGCAGCGCGGGAGACACCGCACGCTCACGTTTCAGCGGTTGCCAAGCCGCCGGGCCCTTCGCTTCCATCGCTGCGCGGCGGCGTGCCAACTCGTCATCCGTGACCGCGAGATGAATCCGCCGGTTGGGAATGTCGATCTCGATCTTGTCGCCATTTTCAATCAGGCCGATGGCGCCGCCCGCCGCGGCTTCGGGCGAGGCGTGGCCGATCGACAGGCCCGAGGTGCCGCCGGAAAAACGGCCGTCGGTAAGCAGCGCGCAGACCTTGCCCATCCCTTTCGACTTCAGGTAGGAGGTCGGGTAGAGCATCTCCTGCATACCGGGCCCGCCTTTCGGGCCTTCGTAACGCACGATCACCACATCGCCGGCTTTGACTTCGTCGCCGAGGATGCCTGCCGATGCCTCTTCCTGGCTCTCATAAACGCGCGCCGTGCCGGTGAATTTCCAGATGCTCTCATCGACCCCGGCGGTCTTGACGATGCAGCCCTTCTTGGCGATGTTGCCGAACAGGATCGCCAGCCCGCCTTCCTGAGTATAGGCGTGGGCCTTGTCGCGGATGCAGCCGTTGTTCCGGTCGAGATCGAGCGTCGGGTAGCGCCGGTTTTGCGAAAAGGCCACCTGGGTCGGCACGCCACCCGGGGCTGCGCGGTAGAACTCATGTACGGCCGGGTCCGCATTGCGCTTCACGTCGCAGCATGCAATCGCTTCGCCGAGCGACGGATAAAGCACCGTCGGGCAATCGCGATGCAGCAAGCCGGCACGATCGAGTTCGCCGAGGATGGCCATGATGCCGCCGGCGCGATGCACGTCTTCCATGTGATATTGCTGGGTGGACGGCGCGACTTTGGCGAGACAGGGCACGCGCCGCGAAATATGGTCGATGTCCTGCATGGTGAAGTTCACTCCGGCCTCCTGCGCGGCGGCGAGCAGATGCAGCACGGTGTTGGAGGAGCCGCCCATCGCCACGTCGAGGCTCATGGCGTTTTCAAAGGCCTTGAACGAGGCGATGGAGCGCGGCAACACGCTGGCGTCGTCGTGCTGGTAATAGCGTTTGCACAGATCGACGATGACGCGTCCGGCCTTGAGGAACAGCATCCGGCGGTCAGCGTGCGTGGCCAGCAGCGAACCGTTGCCGGGCAAACTCATGCCGAGGGCCTCGGTCAGGCAGTTCATCGAATTGGCGGTGAACATCCCGGAGCACGAACCGCAGGTCGGGCAGGAAGAGCGCTCGAAGCTCGCGACCTCCTTGTCGGATACCGCGGAATCGCCGGCCTTGATCATCGCGTCGATGAGGTCCACGGCAATGATCTTGCCGCCCCAGCGCACCTTGCCGGCTTCCATCGGCCCGCCGGAAACGAACACCGTCGGGATGTTCAGGCGCAGCGATGCCATCAGCATGCCCGGGGTGATCTTGTCGCAATTCGAGATGCACACCATGGCATCGGCGCAATGGCCGTTCACCATGTATTCGACCGAGTCGGCGATCAATTCGCGCGACGGCAGCGAATACAGCATGCCGCCGTGGCCCATGGCGATGCCGTCGTCGATGGCGATGGTATTGAATTCCTTGGCCACGCCGCCGGCCGCCTCGATCTCGCGCGCCACCAGTTGGCCCATGTCCTTGAGATGGACATGGCCCGGCACGAACTGGGTGAAGGAATTGACCACGGCGATGATCGGCTTGCCGAAATCGCCGTCTTTCATGCCGGTGGCGCGCCACAGCGCGCGGGCGCCGGCCATGTTGCGGCCGTGGGTGGAGGTGTGGGAACGGTATTGGGGCATGATGATCTCCTGATGCAGCCTGACGACGGGGCGGTGAGTCAAGCCTAAGTTAGAATATGGATTCTATTCCAACCGTTGCCGCCATGCTGATCCACCCCCAGTTCGATCCCGTCGCCATCGCCATCGGCCCGCTCAGCGTGCGCTGGTACGGCTTGATGTACCTGGTCGGCTTCATCTTGTTCATCGTCCTCGGCCGGCAGCGTGCGCGACGTTTCCCGGAGCGCGGCTTCACTCCCGAGAATCTCGACGACCTGCTGTTCTACGGCGTGCTCGGGGTGATTCTCGGCGGGCGGCTGGGACAGGTGATTTTCTATGAACCGGGCTATTACCTGCAGCATCCCTCGGAAATCCTCGCGGTGTGGAAAGGCGGCATGAGCTTCCATGGTGGTTTTCTCGGCGTGCTGGTGGCGATGGGACTGTATGGCCGCAAGATCGGCAAGACCTTTTTCGAAGTGACCGACTTCATCGCCCCGCTGGTGCCTCTGGGCCTCACCGCCGGGCGCATCGGCAACTTCATCAACGGCGAACTCTGGGGGAGGGTCGCTGATCCTGCGCTGCCGTGGGCAATGGTGTTCCCGCAAGTCGATGCGCAGCCGCGTCATCCCTCGCAACTCTATCAGGCCGGGCTGGAGGGTTTGTGCCTGTTCGTCCTGCTCTGGTGGTACTCGGCCCAGCCGCGCCCGCGCGCCGCGGTGTCGGGCATGTTCCTGATCGGCTATGGCGTTTTCCGTTTCATCGCCGAGTACTTCCGCGAGCCGGACGCCGGCATCTTCGGTTTCAGTTATACCGTCAGCATGGGCCAGTGGCTCTCATTGCCAATGGTCGCCATTGGCCTTGTGCTATTAACCAGAAGGGGAAAACCATGAGCAACAAACCATTCAAGATACTCGGCATCCAGCATATCGCCATTGGCGCTGCCGACAAGCAGCGCCTGAAAAAACTGTGGGTCGACATGCTTGGACTCACCGCCGCCGGCAATTATCGCAGCGAGCGTGAAAATGTGGACGAGGACATCACCACGCTGGGCAGTGGCCCGTTCAAGGTCGAGGTCGACCTGATGCAGCCGCTCGATGCCGCCAAGAAGCCTGCCGTGCATGAGCCGCCACTCAACCACGTTGGCCTGTGGGTGGATAACCTGCCGGTCGCCGTCGAATGGCTGACAGCCCAAGGCGTTCGTTTTGCCCCGGGCGGGATTCGCAAGGGCGCAGCCGGTTACGACATCACTTTCCTGCACCCGAAGGCCAACGAGCAGTTTCCGATCAGTGGCGAGGGGGTGCTGATCGAGCTGGTCCAGGCGCCGCCAGATGTGATTGCTGCGTTTGCCAAATAGGGAGATCAAACATGTTGTTTGACACTTATGCCAATTCCGCGCTCACTTTTGCCAACCACATCGTCATGGCGCCGATGACGCGCAGCCGCGCCGATCATCGCGACGCAGTGCCGAATGCCATGATGGTCGAGTACTACCGGCAGCGCGCCAGCGCCGGGCTGATCATCTCCGAAGGGGTGCCGACATCCGACCGGGCGCGCGGCTATATCCATACCGGCGCCCTGTGGAACGAAGCGCAGGCCGCCGGCTGGAAGAAAGTAAACCAGGCGGTACATGCCGCCGGCGGCAAGATATTCGCCCAGCTGTGGCACGTCGGACGGGTTTCCCATTCGGCACTGCATGCCGACCGCAGCCCACCGGCAGGCGTCTCCGGCCAAGCTGCCAAGACCAAGACTTACATTCCCGGCCCAGACGGTGTGCCGCAAATTGCCGATTGCGAAATGCCCTCCGCTCTGAGCACAGCAGAAGCCAAAGGTATTGCGGTGGAATTCGGCCATGCCGCGCGCATGGCCAGGCTGGCCGACTTCGACGGCGTCGAGATTCATGGCGCCAACGGCTATCTGTTCGACCAGTTCCGCTGTCCGCAGCTCAACCAGCGCAGCGACGAATACGGCGGCTCGCTGGAAAACCGCTACCGCATGCTGCTCGAAACGGTCGATGCGGTCGCTGCGGTGTACGACCCGGCCTGCATCGCGGTACGCCAGTCACCATTCGGTACCAACAACGACATGCAAGCCGATCCGGACCCACTCGGAACCTACGTCTATATCGCCCAGCATCTTGACCGGCGCAAGATAGGTTTCCTGCATATCTATGACCAGAGTTGCACCTGGATTCATGATGCCTCTCATCCATTGATGCCGGCTCTGCGGCAAGCCTACCGGGGCGCCATCATCGCCTGCGGAGGGTTCAATAAAGAGAACGCCGAAGCCATCCTGGCGCGCGGCCACGCCAACCTGGTTGCCATCGGCAAGCCGTTTATCTCCAATCCCGATCTGGTGGAACGTCTCAAGCGCGGTGCGGCTTTAAATGCTTTCGACCAGAAGACTTTTTTCACCGGCGGCGCGCGCGGCTATACCGACTACCCGGCGCTGACTGTTTGAAACCGTCTGAAACCCGGCTCCACTCCAATAAAAACCCCACCTAGCCCTTGGCGAGGTGGGGTTGACAAGATTTAGCAGCTGGGGGTCTCAGATGCGGGCTACCCAAACTTCCGGTTTAGTTTTTCGGTTTCATCCGCGTTAAGCCCATGCCGAGCCAGTTTTCGATCAAGACCGCGCCACTGGGGTCAATCACAAGATCATTCCAGGGGAAGAATTTGAAGCTATTGGCCAACTCGTAACGAACCTTCGACTTGCCGGTATCCCAGTCATAACCTTCCAGATTGAACTTGCCATTGAGGCGGCTGATGCAATAGAGAATATTGTTGACCGTGCTTACCGTGCACATCCCCCCCGTCAGCTTGTACGGCTTGTTCCAGGCTTCCTTCAACACCCGGTTCTTCGGGTCCCATACCCATTTGATGGCGCCCACCGCCTCGGTGCCGTTCATCCCGCCAGGAATAGTTTGGACGAGGAAGGTCTTGACAGCATCCCCCTGCGGAGGAAGTAATTCCGAAGGCTGTTCGTTGGCGACGAAAATGCCATAATCCCTCGTCGTGGGCGAGTTTTCGATGCGCGTTATTGCGCGTTTGGCGCCGGCAAAATTGGCCGGAGCTACTCCAGCTATGCGCCGATCGTAACCCGGAATTCCCTTCCAGTCGTCGGGAATCTTGTCGCGCCACATGACCATCATTTTGTCTTCGCCATCGGCAACCGCGACCAGGTGATCTTCGTCGGGGCCAAAACCCACCAGCGCCGGGGTCGTGCCGCAGCCGAACGGCCCTTGCGGATACTTGGCTTGCCATGCGCCGTCGGCAGGATCCATCGAGAGTTTCTTGCCCGTCCATTGCACCCGGGCTATGAAATCAAAGGTGGCAACGTAGACTCCGTTCTGGTCGTCGGTGGCGAGGCCGTTGCGCACAAAACTCTGCATCGCACTGAGATTCTCACCGCCAGTTCTGGTCGGCGCCAGGTCCAGGAACTGATGTTGCGAAAAGTCGTCATTGACCGCAAGAACCAGGCCGGTATTGCTCACCAGGATGGCCCAGCCATCGAAGGTCATATTGGCCGCAAACATGGAGAAAGGCTTGCCGTTGAACAACGGCAGCTCCCATTCCCGTTTCAGGACGATGGGCGATTCAATATCTCCCGCCACGGCGTCGCCGTAATAGCGCAAATAGCGCTTGCCGGTCTTGTAATCCCTGAAATAGAACAGGCGCTCGTTCTTGCTGTTGAGGAAACCGTAGGTGTTGCCGGTGTGATCGTCGCGCAATTTATCGCCGACGTATTTATCGGCAAGATCGAATATCTCCTGACGCTTGTCCTCGGCAATCAACTTGTCGTACTTGCGGTTGATGCGCTCGACCTCTTCGGAGGTGAGAATGTTGCCTGGCCGCACCACATAGGTCGAGAGGGTCTCGAACGTATCGGCATCCAGCTTGCTCAAAACACTGAAGCTCCCCACCCATAACGCGCGCCGGCCATCGGGATATTTTCCGGACCAGGCGGCAGAAAACGAATCTATGGCACCGGTGGCCTTAAATTGTATTTCGTCCGCGCGCAAGCGGTGGTTCTTGGCCGTCGGGCCGGCATAGGGCGAGATCTTTTGGGAGCCGGGATCACCATGGTATCGCGGCCAGAAAGAATCAGCCAGGTAGGGGTTCTTTGGCGACACATTGCCAGCCAAAGCGCTGCCTGACGCAAGTAAGGCAATGACACAGACCGCCGGCGCAGCTAACGATTTTTTTAACAAATTCATATCAATTACTCCTCCAAGTAGCAGTGCATAGTGCTTGCGAGTTTGAGGGGACCCAATGGGACGTCCCTTTTGCCGTACTCGAATCAAGAATCTTTTGAGCAGGGCAGTGAAACTATTAGCATGTTACAAGTGCCTCTCTAAATCCGCAAGTGCCTGCCGTGACCTGTTGTGATCTGCAACTGTTCAGCTGCCACAGAAAACGACCTTTCTCGCCGTTCGAGAAACGCAGGAAAGGCCATTGGCGAAGAATAGTCGCAATTCCGGCAACCCGCCGGCATGAAAAATCCTGCCAGCAGAATGGCGCTACTCGGCGCTGTGTTTTGCTTGCGCAGGTCTGTGCCAACGCTATTCTGTGCGAAAAACCCACAACTGGGTGCAAATTTGTCATTTGCGCCGGTGAGGCAGTTGAATTAAACTTCGACCCTTCTGGGAGTACGCCAGCCTCCCCGAAAATCAACCCAATGAGACGACACAGCACAGATGGCCTCGAACAAGGCGACCTTCAACTGGGAAGACCCTTTATTCCTCGACTCGCAACTGAGTGAGGCGGCCGCGCGGCACTGCGCAACGTTATTTCCAGGAAGAACTGCTGCCGAAGTACTGCCGCGCGTCCGGATGGTTTTCCGTAACGAAGGAAGCGGCTGGCTGGTAGTGACATATATGCATGTAATGTATGTTTTCCCCTATTCCGCTATCTCAAACAGCGGAATGGGTGTATCTGATCAGCAAATATCTTAAGGAGAGAACTGTAATGGTGCGAGCAACTGACTATGGATACGAGATAAAGGCCGTCTATTCGCCAGAGGACATCCCGGGATTCGACTACCAGAAGGACTTGGGTGATCCCGGCTCATTCCCCTATACGAGGGGCAATCACAATCAGGGGTATCGCAGCCGGATGTGGACCCAGCGAATGACGGCTGGTTTGGGAAGTTCTAGCGATGCAAACAAGGTACTTAAAAAGTATCGTGAAATGGGTCAAACCGGCGGGATGTGCGTCATCAGCGATCGAGTGTTCTCGGACTGCATAGACCCCGATCACCCGCTTGGCCGGCGAGAAGCCGGTGTTCTGGGGTGGCCAGGGTGTTCGTTGCTGGAGTTTGAAGAACTCATGGAAGGCATTCCTCTTACCGGGCAGTCGATAACGCTCCTTGGATCGTCCGCCCCGTCGTCCCTGCGGTTGGCGTACGTAGTTGCCTTGGCGGAAAAACGCGGCATCAATCCGCAGGAGATCCACGGCGGGGTCATGGAATCCCCGTTTGAAAACTACTTCGGCCAAACCGATGTCCAGCCTTTTGATATCAACCTCAAGCTCTTCCTTGATGCCTCGGAGTATGTTCTCCGCAACAAAATCCGCATGCGTGCCTGCATCATCAGCCAGCACTTTCAGGAATCCGGGGGTAACAACGCACAGGCGTTGGCGATCGAACTGTCCATGCTCAAGGAACTCTGCGGCCTCTTGGTGAACGAGCGTGGTCTCGACTTCGACACAGTCTCCCAGTTGCCGTACGAACTGGTTAGCATCGGAACCCGCTTTTTCGAAGAGATCGCCAAGGTACGCGCCCTTCGCCGGATGTGGGCGAAGATGGCCAAGGAGCACTTCAACGCGAAGAAGGACAAGTCCTGCCAACTGCTGATTGCCGTGCATACGTCAGGGCGGACCATGACTTACCAGCAACCCTTGAACAATATCGTGCGATGCGCGGTCCAAACCTTGGCTGGCGCAATCGTCGGGTGCACGGCCTTGGATAACGCAACCATGGATAACGCCATTGCCGAGCCCTCCCCGCTGGCGGCCCGGATGTCTCTCAATACTCAGCACATTATCGCAGCGGAAACTGGCGCTGCCGATGTGGTGGATCCTCTGGCGGGTTCTTATTTTGTCGAATGTCTGACCAACAAGGTTGAAGAAGAAGGCTACAAGATTCTGCGCACCATCGACGAGATGGGAGGCATGATCGCTGCGATTAAGAAGGGCTACATTCAACAACTGCTGCGCGAGGAAGCGGCCATCAAGTTCCGCGCCCTGGACAAAAAAGAGCGGCTGGTCGTCGGCGTTAACCATCTGGTTATACCGGAGGAAGAGGAATTTGCGATTCCGATCCAGGAACTTCACGCTGGGGACTCCGAGGCGATTGCAAAACGCATGGCAGAGTGGAAGAAAACGCGTGATATGCCGGCAGTGACAAAAACGCTAAGGCAGTTGCACGCAGATGCAGGGAAGGGTGACCGGTTCAACTTGATGCCATCGATTATTGAGGCCGTCAAGGCATATGCGACAGTAGGCGAGATCATGGGTGTGATCCGCAAGGCGCGCGGTTTGAGTTACGACCCCTTCAACGTAATTGACTGCCCCTACGAGTTGCAGTGAGACGAGTTGAATCCGGGTTTGGTAATTTCAGACGAACTGGAAGCCTTGAAACATGGGAAAGGGGAGCGGTATCAAGGTAATTGTGTCTATGATCGGCCTCGATAGTCACACCACTGGTGGCGAGGTGGTGTCGATGGCCCTGCGCGATGCGGGATTCGAGGTCGTCTATCTGGGTACCAAACAGACAGCGGAGATGGTAGTCAACGCCGCAATTCAGGAGGACGCGGATGTCATAGGAATTAGTTCGGACGCGTCGAATTACCTGCAGATAGAAGAACTCTTGGACTTGGTGAGAAAAAACGACTTGAGTGACGTTCTCGTCGTATGTAGCGGAAACATTTCCATGCCGCAAATCGAGAAGCTGACCGCTAAAGGCCTCGCCAAGGCCTTTAGCCCGGAAAGCGCTGGCGACGAAATTGTAGATTATCTTGCCTCGAATACGAGGTCGAGACATGTGGCTTCGATGGGCCAGGCAAAATGTATTGTGTGAGCATTTTGCGAAAGTCATAGATTAACGATATTTCGGTCTCACTGAAGAAATACAATGCGCTTTTCCCTGTCACCAGGGGTTTGCCGCGTGTGCGTGTTGCCGCGTTCTGGCGGCAGGGGAACGGCGCCAGGGTCTGCTGCCGTTGGTGATGAATGGGCGATTCCTTGGTCGCCTGCTTTTGTCTCTCGCCGCGGAAAAGTCATGTGCGCGAAACTTGCTTTGCAAGAGACTCACGATGCTGGGGTATTATCCCTGCGACGTGACTTTCCCGGCCAAGGCTGCGCTAGAATTTTCCCGTGCCGAAACCAGCTGAAATGCTCAAGTCAATTGGCTTTTTGTCATGATTCCCTGGCTGACTCAATCACACCAGTTTCCGCCGGTTGATTCGGCTCTGGCCGAACCCAACGGGCTGCTTGCGGCAGGCGGTGACCTTGGCGTCGAACGGTTGCTCGCCGCCTATCGTTGCGGCATATTTCCTTGGTACTCGCCGGGCGAGCCTCTGCTGTGGTGGAGTCCCGATCCGCGCATGGTGCTGTTTCCAAACGAGTTGAAGATTTCCCGCTCGTTGGCCAGGACACTCAGGCGAGCCGGATATACGATCTGCCTGGATTCCGCCTTTGATCTGGTCATGGCGGCCTGCGCCGCGCCGCGCAAAGGAAATCCAGGCACCTGGATCAGTCCAGAGATGCAAACTGCTTACTTACGACTGCATGAACTTGGCTATGGGCATTCAGTCGAGACCTGGGTCGGCGAGGGAGACCGTAAAGTCCTGATCGGTGGTCTCTACGGCGTCGCGATCGGCCGTGTTTTTTATGGTGAATCGATGTTCGCGCGAGTCAGCGATGCCTCCAAGATCGCCTTGGCGCATCTTTGCCGCTGGCTTGAAAAACGCGGTTTTGCCGTGATAGATTGTCAAATGAATACGGCCCACCTGGTTTCCCTTGGCGCGCGCGAAATTCCTCGCCACGAATTCCTTGCCGGGTTGGCGCGGTGGACCGGTTCAGGCGACGCGGCCGAGCGCTGGCCGCAGGATGCCGCGAATGGATTGTTTCACCAGGCGTCATGACCAAACTTAACGAACTGCCATTCTCGCTGCTGCAGTTTTACGCCACCGCACCCTACGGCTGCTCGTACCTGCCCAACCGTGTGGCGCGTTCCCAGGTCGCTACTCCCAGCCATCTGATCGACCAGACTACCTATGGCGGATTGGTGCGTGCCGGCTTTCGTCGCAGCGGGGTATTCACCTATCGCCCATATTGCGATGCCTGCCGTGAATGCATCCCGGTGCGCCTGCCGGTTGCTCAGTTAGCCGCCAGTCGCAGCCAGCGCCGGGCACTGAAAAAGCATGCCGGCCTGGTTGCCGAACCGGAGTCACTGACTTTCCGCGAGGAACATTTCGCTCTCTATCAGCGCTATCAGGCAGCACGGCATAGCGGTGGCGGCATGGATCAGGACAGCCGTGACCAATATGCCCACTTCCTGCTGCAAACTCATGTTGATAGCCGCCTGATCGAATTCCGGGAGGGCTCGGCTTACGGACCGTTGCGCATGATCAGCATCATTGATTTGCTGCCCGACGGCTTGTCGTCGGTATATACCTTCTACGATCCCGATCTGCCCGGCGCCAGCCTCGGCACTTTCGGTGTGCTTTGGCAGGCGGCGCAGTGCGCTCATCTTGGTTTGCCCTACCTGTATCTCGGCTATTGGATTCGCCACAGCAAGAAAATGGCCTACAAAGCCAACTTCAGGCCACTCGAAGGTTTACTGCAGGGTAGCTGGCGCTTGCTGGGCGAGGAAGATTTCGCTGCCAGCGACTAGGGAACCTTCGTCAGTACCTTGGAGCGGCGCTGATAATTGTATAGCTCGCGCTTGGCGTCGGGCAGGGTGTCGACGCCGGTTTCAACGAAGTCGCGCTCGATGAACCAGTGGGCAGTGCGGGTGGTCAGTACGAACAGGCGCTTCAGCTTGAGCTTCCTGGCGCGGGCTTCGATGTGCTTGAGCAATTGGTCGCCATAGCCGCTGCGGCGATACTCGGGCATCACGGCCAGGCAGGCCAACTCCCCGGCCCTTTCCTTGCCCTTGGGAACTGTGAAGGGATACAGGGCCGCGCAACCGATGATCACGCCATCATGATCGAGTAGCGAAAAACGGCTGATTTCCATTTCCAGTCGCTCGCGCCCGCGCTTGACCAGGGTGCCGTCGGCCTCGAGCGGGGTGATCAGCGCCAGAATCGCGCCGACATCTTCCACCGTGGCCTCGCGCAGGCGCACCAGCGGTTCATGGGTCATCACCGTGCCGACGCCCTGGCGCGTGAAGAACTCCATTAGCATGGCGCCGTCAGCTTGGCGGTCGAGAAAATGCACCCGGCCGACGCCGGCACGACAGGCACGCACTGCCCCCGGTAACACCCGCGCTAATTCGGGCGCCTGCTTGGCGTGGCGTGCCAACAGCTTTTCGGCTTCGTCGGCGGTCACGGCGTTGAGCAAGCCCCCCTTCTTGTCGACTACCCCCGGCGCACCGCACAGGTAGATCAGCTTGTCCGCCTGCAGGGCGACGGCGACGGCCTCGGCCACCTCTTCCCAGGAAAGATTGAATATTTCGCCGGTCGGCGAGACCCCCAGCGGGGTGATCAGCACGACATTCTGCTGGTCCAGATCGGCCTTGATTTCCTCGGCATTGATCTTGCGCACGGCGCCGGTGTATTGGTAATCGACGCCACCGACCACGCCCACCGGCTTGGCGGTGATGAAGTTGCCGCCGGTGACGCGCATCCAGGCGCCGGCCATCGGCGTGTTGGGCAGGCCTTGTGAAAGCAAGGCCTCGATCTCGATGCGCGCCACGCCCATGGCGCTCTTGACGCATTCCAGCGCTTCGCCATCGGTGATCCGCAAGCCTTTATGAAACTTCGCCGGCAGGCCACGGCGCAGCATTTCGGCGTCGATCTGCGGGCGCGCGCCATGCACCAGCACCAGGCGGATGCCAAGGCTGGCGAGCAGATTGAAATCCTGGGCCAGCGCCTGGGCTACCGAGCCTTGCAATACTTCGCCGCCGAAGGCGATGACAAAAGTGCGGCCGCGGAAGGCATGGATGTAGGGCGCCGCCTGGCGCACCCAAGCTACCAGCATGGAATCGGCCAAGGCGTTGTCGTTCTGTGCTTCCTCAGTGCTCTGCGCTGCTGTCATGCTTGTCCTGCCTCGTTGATTGAATACGCGTATGGTATCAATTCTGGACTACTTCAAGCGCTCGGTTTTATTTGTCAGGGCCGCTTCCAGCCTTTCGCACACCGTCCGCAGAATCTTGACGCGGGCGTAGTTCTTGTCGTTGGCCTCGACCAGGGTCCATGGCGCCTCGCCGGTGCTGGTGCGATCCACCATGTCGCAAACCGCCTCATGATAGGCATCCCATTTCTCGCGGTTGCGCCAATCCTCTTCGGTGATCTTGAAGCGCTTGAACTGGATTTTCTCGCGTTCCTTGAAGCGCTTGAGCTGCTCTTCCTTGCTGATCTGCAGCCAGAACTTGATGACGATGACGCCGGCATCGGAGAGGTCGTGCTCGAAGTCGTTGATCTCGGAATAGGCGCGCAGCCAGTCGGCTTCGGCGCAGAAGCCCTCGACGCGTTCGACCAGCACCCGGCCGTACCAGGTGCGATCGAAAATCGCGACACGGCCATTGCGTGGAATATGCCGCCAGAAACGCCACAGATAGGGCTGGGCGCGCTCTTCCTCGGTCGGCGCCGCCACCGGCACGATCTGGTAGTCGCGCGCATCGAGCGCGGCGGTGATGCGGCGGATGCCGCCACCCTTGCCGGCGGCATCCGAGCCTTCAAAGGCGCAGATCAGCGAGCGGCTCTGGAAGCGCGGGTCGCGCACCATTTCGGAAAGCTTGCCTTGCCATTTGGCCAGTTGCGTCTCGAAGTCGTTCTTGGTGATCGGTCTGCGGTTCAGCTTGAGCTCGGAGAGCACGTCACGGCCATCGAGATTGACACGCGCCGGTGGCGCCACCGGGGTTGTCAGCTTGCCGGTGTTGGCTACGCGCTGGCGTATCGCGTCGAGCAGTATCTTGCCGGTGGTCAGCGAGCGATAACGGTCATCCTCGCCCTCGATGATGATCCATGGCGCCCACGGCGTGTTGGTCATGCGCAGCACATGGCCGACCACGGCCTGCAGTTTGTCGTAAGTCTTTAGCCGATCCCAGTTCCACTTGGTGACGCGCCATGCGGTCTTGGGGTTTTTCTCCAGCGTCTTGAGGCGGCGCTTCTGGCCTTCCTTGGTGAGATGGAACCAGAACTTGAGCACCAGCGCCCCCTCATTGACCAGCATCGCCTCGAAGCGGTTGATCTGGTCGATGCGCGCGTCCATCCCCGCCTTGGTCATGCCGCCGTCAAGGCGGTCATGAATCGGACTCGAATACCACGAACCGGCAAACACCCCGACCCGTCCCTTGGGTGGCAACGCGCGCCAGTAGCGCCACATGAAGGGACGTTCGCGTTCCTCGTCGGTGGGTGCGGAGAAGGCCAGGGTCGAAATGAAGCGGGGGTCCATCCACTCGTACAGGATGTTGATGGTCTCGCCCTTGCCGGCGCCATCCTGGCCGCTGACCAGCACGACGACCGGAATCTTGCCGTTTTCCTTGAGATCGTACTGGGCATCCTGCAAGGCCGCGCGCAACTCCGGCACCGCCTTGCGATAAGTTTCCTTGTCAATCTTGTGGCCGA
This sequence comes from Sterolibacterium sp., assembly GCA_028713555.1. GTDB lineage: Bacteria > Pseudomonadota > Gammaproteobacteria > Burkholderiales > Rhodocyclaceae > JACRAR01. The sequence continues at coordinate 59,179 of JAQTOA010000010.1, read as the reverse complement.
TTTCAGACGATTCAAACATTGCAACCTCCCTAGAGTTTGCTTCTCAAAAGTCACCCCACAATGCCAATGTAGCCGCCATTGCCGCCAGCCCGGCAGTTTCCGTGCGCAACACGCGCGGCCCCAGCGTCACCGGCTGGAAGCCGACCGAACGCGCCGCCGCTTCCTCGTCGGCGTCGAAGCCACCCTCGGGTCCGATCAGCAGAGTCAACCCGCCGGCGGGTCGCGGCAACGCCGACAAGCGCGCATCCGCTTGCGGCGAGAGCAGCAGCCGGGTTTCATTTTCCCCTGCAGGTTGCGCCAGATAATGGGGTAGATCAAGAACCGGGCCGATTGTCGGCAGCCGATTTCGGCCGCTTTGCTCGCAAGCCGCTACCGCGACCTGCTGCCAGTGGCCGCGGCGTTTCTCCGCCCGATCTCCGGCCAAGCGCACCACGCTGCGTTTGGTTTGCAGGGGCTGAATCGCCAGCACGCCCAGTTCCACCGCCTTCTGCACCACCCAATCCATCTTGTCGCCGCTGGGCAAAGCTTGCGCCAGGATCGTCGTCAGCGGTGCCTCGCATTCGACTTCGCGCCAGTCCCCAAGTGCCAAGCGTAGCGTCGGCGTAGTCTCCTCCACCTTGCCCGGGTATTCGCCGCCCATGCCGTCAAACACCACCAGTTCATCGCCGCTGCGCAAACGCAACACGCGCAGCGCATGGTGCGCCGCTTCCGGCGGCAAGGTCACCGTGTGGCCGGCCTGGAGCGGCATGGGGCAATAAAAGCGGGATATCATCGGTCGCGTCAATACATTCAAATGAAGTTGCGAAATTGCAAGGTTTTGCTTCTGCTTCTATGTTGTGCAGCCTTATTCCGGGTTGCCATGTGACTGGTTCGTATCTTCAACCTGATGCTTGGGAATCTCGATTTTTCCGCTCGTTCGATGCCCTGTTTTTTCCGAGAGTACCAGTTGGCCAGCTTCGACTGTGGATAAGCGAATTCTTCAAAACCGTTCGATCTGTGATTCTCCGTCTCCAACTACTTGGTTTTCGCGGCGGCATCGATCTTTTTCTTTAGCTCAGCCCTGGCCGCATTGTCGCGTGAAAGGGGGCAAGCAGAAGGATTGACGTCAAATTTGTTCTCATTCAATTGAACCACCGAAATGCATTTACCTACCATTTCAGGAGACATCTTGCCCCTTAGCCTTTTCTCAAAACCGGTGCTCAACGATTTTGCGGTAATGGTTGTGTCGGTCACCGCAATTATTTTGGCGATCACCTTGGACCCGGAGGCGAAATCATTAACCGGCGCCAAGGCGGCATCGTCAAGCTTGAATGAGCCGGCATGAGCAAAGCTTGATGCCAGCAGGCTGGTAAGCAAGAGGGATATTGAGGTCTTTTTCATTTTTGCTCGTCTCTCCTAGCATGGCATATCCGGCCAAATAACCCAACCCTCGACCAGGAAGATGCCCTTTGAAGAATCAAAACAAAAGAACAAATCGGAACAAATTTAATCCCGAGGATTTTATAGTCAGGCTGCCGCCATGAACGGCAGGAAGTCGGTAAAATTTCTGACGGTATCCTTCTTGCCCACATTCATCTCCATTTCAACTGTTTCAGTCGGTCCCCTATGGGTTCGTCAGTCCGGAAGCAGCGCACTCGACAACGGGTTTCATGTATGCAATGTGCCAATATTGGTACGTTGATGCAAGTGCCCCCAAGTGTCGCCCGATGGGGGACGTAAATCCATTATGGAGCTGGCTTCCGTTCTTGGTGGTTAATATGCATTGGGCATGGGTAATCATGCAGACAGGGCTCGAAATCGCCTTGGCGCTATCTCGCTGATATAATGCGAGTCTAGGCTTAGCAATGCACCCGCACAGGATTCGCGCGGAGGCCTCGCAAGTTACCCCACATGTCAGAGTAAGAGGACGATTCCACCATGTACCGCCCCGAAATCAAAGTTGTCGATTGCACCGTCCGCGATGGCGGACTTATGAACAAGTGGCAGTTCGACGACGCATTCGTCAAGCAAGTCTACGAGTCGACCGCCGCCGCCGGTGTCGATTACATGGAAATCGGCTACTTTAGCTCCGAGTCGGCGTTTTCCCGTTCCGAATACGGCGCATGGAAGTTCTGTGCCGAGGCCGACCTGAAGCGCATCATCGGCAATGAGCCGAAGAAGATCAAGCTTGCCGCGATGGCCGATATTGGCAGGATCGAGTACCAGGATATCCCGCCGGCCGACCAGTGTTCGCTCGACATGGTTCGCGTCGCATGCTACGCCCACCAGGTCGACGCGGCGATCGAACTCGCCCACCACGTCATGGACAAAGGCTATGAGGCGACCATTAACCTGATGGCGGTTTCGAACATCACCGGCCGCGAACTGGAAGAGGCGCTCAACGACCTCGGCAAGAGTCGCGTGCCGGTCATCTACGTGGTCGACAGCTTCGGCAACTACTATCAGGAAGACATCGAGCACCTCGTCGGTTTGTACCAGCAACATCTGCCCGGCAAGACGATCGGCTTGCACATGCACAACAATCAGCAACTGGCGTTTGCGAACACCATTGCCGGGATCATCGCCGGTGCCAATTACCTCGATGCAACGCTGTACGGCTTCGGCCGCGGCGCGGGGAACTGCCCGCTGGAACTCCTGCTGTCGTTCCTTAAGAACCCCAAGTTCCGCGTTCGACCGGTCATCGAGGCGATCGATAAGGTCGTTCTGCCGTGGTTCCGCAAGATCGAGTGGGGCTATTCTGTCCCCTACATGATTTCTGGAACGCTCAACCAGCATCCGCGCGAGGCAATGGCGAAAATGGACTCCGATGACTGCGACCGCGTCCTCGAGTTCTACGATCGCGTTTCGACACCTGCATAGCCGTCGTCGTTCTTGGTAGCCGCTTTGGGGTCGTCGGCTGTTTTCCCCAAGCCGATTCGGCTCGGCATCCCATAAGATCATGAGCGCATGATGGTGAAATGTTCCGGCACAAGAAAGGGGACGTGATGGAGGCGGTGGCGGTCATCGACTTTGAGACGACGGGATTGTCGCCGGATCATGGCGCCCGCGCCACCGAGATCGCCGCGGTACTGGTGCGGGACGGGATAGTTGTCGATCGCTATCAGAGCCTGATGAACGCGGGCGTGCGTATCCCCCCGTTCATCGAAGACCTCACCGGAATTTCCAACGCCATGGTTCGCAAGGCGCCGCCCGCGGCGGAAGTCATGCGCGCCGCGGCCGATTTTGTCGGCGAGCATCCGCTGGTTGCGCATAACGCTGCCTTCGATAGCAAGTTCTGGGACGCGGAACTCGGACGTGCCCGTCGCAGTCGCCGACAAGGATTTGCCTGTTCCATGCTGGTGGCACGCCGGGTGTTTCCGCAAGCGCCCAGCCACAAGCTTGGCGCGCTCATCGAATTCGCCAAGCTGCCCGTTGCCGGTCGCTACCACCGGGCTTTGGCCGACGCCGAGATGGCCGCCAGCCTTCTCATCCGGATGGAAGACGAACTGCATCGTCGCTACCAAGTCGTCGAGGTTACCCATGATCTGCTGCGCGAGATCCAGTCGGTGCAAAAGAATCAGTTGGATCGGTGGCTGGAGCGCTTTCAACGCAAATCGACTGCGGCTCGGCCTTGACGGAGGATGCATGAACACTGGAAGAACACCATCTTCATGTGCAAATGCGTAAAAGGGATAAGGGAATAATGCAATGATATTTGGCGATGACGGACGCGAACTGACCCACACGCGGGAAATTGTTTGCAAGGCCTACCGGCGTCGGGATAGCTTATGGGAAATCGAGGGCAGGGTCTCTGACGAAAAGGCGCAGGAGGTTCCTTTTCGCTCCCGGCCGCCGGTAAAAGCAGGCGAGAACATTCATCAGATGTCGCTTACGCTGATCATCGACAACGATTTTACGATCCAGGCCGTGCAAGCCACGGTTTCGACTGCTCCCTGGCCCGAATGCGGAGAAACCGAAACAGCCTACCGCAAGCTGGTCGGTCTGCGCATCGGTCCCGGTTTCAGCCAGCAGGTGCGCAAACTTCTCGGCGGTTCCCTGGCTTGCGCGCATCTCAACAACCTCATCGGGGAATTGGCCAATACCTATGTTCAGGCCTCATGGCCCGACCGGTGGGCGCGCCAATGGACGTATACCGCAGATCCCAGGCACTGGCCGGATCAGCGCACTTTGGCCTTCGTCGGCCAGTGTCACGCCTGGCGAGAAGGCGGCGAGGCGCTGAGCAGCGAATACCCCGAGCTTGCTTAGCCGACAGATAGCATTTGCGCCGCGTGCTCGTACCCGACTCCAGCGCCACTCAGGCGGCAGGCCGCTTATCAAGGCGGGTTTTACGTTACACTTCGATAACGCCAGCTTTCCTGAGTCCCACCGTCATGCCCCGTTGTATCCGCATCTTCTCACTCTGCGTTGCGCAGCTATCGATCGAGCGCGGCAATAAGCTTCTGGCATTATTCCGGGGTTCTGCCTAATCCATGCGTCTTCTGCGCCTTTTCAAGATTGCCCGGATTGCCAGTCGCTACGGCCTCGACCAGATGATTCTGGAGCATGAGCCTTCAGGAAGGCTCATGCATGTTGCCGCCGCGCTCCAGTTCTGGCGCGTCTTCGGCGGTCAGCTCAAGGAGCCGCGCGCGGTCCGCTTGCGCCAGGCGCTGGAAGCGCTGGGGCCGATCTTCGTCAAGTTCGGCCAGATTCTCTCGACGCGGCGTGACTTGCTGCCGCAAGATATCGCCGATGAACTCGCCAAGCTGCAGGATCAGGTGCCGCCTTTTCCCTCGGTGCAAGCCCTGGCCGAACTGGAAAGAGTCTACGGCAAACACGTCGATGAAGTGTTTGCCAGTTTCGAGCGCGAGCCGGTAGCGTCGGCGTCGGTCGCCCAAGTGCATTTCGCCGTGCTGCGCGCCGAAGATGGCGGGCACGAAGTGGCGGTGAAAATCCTGCGCCCGGGCATTTCGCAGATCATCGCCAATGACATCGGTTTGCTGCGCGTGGCGGCCGGACTGCTCGAGAAAATCTGGCCGGATGGCCGGCGCCTCAAGCCGCTCGAAGTGGTGGCCGAGTTCGAGAAGCACCTGGAGGACGAACTCGACCTGATGCGCGAGGCAGCCAACTGCTCGCTGCTGCACCGCAATTTCAAGGACTCGAATTTGCTGCTGGTGCCGGAAGTGTATTGGGACTGGTGCGATCACACGGTGATGGTGATGCAGCGCATGCACGGCACGCCGATCGGCCAGACCGATGCCCTGCGCGAGCAGGGCGTCGATCTCAAAGCCTTGTCGCGCAATGGCGTGGAGATTTTCTTTACCCAGGTGTTCCGCGACGGCTTCTTTCACGCCGACATGCATCCCGGCAATATCTTCGTCACGCCGGCGGGGCAGTACGTCGCGGTCGATTTCGGCATCGTCGGCACGCTCACCGATGTCGACAAGAACTACCTGGCGCACAATTTCCTGGCCTTCTTCAACCGCGACTACAAGCGCGTCGCCGAGACCCATGTCGAGTCTGGCTGGGCGCCGGCCGACACGCGCATCGACGAATTCGAGGCGTCGATCCGCGCAGTCTGCGAGCCGTTCTTCGACCGGCCGCTGAAGGAGATTTCCTTCGGCCGCGTGCTGTTGCGCCTGTTCCAGACCTCGCGCCGCTTCAACGTCGAGATCCAGCCGCAGTTGGTGCTGCTACAGAAGACCTTGCTGAACATCGAAGGTCTCGGCCGTCAGCTCGATCCTGATCTCGACCTGTGGCAGACCGCCAAGCCTTTCCTCGAACGCTGGATGAGCCAGCAACTGGGCTGGCGCGGCCTGATCGACAACCTCAAGCGCGAAGCGCCGCAGTGGGCGACGCTCCTGCCGGCGTTGCCGCGGCTGGCGCACAAGGCCCTGGCGCGCAACGACAGTTCCTTGCGAGTCCAACTTGCCCTGATCCAGGTCGAACAAGCGCGCCAGAAATACCTGCTGGCTTTCATCGCGCTGCTGCTGGGCGGGCTGGTTAGCGGATTGATCCTGCTGCTGATCTGAACACTGCGGCGGCTTGGGTATAATTCCCGGCACGCCAAGGCCAAACTCGCCAATCTATCGAAACCGCCATGCTGCTCTGGTTCGTCATCATCTACTGGATCATTTCGGTCGCGATCGGCCTCTACGCGGCAACGCGTGTGCATAACACCAAGGACTTCGCCATCGCCGGTCGGCACCTGCCGTTTTATATGGTGACGGCCACGGTGTTCGCCACCTGGTTTGGCTCGGAAACCGTGCTTGGCATTCCGGCAACCTTTCTCAAGGATGGCCTCAAGGGGGTGGTCGCCGATCCCTTCGGTTCGTCGATGTGCCTGATCCTGGTCGGCCTGTTCTTCGCCGCGCCGCTGTATCGCATGAACCTGCTGACCATCGGCGACTTTTACAAAAAACGTTTCGGGCGCAGCGTCGAAGTGTTCACCACGCTGGCCATCGTAATTTCATACCTGGGCTGGGTCGGCGCCCAGATCACCGCGCTGGGCCTGGTGTTCAACGTCGTCTCGGCGGGCGAAATTGAGAAAGTCACCGGCATGTGGATCGGCTCGATCACCATCCTGATCTACACCTTCTTCGGCGGCATGTGGGCGGTGGCGATCACCGACCTGATCCAGATGGTCATCATCGTGATCGGCATGCTTTACATCGGAGGTTCGATCAGCGGCATGGTGGGCGGCGTCGGGGTGGTGGTCGATCACGCCTTGCAGGCGGGCAAGTTCGAATTCTGGCCTGCCCTCGACCTCAAGGAAATGCTGGCTTTCGCCGCCGCCTGGGTGACCATGATGTTCGGCTCGATTCCGCAACAGGACGTGTTCCAGCGCGTCCAGTCGGCCAAGACCGAAAAGATCGCGGTGTGGGCCTCGGTGCTGGGCGGTGCGCTGTATTTCTTCTTTGCCTTCGTGCCGATGTTCCTGGCCTATTCGGCGACGCTGATCGATCCGCAGATGGTGGCGGAACTGATCGACACCGATCCGCAGTTGATTCTGCCGCGCCTGGTGATGGAGCGCGCACCGCTGTTCGCTCAGGTGATGTTCTTCGGCGCCCTGCTCTCCGCCATCAAGAGCTGCGCCTCGGCGACATTGCTGGCGCCTTCGGTGACCTTCACCGAAAATATCCTGCGGCCGATGCTCGGGAAGATGACCGACCACAAGCTGCTGCTGTCCATGCGCAGCGTGACGCTGGCGTTCACCCTGCTGGTGACAATGTATGCCATCAATTCCAAGGCCAGCATATTCAAGATGGTCGAAAACGCCTACCAGATCACCCTGGTGGCGGCCTTTGTGCCGTTGCTGTGCGGCCTGTTCTGGAAACGCGCCACCAATCAGGGCGCACTCACGGCGATTTTCTGCGGGATGGCGGTGTGGTCGTCGTTGCTGGTCGCCGGCCCCGACGACCCGTTCGTCCCGGCGCAATTCGCCGGCCTGATCGCCAGCGTCCTCGGCATGATTTTGGGTTCGCTGCTGCCGCAAGCGGTCGGCGGACCATTGCCGGTAGAGCCTGAACATGCCTTCCTGCATCATCATGCGGCTGCGGAAACCCACCACGTGACGGAGCATCCGCACCATCATTCGTGACGACGTTGTTGTGCACCATGAAATTCCGTCATTAGATGTTGCTTTTTCATGGTACGCCACCTAGAATGGCTGCATGTTCTCCCGACAATCCTGGCAAGCTCGTATCCGGCAGGCGCTACAGCGCAGCCGCGCCGTTGCCCTGATCGGGCCGCGCCAGATCGGCAAGACTACGCTGGCGCGGCAATTCGTCGACACGACATCCGCCAACTACTTCGACCTCGAAGACCCGTTGTCCCTCGCCCGCTTGGCCGAACCGATGACCGCGCTGAAGGACTTGCGCGGCCTCGTCGTCATCGACGAAGTACAGCGCGCGCCGCAGATCTTTCCGATCCTGCGCGTACTCGTCGATCGCCCCGGTCTGCCGGCCCGTTTCATGCTGCTGGGCAGCGCTTCGCCCGCGCTGATCCGCGGCAGCAGCGAATCGCTTGCCGGCCGTGTCGAGGTCATCGAGATCAGCGGCTTCAGCCTGACCGAAACCGGATACCCGGCACTGGAAAAACTCTGGCTGCGCGGCGGTTTTCCGCTTTCCTTTCTTGCCGGCAGCGATGGCGACAGCCGCATCTGGCGCCGGCAGTTTCTCCAGACCTTCGCCGAGCGGGATTTGCCACAACTGGGATTCAACATCCCCGCCCCGGCGGTGCAGCGCTTCATGGCGATGGTTGCCCACTATCACGGCCAGATCTGGAGCGGCGCCGACCCTGCCCGGTCGCTAGGCATATCCGAATCGACCGTGCGGCGTTATCTCGACATGCTGGCAAGCGCTTATCTGGTGCGCCAGTTGCAACCCTGGTTCGAGAATCTCGGCAAGCGGCAAGTCCGCTCGCCCAAAGTCTATGTGCGCGACAGCGGCATGTTGCATGAGTTGCTGGGCATAGCCGATATGCGCGCCCTGCTTGAGCAGCCCAAGTGCGGCGCTTCCTGGGAAGGCTTCATCATCGAGGAAATCCTGCGCCGCACCGAACCCGACGAAGCTTTCTTCTGGGCTACGCACCAGGGCGCCGAACTCGACCTGCTGCTTTTCAAGGATGGCCGCCGCATCGGCATCGAGATCAAGCGCATGGACGCGCCGCGCCTGACACCCTCGATGAAGATCGCGCTGGCCGACCTCAAGCTCGACCGCCTGTTCGTCGTCTATCCGGGTGACAGGCGCTACGCGCTGGCGGAGAATGTCGAAGTCGTACCCGCACGGGAGCTGGCAACACCGCTCGAATAGCCGCCATGGCACTGCTCGAACTCAGGAACGTCACGCGCCGCTTCGGCAACCTCGAAGCAGTGAAGGACGTGACGCTCGCCATAGAGGCCGGCGAATTCTTTACGCTGCTCGGTCCCTCCGGCTGCGGCAAGACCACCATCCTGCGCATGATCGCCGGCTTCGACGCGCCCGACGAAGGCGAGGTCCTGCTCGACGGTAAATCGCTGGCCGGCGTGCCGCCGGAAAAGCGCCCGCTGCACACGGTATTCCAGAACTACGCGCTGTTTCCGCACCTGAGCGTCAGCGCCAACGTCGCCTTTCCGCTCGAAGTGGCCGGCCTGTCCCGCGCCGAATGCCGCCGCCGCGTCGCCGAAGCGCTGGCGCAGGTGCATCTCGCGGACAAAGGTGCGGCGTATCCGCATGAACTTTCCGGGGGCCAGAAACAGCGCGTCGCCCTTGCGCGCGCCCTGGTAAACCGCCCGCGCCTGCTGCTGCTCGACGAGCCGGTCAGCGCGCTCGACGCCAAGCTGCGCGAGCAGATGCAGGTCGAATTGATCGCCCTGCAACGCGAAGTAGGCATCACCTTCGTATTCGTCACCCACTTGCAGGAGGAGGCGCTGGCGCTGTCGCACCGCATCGCCGTGCTCAACGCCGGTCGCCTCGAACAGCTCGACGAGCCAGACAAGCTGTACGCCCAGCCGGCCAACCGCTTCGTCGCCGACTTCATCGGCAAGATCAACCTCATCGAGGTGGAAGTGACGGCCGCCAGCAAGGTGCTGCTGACCCTCAAGGCGCCCGGCCTCGGCGAGATCGCTGCCACCGATCCGCGCCCGATCCAGGCCGGTGAGCGCGGCGCCTTCGCCTTGCGACCGGAACTGATCCGGGTTTACGGCCACAAGGAATCGGCCGATCTGAAGAACCGCTTCGAAGGCCGCGTCAAGGAACTGCTCTACCTCGGTGACGTCACGCTCTACAAGGTGGAACTTGCCAACGGCTTCCTGATCGAGGCGCTGATGACCAACGCCGCGCCGGGCCGCGCCAAGTTTCACGAAGTCGGCGATGCCGTGGCCGTATGCTGGCGGCATGATGCGGGAGTCTTCCTGCGTGGCTAAACCGCGCCAAGCGCCGGCCGGTTTGACCCGCTGGGTGGTCGCGCTACCGCCGGCGGTGTTTCTGCTGGCTTTCTTCCTGGCGCCCGCCCTGATCGTAGTGCTTGCTTCGATCCGCGAGCCCGGCGAGTTCGGCGGACTCGCGCCGCTGCCGGCCTGGTCGACGGAGGCTTACGCCTTCCTGTTCGGCGACATTATCTATCCGGAAATCTTCGTGCGTTCCTTCCTGGGGGCGCTGCTGACCACGCTGATCTGCGTCGTCCTGGCCTATCCGCTGGCCTGGCTGATCGCCCGCAGCCCCAAGCGGCGTCGCGACCTGCTGGTGCTGCTGGTGATCCTGCCCTTCGCCAGCAACTTCCTGGTGCGCATCTATGCCTGGATCATGCTGCTCGGCCCGTTCGGCCTGCTCTACTCGCCATTCGCGGTGATCGTCGGGCTGGTGTATGTACATCTGCCGTTCATGATCCTGCCGCTCTACACCAATCTCGAACGGCACGATCCGGCCCTGCTGGAAGCGGCCCAGGACCTGGGCGCCAACGCCTGGACGCGGTTCTGGCACGTCACTTTCCCGCTATCGCTGCCCGGCATCTTCGCCGGTTCGGCGCTGGTGTTCATCCCGGTGCTGGGCATGTTCGCGGTGCCGGAACTGCTCGGCGGCACCGGCGACATCCTGATCGGCAACCTGATCAAGGAGCAGTTCCTCGACAACCGCGACTGGCCGCTCGGCTCGGCGCTGGCGATCATGCTGACCGTGGCGGTATTGGCCCTGGCCGGACTCGCCGCCTGGGCGGCGCGGCGCGGACTGCATGGCACAGAGGCGGTGTCGTGAGAAAGCCGGCTCACTGGATTTGGGCCGCATCGCTGGGTGTTTATGCTTTTCTCTACATCCCGCTGGCGGTGGTGGTGCTGTTCTCCTTCAACGACTCGACCCTCAATGCCCAGTGGGTGGGCTTCACCACGCATTGGTACACCAAGCTGCTGCATGACGAGGAAATGCTGCGCGCCGCAGCCAACTCGATTGTCATTGCGCTGCTGGCGTCGTCGATGGCCACGGTTCTTGGCGCCATGGCTGGCATCGCCATGCAGCGCTACCGCATCCGCTATCTGTCCCGAGCGCTGCCCTTCCTGGTGCTCACCCCGGTGGCGATGCCGGAGATTCTGCTCGGCGTATCGCTGCTGCTGTTCTTCCGCCAGGTGTTGGACCTGACGCTGGGCTACCTGTCGATCCTGATCGCCCACATCACTTTCTCCCTCGGCTTCGTCGCCATTGTCGTGCGGGTGCGGCTGGCCGGCATGGAGGAAAGTCTCTTCGAGGCGGCCCGCGACCTCGGCGCCACGCCCTGGCAGATTTTCCGCCGCATCACCCTGCCGCTGATCCTGCCGGCGCTGGCGGCCGGATTCCTGATGAGCTTCACCTTGTCCATCGATGATTTCGTCATCACCTTCTTCGTTGCCGGCGTCGGCGTCACCACCTTGCCCTTGCAGATCTACTCGATGATCAAGGTCGCCGTGACGCCCGAGGTTAATGCCGTGTCCACGCTGCTGATGGCGCTGACCCTGACCTTGATCCTGCTGGCTTCGCGCTTTGCGCCGGATGTGCTGAAGGCGCGGGGATAGATGGCGCTGGCAGAGCCGCGCCTGACGAATCAGGCGCGATGTGCTATCGTTACACATGACCCATTGGAGGCAACAAATGACCACTCATGCCGTTAGCGTTTCCAAGTTCAAGGCGCACTGCCTCGACATGATCCGCCAGGTCGAAACGGCGGGAGAGGCGGTCGATCTTGTGCGCCGTGGCAAGGTCGTCGCGCGCCTGGTGCCGACTACGGCGGCCTCGCCCGCCACGCCGACCTGGTTGCGCCTGCGCCTACGCGGCCGGCTGGGCGTCACGCCTGGCGAGTCGGTGCTCGACGCAGATGCCTTCGAGGCCGCCGCCGCAGTGCGGGAATGAAGCCGCTACTGCTGCTTGATACCCATGTCTGGCTCTGGTGGCTGCTGGGTCAGTCGGAACTGCCGGTTCGCGAGCGCGACGCCCTCGACGCAATGGCTGCCGCCGGCACGCCGCCCGCGCTTTCCGCCATCAGCCTGTGGGAGGCACAAATGCTGGCGGCGAAGGGCCGGCTGACTATCGACGTGCCGCTGACCCATTGGTTGCCAACGGCCGCCGCGCCAGAAGTCGTGACGCTGGTGCCGCTGGACGTTGCCGTGATTCTCGCGCTTGATAACCTGCCGGCGGGATTCCACGGCGATCCCGCCGACCGCATCATCGTCGCCAGCGCGCGCGCCCACGATCTGCCGCTCGCCACCAAGGACGCCAACATCCGTCGCGCGCGCGCGGTCAAGCTATGGAAAGCGCAATGATCCTGGTCGATAACCTTCCCAATCTTCTCTCCACTCTTGGTTTCGCCCAACGCGGTTCGACCTGGCGCAAGACCATCGGCATTGCCACGCTCGGGATGGACTTCGCCAAACGGGAAATTATTTATCCCGAAGCGCAGGGTCTGACCGTCAATGAGCGACAAACCTGCAACTTTACGGCTAACGAGAATTTCGTCGTCTTCGAGTGCGTCCACCGCCTGCTTGAAAAGGGCTACAAGCCTGAACACATCGAACTGGAGCCGAAATGGAAGCTCGGCCACGGCGCCAGCGGCGGACGTGCCGACATCCTGGTCAAGGACAACGCCGGCAAACCGTTACTCCTCATCGAATGCAAAACGTCCGGTCGCGAATTCGAGCGTGCCTGGAAGAATACCCTGCAACATGGCGATCAACTCTTCAGCTACGTCCATCAGATCGGCGAGACGCAATTTCTCTGCCTTTATACCTCAGACCTGGATGGCGACGCGCCGAGCTACACCAGCCACATCATCGCCCATCGCGACAACCCGAAGTATCTCGACGACAACCCGCAATTCAAGAGCTTCAAGGAGGCTTTCGACGTCAAGGAGCGCTTCGCCGTCTGGCGCGACACTTACAAGCTCGACTACAAAACCAAGGGCATTTTCGAGAGCAACATCCAGCCTTATCACATCGGCAAGGACAAATACTCGCTGGCCGATCTGAACGACATCTCCGCCACCGATCAGCAGAGGAAGTATCACGACTTCGCCACCATCCTACGCCAGCACAATGTTTCCGGTCGAGAAAATGCCTTCGACAAGCTGGTTAATCTGTTTCTCTGCAAGCTGGTCGATGAAACCGAGAACCCGGGCGATCTCAAGTTTTATTGGAAGGGTGTGGCTTACGACACCCATTTCGAACTGCTCGACCGGCTACAACAGCTTTACCAAGCCGGCATGGGTAAATTTCTAGGCGAGGCGATTACCTACATCGACCAAGGCACCGTGAAAAACGCGATGCGCTTCATCAAGCAAAATCCCGATGCCACGCAAAAGGCTGTCTGGCATCTCTTCTTGCAGCAGAAGTTTTTCACGAATAACGATTTTTCGTTTATCGATGTCCACAACGAAAAGTTGTTCTACCAGAACGCCGAGGTGTTGTTGAAAATCCTGCAAATGTGGCAGGACATCCGTCTTACCGGCTATCACCGGCACAACCAGTTTCTCGGCGACCTGTTCGAGGGCTTTCTCGACCAAGGCATCAAGCAGAGCGAGGGCCAGTATTTCACCCCCATGCCTATCTGCCGCTTCATCCTGATGAGCTTGCCGCTGGAAACGCTGGTGAAAAGTCGCCCCACCCCACCCAAGGCCATCGACTATGCTTGCGGCGCGGGCCACTTCCTTACCGAACTGGCGCAGCAACTCAAGCCGCTGATCGCGTCGGATGCCAAGCCCGGCGAGTATCACCAGGCGATCTACGGCATCGAAAAAGAATACCGACTTTCCAAGGTCGCCAAGGTTTCCGCTTTCATGTACGGCCAGCAGGAAATCAACATCTGCTACGGTGACGCGCTCGTCAGCAAGCATGCCGCATTCCCGGAAATCCGCGACAACGGTTTCGACCTGCTGGTTGCCAATCCGCCGTACAGCGTGCGTGGTTTTCTCGAAACCCTGCCCGAGAACGAACGCGCCGCCTACCGTCTGACTGACACCATCGACAAGCTCGACACCAGCAACAGCATCGAATGTTTCTTCATCGAGCGCGCCAAGCAATTGCTCAAGGCCGGCGGCGTCGCGGCCATCATCCTGCCGTCGAGCATTCTTTCCAATGGTGGCAATACCTACATCAGAACGCGCGAAATCCTCTTGCAGTATTTCGACATCGTGGCAATCGCCGAATTCGGCAGCGGCACTTTTGGCAAGACCGGCACCAACACCGTCACCCTGTTCCTGCGCCGCAAGGCCACCGCGCCCGACGCGGCGGAGCATTACCGCGAGCGCGTGGAAGAGTGGTTCAAGGGATGCGAAAACAGCAAGCGCAAGCAAGTCATCTACAAGGATGCGCACCTGATCGCTCAATATGCCGCCCACATCGGCGTGGCGGTCGAAGACTACAAGACTTTGCTGCGCGGCCTGCCCAACGCGGCGCTGCTGGCGCAGGATACTTTCGCCCAGTACCGCAAGACCTTCGACGCCAGCAGCGAAATCGTCAATCTGAAAAAGCAGAAAGGTTTCAAGACAAAGGCGCACGCGGAACAGGAGGCCGAGCTGGCCAAGCGTTTTCTCGCTTTTGTCCAGTTCATCGAGCGCGACAAGCTCTATCACTTCGTCATGGCCAGCAACCAGCCGAATCCGGTACTGATAATCAAGAGTCCGACCGAGACCAAGGCGCAAAAGAAATTCCTCGGTTACGACTGGAGCAGCGCCAAAGGCGACGAAGGCATCAAGCTGGCCAAGGACGCCCTGGGCCATCACTTGACGTTGCTCTATGACGAAACCGACCGACGCAACATCGCCAAGCTCAACCGCTGCATCGCCGACAACTTTGATGGTGTGCTGGCCGCAATCCCGTCAGACCTAAACGAATATGCCAGTGCAGCGCGGCTGGTGGAGTTGCTGGATTTTTCGCGGGTGACTTTCGAGAAACAGCTTTCACTTGCAGGGAAAAGGAAGATTGTCGTTTCTGGCAAATGGCCCATGGAAAAGATCGAGAACTTGGCAGAAGTCATCCCTGGACAATCTCCTGAGTCCACTTTCTACAACGACAAGAGCGAAGGTTTTCCTTTTTATCAGGGTAAGAAGGATTTTGGCGCTTTATTCTTGGCGCCGCCCACTTCCTGGACAACACAAGTCTCAAAAGTTTCTTTGCGCGGGGATGTATTGATGAGTGTTCGTGCCCCAGTCGGTGACGTGAATATCAATCCATACGAACAAATTTGTATCGGTCGTGGGTTGGCTGCGATAAGGGCTGGTGTGAAAGTGTCTGCAAAATATCTGTTTGAATACATTGACCAGAACCAATCACAGTTCAAAGGCAATCAAGGCGCCACATTCGAATCGATATCCAGCGCGGATCTTCGCGAGAAAAAGATTCCATTACCTCCTATCGACATTCAGCAGCAAATCGTCGCTGAATGCGAAGCCGTCGATGCCGAAGTCGCCGCCTCGCAGGCCCGCATCGCTGCCGCGCAAGCCGACATCGAGAACAGGGTCGATGCCGTCTACGCTTCCGCCGCACCGCGCGTAGCCATCGACAAACTTGCGCTCGCCGTGCAATACGGCCTGTCGGAAAAGATGAACGAGACTGGTGTCGGCTACAAGATTTTCCGAATGAACGAGATCGCTCAGGGCCGCATGGTCGACAACGGCGCGATGAAATGCGCCGACATTTCCGCCGAGGAATTCGCCAAGTACAAACTCAACCGCGGCGATGTGCTTTTCAATCGTACCAACGGCAGCATTGAACACGTCGGTAAGACCGGGATATTTGATCTCGACGGAGATTACTGCTTTGCTTCCTACCTCGTCCGTGTGGTGCCGAACCCGAAACAGGTGCTGCCGCCGTTCTTGACGCGGATGATGAACTCCAAGGTTTTCCGACAGGAAGCCACAAGCAAGGCGGTACGGTCAGCCGGTCAGAACAACATCAATGCTACTGTGATGAAGAACATCAAGGTGCCGGCACCGCCGCTAGCCGAGCAGAAACGTTTCGTCGCCAAGATCGAAGCCCTTGAGCGCATTATTAGCGACGCACAGGCCATCATTGTCGCCGCGCCTGCTCGCAAGCAGGCGGTCATGCAGCGTTACCTGTAAGGAGAACACCGCCATGACCATGAACTTCAAACCCTACATCACCCGCGACCCCGCCATATGCGGCGGCGATCCTGTCGTCACCGGCACCCGCGTCACGGTGCGAACCGTACTCGCCAGCCTCGCCAAGGGCATGAGCGACGATGAAATCCTGGCCGACTTTCCCACCCTCAATCGCGATGCCCTGCGTGCCGTGATTGCATTTGCCGCCGTCTCCGCCGAGGAAGACCTGCCGCTGCCCGCCGCTCCCGCTCTGGCATGAAGATCAAGCTCGACGAAAACCTTTCTGGTCGACCCGATGCCGATATCTTGAAAGCGGCTTGTGGGGGAAAGCGATTCCTGATTACCCAAGACCTGGATTTTTCCGATACACGCCGCTTCGCCCCCGGCACTCATGCCGGATTGCTGCTCTTGCGTTTGCGTGAACCCGGCTCGCTGGCTCTTGCTGCTGCCATGGCCTCGGTTGCCGGGGATATCGACGGCTGGCAGGGCTGCTTTGTGGTCGCCACGGAAAACAAGGTTCGGGTAAAGCGCCCGTGACCAAGCCGGTCGGCAACGCTCTCGCGGCGCTCGCGCTTTTCCTGCTGCTGACGGTTGCCCACGCCGAAGAAGTGCTGTATCTCTACAACTGGAACAACTACATCGGCGACGAGACGCTACAGCGCTTCGAGGCGCAGTGCCGCTGTCGCGTCAAGCAGGACTATTATTCCGACAACGAGGAAATGCTCGCCAAGCTGGAAGCCGGCGCGGTCGGTTACGACCTGCTGGTGCCGACCGGCAACGCGGTCGAGTCGCTGATCCGGCGCGGCGCGCTGAAGCCGCTCGACAAGTCGCTATTGCCGCACCTGAACAACCTCAAGCCCGAGTTTCTCGATTCCCGGTTCGATCCGGGCAATCGCTATTCGGTGCCCTACGCCACTACCGTGACGCTGCTCGGCTACAACCTGGACAAGATGCGTGCCCTGGAGCTGCCTACTGATACCTGGGCGCTGATCTTTGAACCGAAGTATCTGGGAAAGCTGAAGGGAAAGGTGTCGGTGCTGAACAGCCAGCGCGAGCTGATGGCGGCGGCGATGAAGTACCTCGGCTATTCGGTGCAGTCGCGCATGCTGTCCGAGTGGCAACAGGCCAAGCAGCTGATCCTGCGCGCCAAGCCTTACTGGGCGACATTCTCCAACAGTACCTACATCAAGGATTTGGCCATCGGCAATATCTGGGTGGCCCACGGCTATTCCAACGACATGTGGCGGGCGCAGCAGGATGCGCAGGAGGCCGGACGTCCTTTCACTATCGGCTTCACCACGCCGAAGGAGGGCGCGGTGCTGGCGGTGGACAATTTCGTCTTGCACAAGTCGGGGCGGCGCGCCGATCTCGCCCACCAGTTCATCGACTTCATGCTCGACGGCGCCAATGCCGCCGATGTCTCCAACCTGATCGGCGCCGGCAACCCGAACGCCGCCGCCCTGCCGCACATCCGCCCGGAGATCGCCGGCCAGCCGGCGATTTTCCCGCCGCCGGCGGACTTGCAGCGCCTGGAAATGCTGCGCGATTTCGATCCGAAAATGCGCCGCGCCTTGTCGCGGATGTGGACCGAGATCAAAGTGCGCTGAATAACCACAGAGGACAGCCGATGACCCAACTTGTTCTTAAACCCGGCCGGGAACGTTCGGTGCTGCGTCGCCATCCGTGGCTGTTCGAAGGCGCGGTGGAGCGCCTGGACGGTCGCGCCAAAAGCGGCGACACGGTGACGGTGCTGGCCGCCGACGGCCGCGCCTTGGGCCGTGCGGCCTGGAGTCCGGAGTCGAGCATCCGCGCCCGCATGTGGAGCTTCGATCCAAACGAGATCATCGACGACGTCTTTTTCAAGCGGCGTGTCGCGGCTGCGCTGGCGCGCCGTGCGGCTTTGCCGGAACTGGCAGGGCAGCAGGGCTTGCGACTGATTCATGCCGAGTCGGATGGCCTGCCGGGCGTCATTTGCGACCGCTATGCTGAAACCTTGGTATTCGCTTTCTCCAGCGCCGGCGCCGATAAGTGGCGCAACGCCATCAGCCTTGCCGTGCAGAAGGCGACCGGCTGTACGCGTGTCTACGAGCGTTCCGACGCCGATTTGCGCACCCTCGAAGGGCTGGGACCACGCTGCGGCTGGCTGCATGGCGACTTGCCGGAGGAGGGTGTCGTCATTGAGGAGCATGGCGTTTGCATGGAAGTGGATGTCGTTGCCGGCCACAAGACCGGCTTCTATCTTGATCAGCGCGAGAATCGTTTGCTGACACGAACACTGTCCAAGGGCCGGCGCGTGCTCAACTGTTTTTGCTACACCGGCGCTTTTTCCTTGCAGGCCCTGGCTGGCGGTGCGCCCCGGGTACTGTCACTGGACAGTTCGGGTCCGGCGCTGGAAGCGGCACGCCGCAATCTGGCCCGCAATCCGCAGCTCGATGCCACCCGTGCCGAATGGCGCGAGGCCGACGTGTTCGAGGAGCTGCGCGCCTTGCGCGCGGCCGGCGAACGCTTCGATCTGATCGTGCTTGATCCGCCGAAATTCGCGCCATCGCCCGCCCACGCCGAACGCGCGTCGCGCGCCTACAAGGACATCAACCTCAATGCCTTCAAGCTGCTCGCGCCGGGCGGGTTGCTGATGACTTATTCCTGCTCGGGCGGCGTCGGCATTGAACTATTCCAGAAAATCGTCGCCGGCGCCGCGCTCGATGCTGGCGTCGATGCACGCATCGTGCGGCGGCTGACGGCTTCTGCCGACCATCCGGTGCTGCTCGATTTTCCGGAGGGGGAATATCTGAAGGGCTTGGTTTGCGCGGTTGGATGAAGTGGTTGCTTAGACTGGCGGATTGTGGTTTGATGCGCCCTCCATGCGTTCAGTGACAAAACCCGGCCACCGCCAACTGATCGTCCTTCTCTGCGCCTTGCTGCTGCTCGTCGCGCAGCAGGCGGCTTTCGTGCATCTGATCGGTCATTTCAGCTTCGCCGCTGAATCCGTGACGCAGCAGGGCAACGAGGACAATCACGGTTCGGAATCAAATCTCGCGCATGGCTGCACCACCTGCCTCGCATTCACCGCGCTCGCCGCCGCCGCGCCGCTGCTGGCCCAATTGCCGGCGATGCTGTCGGCATTAGCCGAAACACCGCTGCGCGCGGAATTTCCGTGGGTTCATTCTTCCAGCCTGCTGCCGTACGCGGCGCGCGCGCCTCCCATAGTTCTCTGAAGCTTTGCCGGTTTCGTCGCCGTCCACGACATGGGGACGGCTTGACTATTGCTTTGGAGAAGCATCATGAAAGCTCACAGTATTCCTGTGCTGATGGCGCTGATCGCCATTCCAGTCGCCGCCGCGTCAGCTACATTCGCCGCAGACGACGTCGATCTGCGCACCCTGCGAGACGAGGTCGCACGCCTGCGCGATACCTACGAAAAGCGTATCGACGCATTGGAGCAACGCCTGGTCCGGGCGGAGGCTAAAGCGGCTTCGACAGAAAGTGTCGCCGCAAACGCAGCTGCGCCGCCGCAGCCAACTGCGATGGCTGGTACCAACGCCTTCAATCCGGGCATATCGCTGATTTTGTCAGGCTTGTACAGCAACCTGTCCAAGGATCCGGCGGGCTACCGCATCACGGGCTTCCACCTGCCCAGCAGCCCCTTGGCCGATATTACACCCCAGCGTGGTTTCAGCCTGGCGGAAAGCGAGCTGGGGATTTCCGCCAACGTCGATCAATTGTTCTACGGGGCGATCAATTTTTCCATCCATCCCGACGATACGGTGTCTACCGAGGAAGCCTTTGTCCAGACCACCACCTTGCCGCAAGGCCTGACGCTGAAAGCCGGCCGCTATTTCTCCGGCATCGGCTACCTTAACGAGCAGCATGCCCATACTTGGGACTTCGTCGATGCGCCGTTGGCTTATCAGGCCTTCCTCGGTGGTCAGTTCAATAACGACGGCGTGCAGTTGCGCTGGCTCGCACCCTCCGACTCGTTCCTGGAAATCGGTGCGGAACTTGGCCGCGGCGCCAATTATCCGGGCACCAACCGGAACAAGAACGGCTCCGGCGCGAGCGCGATATTTGCCCGCCTGGGTGGCGATATCGGCGCCAGCAACAGCTGGCTGGCCGGGCTGTCTCTGCTGTCCACCTCGCCCCAGGATCGCCAGTGGGATGATATCAATGCGGGGGGTGCGACGGTCACCAACAGCTTTACCGGCAGCAGCAAGTTGTGGATTGCCGACGGCGTGTGGAAATGGGCGCCCAACGGCAATGCCAACCAGACCAATTTCAAGCTACAGGGCGAATACCTGCGCCGCAGCGAAGACGGCAACGTGATTTACAACGGCGCGTCGACCGGAAGCTACGCCGCCAGGCAATCCGGCTGGTATGTGCAGGGCATCTACCAGTTCGCGCCGTATTGGCGCGTCGGCTTGCGCAGCGAGCGGCTCGACAGCGGCACCGTCGACTACGGCAGCAACAACGCCAACCTGCTACGACCGGACTACGCCCCGGCCCGTAACGCGCTGATGCTGGACTTCAATCCCAGCGAGTTCAGCCGTATCCGTCTGCAATTCGCCCAGGACAAGTCGTTCCAGGGCCTGACCGACAACCAGATTTTCCTGCAATACCAGATGAGCCTCGGCGCTCACGGCGCACACAAATATTAGGAGCAAATATGGCCCCCACGCTCATTTCATTCGCTGCCCCCATAGGGAGCGTTGCCTCCCTCGGGGCGGCCCTTCGGAAGGCAGTCATGCTGAATAGATCAATTATGCTTTTACTGGCGATGGCGTTCGGGGTATTCGCCCTGCCATCCTTCGCCGCACTCAACATCCTTGCCTGTGAACCGGAGTGGGGCGCCCTGGCGCAGGAACTTGGCGGCGACAAGGTAAGCATATACAACGCCACCAACGCCTTCCAGGACCCGCACCACGTCCAGGCCAAGCCCAGCCTGCTGACAAAGGCGCGCAACGCCGACCTGGTGGTGTGCACCGGCGCCCAGCTCGAGATCGGCTGGCTGCCTATCCTGCAACAGCAAGCCGGCAACCCGAAAATTCAGGCCGGGCAGCCGGGTTGCTTCGAAGCGGCGCAATTCGTGCACATGCAGGAAGTGCCGAGCAGCGTGGATCGCTCCCTCGGCGATGTTCACCCCGGCGGCAACCCGCATATCCAGACCGACCCGCGCAACATTGGCCTGGTGGCCGCAGCCCTGGCGCAGCGGCTGGCAGAAGTCGATCAGGCCAACGCCGCGTATTACCAGGGCAACTACAAGGCTTTCGCCGAGCGCTGGAAGGCAGCGATCCTGAACTGGGAAAAACAGGCTGCACCGCTCAAGGGGATGAATATCGTCGTGCATCACAAGGCCTTCGTTTACCTCGAAAACTGGTTGGGCCTGCGGGAAGTCGCCACGATCGAACCAAAGCCTGGGGTGGAGCCTACCGGCGCCCACTTGTCCGAGGTACTGGCACAGTTGCAGAGGCAGCCGGCAAAGGCCGTGATCCGGGCGGCCTATAGCGACGGTCGCGGTTCGGAGTGGCTGGCGGAGCGGGCCAAAATCCCGGCGGTGATGCTGCCGTTTACCGTCGGCGGTTCGGAGCGGGCCAAGGATTTGTTCGGCCTGTTCGACGACACGGTGCAGAAACTTTTATCGGCGCTTAAATAGGCCGCGGGGAAAATTTATGAATCTCGACGCATTCAACCTTTCCATACTCATTCCTGCTTTCCTTGCTGGCTTGCTGGTGCTGGCTACCCATGTGCCGATGGGGATGCAGGTATTGTCGCGCGGCATCGTGTTTATCGACCTGGCGATCGCCCAGATTGCCACGCTGGGCGTGATCGCCGCGGACCGGGTGGGTTTCGAGCCGGAAGGCTGGGTGGCGCAGGCGGCGGCCGTGAGCGCGGCGCTGCTGGGTGCCGTGCTGCTGACCTGGACCGAAAAGCGTTGGCCAGAAATCCAGGAAGCGCTGATCGGTGTGCTGTTCGCGCTGGCGGCCAGCGGCGGGATGCTCATGGTGGCGAACAACCCGCATGGCGGCGAGCATCTGCAGGAATTGCTGTCCGGCCAGATCTTGTGGGTGGGCTACGCGCAACTGCTGCCGGTGGCCGGTCTGACCGCTGCCATCCTGGCCTTGTGGTTCTGGCTGGGCAGCCGGATCGGGCGCTTCGGCTTCTACGCCCTGTTCGCCTTCGCTGTTACCGCTTCGGTACAGTTGGTCGGGGTCTACCTGGTCTTTGCCAGTCTGATCGTTCCTGCGCTGGCTTGTCGCGCTTATCCACCCCGCCGCCGCCTGTTCGCCGCCTATGCTGTCGGCGCGGTGGGATACGCTTTGGGGCTGGGCTTGTCGACGCTATTCGACCTGCCTTCAGGCCCCTTGGTAGTGTGGACCTTGGCGCTGGTCGGGATGGCGGTGCATCGATCGGGGGCGAAACCCGAGCGCTAATTCAAAATTCGATTTCTGATGGGCTCTTGAAGGTCGGGTCGCAAGCCGGTACAGTTCGCGACCTTTGCTTCTTTGTGATTGTCCATGCTGCCGACCATCGAACAACGCATCGCCGCCGAACTCGGCGTCAGGCCCGCCCAGGTCATCGCCACCGTGCAATTACTCGACGAAGGTGCCACCGTGCCCTTCATAGCCCGTTACCGCAAGGAAATCACGGGCGAACTCGACGATATCCAGTTGCGCCTGCTCGAAGAGCGTCTGGGCTATCTGCGCGAACTCGAAGAGCGGCGCAGCGCCGTGCTGGTTTCCATAGAGGAACAGGGCAAGTTGACCGCCGAACTGAAAGCCGGAATCGATGCTGCCGAGACCAAGCAGCGTCTCGAAGACCTTTACCTGCCTTATAAGCCCAAGCGGCGCACCAAGGCGCAGATAGCGCGCGAGGCTGGCCTGGAGCCCTTGGCCGATGCACTGTTCGGCGATCCCACGCTGAATCCCGAGAGCGAAGCCGCCAAGTACCTGCGCATTGAGGCCGAACCGCCAGAGCAACATGTGCCGGATGTGAAGGCCGCGCTCGATGGCGCACGGCAGATCCTGATGGAACGCTTTTCCGAGGATGCCACGCTGCTCGACAAGCTGCGCCATTACCTGTCTGATAACGCGCTGATCGTTGCCAAAGTGGTCGATGGCAAGGAGAACGAAGGCGCCAAGTTCCGCGACTGGTTCGATTTTCGAGAACCGATCAAGAGCGCTCCCTCGCACCGTGTGCTGGCAATGTTCCGGGGGCGTAATGAGGACATATTGCGCCTGGCGCTGAAGACCGAGCCCGAACTTGAACGGCCGCCGCGCTCCTCGCCCTGCGAAACCATGGTCGCCGGCCATTTCGACATCGCCGACAGGGGCCGGACGGCGGACCGGTGGCTGCTCGACTCGGCGCGCTGGGCGTGGATGGTCAAGCTGTCGCTGCACCTCGAACTTGAACTGATGAACCAGTTGCGCGAACGCGCCGAGGAAGAGGCCATCCGCGTCTTTGCCCGCAACCTGCACGACCTGCTGCTGGCCGCGCCGGCCGGCCCGCGCATCACCATCGGTCTCGATCCGGGGATCCGCACCGGCGTCAAAGTTGCCGTGGTCGATAGAACTGGCAAGCTCGTCGACACCGCCACGATCTATCCGCACGAGCCGCGCCGGGACTGGGAAGGTTCTCTAGCGACAATCCGCCGCCTGGCCCAACAGCACGGCGCTGAACTCATCAGCATCGGCAACGGCACAGCCAGCCGGGAAACCGACAAGCTCGCCGCCGAACTCATCAAGCGCCACCCGGAACTGAAACTTGTCAAGGTCGTGGTGTCGGAGGCTGGCGCCTCGGTGTATTCAGCCTCCGAACTGGCCTCGAAGGAATTCCCCGACGTCGACGTCTCTCTGCGCGGTGCCGTTTCGATCGCCCGGCGTCTGCAGGACCCGCTGGCCGAGCTGGTCAAGATCGACCCGAAGAGCATCGGCGTCGGTCAGTATCAACACGACGTGAATCAAGGCAGGCTGGCAAAGTCGCTCAGCGCAGTGGTTGAGGACTGCGTGAACTCGGTCGGCGTCGATGTAAACACGGCCTCGGTGCCTCTACTGACGCGCATCTCCGGCCTCAATCCGACGCTCGCCGGAAACATCGTTGGCTACCGCGACCAGCATGGTGCCTTCAAGAGCCGCAAGCAATTGCTGCTGGTGCCGCGCCTGGGCGACAAAACTTTCGAATTGGCGGCCGGTTTCTTGCGCATCAGCAACGGCGACAACCCGCTCGATGCCTCGGCTGTGCACCCGGAGTCCTACCCTGTCGTCGAGCGAATTCTTGCCGACATCAAGAAGGGCATCCGCGAAGTGATCGGCGACGGCAAGGCCGTGCGCACCCTCAAGCCGGAAAAATACACCGACGAGAAGTTCGGCCTGCCGACCGTGCAGGACATTCTCAAGGAACTCGAAAAGCCTGGCCGCGACCCGCGCCCGGAATTCAAGGCCGCTGCCTTCCGCGAAGGCGTCGAAGACCTCAAGGATCTTGAGCCTGGCATGCTGCTGGAGGGCGTTGTCACCAACGTCACCAATTTCGGCGCCTTTATCGACATCGGCGTGCACCAGGACGGCCTGGTCCATGTTTCCGCGCTTGCCAACAAGTTTGTTAAAGATCCGCACAGCATCGTCAAGGCAGGAGATGTAGTGAAAGTGAAAGTACTGGAGGTCGATGTCGCGCGCAAGCGCATTGCCCTGACCATGCGCCTGGCGGACGAAATCACGGCAAAGATGTCCAACTCCCCACTGCAGCGAAGCGGCAAACCATCGCTACCAAAGCGAGAAGCTCCACCGCAAGGTGGTGCGATGGCGGCGGCGTTCGCAAGGCTGAAGCAGTAAACGCTTCGCCAGAGGAACAGGAAAATAAACAATCCCGCGCTCTTGGCGCGGCTTAGTCGGTAAGCTTTTGCCAGAAACCAGGACCCCATTCACAGAGCTTCTTGGCGATCGGATACATCGATTCGCCAGCCAATAAGGGGGATGGCTTGGTCCAAGCCTTCGCTCCCCGCTTTCCTTCCTGGCTGGACATTTCATGTGTTGAACAGTTGATTGAATACTCGTCCCCCTCTTCTTTTGATGTCGGGCTGGGGGACGAATAAATCTTGAATGACACGACGTCACCGTCTTTCTTCACATTACCTGGTTCGTAGTAGGATTTCATTCCGTCGACGCGCGTTCTCATCGATTTGGACTCGGGTGTCGCGTTGGCGCCGCTTTCACAATATCCGGGCGCGGCCAGTGACAAAGCAATCAGGGCAAAGATGCAATCGGTTTTACTCAACATGGTCAAATCTCCATCGCTGTAGAAGTATCAGGCAAGCCGTGCGACTGGGGCACGGCAGCTATTATCTGCTATTCTCAAATACTGGCGATAAGCTGAAACAGGCGAGTCCCGAATCCGGGCAACAGACATCAGCCGGCCAAAGCCCTCTTGAAATTTGTTATCAAGCCGCCATATGGCGGCTTTATGCCAACAAGGAAAGCCGCCGTATGGAACAGTATCATGGCACCACCATCCTTTCTGTCCGCAAAGGCAAGCAGGTCGCTCTCGGTGGCGACGGCCAGGTCACGCTTGGCAATATCGTCATCAAGGCCAGCGCGCGGAAAATCCGTCGGCTTTACGGCGAGCGCATCCTGGCCGGATTCGCCGGCGGCACGGCGGATGCCTTTACGCTGTTCGAACGTTTCGAGGCCAAACTGGAGAAGCATCAGGGCAATTTGCTGCGTTCGGCGGTGGAACTCGCCAAGGACTGGCGCACCGACCGCATGCTGCGCCGGCTTGAGGCCATGCTGGCGGTGGTCGATCGCGAGAATTCGCTGATCATCACCGGCAACGGCGACGTGCTCGAACCGGAACTGGGCATTGTCGCCATCGGCAGTGGCGGCCCATACGCCCAGGCGGCGGCGCGCGGCTTGCTGGAGAATACCGAGCTGACCCCGAGCGAAATCGTCAAGAAGTCCCTGACCATTGCCGGCGATCTTTGCATCTATACCAACCAGAATCATCTTATCGAGACCTTGGAATGAGCCAGATGACTCCCGCCGAGATCGTCTCCGAACTCGACAAGCATATCGTTGGCCAGGCGCGCGCCAAGCGCGCGGTAGCGATTGCCTTGCGCAACCGCTGGCGGCGGGCGCAGGTGGATGAACCGCTGCGCACCGAAATCACGCCGAAGAATATCCTGATGATCGGCCCCACCGGAGTGGGCAAAACCGAGATCGCGCGGCGCCTGGCGCGCTTGGCCAATGCGCCCTTCATCAAGGTCGAGGCGACCAAATTCACTGAGGTCGGCTACGTCGGCCGCGATGTCGACACCATCATTCGTGACCTGGCTGAAACCGCCATCAAGGATGGGCGTGAAGCGGCGATGCGCGCGGTGCTTAATCGGGCGCAGGATGCTGCCGAGGATCGGGTGCTGGATTGCTTGCTGCCGTCAGCCCGCTCTGTCGGATCATCCCCGGTCTTTCCCGATAATGAGCCAGTTGCCGAAGATTCGGCAACGCGGCAGAAATTTCGCAAGAAGTTGCGCGAGGGGGAACTCGACGATAAGGAAATCGAGATCGAGGTGGCCGCCGTTTCGGCGCAGATGGAAATCTTTGCCCCGCCCGGCATGGAGGAACTGACCCAGCAGATCCAGGGCATGTTCCAGAACATCGGCGGCGGCAAACGCAAGACCCGCAAACTCAAGATCAAGGAAGCGCTGAAGATCATCGCCGACGAAGAGGCGGCGCGCCTCATCAACGACGAGGAGGTCAAGACGCAGGCACTGAAGAACGTTGAGCAGAACGGCATCGTGTTTCTCGACGAAATCGACAAGATCGCCTCGCGTTCGGAAACGCAGGGCGCCGACGTATCGCGCCAGGGCGTGCAGCGCGACCTGCTGCCGCTGGTCGAGGGCACCACGGTGTCGACCAAGTACGGCATGATCAAGACCGATCATATCCTGTTCATTGCCAGCGGCGCTTTTCACTTCGCCAAACCGTCCGACCTGATTCCCGAGATGCAGGGGCGCTTTCCGATTCGCGTCGAGCTTGACTCGCTTTCCGTAGACGATTTCGCGAGCATCCTGACCGGCACCGATGCCTGCCTGACGCGCCAGTATCAGGCGCTGCTCGGCACCGAGGAGGTGACGCTGAGCTTCACCGAGGAAGGCATCCGCCGCCTGGCGGAGATCGCCTTCGCGGTGAACGAGAAGACCGAAAACATCGGCGCCCGTCGCCTCTACACGGTGATGGAGAAACTGCTCGAAGAAGTGTCTTTTTCCGCCGGCAAACACGGCAGCGAGGCGGTGACCATCGATGCCGCCTACGTCGATGGCCGCCTTAAGGAACTGGCGCAGAGCGAGGATCTGGCGCGCTACGTGTTGTAATCCCGAAAATATCATTCGCACCTCTCAAACAAACCCCGGCATTCCAACCCGCAATGGCGGGTACTAGACAAACAGACCTTGATTGGCTAAGCTTGGCTAGGTGATTCGTCTGGGAGTCGGCGATGCAGGTCAATATGCTTGAAGCCAAGAATGCCTTGTCGCGCCTGGTCGCGGCGGCCGAACGCGGCGAGGACGTGATCCTCGCCCGCGACGGCAAACCTGTGGCCAAGATTGTCCGTTATCAGACGCCGAAAGTGAAACCGCCGGGGGCCTGGAAAGGCAAGGTAAAAGTCTCACCCAATTGGGATAGTCCTGAAACCAATGCCGAAACCGCCGAATTGTTTCAAGAATCGGCAATGCGGGATCTTTGATCATGTTGCTGCTGGATACCAACATCGTCTATCGATGGTTGATGGCGCTTCCCATCCCTAGTCCGGTGGCCCAACGGATTCGCAGCGAGGGTGCGATGGTCAGCATTCTTTCGCCATGGGAAATGCTGATCAAGCACCAGATCGGCAAGCTCGACCTTCCGACGCTTGACGTTGCAGGCGATATCGCGGCCCAAGGTTTTAACTTGCTGGCGATCAAGCCGGAGCACTTGCTGGCGTTGATCGAGTTGCCCAAGCTCCACCGCGATCCATTCGACCGCCTGCTGCTGGCACAGGCCAAGGCCGAAGGCGCGACGGTAGTGTCCACCGACCGGATTTTTGGCGAGTATTTGTCGAATGCATGGGTGGTGTGACGAGGTTGAAAAATAACGTGAGCCTGGCACCAAGTGTTCCGGCTATGTGGATAGCCGGTTCAAGGCACTGGCGCGCTACGTTTTGTAAATTTGTAAGTCTGGCTTTAATCCGACGCGGTATTTTGATGTCGGGACGAATTCCTTACTATGACTTGGGAGCGGGATGATTGTACAAGACGGGCTTGACGGTGGCATTGACGTTGTTCAGTACGCTGGTTTCGGCCGAGGTCAGCGTCAAAGACGCCTGGGTACGTGGCACCGTCGCCGGACAGACGGCAACCGGCGCTTTCATGGAGTTGACGGCCAGCGAGAATGCCGCCCTGTTGAGCGTAGCCAGCTCGGTTGCGGGCGTGGCTGAGGTGCATGAGATGAGCATGGACAACGGGGTGATGAAAATGCGCGCCCTGCCCAGGCTGGATCTGCCTGCCGGCAAGTCCGTCGCGCTCAAGCCGGGCGGTTATCACATCATGCTGATGGATCTCAAGCGGCCCTTGACCAAGGGAGACAGCGTGGCGCTGACGCTGAAAATTGAGAGCAAGGACAAGAAGCTCAGCACCCTGGAAGTGAAGGCCGACGTGCGCGAATTGACCTCGCCGCTAATGATGGAACACAAGCACTAGTATTCGGTGTTGCTGGCGATGCCTTCAAGCGGCAGCGGTCCGGATCCGCTGTAGCGGTCAAGTGCCAGATAGATCACTGGCGTGATGTAGAGCGTGATGACCTGGGAAAATAGCAGTCCCCCGGACACCGCCAATCCGAGAGGCTGCCTCAGTTCGGCGCCGGCGCCCAAGCCTAGGGCAATGGGCAGCGATCCCATCAGCGCCGCAAAGGTAGTCATCATGATCGGTCGGAAACGCAGCAGACAGGCCTGACGGATTGCTTCGGCGGGCGCCATTCCTAGCTTGCGCTGGGCATGCAAGGCGAAGTCGATCATCATGATGGCGTTCTTCTTGACGATGCCGATCAGCATCAGGATGCCGATGGTGGCGATCAGCGTCAGATCCATGTTGAACAGCCGTAAAGTCAGCAGCGCACCCACCGCCGCCGAGGGCAGGCCGGCAAGAATGGTCAGCGGGTGGATATAACTCTCATATAGCACCCCCAGCAATACGTAGATCACCAGCAGCGCGATTACCAGCAAAATCACCTGGCCTGACTGGGAGTCCTTGAACACCGCGGCATCGCCGCCGTAACTGGCGATGATGCTGGCCGGCAGCTTGATTTCTTCCCTGAACCGATCGATTTTTGCGGCAGCGGCGCCGAGCGGCACATCCGGCCCCAGGTTGAAGGAGATGGTGATGGCCTGGAGCTGGCCCTGGTGGTTGACCGAGGTCGGTCCGACGGTGCGTTTCACGGTGGCGAAGCTGGTGAGCGGCACCAGGTTGCCAGCGCGGTTGCGCACGGTGATTTTGTCGAGGGCGGCCTCGTTGCGTTTGAACGGTTCGGCGAGCTCCAGAATCACCTGGTAGCTGTTGCTGCTGGTGTAGATCGTCGATACCTGGCGCTCGCCGAAGGCATCGTAGAGCGTGTTGCGCAGGTCGTCGATCTGCACGCCGAGCAGGTTGGCCTTGTCGCGGTCGATATCGATCGTCGCCTGCAAGCCCTTCATCTGCGAGTCGCTATTCACATCACGGAAGGTGGGATCGTTGCTCATGCGCTCCATCAAGCGGCTCGACCAGTCGTTGAGTTCCTCGGCGCGCACGCTTTGCAGGACATACTGGTAGCGGCTCTTGCTGACCTTGCCACCGAGTTGCAGGTTTTGCACTGGCTGCAGGTAGACAGCGATGCCCGGTACGGTGCGGAATTTCTTGCGCAGCCCTTCCAGCACTGCATTCATGGCGGCGCGCTCGCCGCGCGGCTTGAGATTGATGAACAGGCGACCAGAATTCTGGGTCGAACCGCCGGTTCCAGTGAATGAGGCGACGCTGGCGATATTGGGATCGGCACGCAGGATGTCGGCTATCTGGTTCTGCTTGTCCAGCATGGCGTAAAAGGAAATGTCCTCGATTGCCTCGGTGGTTATCCTGATCTGGCCGATATCCTCTTCGGGGAAAAATCCCTTGGGGATGGTCACGAATAGCCAGGCTGTGGCGACGAAGGTGAGCAGGGCAACGAATAAAACGCTGCGTTGGCGCTTTAGACCCCAGTCGAGTGTCTTGGTGTAGAACCTCAGCATGGCAGCGAACAGGCGCTCGAAGCTGCGGGTAAGCGGGTTGTTGGCATCGGTGGAATGGCTGGTCAGGAAGTGGCTGCACAACATGGGCACCAGGGTCAGCGAAACGGCGGCAGAAACCAGCACGGCCAGCGAGACCACCACGGCGAACTCATGGAATAGCAAGCCGATCACGCCGGGCATGAAGAAGACCGGGATGAACACGGCTACCAGCGAGATCGAGATCGACAGGATCGTGAAACTCATCTCGCGCGATCCGACCAGCGCCGCCTGCAATGGTGCCATGCCCTCCTCGATGTGGCGGACGATGTTTTCCAACATGACGATGGCGTCGTCGACGACCAGGCCGACGGCCAGCGTGATGCCCAGCAGCGAGATATTGTCCAGGCTGTAGCCGAAGCCATAGAGCAGCGACAAGGCGCCGATCAGCGACACCGGCAGGGACAGGATTGGGATCAGGGTGGCGACCAAACGGCGCAGGAACAGAAAGATCACCAGCACCACCAGGCCGACGGTGATCGACAGGGTGATGTTGACATCGCGTAGCGAGGCAAGGATCGAGACCGAACGGTCGTTGGTCAGATTGAGCTCGATCGAGCCGGGCAGTTGCGCGCGGAAAATCGGCAGCTTGGCCTTGATGTCTTTTACCACCGCCACCGTGTTGGCATTCGGTTGCCTTAACACGGCCAGAACGATCGCCCGCTCATCGTTGTAACGACCGGTGGTGCGGACCGATTCGACACTGTCTTCGACCGTCGCGACGTCACGCAGATAGACGGGGGTATTGTTGCGGTTGGCAATGATCAGTTCGGCGAACTCGGCCGCATTCTTCAATTGGCGATTGGCCTCGATGGTGAGCATCTGGCGCGGTCCGTCGAGTACGCCGACCGGTGTGTTGGCATTGGCGGCGTGCAAGGCGTTCATCAGTTCGTCGAGCGAAATGTTGCGCGCCGTCATTAGATCGGGATTGGCTTTTACACGAACCGCATAGCGCTTCAGGCCGTACACTTGGACCTGGGCCACGCCATCGAGGGTGGACAGGCTGGGCGAGATCAGGTTTTCCGCGTAGTCGTTGAGTTCGGCGAGGCTCAAGGATGGCGAGGTCAGCGCCATCATCATCACTGGGGCATCGGCGGGATTGACCTTGCGATATGACGGCGGCGTCGTCATCTCGATCGGCAGCGTGCGCTGGGCGCGCAGCAGTGCAGCCTGGACATCCACGGCTGCGGCGTCGATGTCGCGATCCGAGG
Organism: Sterolibacterium sp.; assembly: GCA_028713555.1. GTDB lineage: Bacteria > Pseudomonadota > Gammaproteobacteria > Burkholderiales > Rhodocyclaceae > JACRAR01. The sequence continues at coordinate 27,635 of JAQTOA010000010.1, read as the reverse complement.
CGAATTCCAGCGTCACGGCCGTGTTGCCGGTGGTGTTCGAGGAACTGATGACGTTGAGGCCGCTGATCGTGGAGAACTGTTTTTCCAGCGGCAGCGCGACCGAGGAAGCCATCGTGTCGGGGCTGGCGCCGGGCAGTATGGCATTGACGCTGATGATCGGGGTGTTGTAGCTGGGCAACGCCGCGACAGGAATCTTCAGGTAAGCGACCAGGCCGGCGATGACTACCGCGATGCAAAGCAGTACGGTCATCACCGGCCGGCGGATACACAGTTCTGAGAGTGTCATGGGACAGGCCCTTGGGTCAGATGGGGGCGGGCTTGCTGTCCGCTGCCGGTTTGGCCTTGTCGCTGACGGCTTCACGCACACGCATGCCGGGACGCAGATTTTGGGTGCCATCCACGACGACCCGCTCGCCTCCCTCAAGCCCTTTAATTGCGGCGAGCGTCCCGAAGTTATGCAGGATTTCGATTTTGCGTCGCTGCACGGTCTCGTCGTTGGAGACGGTATATAGGTGGGTGCCATCGACCGCATTCACCACTGCCGCCAACGGCACCATCACCACGTCCTTCAATTCTTGCACCGAGATGCGTATGCCGACGTAGGCGCCGGGCCACAGGCCATGGTCGGCATTGGGGAAAAGTCCCTTGACGCGGATCGTCCCATTCTGGGAATCCACCGCGTTGTCGATGAAGCTCAGGCGACCTTCGCGTGCCAATTGGCTGTTGGGCAGGGTGGCAATGATGGTGACGGCTCGGCTCTTCGTCGCTGCCATCAAGGAAGGCAACTCCCGTTCGGGCAGCGTGAAGCTGACATAGATCGGGTCGAGTTGGGTAATGGTAGCCAGCATGCCGGTGTTTGGTTGCACCAGACTGCCGGGGTAAACATTGATGGCGCCGACCCTGCCGCTGACCGGTGCGCGCAGGGTATTGAAGCTGAGGCTGACGCGCGCGCCTTCTAGCGCTGCCTGGTCCGCGCGCAGCGTCGCTTGCTGTGCTTCCAGTTGGCTCTGGATGGCATCGGTAGCGCCCTGGGAAACAAAGCCTTTTTGGCGTAGTTCTTTCTGGCGCCCAAACTGGCGCTCTAAATCTGCCAGTGTCGCCCGGTCTTTGGCCAGTTGCGCCTCAGCTTTCAGCAGATTGGCCTGGTCGGCGCGCTCATCAAGGCTGAATATGGCTTCTCCCGCCTTGACGAATTGCCCTTCCTTGATATGCACACGGCTGATGACATTGCTGATCTGAGGGTGGATCTCCACGCTATTCACCGAGGCGACATAACCGTTGGCTTCGAGCACGACGGGTTGGGTCCGACGCTGGGCGAGCGCAGTCGTCACCGATACTCCCATTTTCTGGGCGGCGGCCGGCTCGCTTGGCGGGGTGCGCTGGTTCTCCCAGGTGAGCCAGCCGCCAGCCAGCACTGCTAGCATGACGCCGCTTACGACCAGAATCTTACGATCCATGATTTTCTTTCAAGTGCGCCCTGGCGATAGGCAAATGCCCTCATCGTGCGGTTCCTGGCGCGTTGCTGTTTGGCAGGGGTGGAGGTGACTGGGGAGCCGCCGTCGGAATTGGAGTGGGGGGCAAAACCAGGGGGGTTTTTGTACCGCAGCTGACAAGAACCGCAAGAGTGGAGATCAAAAAGAACAGACGCATAGCACGGTAAAGTGTGGGAAAATTTGATCCTATCATAGGATTAAATCATGGATGAGCACGAATTCAACACCTATGCCGATGCCATGTTGTCGCGGATCGAGCAGGCACTCGAAAAGTGCGGAGCCGATCTCGATTTCGAGATCGGTGCGGGGGGCGTGATCGAACTGGAGTTCGATCACGGTGGTGGCAGCAAGATCATCATTAACCGCCATAGCGCAGCGCGGGAAATCTGGGTCGCTGCGAAATCCGGCGGTTACCATTTCAAGATGGCCGAGTCCGATCCGCGACGCTGGGTGGGTACCCGCGACGGCGCCGAACTTCTGGCGGTGTTGTCGCGCTGCATCAGCGAGCAGGCCGGGGTGGCGGTGATGCTCGAAGTGCCTTCCGCATAAAATCGCGCGCGCACTTCACTGCGCGGCCTTGTTCTCCACTGCCTTCGGCTTTGCCTCCTGGACCGGCGCGGGCGTTTGCGGTTTCTCAGCAGTGGCTTCGGGTTCCTCGGTCTCGTCGGGCGGCAGTTGTTCCTGATAGATGTATTCGGCGCCCTTGTTTTTTCCGGCGGGATCGTTGGCATGGATGGCAACCAGCCCTTCGGGAAAATCCATATAACTTTCCGGTACGCCTTGCAGCGCCTTCTCCATGAAGCCGATCCACATCGGCAGCGCCGCCGCGCCGCCGGTCTCGCCGTTGCCGAGTTTCTTCGGCTGGTCGAAACCGATCCAGGCGATGCCAACCAGGGTCGGCTGGTAGCCGCAAAACCAGGCATCGATATAGTCATTGGTAGTGCCGGTCTTGCCGGCCAGATCGCCGCGCTTCAGTGCCATGGCCTTGGTGGCGGTGCCGCGGCGCACCACGTCGTGCATCATGCTGTCCATCAGGAAGGCGTTGCGTGCGTCGAGTACGCGTAACTGCTCATCGCCGGCGACGACCGGTTTGGTCTCGGCCAGCACATTGCCTTTGTCGTCGAGAATCTGGCGGACGATGTGGGGCTCGATCTTGTAACCGCCGTTAGCGAAAACCGCGTAGGCGGTAAGCTGCTGCCAGGGTGTCACCGAGCCGGCGCCGAGCGCCATGGTGAGATAGGGGGGGTGCTTTTCGGCATCGAAGCCGAAACGCGTGATGTAATCCTGGGCGTAATGGGTGCCGATGGATTTCAGCAGGCGGATCGACACCATGTTCTTGGATTTCGCCAGGCCAGTGCGCAGCGACATCGGGCCTTCGTATTTGCCGTCGTAATTTTTCGGCTCCCAGGCCAGGCTGCCGGTTTCCGCCGCCGAAATGACGATGGGTTCGTCGGGGATCACCGAGGAAGGCGTGTAGCCTTTTTCCAGCGCCGCCGAATAGATAAAAGGCTTGAAGCTGGAGCCCGGCTGGCGCCAGGCTTGGGTGGCATGGTTGAACTTGTTGCGGTTGAAATCGAAGCCGCCGACCAGGGCGCGAATGGCGCCGTCAACCGGGCTGGCGGCGATGAAAGCCGCTTCCACCTCGGGGATCTGGGTGATCTGCCAATGTTTTTTATCGTCCTTGCTCAGGCGGATCACTGCCCCGCGGCTTAGGCGCTTGTTGGCAGGGGCCTTGTCATCCAGCATCCGCAAGACCGACTTGAGGCTGTCACCCGTCAGGGTGACTATCTCGCCACCGCGCAGGTAGGCGCGTACTTGTTTGGGACTGGCATCGAGGACGATCGCGGCCAACAGATCGTCGGAGTCATCGTAATCCACCAGCGATTCTTCGAGTAGTTCATCGTCCTGATCGGTGCGGATTTCCTGCATGTCGACGTAGCCTTCAGCGCCGCGATAGCCATGGCGGCGGTCGTAGTCCATGACCCCCTTGCGCAGGCTGGCGTAGGCGGCTTCCTGCTCGGCGCGGGTGATGGTAGTCATCACCCGTAGCCCCTTGTTGTATGCATCCTCCTGGAAGCGCTCGTAGGCGATTTGGCGCGCCATTTCGGCGACAAAGTCGGCATGGATGCCAAAATCATTGGGATCCTGCTTGATCGCCAGAGCCCGGTTTTGCGCCTCGTCGAGTTGTGTGTCAGTGATCGCACCGAGTTCGTGCATACGCCGTAACACGTACATCTGGCGCAGTTTGGCGCGCTTGGGATTGGCCACCGGATTGTATGCGGAAGGCGCTTTGGGCAGGCCGGCCAGCATTGCCGCCTCGGCGACATCGATATCCTTCAAGGATTTGCCAAAATAAATCTGGGCGGCGGCGGCGAAGCCGTAAGCGCGCTGTCCGAGATAGATCTGGTTGATATAGATTTGCAGAATCTCGTTCTTGGGCAGGTTGTGTTCGATTTTGAAGGCCAGGAGCGCCTCGTAGAGCTTGCGCGTCAGGGTTTTTTCGCTGGTCAGGAAGAAATTGCGGGCGACTTGCATGGTGATCGTGGATGCGCCCTGACGCTTGCCGGCGCCCATGAAATTGGAATACGCGGCGCGCAGCACTCCCAGGGTGTCGACACCGCCATGCTGGTAAAAGCGCTCGTCCTCGGCAGAAAGTATGGCCTGTTTCATGATCTCAGGTACTTCGTCGATACGTACCAAGGCACGGCGTTCCTCGCCGAACTCGCCAATCAAGTAGCCATCGGCGCTATACACGCGTAGCGGAATTTTGGGCTGATAGTCAGTCAGCACCTCAAGCGAGGGCAATTGCGGGTAGGCAAGGATTATGGCGATGCCGAGCAACGCGGTTATCGCGAGGGCAATACCGGCGAACAGCAGAACGGGGTAGAGGATCCAGCGAAGCAGGGCAGGCAAGGAGGGACTCGACAATGGGAGGAACAGCGGTTCATTATAGGCCGTGTTGAAGAAAACTCCGATTGCGTAATGAGATGAAGTGGCGGGAAAAAACCCTTTACACCCGACATAGTTGCTGCTAGCATTTAATGTAAATTATCCGTAAAGTATCTAACGTAAGAATTTAAAAGGATATTTTCTTGCAGTTTGACTTGTCCATCTTCAATCCTAAGGCACGGCCATTGATTGGTCTGGACATCTGTTCGTCTTCGATCAAAATGGTCGAGTTGTCGGATGCCGGGAAGGGGGGGTATTGCATCGAACGCTACGTGATCGAACCCTTGCCCCGCGACGCCGTGGTGGATGGCAATATAGCCAATCTTGAGCAGGTGACGGATACGCTTGGTCGTGCCTGGAAGCGGCTTGGCACCTCCACCAAGTATGTCGCGATGGCGCTACCGACGGCTGCGGTGATTACCAAGAAAATCATCGTCTCCGCCGGCTTGCGTGAGCAGGAACTGGAAATCCAGGTCGAATCGGAAGCTAATCAGTACATTCCTTTTGCGCTGGAAGAGGTGAACCTCGACTTTCAGGTGATCGGTCCGGCGCCCTCCGGCCCGGATGAGGTGGAACTGCTGATTGCCGCCTCGCGTAAGGAGAAAGTCGAAGACCGGGTGGCTTGCGCGGAAGCCGCGGGTTTGAAGCCGGTCGTGATGGACGTCGAGTTTTTCGCGGCGCAAGCCGCTTTCGATCTGATCGAGAAACAGTTGCCGGAAGGTGGCAAGGATAGGCTCATTGCCCTGGTCGATATCGGCGCCAACGTGATGAATGTGACCGTGCTGCGTAACGACCAATCTATCTACACTCGCGAACAGGCTTTTGGCGGCAGCCAACTGACGCAAGACATCATGCGCACTTACGGGATGACTGTTGAGGAAGCGGAAATTGCCAAACGCAACAACACCCTGCCGGAAAACTATGAAGCCGAGCTGCTGAAGCCTTTCATGGAGAATTTGGCGCTTGAGGTATCTCGCGCATTGCAGTTCTTCTTTACTTCGACCCAGTTCAGCCAGGTCGACCACGTTGTACTGATGGGCGGCTGTGCCGTGATTGCCGGCATGGACAAGGTGGTTGCGGAACGTACCAAAGTGGCGACCTTGGTCGCCAACCCCTTCGTTAACATGCAGATTGCATCGCGAATTCGTCCCAAGCATCTTCTTGCCGATGCGCCCTCGCTACTGGTGGCCTGTGGCCTGGCTTTGCAGAGGTTCGAGCAGTGATCCGCATCAACCTACTTCCCCATCGCGAGGGAAAGCGCAAGGCGAGACGTGAGCAGTTCTATGCGCTTTCCGGGCTGATTGCGGTTCTGGCCGGGCTGATCTGGTTTCTCGGCTATGGCATCATCAATGGCTATATCAGCACCCAGGACAACAAGAACGCTTTCCTCAAGACGCAGATCGCCGACCTGGATAAGGACATCGATGAAATTAAGCGTCTCAAGGAGCAGACCGATTCGTTGCTTTCGCGCAAACGTGTGATCGAGGCGTTGCAGGCGAACCGTGCCGAAACGGTGCACCTGTTCAATGAAATGGCGCGCCAAGTGCCTGACGGTGTGTATATCAAGGGTATCAAACAGGAAAAGGACCGGGTCCATATTTCCGGGTACGCACAGACCAATTCACGCGTTTCGACGCTGATGCGCAACCTGGAGGCCTCGCCGCTCCTGGAGCGGCCAGACCTGGTCGAGATCAAGGCGGCAATTGTGGGCAAGCGTCGTCTGAATGAGTTTGATTTGAACGTTTTTATTACCCGTCAGACCACCGAAGATGACAAGAAAGGAAAGAGTGCAGGTGCCGCCGCGAAGGATAAGAAACCATGAAGGCGCCTGAACTGCCGAAGTTCAAACTGCCCGCAGTCGATTTTAAGGCGCTGCGGGAAGAATTCGAGACGCTCGATCCGAAAGATCCGGGTTTGTGGCCTCTGCTGCCGCGCGTAGTGATTCTGTCAGGCTTGTTTATTGTGCTGCTGGTCAGTGCTTGGTGGTTTGGCTGGAATAGTCAATTTGATGAATTGAACAGCAAGGCCGAGCAGGAAGTCAAACTCAAGGAGGAATGGCTGGACAAGAAGAAACAGGCAATTAATCTGGAGGAATACCGCAGACAGCTTGTCGAAATCGACCGCTCCTTTGGTGCGTTGCTTAAGCAGCTGCCCAACAAGGCGGAAATGGAGGCAATGCTGATCGACATTAACCAGGCTGGCATCGGCCGGGGTTTACAATTCGAATTGTTCAAGCCGGGTAGCGAAGCGATGAAGGATTTTTACGCCGAGTTGCCCATCACCATCAAATTATTGGGGAACTACCACGATCTCGGTGCTTTCACCGGGGATATTGCCAAGCTCTCGCGCATCGTGACATTGAACGACATCGATATTACGATGGATAAGGGGGGCGCACTGGCCATGACGACGGTGGCAAAAACCTTCCGATACCTGGACGAAGCAGAAGTTGCCAAACAGAAAAAGGCAGCGCAGGCTAAGGCAGCCGGGCCGGGCAAAGGCGACAAGAAATGATGCGGATTGTCCTGACCCTGACCGTTCTGGCTAGTCTCGCGCTCAGTGCTTGCAGCAGCGAGGAGCACCAGGACATCAAGCTGTGGATGAATGAGGTCACCAAGGACATGAAAGGCCGGGTGCCGCCGTTGCCGGAGATTAAACCCTTCCCAATTGTTTCCTATGAGGCTGCTGATTTGATGGATCCTTTCAATCCCGCCAAAATCGAGCCGGAGAAAAAACCTGAGGGAGGAGGGAGTGGCGTCAAGCCTGACTTCAATCGATTCAAGGAACCTCTTGAAGCCTATGCTCTCGATTCGCTGAAGCTGACTGGCCTGATTCAGAATGGCCGGATGAGGAATGCCATTATCATGGCAGACAAAATGATCTATGTGGTCAAGATAGGCAATTACATGGGTCAGAACTTCGGGATCATCACTGATATCACCGCATCCGAGGTGCAACTTAGAGAACAGGTGCAAGATGCCAGCGGCGACTGGGTGGAACGCACCAGCACGCTGCAGTTGCTGGAACAGGAGATGAAGAAATGACCCTATTACGTAAAATCGGTTGCCAAATGGTGACGGTAGCGTCGCTATGCTGGGTGGTCGTCGCGGGCGCCTGGGCACAGGCGCAGACGGCGGATGGGGCGGCGGTTCCACAAAACAGCATCGATACCCTGCAGGTGAGCCAACAGGGAGGCAGGACCATCGTCAAATTGACGCTGAAGCAGGCCTTGGCAGTTCAGCCTGCCAGCTTTAGCGTCGCCAATCCAGCCCGCATCGCTTTCGATTTTCCTGGAACCGGTAATGGCCTTGGACGCAATGTGCAGCAAGTCAATGAAGGCGAATTGCGCAGTGTAAATATCGTTCAGGTGGGCGATCGGACCCGCCTGGTGTTGAATCTGAACCAGATGACAGCCTATGAATCGCGTCTTGAAGGCAAGACGATGATCATCAGTTTCACGCCGAAAGAGACCATCGCGAGCAATGATGCGCCACTGGTGTCGCGTTTTGAAGCAGCCGGCCCTCAGGAGGTGTCCCAGAGCCTTCGTGACATCAATTTTCGCCGCGGCAAGAATGGCGAGGCACGGATCACGGTTGATCTTTCCGACCCGAACGTAGGGATCGATATACGCAAGCAGAATGGAAACCTGATCGTCGATTTCAAGAAGACGAGCCTGCCGGCAAGCTTGAATCGACGTCTCGATGTGACCGACTTTGCTACGCCGGTGACCACCATCATCACGCAAGCACAGGGTGAGAACGTGCGCATGTCCATCACGCCGCACGGTCTATGGGAGCACAACGCCTACCAGAGCGATAACCAGTTTGTAATTGAAGTCAGTCCGGTCACGCCGGAGCCGAATAAGCTGGTGCAGGGGTCGGGTAGCGGCGAGCAAGGCGAAAAGCTCTCACTCAATTTTCAGAACATTGACGTGCGCGCGGTGCTGCAGGTGATTGCCGACTTCACCAATTTCAACATCATCACCAGCGATACGGTGAGCGGGAATGTCACATTGCGCCTGAAGGATGTGCCCTGGGATCAGGCGTTGGAGATCATCCTTCAAGCCAAGGGTTTGGGAATGCAAAAGACGGGCAATGTGATCTGGGTTGCCACGGTTGAAGAAATCATCAAGCGTAATGAGGAAGTGAATAAGGCGCGCAAAGCGGCAAGCATGTCTGAAGCCATTGAAATGCGGGTCTTCCAGATCAATTACCACAAGGCGGATGAAGTGGTGAAGTTCATTACCGGGGAGAAAACCAGCGCCGCAGTGAATGTACCCACGGCGGGCGGTACGCCAGGAGCGAATACAGTACAAACCGGGGGCGTCACGAATACCGGTGAAAGAGCGAATAATCTGTCGTCTTCCGGAACGGTTTCGGTGGATATAAGAAGTAATTTGATCATCGTCAATGATTACCCGCTCTACCTTGAGCGCATCCGGCAGTTGATCGCGCAGATCGACAAACCCGTCAGGCAAGTGCTGATCGAGGCGCGCATCGTCAGCGCATCAGATGATTTTGGCCGCTCGATTGGCGTGCGGCTCGGCTACAACGACCTGCGTTCGACGGTGCCGGGAGCCGGCATTGGCTCCCGCATTGGCGGCACCAATGCTTACGCCACAGTAGGCGGCAGCTATTCGGCAGTTTCCTCGCTGACTGGGCAGGCTGTGGGGGGCGGTACCTCAACGCCATTTGCTTCCACTTCTGCGGGAGGTGCCTTGTTGGCTCCCCCGGCATCGAGTCCGATGGTCAATGTACCGGCGACGGGCAACCTGGCAGGTCAAATGGTGGTTAGTTTGTTCAATAGCAGCTTGACGCAATTTATTAACCTGGAAATCACCGCTGCGGAAAACGATACGCGCGTGAAAAGCATTGCCAGTCCACGGGTGATTACCGAAAACGGCAAAGTGGCCCTGATCTCCCAAGGTGTCCAGATACCTTATCAAACCAATGGTGGCATTCAAGGCCCGACCACATCATTCAAGCCCGCGGTATTGAAACTTTCGGTGACGCCCCAGATTACGCCCAATGGCACCGTCATTCTTGACGTGGATGTATCGCAGGACACGAAAGGCGAAGATACCACCGCCGGACCAGTCATTAACTCGAAGCAAATCACAACCAGAGTGTCCGTAGAGAACGGTGGCACGGTGGTGCTCGGCGGTATTTATACCCAAGACGATTCGAATGGGACAGTCAAAGTGCCTGTGCTTGGCGATATCCCATTTCTTGGTAACCTGTTCAAAAACAATACGCGCACCCAATCCAAGAAAGAATTGTTGGTGTTTATCACCCCGAAAATTATCAACGAACAAATCCAGATGGGGATCAGGTAGTTAACCCTCGATAGGAATGGCAACGATGACGAACAAATTATCAGTATTTTTCACTGCCGCATGGCTGACGGTTATGCTGGCGTTGGCTGGCTGCGGCGGCGGGGGAGGGGGCGCCCAGGGTAGCGGTGGAGCGTCCAAGGCCGGACCCGCCGCGTCGGTTATCCTCAGCTCGTCGGCAAATTCGGTCAAGGCCGATGGCTCGGATACGGTAACGATCACTGCGACGGTGGTCGATGTTAACCACCTGCCGGTCGAAAATGCCAGGGTGAATTTCGCTTCGCCTTCCGGACAACTCGGCGCCAGTTCGGGATTCTCCAATTCGGCCGGCGTGGTCACCATCGGCTACAAGGCGCTTGCAGCGGAAAATGTCACCAGCGCCACCATTACAGCTTCGGTGGTCAATACCAGCATCAGCGCCCAGATTCCCATCAGGGTGACCGCCGTTGGCGGAGTGACCCCCGTTGCGGTCTACCTTTCCTCATCGGCCGCTTCAATCAAGGCCGATGGTTCGAATTCGACCACGATTACAGCAACGGTCGTTGACGCCAACTATGTACCGGTCGCAGGCGCCAATGTCAGTTTTAGCAAAGTGGCTCCGGCATCAGGTCAACTTGTTGTCAATTCTAGAGTCACCGGTTCCTCCGGCACAGTCACCGTAAGCTACTCCGCTTCACCGGGTACGCCCAATTTTATCGACCACAACGACACCATTAAGGCGACGGTAGACGGCACTAGCCCTAGTATCTTCAATACGATCGATATCAAGGTGACTGCCTCCTCGTATTCGCTGCTGCTCGGTACCTCGGTTCCAACGGTCAAGTCGGATGGCTCGAACTCGGCCATAATCACGGCAACCGTTATGGATTCGAGTAACTTGGCGGTTTCTGGGCAAACCGTAAAATTTACCGCACAGACCGGGCAATTTGGCACCAGTTCGGGCCCCTCCAGTGCGACAGGTGTTGTGACCATTCCGTTCTTCGGTGGGCTTCCCTTAGTTTCCACGGCCGACCGGACCAACCGTAACGAAACCGTAACCGCGAACATCCTCGGCACTTCAGTGACAGCGCAGATTCCGATTCAGGTGATCGGCTCGACGTTGACATTGGATTCATCCCAGACCATCACCCAGGTCGGCGTACCCGCATCGCTGACTGCAACTGCCAGAGATGCATCGGCAGTTGGCGTAAATGCCCAATCAATCAAGTTTTCCATCAGTTCGGGCAGCGGAACCTTGAATGGCGCCGCGGGTCCCGTAACCGTCTCAACCGGTGCAAATGGCACAACATCCCCTTCAGTTACGCTGGTCGGTACCGCAGCGGGGAATCTGGTCGTCAATGCCGACTGGTTGAATGCTGCCGGTACTTCGACATTCACCACCAGCAAAACCATAGCAGTTACCTCGCCCGGTATTTCCTTTGCAGTCACCTCGCCTACGACCAATCCGACCTTATTGAAATTCACGGACCCACCCCAGCCGATTTCCGTGAGTGTGCCGACGACGATTTCCGGGATAACGGTGGCGAATATTCGTTTCGCCACGACCTTAGGCACGTGGTTGAACTCAAGCAAGGTTAGCACCAAGGCGCCCACGGCGAATACAGTGAGTGAATCCCTGACGGCGGGGAGCAGCTCCGGCAATGCCAATATTCAGATCGATGCACTCGATAGCTCAGGAACCGTGCTCGCCACGCTCAGCAGGGTCTTTGCACTCTCCTCGGTGACAGGGACTCAAATTAGCCTGCAGCCCAGCGTGTCGACGGTTGCGCCAAGCACAGGTGGGTCCATCAATACTTCGACCCTGACTGCCACGGTCCGCGATGCCGCGAATAACACCGTCGGCAGTGCGCCGGTGCTTTTCGAGATCGTCAATCCTACCGGCAGCGGCGAGCAGATCAGTCCTGTGATCGCCTATACCAATAGCAATGGACAGGCCATCGCCACCTTTACCTCAGGAGCGTCATCGACGGTGGGCGGTCTGCAAATCAAGGCAACTGTGGTGGGAACAGCGGTGACGGATACCAAGACCATCAACGTTGCAGGAAACAGTGTTTCGGTGACGATCGGCCAGGGCACCGTGATAAGTTCAACAAACGGCGACACTACTTATACATTGCCGATGTCCGTGCTGGTCGTCTCCAGTACGGGCGGTGCCGTTTCTGGTTCTACAGTGACTCTCTCGGCGTTCCCTACGCATTATCTCAGAGGAAATCGAGATAACTCCCTCGGAGATTGTAAGCCTGTATATGTACCGGCAGTTCTTACGATAACTCAGACCAATGGAGTCACCGTTACTGCAGGGCAGACCTATGCTTTCCCCAACGAGGATGTGAATGAAGACGATATCCTCGAAGCGGATTCGTCCAGCCCGATAACAAGCAGCAACCACCAATCGGGCGAAGATTACGATCCGATTGGTGATCTCCGTGGGGCGGGTTCCATTACGCCCCCCCATGCGGCGGCGGGAACCTTGCCTCCCACGGTCGTGACAGATGCGAATGGAGTTGGTACTTTCAATCTGATCTACCTGAAGAACTATGCTAACTGGATTTACTCAAGAATTCGGGCAAAGGTTGTGGTGAATGGCACTGAGTTTGTGAATGAGCTCAGATTCATGCTTCCCCCATCAGTTGAGGACGTAAAACTCTGCAACCTGCCCAATTCACCGTTCGGGCAAAGATTTGGTCAGTAACCAGCAAGGATCACTCGCGAAAAGCCGGCTAGAAATAGCCGGCTTTTCGTTTAGGTGCTCCACTATTGCTACAATCCTGCTATGCCAGCCAAGGACAACATCTACCTCGTCGGCCTGATGGGCGCCGGCAAGACCACCGTAGGCCGCCAACTGGCCAAGCGTCTGGGCCGTCGCTTCGTGGATACCGATGATGAGATCGAGACACGCACCGGCGTGCGCATCCCTGTCATATTCGAGATCGAGGGCGAGGCCGGATTCCGCGCACGGGAAGTGCAGATCTTGCAGGCGCTGACCCAGGAAACCGGCCTGGTGATGGCGACCGGCGGAGGCGCCGTGCTCGATCCGGGCAACCGCGCCAACCTGGCGAACAGCGGCACGGTGATCTATCTCTGCGCGCAACCCCGGCAGCTCTGGGAGCGTACTCGCCATGGCCGCAACCGGCCGCTGCTGCAAGTCGCCGATCCGCTGGCCAAGCTGGCGGAACTGTATGTCGAGCGCGACCCCTTGTATCGCGAAATAGCCGATATCGTCGTTGAGAGCGGCAACGGCGATTCCTCCCATCTGGTGAAACAACTCGAACGCGAGGTGCGCAGCCGATGCACAGTCTGAATGTCAACCTCGGCAATCGCACCTATCCGATTCACATCGGCGCCGGTTTGCTGCCGCAAGCCAATCTGCTCCTGGCGGCTTTGCCCATCCTTCGCGCGGCAATCGTCACCAACGAGATCGTCGCGCCGCTATATCTGCGGGCCTTGGCCGAGCCTTTGCGTGCTGCTGGCGTCAAGCTCACGGAAATCGTGCTTCCCGATGGCGAGCAGCATAAAAACTGGCAGACGCTGAACCGCATTTTCGATACGCTGCTGGCGCAGCATTGCGATCGAGCCACCACCATTATCGCTTTGGGCGGCGGCGTCATCGGCGACCTGGCCGGGTTCGCCGCAGCTACTTATCAGCGCGGGGTGCCTTTCATCCAGGTGCCGACGACTCTGTTGGCGCAGGTCGATTCTTCGGTGGGCGGCAAGACCGGGATCAATCATCCGCAAGGCAAAAACATGCTCGGCGCCTTCTGGCAACCCAAGCTGGTACTGGCCGACACCGATACGCTCAGGACCTTGCCGGAGCGCGAACTCTCCGCGGGATTGGCCGAAGTCATCAAGTACGGCCTGATCCGCGACCTGCCGTTCCTGGAATGGCTGGAGGCCAATATGGATCTGCTGCGCGCCCGGGACGGTGCCGCGCTGGCTTATGCGATTCAACGCAGTTGCGCCAACAAGGCCGAGGTGGTGGCTGAGGACGAACATGAAACGGCGAAGGAAGGCGGGCGTGCCTTGCTGAATCTCGGTCATACCTTCGGCCATGCCATCGAGACCGGGATGGGCTATGGCGCCTGGCTGCATGGCGAGGCAGTGGCGGCCGGTACGCTGATGGCGGCTGAATTATCACGGCGTCTGGGCTGGCTGACTGACGCCGATGTCCTCAGGGTGCGCCATCTGCTGGCGCGCGCCGGCCTGCCGGTTAAGGGAGCAGCGCTGGACGCCAGCCGTTATCTGGAATTGATGAGCCATGACAAGAAAGTCGTGGCGGGCCGCCTGCGTCTGGTGCTGCTCAAGCGCCTCGGTGAAGCGGTTACCTGGGCCGAGGCGTCGCCGGCCGAGATCCAGGCCGCCATCGAGGCCTGTTGTCATGACTGAGCTGGCCTGCTACGCAGTCTGCGTCGCCAATTCGCGCGGCCGTGCCATTGCCGAACCACCGGCGGCGGAACGCAGCGAGTTCCAGCGCGATCGCGACCGCATCATCCATTCCACGGCTTTTCGACGCCTCGAATACAAGACCCAGGTGTTCGTCAATCACGAAGGCGACTTGTTTCGCACCCGGCTGACGCATAGCATCGAAGTCGCCCAGATCGCCCGCGGCATTGCGCGCGCTTTGCGACTCAACGAAGACCTGGTCGAGGCCATCGCCCTGGCGCACGACCTCGGCCACACGCCATTCGGTCACGCCGGGCAGGACGCCTTGAATGCCTGCATGCGGAACTATGGCGGTTTCGAGCACAATCTGCAAAGCCTGCGTACCGTCGATCTGCTCGAAGGACGCTACGCCGCTTTCGACGGCCTCAACCTGTGCTTCGAGACGCGCGAGGGCATACTCAAGCATTGCTCGCCGGAGCGGGCGCGCGAATTGGGCGAACTCGGACTACGTTTCCTCGAAGATCGCCGGCCATCGCTGGAAGCGCAAATCTGCAACCTCGCCGACGAGATTGCCTACAATAATCACGACGTCGACGATGGCTTGCGCTCCGGCCTGATTACGCTCGAGCAACTCGACCAGGTGGATACATTTGCCCGCCATGTTCTGGAGGTTCGCAACGAACATCCGGCCATCGCCGGACGTCGCCTGATCCATGAAACCGTGCGGCGCATGATCAATGCCCAGGTGCTGGATCTGATCAATGAAACCCGGCACAGGATTGCCGCCGCCGCACCGTCTTCGCTGGAAGCAGTCCATACTGCGCCACCCTTGGTGGCCTTCAGCCAGGGCATGCATGCGCAGCAGCGCAGCCTCAAGGTTTTCCTGCGCGACCAGCTCTATCGCCATTACCAGGTGCTGCGCATGACCAACAAGGCGCGGCGTATCGTTAGCGACTTGTTCGGCGCCTTCATGGCGGAACCCGCTTTGCTGCCGCCGCAATATCAACAGATGGCGTTGGCCGGTCAATCGGCAGAGATTTTTCAACATGCCGCCAAGGCTCGCGCTGTTGCCGATTACATCGCTGGCATGACCGACCGCTACGCTATCCGCGAACATCGCCGTCTGTTTGCGGTTGGAGAAATTTAATGCATCGCGCTTCCGGCCCCGGTTTTGCAAGTAGCTATACAGCCATGTATTATCGCGATGGACTGATTTCCACCCGGATTATCTTCCTAATGAGGATGGTGAATTACTCATGACCGGGCCGGCAGAAATGATCTTGGAATAGGAATGAACATGCTGAGAACAAAATTTAATAAATTCCTCGCGGCGGTCGTTCTGACAGGAGTGCTCGGGCTGATGGGGTGTGTCAGCGGCGGCGGCGATACGCCGGCTGTCACAACAGCGCCGCTTGCGGTTTCCCCAGCCACGGCAAGCGGAAGCATTGGTCAGGTTCTGAGCTTTGTTGTTACAGGAGGCATGCCGGGTTACGCTGTGACCTCAAACAACCCATCTATCGCCAGCGCCTCCTCGGTCAGTTCATCCGGCGGCCAATACATCTTTACCTCCACTTTGGCGAGTGTCGGCAGCAATACGCTGACTCTGACGGATTCCAATAAAAACATCATAACGATTAACGTAACAGTCAGCGCCGCTGCTGTAACTCCACTGTTCACCAGCGCGCTACCCACTGTCGCCATCCCCGTCGGCGGGGCGGCAACGAGCTACACCATTGGCGGCGGGACTGCACCCTACACCGCTACCAGCAGCAACAACAGCGTTGTCACGGCGAGCGTCAGCGGCACGACCCTGGCCGTCACCGGTGCGGCGACAGGCACGGCAAACATCGCAGTCTTCGATGCGAAGGGAGCTTCGGTGTCGATAGCCGTGACAGTTGGCGGTACTGTCGCCGCTACTCCGTTGTTCACCAGCGCGCTACCCGCAGTCACCATTCCGGTCGGCGGGGCGGCGACGAGCTACACCATTGGCGGCGGCACCCCGCCTTACACCGCCACCAGCAGCAGCAACAGCGTTGCCACGGTGAGCGTCAGCGGCACGACCTTGGCCGTTACCGGCGTTACGGCGGGCGCGGCAACCATTGGCGTTTTCGACGCAACCGGGGCATCGAAAACGATAGCCCTGACGGTCGGCGGTACTGCCGCGCCGCTGTTTACCACCGCGCCAAGCGCTATCACGATCGCCACGGGTGGGGTTGCGACCTACTCCATCGCCGGAGGTGCCGCACCCTATACCGCTTCCAGCAGTAACTCCGCCGTTGCCACGGTGAGCGTCAGCAGCCCGACGATGATGATTACCGGCGTGGCTGCCGGCGCGGCAAACATTGTTGTCTACGATGCAACGGGAGCCTCGAAAACGATAGCCGTGACAGTGGCCAATTCCGCCGGTGCTGCGCTATACACCACTGCGCAACCCGCGATTACTATCTCCGCAACAAATATAGGAGTGCCTCAACCTTTTATTATCGGCGGCGGTACCCCACCTTACACAGTCACTAGCAGCAACATCAGTGTTGTCACGGCGAGCGTTAGCAGTACGTCGTTGACCATTACCGGCGTGGCCGATGGCGTGTCGAAAGTATTGGTACAGGACGCGACGGGATCGGCATCTGTGAGTATTGCGGTGAACGTGGCAACAGGCACGGGATTTACCGTAATTCCCGCGTCAGCCACCTGGACAGTGACTACTACAGGCGTACCAGCCACACGCACTTGCCCTGGCGGCGGGATCACTTATTCTGTATTTTTTATTAATGGGGGAAGACCGCCCTACACTGTGATGTCAAGCAGCCCACTGATTGCAACGGTCATGGCGGCTGCGCCCAATGGACCTGTGACAGCGAGTAACGCTACCGTAACGGTAACTACATCTGGCGGCTATTTCGTGGCAGCGTGGCCAAATAACCCATGTTCAGCGGACGGAACGGCGACGTTTAAAGTGATAGATTCGACCGGTACGGTGATTTCACCGGCTCCGACCTTCACAATGACATGGACCTAATCAAGAATCAAATAGATTTGGTTTCGGTGTTCGAAGTCCGTCCATTTCACAAGCCCCTCCCTGCGGTGGGGGGGGTGTTTGGGGGCAAGCTGTGAGACGGGGGCGTAATGTCTAAGCTGCTGTGGTTCGGATTGCTCGCGGTGATTGTGTATATGATCCTGCGAAGCTCTGGGCGTCGTCATCGTTCTGCCGCCCCGCCGCCTCCCCCCGCGCAGCAAATGGTGGCCTGCGCGCAATGTGGCGTGAATCTGCCCGAAACCGAAAGCCTGAAGTCAGGTGAGCAATACTATTGCTGCGAGCAGCATCGTGGACTCGGTCCGCTTGAGCGAAAGCGCTGACACGAGGGCTGCACCGATGCTGGGGCCGCCGGATGCTTTCTGGCGTTCTTTGCATTATTTCAATTTGTACCGATTGGGCGTGGCGACAGTTTTTATCTGCGCCATACTGATCTATGGCGGTTCGCTGAGTTTCGGCTCGCAGAATCCTGACATGTTTGCCAGGGCCAGCTTTGCCTACTTGCTGCTGGCGCTGCTGTTTTATGTTGCTCTACGGCAGTTCCGGCGTGGTTTCAGTTTCCACCTGACGCTACAGGTCGTCACCGATATCCTGGTGTTGACCCTGTTGATGTATGCCAGCGGCGGCGCCAAGAGCGGCATGGCCTTCATGCTGCTGGTGGTTCTGGCGGGCGCCGGGTTGGTTGGCCAGGGGCGCCTCACCTTGTTCTTTGCAGCGCTGGCGACACTGGCGGTGTTGCTTGAACAGGCTTATCGGGTACTGGAATTTAGTGCCGATCCCGAAGGCTTCATTCGTTCCGGGATTACCAGCATCGGATTTTTCGCCACCGCGATCAGTGCGCGCCTGTTGGCACGGCGCGTGGTGGCTAACGAGGAATTGGCGCGCCGCCGTGGCATAGAACTGGCCGATCAGATGAGAATTAATCAGCGCGTAATCCGCGACATGCAGGATGGTGTATTGGTGGTCGATGCTAATGGCATGATCAGACAACATAATCCCCAGGCGGAGAATCTGCTCGGAGTACGCGTGCCTCTCACGGCGGATCTTACTGCGGTTTCTGGGATGCTGGCGCTATGTTTTGCGCGTTGGCACCAGCAATCCGCTGAAGTGGCGGAAATCATCCGGATTCCCGATAGCGGCCGCTTGCTGCGAATCCGTTTTCTTCCCGCCGGGGAAGGGGGGAATGCTCTGATCTATATTGAGGACATGGACCGGGAGCTGGCACAGGCACAGCAACTGAAATTGGCTGCACTTGGCCGACTTACCGCCAATATGGCGCACGAGATCCGCAATCCGCTATCAGCGATCAGCCACGCCGCGGAATTGCTAGCCGAGGATCAGGGCGACCTTACCCAAACGCGCCTGACCCGCATCATCGGTGACAACACCCAGCGCCTCAACCGTCTGGTCGGCGAAGTGCTGGAATTGGGGCGGCGCGACAATGCTCAACCGGAACGGCTGCGCCTGAGTGGTTTCATCGAAACCTTCCTCGATGAGTACGCCGTCAATGACCATCGCGTCAGCGAGGTGGTTGCCACGGCCATAGACGGAGCCGCCTTGCTGGGCTTCGATCGCAGCCATCTCAACCGTGTGCTCTGGAATCTGCTTGGCAACGCGCTACGCTACTGTAGTGGTGGACAGGGCAGCATTCGTATTGAAACGCGCACAGCGACCTCCCCGGGTCGTACGGAATTGCATATTATTGACGACGGTGCGGGGATCGCGCCAGAGTTGCGTGCTCAGGTGTTTGAGCCATTTTTCACCACGCATTCGAGTGGCACTGGACTTGGACTGTATATAGCGCGGGAACTCTGCGAAGCCAACGGTGCACAGTTGGAAATTCAGGCGAATGCACCCGGCGCGCATTTCTGCCTGAATGGGAAGGGGGAGTAATGTCTGCAAAGACTGAAGCCAAGAACCGCATCGAGCAGCAGATTCGCGTGCTGGTGGTCGATGACGAACCGGATATTCGCGAACTGCTCGACCTGACACTCGCGCGTATGGGTCTGGCGACCGACTGCGCGGGCACTGTCGCCGAGGCCAAGCGTCTATTGAGCGATAACCGCTACCGTTTATGTTTGACCGACATGCGTCTGCCTGACGGCGAAGGCCTTGATCTGGTCCGCCACATCGGCGAGTGCTGCCAGGATACGCCGGTAGCCGTGATCACCGCCTATGGCAGCATGGAAAACGCCGTCTCGGCCCTCAAGGCTGGTGCCTTTGATTATCTGGCCAAGCCGGTTTCGCTGGATCAGCTGCGCATTTTGGTCAAATCCGCTATCGACTTGCCGCAGCATGGCGATAGCGATGCACCTTCTCCGACTCAGGCCCTGCTTGGAAATTCTTCGGCGATGTGCCAGACGCGTGCACTGGTCGCGCGAGTCGCGCGGAGCCAGGCGCCGGTCTATATTTCGGGCGAGTCGGGTAGCGGCAAGGAATTGGCGGCGAGCCTGATCCATCGACTTGGCGCGCGCCGCGCCGCGCCTTTTATTCCCATCAATTGCGGGGCGATTCCGGAGAACCTCATGGAAAGCGAGTTTTTCGGCTATCGCAAGGGCGCATTCACCGGTGCGGAAAGCGAGCGCGCCGGTTTCTTCCAGGCGGCCAATGGAGGCACCTTGTTTCTCGACGAGGTGGCCGATCTGCCGCTGACCATGCAGGTCAAGCTGCTGCGTGCGATTCAGGAGAAGCGGGTGCGCAAGGTCGGCGCCACTGGCGAGGACGCCGTGGATGTCCGGATCATCTGCGCTACACATCAAAATCTCAAGACGCTGGTGGAGCAGGGCAGGTTTCGCCAGGATCTGTTCTATCGCCTGAATGTCATCGAACTCAGAATGCCTTCGCTGCGCGAATGCCGGGAGGACGTTCCGCTGCTGACGCACTACTTTCTGGAACGGCTGGCAAATACCGCCGGGATGCCGGTTCCGCTGCTGACCCCGGCCGCGCTGGCGGCTTTAGATAAATACCCGTTTCCCGGTAATGTGCGGGAACTGGAGAATGTGCTGGAACGCGCCCTGGCATTGCTCGCCGGAGACAGCATCGACGTTGCCGACTTGCATCTTGCTTCTACGGTTCCGGATGAAGCCTCGCCTGGAGGTGCTCAGCCGCATGACCAGCTGCCGTTGCAGGAGCATCTTGATCAGGTGGAGAAGCAGGTGATCCTCGACGCCCTGCAAAAGACTCGTTTTAACCGCACGGCGGCGGCCAAGTTGCTCGGAGTGACCTTCCGCTCGCTGCGTTATCGTATGCAACGCCTGGGTCTTAATGAATGACCGCGCGAATGACGCCGGCTCCGCTCGGCACCGCGCTAAATGCCTCTGCGCTGCTGCCCGGCGCGCGTTTCGTTCCTTCACCGAACTGCGATGAGCGCCCGCCGGGCGAAATTATCCAACTTGTCGTTATCCACGCTATCAGTCTGCCGCCGGGCGAGTTCGGCGGCGACGCCATCGAGCGCCTGTTCACCAACCGGCTCAGTCCCGCCGACCATGCTTACTATGCCAAGATCCATACTCTGCATGTCTCGGCGCACTTTCTGATCCGCCGCGACGGTGCGCTTATCCAGTTTGTTCCCTGCGATAAACGCGCCTGGCATGCCGGTTTGTCGAGTTGGAACGGTCGTGATCGGTGCAACGACTTCTCCGTTGGCATCGAACTGGAGGGTTGTGACGAATTGCCCTTTGAAGACGTGCAGTACCGCACTTTGGAACATTTATTGAATGTGCTGAAATGCAGTTACCCGCTTACCGCCGTCGTTGGACACGCTGAGATTGCACCTGGCCGCAAGACCGACCCCGGCCCACATTTCGACTGGCAGAACATCGCCAGCCGTTTTCCTGGTTACCGTCAGACGTGATTTTGTTACGCCGGCAGGACGGTAGTTACCCAATCAGAAAAAATTACCGGCATCATTAAATATTTCTTGCAAGTTTTATTTTGAACTACTACACTTAGTAATATTTTGATATTGGCCTACTATATGTAGTAGGTCATCCCGAAAGTTGAAGATCACTCGGGGTAATACGGGGATATGCTGGCTGAGGTTTGATCCCAGCATTGGAAGCAAACCACAGGAGATGATCGATGCAGGTGACAGCTACTACAACAGCCGCCAAGCCACTGCCAGTCGATCTCATGCCTGAATCCTCCTCTTCATTTTCCTTTTCCCATAGTCGCCGCAAAGCTGCCGTTGCCGCTTCCAAGGCGGAATGGTCTTTGCAGAATTCTAAGGCTGCTACCGCAGCCTTGAATAATCCGCGCTGGTTCGGGCGGGTAGCTTTACTTGTGTTTCATTCCTGTTACTTTGTTAAGGAGGTTCGATATGGCTAACGCCAAGACCAAGAAGCCTGCGGCGAAGAAGGCTGCTCCCGCCAAGAAGCCCGTAGCGAAGAAGGCTGCGCCGAAGAAGGCTGCTGCCAAGAAGCCCGTAGCGAAGAAGGCTGCGCCGAAGAAGGCTGCTGCCAAGAAGCCCGTAGCGAAGAAGGCTGCACCGAAGAAGGTTGCTGCCAAGAAGCCCGTAGCGAAGAAGGCTGCGCCGAAGAAGGCTGCTGCCAAGAAGCCCGTAGCGAAGAAGGCTGCACCGAAGAAGGTTGCTGCCAAGAAGCCCGTAGCGAAGAAGGCTGCGCCG
>JAQTOA010000010.1:0-5723 GCA_028713555.1 Sterolibacterium sp. | reverse complement strand
AAGAAGGCTGCTGCCAAGAAGCCCGTAGCGAAGAAAGCTGCGCCGAAGAAAGCTGCTGCCAAGAAGCCAGCCGCGAAGAAAGCTGCGCCGAAGAAGGCTGCTGCCAAGAAGCCAGCCGCAAAAAAACCGGCAGCCAAGCCAGCAGCGAAGAAGCCTGCTGCCAAAAAGGCCGCTCCGGCAAAGAAACCTGCCGCCGCCAAGCCAGCCGCCCCTGCTGCTCCCAAGCCTGTAGCACCTTCGACCGCGGCCACGCCGGGCCTGAAGTCGTCGCTCAATCCGGCTGCGGCTTGGCCGTTTCCGACGGGTTCGCGGCCTTCTTGAGCCGCATCTTGGGCGGATGTGAGTGGATGCCTGTGTAATCTGAAAAGTATTCCCCTCACATCCTCCCGGTTTTACGGCTCGGCGGCGGCCCATCAGCCGCCGCTGTTTTTCTATCACGACCTGGTTTAACGCTGGTGTTTAGCTGAAATGCTGCAAATGCTGCGTTAGGCGCCCCAACCCATCCTCCAGCCTTTCCTGCAAACCAGCGTACCGGAATACAATACCGCTTTTCTCTTAGGTGCTTGACCAGTGTCGGCGCCAGGAATGCCGTCTTTAGTCACTAGGAGCAATTCATGGATGAGAGAATCCGCGCTGAAGCGCTTGAATACCATCGCCTGCCCAAACCAGGAAAAATCTCCGTAACGCCGACCAAGTCGCTGACCAGCCAGCATGATCTGGCGCTGGCCTATTCGCCTGGCGTCGCCGCTGCCTGTGACGAAATCGTCAAGGATCCGGCCAACGCTTACCAATACACTTCACGCGGCAACCTGGTGGCGGTGATCAGCAACGGTACGGCAGTGCTGGGCTTGGGCAACATCGGGCCATTGGCCGGCAAACCGGTGATGGAAGGCAAGGGCGTGTTGTTCAAGAAGTTTGCGGGAGTCGATGTTTTTGACATCGAAATCAACGAACTCGATCCGGACAAGCTGGTGGATATCATTGCTTCCCTGGAGCCGACTTTTGGCGGCATCAATCTTGAGGACATCAAGGCGCCTGAGTGCTTTTATATCGAACAGAAGCTGCGTGAGCGCCTCAAGATCCCGGTTTTCCACGATGATCAGCATGGCACTGCGATTATTGCCAGCGCCGCCGTGATCAATGGTTTGCGCGTGGTCGACAAGGATATCGGCAAGGTCAAACTGGTCTGTTCCGGCGCCGGCGCGGCGGCCATTGCCTGCCTGGATCTGATGGTTAGCCTCGGGCTGAATCCGAAAAACGTGTTCGTTGCCGACAGCAAGGGCGTCATCTATGTGGGACGCGACGCCAAACTCGATCCCTCCAAGGCGAGATATGCGCAGGAGACCTCGGCACGCACCCTGGGCGACATCATCCAGGGAGCCGACGTATTCCTCGGCTTATCCACCGCCGGCGTGCTCAAGCAGGAGATGGTCAAGGCCATGGCGCCCAGTCCGATCATTCTGGCGATGGCCAATCCGACCCCGGAAATTCTGCCCGAGCTGGCCAAGGCGGTTCGCCCCGATGCGATTATCGGCACCGGCCGGTCAGATTATCCGAACCAGGTCAATAATGTGTTGTGCTTCCCTTATATGTTCCGTGGCGCCCTCGATGTCGGTGCAACCACCATCAACGAGCCAATGAAAATCGCGGCGGTGCGCGCCATCGCCGAACTGGCTCACGCCGAGCAGTCGGAGGTGGTCAGCGCGGCGTATGGCAACGAGGAAGTCAGTTTCGGCCCGGAATACCTGATTCCCAAACCTTTCGACCCGCGCCTGCTCGTCAAGGTCGCGCCGGCGGTGGCCGAGGCGGCAATGCTGTCGGGTGTCGCAGCCCGTCCGCTGGCGGACCTCGAAGCCTATCGCCAGCAGCTCAACGACTCTGTTTATCACACCGGACTGCTGATGCGCCCGGTGTTCTCGGCGGCGAAGAAGAAACCGGCGCGCATCGTCTTCTGCGAGGGCGAGGATGAGCGCGTCTTGCGGGCGGTGCAGACGGTGGTCGACGAAGGCCTGGCCCGGCCGATCCTGGTTGGCCGTCCCAATGTGATGGCGGCAACCATCGCCAAGGCGGGCTTGCGCATCCGTCCCGGCGAGCATTTCGAGCAGGTCAATCTGGATTCGGATCCTCGCTACAAGGAGTTATGGCAGGACTTCTACGGGTTAATGTGCCGCAAGGGCGTCGGCATCGAATACGCCAAGCGCGAAATGCGCCGCAAGACTACCCTGATCGGCGCCATGCTGGTGCGCCACAACTATGCCGACGGCCTGATCTGCGGCACCTTCGGCAAGCACTCGCTGCACCTGCGCTACATTGACCGGATCATCGGTAGGCAGCCGGGCATCAATAGCTTCTACGCCATGAACATGCTGATCCTGCCTAACCGGGTCTTGTTCATCAGTGACACCCAGGTCAATTATGACCCAACCGTCGCGCAGATCGCCGAAATGACCCTGCTGGCGGCGGAGGAGGTCAAGAGCTTCGGTTTGGTACCCAAAGTCGCGCTGTTGTCGCATTCGAGTTTCGGCACCGAGGACACGCCGACGGCCGTGAAGATGCGTGGCGCGCTGGAAATCATTCAAAAGAGCGCACCGACGCTTGAAGTCGAAGGCGAAATGCATGGCGATGCGGCATTGTCGGAAGTTATCCGCAACCAAGTGTTTCCTGGGTCACGGCTCAAAGGTGAAGCCAATCTGCTGATCATGCCGACGCTGGATGCTGCCAATATCGCCTTCAACCTGTTGAAAACGGCGGCTGGCGATGGCCTGACGGTAGGCCCATTGCTGCTCGGCGCGGCGCGTCCGGTGCATATTTTGACGCCGACCGCGACCATCCGCCGGATAGTTAATGTCGTTGCCCTGCTTTCGGTCGAGGCAGCGACGCAGCACGCAACCCCCGGTTCTTGATGCCGGGTGCCAGAACCGCGTTGATTCTCTCCGGCGGCGGCGCGCGCGCCGCCTATCAGGTTGGGGTGCTGGCGGCGATCCGCGAAATGCTGCCGGACCCAGAACGGAATCCGTTTCCCATTCTTTGTGGTACTTCGGCTGGTGCCATCAACGCCGCCGCGCTGGCAACCATGGCAGAGGACTTTGGCGCCGGGGTAAAACAGCTGCTCGAAATCTGGCGCAATTTCCACGCCGGCGATGTGTATCGCGCCGATGCTTTGGGCATAGCCGCTACGGGCGCGCGCTGGTTGGGAGCCCTACTGTGCGGTTGGCTGGTAAAGCGTGGTCCGCGGGCGCTGCTTGACAACTCGCCGCTACGCCAACTGTTGATCGGGCATCTCGATTTCAGTCGGATCGAAACCGCTGTCGCCAAACAGGTGTTGCATTCGGTTTGCCTCACCTGTTCGGGCTATGGCTCCGGCCAAAGCGTTAGCTTCTTCCAGGGGCGCGCGGATCTCGAACCCTGGCAGCGCGCGCAACGTTTCGGCGCGCACGTCAAGCTTAATGTCGATCACCTGATGGCGTCCTCGGCGATCCCTTTCCTATTTCCGGCGGTCAAGATCAATCGAGAATATTTCGGCGACGGGTCGATGCGCCAAGTGGCGCCGATCGCGCCGGCGATTCATCTTGGCGCGGACAAGATATTGGTGGTCGGTGCCGGTCGCATGTCCGAACCTGTCGACTACCGTCAAGCGGGCGATCACTACCCTTCGCTGGCGCAGATCGCCGGCCATACGCTGTCGAGCATTTTCCTGGATAGCCTGTCGGTTGACCTGGAACGTCTCAAGCGCATAAACCACACGGTAAGCCTGATTCCCGACCAGGTGCGGCGGAAGCAGGGCCTGGCGTTACGCAAGATTGATGTGCTAGTGATTGCTCCCTCGGAGCGCCTTGACCATATCGCCGCGCAACACGCGCTAAGTTTGCCTTGGCCAGTGAGGGTCTTGCTTGGCAATGTCGGGGCGATGAACAAACAGGGCGGCGCACTGACCAGTTACTTGCTGTTTGAGCCTCCCTACACCCAGGCGCTGATTGATCTCGGTTACCGCGACACGCAAATGCGCCGTGATGAAGTTCGTGCATTTCTTCAGATATCGGATTAATAAGTCAAGATAACTGCTTAATTATTAGAAATGAAAGTCGTTATTGCTATTGTCGATTGGTTTATCCGCTGCTAAACTTCGCCAACCAATGGCGCCGCCATCGGCAAAGGAGTTGAAATATACAATGAATAGAGCCACGGTAATATTGGTCACATTGTTGGGGTTGAGCTTGGTCACCAGCCCGAGTTCGGCGGAGGCGCGGCAAAAGACTGTTGTGATCAAGAAGCATAAGATTTCCAAGGCACATGCAAAGCGGCGTGCCAGCAAGGTAGCGATGCAGGAAACCGTGAACCTGGTGTTGCAATCTGCCTCAGCCCTGGTGATGGACCAGTCTACTGGAACGATCCTATTCGAAAAAAACGCGGGGGCGGTTTTGCCTATCGCTTCCATCACCAAACTGATGACCGCCATGGTTACGCTAGACGCCAATCTGGGCATGGACGAGATGCTGGCTGTTGGCGAGGATGACGTAGACTTTCTGAAGGGCACCCGCTCACGCCTCAAGGTCGGCACCCAGCTTAGCCGCGAGGAGATGCTGCGGCTGGCCTTGATGTCTTCCGAGAATCGTGCCGCGTCTTCGCTGGCGAGTCATTATCCCGGTGGTCGCTGGACTTTCATCGCCGCGATGAACGCCAAGGCGCAAGCGCTTGGCCTGTCGGATACGCAATTTTCTGACCCAACCGGACTGACTGCCGCCAATGTTTCCAGTGCGCGCGACTTGGTCAAAATGGTGGCGGCGGCTCACCAGTATCCCTTGATCCGCGAATTCACCACGAGTACCGAGTACGAAGTGAAGATTGCCGGTCGGACACACGCTTTCCATAACACCAATAGCTTGGTGAAGAGTGCTTCATGGGACATCGGTTTGTCCAAAACAGGTTATATCAACGAGGCGGGCAAGTGCCTGGTGATGCAGGCCTGGCTTAACAACAAACCGACCATCATCGTTCTGCTCGATTCCTTGGGCAAGATGACGCGGATTGGCGATGCCAACCGCATCAAACGTTGGGTAGAGAGCGCCTCCCTGGTCCAGCGACAGACGACGGGTTGATACCAGGCTGAAGTTCGTTGTAAGCGAAGAGCGAGTTTTATCTATCTTTCAGTCGGCTGGTTTGGAAACCAGCTTCCGCTTTCTGACTACCTAGGGTATATGCGGAAGAGGATGCGAAGGATTACTCAGGCGCTCATTCTTGACGCTACTGCAACTGTGGCATAGCAGTTGGCACAGCGTTGTATTTGCGCAACGAATGGTGATAATCGCAGTTGACGGCCCAGTTACGCTCTGTTACTTTGCCGCTCGCTTGAGTCTTTGTTAAACGGTTTGTTGGGAACATTGAGTCCTTAGGATAAAGGACCAGGACCGGTAAAAGGGGAGATATCAAAAATAACCACAACGTAGTACAGGGTGGCGGTAAGGTTCAAATTGAAACCCGGGGGCCGCCTCCGGGGGGGCGGCAAGCAGCGGATCGCCGTTAAATCAACACCACCCGGAATCACCAGGAATCCCGCTTGAGTCAGGGCTTTCAGCATTCACTCCTTGATTCAGCCGGGCAGCGGTGGCGCAGCAAAATCGTCGTCATGTGATGGCGGTTCATTTTCAGGAGGAGTAATCGGATGAAAACCAGGAAGAGGGAGCAGGGAGCTCCCGGTGCACTTCGCGTTGCGCCGGTGGCGGTGG
>JAQTOA010000009.1 GCA_028713555.1 Sterolibacterium sp. | reverse complement strand
CTCGAACAGGACCGTGAAACACCTCCGCGCCAATGATATTGCCCACTGCGGGTGAGAAAGTAGGTCAGCGCCAGACTCCCCCTTCAACACCCCCAAAGCCCTCATTCGAGGGCTTTGGCACTTCTGCGCCTCCATTCCTGCGGTTTGCTCGCCAGAAGCGTTAGTCGATCATGTAAAATGGCATACTACCTACTCGTTTAACGCTTATGAAAACCACCTTTCTCGATTTTGAACAACCGATCGCTGAGTTGGATGCCAAGATCGAAGCGCTTCGCTTTGCCCAGGAGGACTCTGCGGTGGATATCTCCGAGGAGATCGGGCGGCTTGAGAATAAGAGTCAGAGCCTGACAAAGGATATCTATGCCAAGCTGACACCCTGGCAGATTGCACAGATCGCGCGCCACCCACAACGCCCTTACACATTGGATTATGTCGAGCACATCCTTACTGACTTCGAGGAATTACACGGAGACCGTGCCTTCGCTGATGACAATGCGATTGTCGGTGGTTTGGCGCGCTTCAACGGCCAATCAGTGATGATCATTGGTCACCAGAAGGGGCGCGATACCAAGGAAAAGATCTTCCGTAACTTTGGGATGCCTCGTCCTGAGGGGTATCGTAAGGCGTTGCGCTTGATGCGCTTGGCGGAAAAATTTTCAATACCTGTGTTAACCTTTGTGGATACACCCGGAGCCTATCCGGGCATTGATGCTGAGGAACGCGGCCAGTCCGAGGCCATCGGTCGCAATTTGCTTGTCATGGCTGAACTAAAAGTGCCGTTGATTTGTACCATTATTGGCGAAGGTGGTTCTGGCGGAGCACTGGCCATCGCCGTCGGCGACGCGGTCTTGATGCTGCAATACTCGACTTACTCTGTGATTTCACCAGAAGGGTGTGCCTCAATTCTCTGGAAGAGTTCCGAGAAAGCCAATGAAGCAGCAGAGACGATGGGAATTACCGCCGTCAGGCTGAAGACGCTGGGGCTGATCGATCGCGTCGTGAACGAACCGCTCGGTGGTGCGCATCGCGATCCGCGTGCCACAGCATCTTCTCTCAAAAAGGCCCTCCAGGATGCGTTACGGCAGGTGTCCGACCTATCGCCGACGGAGTTGGTCGAGCGCCGTTTCGATCGCCTGATGGGCTATGGCAAATTCAAGGAACAGCGCGTCGCCTGATCCGCTGTGCGATATTGTGGCGACATGCTTGCGTCGCCACTTGACGCCGGGCCAGTCCCTTGTCGTCGGTTTTTCCGGAGGCCGCGATTCGACCGCGCTGCTGTACGCGCTGCATAGACTTCAGTCCGACATTGGCTTTCAACTGAGGGCTTGTCATGTCAATCATCGGATCAGTCCGCATGCTGCGGAATGGCAGGCTTTTTGCGGTCGTTTCTGCGATGACCTGGGCGTACCCTTGGACGTCTTACTGGTTGATGTTCCACGTGACGCCGCCGAGGGCCTCGAGGCCGCTGCCAGAAGCCAACGTTATGCCGCTTTTGGGAGAATATCTGTTGATTGGTTAGTGCTCGGTCAGCATCGTGGTGATCAGGCCGAGACTCTCCTTTTCAATCTGTTGCGTGGAACCGGCTTAGCTGGGGCAGCGGGAATGCCGGAGACGCGGATTGTCAGGGCAGGGATGCGCCTAATCCGACCGTTACTCAGTGTGGCGCGCAAGGATATAGAGGATTACCTGCTAAGGCATGAACTGACCTGGGTGGAGGATGAGAGCAATGCCGATACCGAATTCTCGCGTAATTTCCTACGCCATCAGGTCTTGCCTTTGCTCCACTCGCGTTTCTCTGGCGCAGAGCAAAAACTTGCCGCTGCGGCAGGACGCTTCGCCGAGGCTCGAATGCTGCTTGACGAGTTGGCATTGATTGACCTGGCCGGTGCGCCGCCTTGTTTCCCTATCCCGATAGCACGTTTTGTCAATTTGCCAGAACCGCGTGTGCGAAATATGCTGCGGTTTCTGCTGGCGCGACACAAGGTAAAAATTCCAAGCGAAGATCGTTTGATCGAGGCTGTGCGACAGCTACTGGAAGCCATGCCGGATCGACATCCGGCAATTGTGTTTGGTCACTGGCAATTGTGCCGGAGGCGTGGCGAAGTTCATCTTGAGCCGGTTTGAGTAACTTCCAACGAAGTTCCACCCCGCTGGAAATATTCAACTTAATGTTGTGCCAACTCGTGATCATGTGCTAAAACGTAACTGTCAATTAGTATAAGCATGATCTACAGAGCGCAAAATTCCTCGTTGTTTGCGCTGACACCCTCAAGCATTCTTAAGGGAGAACGCTATGAAACTACGTAAACTGATTCTTAGTATCACTATTGCCATTTTGCCGTTTGCAGTGGCTGCCCAGCAACCCATTGTCATCAAGTTTAGCCATGTCGTTGCCGTCGATACGCCGAAGGGCAAGGCGGCGGACTTCTTCGCCAAGAAGGCAGCGGATATGACCAAGGGCAGGGTCAAGGTTGAGGTTTATCCCAATAGTTCCTTGTACAAGGACAAAGAGGAAATGGAGGCACTGCAACTCGGCGCCGTGCAGATGCTGGCGCCGTCGCTGGCGAAATTCGGCCCTCTTGGAGTCAAGGAATTCGAGGTGTTCGACCTGCCTTTCATCTTCGATAGCTATGATTCGCTGCGCAAAGTGACGCTGGGTCCATTAGGCAAGCAGTTGCTGGGCAAACTTGAAGCCAAGGGCGTCAAGGGGCTAGCCTACTGGGACAACGGTTTCAAGTCCTTCTCTGCCAACACGCCGATCAAGATGCCGGCCGACCTTAAGGGCAAGAAGATGCGCATCCAGTCGTCCAAGGTGCTTGAGGAACAGATGCGGGCGCTGGGTTCGTTGCCTCAAGTGATCGGTTTTGGCGAGGTTTACCAAGCGTTGCAGACCGGCGTGGTGGACGGCACTGAGAATCCAATATCCAACCTGTATACCCAGAAAATGCACGAGGTGCAAAAGTACCTGACGCTGACCGAGCATGGCTATCTCGGCTACGCCGTGATCGTGAACAAGAAATTCTGGGAGGGTTTGCCGCCGGATATCCGCAAGCAACTCGAGGATGCCATGGAACAGTCCACTCGCTACGCCAACCAGATTGCCAAGGTGGAGAATGATCTGGCCTTGGAAGGGGTAAAGAAGAGCGGCAAGACACAAGTCTATGTGCCGACCAGGGAAGAACGCCTAGCCTTCAAGAAGGCGCTGGTGCCGGTGCACCAGAAGATGGAGTCGCGTATCGGCAAGGATACCCTCAAAGAAATCTACAAGGAAACCGGTTTCGATCCGAACAAACTGTAAGCATTTTCCGCGTACTTCGCTGGCGCAAGAATGCGCCAGCGAAGTACGGTCATGCAACATTGAGCAGTGCTGGTAGGTAGCTAGCTCGGGGGAGTTTCGTTCATGAAATTTCTTGATCACCTTGAAGAATGGATAATCACTTTCCTGATTGGCGCTGCGACGCTGATCATTTTCGTTGCGGTTATCCATCGCTACGCTTCCGGATATGACATTCCCGTTGTGCAAGACTGGCTCCTCTCCTTGAATTTCGGTTGGGCACAGGAACTATGTATCATCATGTTCGTGTGGATGGCCAAATTTGGCGCCGCTTACGGGGTTCGTACCGGCATCCACGTAGGCGTCGATGTGCTGATCAACCGGCTCGATGACAAGTTGCGCGCAAAATTCATCGTTTTTGGCCTTCTTTCCGGGGCGCTATTCACTGGGATTGTTGCCACCCTTGGCGCCACTTTTGTCTGGGACAACGGAGCGCACTACGCTTTCCTTAGCCTGACAGGTATTCCCCCGGGCGATATCCCCGAAGGGCCGACGACCCCCGATCTTGAATGGCCGACATGGATGGTCTACTCGGCGATCCCGTTGGGAACCAGCCTGATGTGCTTCCGCTTCCTGCAAGTCATGGTGGTGTTTCTCAAGACGAACGAATTACCTCATCACGATCACGGCCACGTCGATGGCCTGGATGCTGAATTGCTGCCGTTAGAGGTGGATGTGTATGCGATGGACGACAACCTCCATCCGCATGAGCTTGAGCACAAGAAGCTTGGCGATGGATCTCGTCACGGGAACGAGGAGGGCCAGCCGAAATGAACGCTTTATTCATCTTTGTGCTTTTGCTGGTCCTTATGCTCAGCGGGATGCCGATCTCTATTTCCCTCGGCCTGACGGTGCTGACCTTCCTCTTCACCTTGACACATGTGCCGCTCGAATCAGTGGCGCTTAAACTGTTCACCGGCATAGAGAAATTCGAGATCATGGCAATCCCGTTCTTCATTCTCGCCGGCAACTTTCTGACGCACGGGGGAGTCGCCCGGCGCATGATCAAATTCGCTACATCAATGGTAGGACACTGGCATGGCGGTCTAGGTCTTGCCGGGGTGCTGGCTTGCGCATTGTTTGCGGCGGTCTCAGGCTCATCGCCGGCGACGGTGGTGGCGATCGGGGCGATACTGCTGCCGGCGATGGTCAAGGCAGGATTCCCGAACAAGTTCGGCGCGGGTGTCATCACCACCTCTGGCGCCTTAGGCATTCTTATCCCCCCATCCATCGTCATGGTCATGTATTCGGTGGCGACCAGCACTTCGGTAGGAGCTTTGTTCATGGCTGGAGTTGTGCCTGGCATCGCGCTGGCGATGACTCTCGGCGGCGTGACCTGGTACCGGGCAAAGAAGTTAAACTACCCACGCATGGCCAAGGCCAGTTTTGCTGAGCGCTGGAAGGCTTTTCGCGACTCGGTTTGGGGGTTGCTGCTGATCATCATCGTCATGGGCGGTATCTACACCGGCCTATTTACGCCGACTGAGGCGGCAGCGATGAGTGCGGTATATGCCTTCTTTGTTGCGGTGTTTATCTACAAGGACATGGGGCTCAAGGATGTGCCGAAGGTACTGCTCAACTCGGCGAACATGAGTGCGATGCTGCTCTACATCATCACCAACGCCATGCTGTTCTCGTTCATCATGACCAACGAGAATATTCCACAAGCGTTGGCTGACTGGATGCTGGGCAACGGTCTGGGCGTGATTGCTTTTCTTCTGGCGGTCAATGTTATGTTGCTGCTCGCCGGCAACTTCATGGAGCCGTCGTCGATCACGTTGATTTTCGCGCCGATACTTTTCCCGGTGGCCATGAAACTGGGTATTGACCCGGTGCATTTCGGTATCATCATGGTGGTGAACATGGAAGTCGGCATGTGTCATCCACCAGTCGGCCTCAATCTCTATGTCGCTTCGGGTATCACGAAAATGGGAATCACCGAATTGACCGTCGCGGTCTGGCCGTGGCTTCTGTCGATGCTTGGTTTCCTGATCGTGGTCACCTATTGGCCTGGTCTGTCACTATGGTTCCCGCGGATGCTCGGGATGATCTCCTGAATGGATTGTGCTTTTCATCTATTTATCAGCAGAAGCAAAACAGGCAACTCATAAGGATCGTAGCGCCAACTTCGGCGGAATAGCCGATGTACAATACAAACTCGATCCGGAGGCTCCTTGCAATACGAACTGATTGCCGCAGTGGATTTGGGTTCCAACAGCTTTCGTCTTCAGGTTGGGCGTATCGTCGGGGATCAGATCTATCCGCTTGATTCCCTCAAGGAATCAGTGAGGCTGGCGGCCGGTTTGACGGCACGGAGGTCGCTCGACGGTGCGTCGCAGCTGCGCGCTTTGGAAACGCTGGGGCGCTTTGGCGAGCGCTTGCGCGGGTTCCTACCCGGCGCCGTGCGTGCGGTGGCGACCAACACCTTGCGTGTGGCAAAGAATGCGGCCCAGTTCCTGACTCAAGCCGAAGCGGCGCTCGGTTTTCCGATCGAGGTTATTGCCGGGCGCGAAGAAGCCCGCCTGATTTATCTTGGTGTCGCCCACACGCTGTCAAACCCGCGGACTCAGCAACTGGTAGTCGACATCGGCGGCGGTTCGACAGAGTTCATTGTCGGCCGTAACTTCGCCTCGCTGCAGCTTGAGTCGCTGTATATGGGGTGCGTCAGCCACAGCCTGAAATATTTTCCGGGCGGACTGGTCGGCAAGCATGCTTTCAAAGAGGCCGAGTTGGCCGCCCGCAAGGAAATTCAGACCATCGTCACCGCTTATCGCGAGACTGGTTGGGACGAGGCGGTGGGTTCCTCGGGCACCGCCAAGGCCATCGTCGATTTGCTGGAACTTAATGGCTTGAACGATGCCGCCGCACCGGGTATCACGCTGGGAGGCATTGAACGGCTCAAGAGTCTGTTGTTGCGTGCCGGGGAAGTCGGCAACTTGCGTCTAGACGGTTTGCGTGCGGATCGCATGCCGGTGCTACCGGGCGGCTTGAGTATCTTGTCGGCGGTATTTAAGGAGTTTGGGCTGGAACGCATGACTTTTTCCGAAGGTGCTCTGCGTCTGGGTGTGCTATACGACTTGTTGGGGCGCTATCATCACGACGACCAGCGCGAGGCAACGGTCAGCCAATTCATGCAGCGCTATGCGGTAGATCGGCGTCAGGCGGCGCGCGTAAGTCAGACTGCGCTGGCATTGCTGCAGCAACTGAGTCCTGAAACCGATGCGCAGGAGATGACGGATGCACTGTTTCTCCTCTGGGCGGCGCGTCTGCACGAAATCGGCATTTCAGTGGCACACTCCAGTTACCACAAGCATAGTGCCTACATTCTTGCCAATGCAGACATGCCGGGTTTCTCCAAGAGGGATCAGGGACGGTTGTCGCGCATTGTGCTGGCACACCGTGGCAAACTGGAACGGATTCAGGCAATGGCGCTTGAAACGCGTGACTGGAGGCTGATTTTATGCATGCGTCTGGCAGCGTTGCTGCACCGAGCCAGAGACGATACACCTTTGCCAAGCTTGGATCTTGCCGCCACCGAGCACGGCTTTCATCTGACTGTCGACGATGCCTGGCTGTCCGCATCGCCTCTGACCGCGACGGCACTCGAAGAAGAGGCGAGACTCTGGGCTGGCTTGAGCATGGAGTTACGCATCCGACGCGATAAGCAAAAGGCCAAACCCTAGGAGATGATAATGCCAAATCCATACGGCAGCGGCCTCGACAAGAACGCAGCGAATTACGTCCCGCTGACGCCGCTGACTTTTATCGAGCGCTCCGCCTATGTTTATCCACAGCGCCTTGCCGTCATTCATGGCCAACGTCGCTACACTTGGGCAGAAACCTATGTGCGCAGTCGACGGCTGGCTTCCGCCCTTTCACGCCGGGGTATCGGCGTGGGCGACACGGTCGCGGTGATGCTCAACAACACGCCGGAAATGTTCGAGGCTCATTTCGGTGTGCCAGTGACCGGCGCGGTGCTCAACACCATGAATACCCGGCTCGACGCCGAAACCATCGCTTTTATGCTGAATCATGGCGAAGCCAAGGTGCTGATTGCCGATCGCGAATATTCACCGATGGTGAAGCGGGCGCTAGGCCAGCTTGGGCGGCAGATCATTCTCATCGACGTCGACGATCCCGAATACGACGGTCCCGGCGAGCGCCTCAGTGACCTCGAGTATGAAGCGTTTCTTGCCGGTGGCGATCCGCACTATGCCTGGCAGAATCCATCCGATGAATGGAACGCCATCTCGCTAAACTACACTTCCGGCACCACCGGAAATCCCAAGGGAGTGGTTTATCACCATCGCGGCGCCTACCTGAATGCAGTGTCCAACATCGTTTCCTGGGGCATGCCGCCGCATTCGGTGTATCTGTGGACGCTGCCGATGTTTCATTGCAACGGCTGGTGTTTCCCGTGGACCATGGCTGCCAATGCGGGCACCAATGTCTGTCTGCGCCGAATCGATGCCAAGTTGGTACTTGACGCCATACGCGAGCATAAGGTCAGCCATTACTGCGGTGCGCCCATTGTGCATTCGCTGCTGGTGAATGCGTCGGCTGAATGGCGGGCGGGTATAAACCACAAAGTCAGTGCGCTGGTCGCCGCCGCACCACCGCCGGCGGCGGTGATCGAGGGTATGGAGAATATCGGCTTTGATATCACCCATGTGTATGGCCTCACCGAAACCTATGGCCCAGCAGCTGTCTGCGCAAAGCAGATTGACTGGGACCAGTTGAGTATTGATCAGCGTACCGAGCGCAACGGTCGCCAGGGCGTGCGCTATCACCTGCAGGAAGGCATCACCGTGATGGATACGCTCACTATGCAGCCGGTTCCTTGGGACGGTGAAACCATTGGCGAAATCATGTTCCGCGGCAACATTGTCATGAAAGGCTATCTGAAAAACCCGCAGGCAAGTGAGGAGTCATTCTCAGGCGGTTGGTATCACACCGGCGACCTGGCCGTGATGCAACCCGACGGATACGTCAAGATCAAGGACCGTTCCAAGGACGTCATTATCTCCGGCGGCGAGAATATTTCCTCGGTGGAAATCGAGGACACGCTTTATCGCCATCCGGCGGTGATGGCGGTGGCGGTGGTGGCGACGCCGGATCCGAAGTGGGGCGAAGTGCCGTGTGCCTTTGTCGAGACCAAGGAAGGCGTCACCACCACTGCCGGGGAACTTGCCCTGTTCTGCCGCGAGCGCATGGCACATTTCAAAGTGCCGAAAAAATTCATTTTCGAGGCGCTGCCGAAAACTTCGACCGGCAAGATTCAGAAGTTTGTCTTGCGTCAACGGGCCAAGTCGGTCGCAGCGTTAGAATGACGCCAGCTTGCTGGATTATGCTGAGACAGGGTGAATGCCATCAGTGCCGCGCCGCAATCCGAGAACCAACCCATTCTGCTTCGCCATGATAAAGCTGGCGTGGCGACGCTGACATTGAATCGGCCAAGCCGGTTCAACGCGCTTTCCGCAGAACTGATGGTTGGGCTGCAAGCGGCGCTCGATGCTATTGCCAGTGATGCCGGGGTACGTGTCGTGGTGATTGCCGGCGCCGGTAGGGCATTTTGCTCCGGCCATGATCTTAAGCAGATGCGTGCCAACCACAGCAAGGAATACATGCAACAGCTTTTCCGACAATGTGGGAAATTGATGCAGAGCATTGCCGAAATCCCCCAACCGGTGGTTGCCCGCGTGCATGGCACTGCGACTGCGGCGGGCTGCCAATTGGTCGCGGCGTGCGATCTGGCGGTGGCGGCGGACGCAGCCAGATTCGCCGTATCCGGCATCAATCTCGGACTATTCTGTTCGACCCCAGCCGTGGCGCTGGCCCGTAACATGGGGCGCAAGCAGGCGATGGAGATGTTGCTCACCGGTGATTTTATCGACGCGGCCGAGGCGCAACGACGCGGACTGGTGAACCGCGTGGTGGCGCTCGACCAGCTTGATACCGAAGTGCGGAAGCTGGCCGACTCAATTTGCGAAAAATCGTCGGTGGCAATTGCCCTAGGCAAGCAACTGTTCTACAAACAGCTGGAAATGGGCTTGGCAGGCGCCTACCAACTGGCCTCGGAAACCATGGCCTGCAATATGATGGCTGCCGATGCCGGTGAAGGCATTGATGCCTTCATGCAGAAACGCAAGCCAGAGTGGAAGGGATGCTGAATCCAGTGGCAGTCGGCCGTTTGCGCACCTCGCTGGTACAAATAAGAGCATAATTCGCAGCTTATTTTTAATGTAATTGTGAAAGGAAACCTGACTTGAAGATCCTGGTACCCATTAAGCGAGTGGTGGATTACAACGTCAAGGTGCGCGTCAAGGCTGACGGCACCGGCGTTGATCTGGCCAACGTCAAAATGTCGATGAACCCCTTCGACGAAATCGCTATCGAAGAAGCCGTGCGACTCAGGGAGGCCGGCATCGCCACAGAGGTCATCGCCGTCAGTTGCGGCCTTGCCGCCTGCCAGGAAACCCTGCGCACGGCTATGGCCATCGGCGCTGATCGCGCCATTCTGGTCGAATCGGATGTCGACCTGCAGCCTCTGGCCGTGGCCAAGCTGATCAAGGCTGTCGCCGCGAAGGAACAACCGCAAATGGTCATCTTCGGCAAGCAGGCCATC
The DNA here is from genome assembly GCA_028713555.1 of Sterolibacterium sp. Lineage (GTDB taxonomy): Bacteria > Pseudomonadota > Gammaproteobacteria > Burkholderiales > Rhodocyclaceae > JACRAR01. Next base: position 123,484 of record JAQTOA010000009.1, on the reverse strand, counting down.
GACGATGATGCCAACCAGACCGGCCAGATGTTTGCCGCGCTGACGGGCTGGCCGCAAGCTACGTTTGCTTCCAAGGTGGTGGTTGCAAACGGCATGGCGACGGTAACGCGCGAAATCGACGGCGGTGCTGAAACACTCGAATTCAAGCTGCCGGTGGTCGTCACGACCGATCTGCGGCTGAACGAGCCGCGCTATGCAACCTTGCCGAACATCATGAAAGCCAAGAAAAAGCAGCTCGATACCCTCAAGCCGGCCGATCTCGGCGTGGACGTGACGCCGCGTCTGACTACCTTGAAAGTGATGGATCCGCCCAAGCGCGGCGCTGGGGTCAAGGTGGCCGATGTCAAGGAACTCGTCGCCAAACTCAAAAACGAAGCGAAGGTGATTTGATGACTCAACTACTTGTTATTGCCGAACACGACAACGCCAGCCTCAAGGCTGCGACCCTGAATACCGTGGCTGCTGCCCAGAAGATCGGTGGCGAGATTCATGTCCTGGTGGCTGGCAGCGGTTGCGCGTCCGTCGCCGCTGCCGCCGCAAAAATCGCCGGTGTGGCCAAGATCAAACTCGCCGATGCCGCGCACTATGCTGATCAAACCGCGGAGAATGTTGCCGCGCTGGTGGTTTCTCAAGCGGCCGGTTATAGCCATATTCTGGCTGCGGCTACCGGGCCCGGCAAGAATATGCTGCCCCGGGTCGCCGCCTTGCTGGATGTGGCGCAAATTTCAGAAATCACCGCGGTGGAAAGTCAGGACACATTCGTTCGTCCGACCTATGCGGGCAACGCCATGGCCACGGTCAAGTCGGCTGACGCCGTGAAAGTCATCACCGTGCGCACTACCGGCTTTGATCCAGCGGCAGGCGAGGGCGGTAGCGCCGCGATCGAACCCATTGCAGCCGCTGCGGATCTGGGCCTGACCAAGCTGATTGGCCGTGAAATCACCAAGAGCGCGCGCCCCGAACTCGGTGCCGCCAAGGTGATCGTTTCCGGTGGTCGCGGCTTGGGCTCCGGCGAGAAATATCATCAAGTGCTGGAACCGCTTGCCGACAAATTCAATGCGGCGCTGGGCGCTTCGCGCGCGGCGGTGGATGCCGGCTTTGTGCCAAATGATTACCAGGTCGGCCAAACCGGCAAAATTGTGGCACCACAACTTTACTTTGCAATCGGTATCTCGGGCGCCATCCAGCATCTTGCCGGCATGAAGGACAGCAAAGTAATCGTGGCCATCAACAAGGATGAAGATGCGCCGATCTTCCAGGTTGCCGATTACGGCCTGGTCGCCGATCTGTTCCAGGCGGTGCCGGAACTGGTTGCGGAATTGGGCTGAAGCGAGCTCACCTGAAAATACCATGAGTACCTATACCCCACCGTTGAAGGACATGCAATTCGTGCTGCGCGAATTGGCTGGCATCGAACATGTTGCGCAGCTTCCCGGCTACGAAGATGCGGCGCCCGATCTGGTCGAAGCGATTCTTGAAGAGGCGGGCAAGTTCGCCAGCGGCGTTTTGGCGCCGCTGAATTGGAGTGGCGACCAGGAAGGCGCTCGGTTTCACGACAAAGCGGTGACCACGCCGGCCGGTTTCAAGGAAGCCTTCGCACAATTCGCCGAAGCCGGCTGGATTGGTCTTTCCGGCGATGTGGAATATGGCGGCCAGGGCCTACCTAAACTGGTTTCGGCGGCAGTGCAGGAAATGTGGACTGCATCCAACATGTCTTTTTCGCTGTGCCCGCTGCTGACACTCGGTGCTACCGAGGCTTTGCTACTTTGCGGTTCGGCGCAGCAAAAAACCACCTATTTGCCGAAACTGATCGCCGGCAAGTGGACCGGGACCATGAACATTACCGAACCGCAGGCTGGTTCCGACTTGGCGGCTATCCGCACCCGTGCCGAGCCGCAGGGAGATGGTCGTTACAAGATCTTCGGCCAGAAAATATTTATCACCTACGGTGAACACGACTTGGCAGATAACATCGTCCATCTGGTGCTGGCGCGCACGTCAGGCGCACCGGAGGGGGTAAAAGGGCTATCCCTGTTCGTGGTGCCCAAATTCATGGTAAATGCCGATGGCAGTTTGGGAGCGCGCAACGACGTCTGCTGCGTGTCGATCGAACACAAGCTTGGCATCCACGCCAGCCCGACCTGCGTGATGGCTTTCGGAGACGATGGCGGAGCCGTTGGCGAATTGGTCGGCAAGGAAAACGACGGTTTGAAATACATGTTCATCATGATGAACGCCGCGCGTTTTGGGGTTGGCATAGAAGGCGTGGCGCTCGGCGAATGCGCCTACCAACTGGCGCTGGCTTACGCCAAGGATCGTGTTCAGGGCCGCGATATTGCCGGTAGCAGCGACGGCGTGGCGATTGTGCATCATCCCGACGTGCGGCGCATGCTGATGCTGATGAAAGCGCAGATCGAGGCGATGCGCGCGCTGGCTTACACGGTCGCTGCTGCGAATGATACCGCCGCACGCCATCCGGACGCCGCCGAGCGCAAGCGCAGTCAGGCTTACGTCGATCTGATGATCCCGGTGGTCAAGGGCTGGTTGACCGAGACCGGCAATGAGTTGACTCACCTGGGCGTACAAGTGCATGGCGGTATGGGCTTTGTCGAGGAAACCGGCGCCGCGCAATATCTGCGCGATGCTCGCATTATCACCATCTATGAAGGCACGACCGGCATCCAGGCGAACGACTTGATCGGTCGCAAGATTGCGCGCGAGGGTGGCGCCACGGTCAAAGCCGTAATCGCATTAATGCAGCGGACCGAAGCGGAATTGGCCCAGCAGGCCGGCCCGGAGTTCGCGGCCATCAAATTCGCACTGGGCAAGGGCATTACGGCCGTTTCTGAGGCGGTCGAATACATCGTCGCCAACTATGGCAACGACATCAGGACAGTGTCGGTTGGTGCCGTGCCTTTCCTCAAGCTGATGGGTATCGTCTCGGGCGGTTGGCAGATGGCACGGGCAGCGCTGGCGGCGCAGGCGAAAATCTCCGGTGGAAGCCACGGCGATCCCTTCTATCCAGCCAAGATTACTACCGCTCGCTTTTACGCCGATCATCTGCTAGCTACAGCGCCCGGCCTGGCCCAGATCGTGACGCATGGCGGTGCGGGTGCGATGGCACTGGATGTCTCGATCTTATGAGACCAATTCATCGGTAACTGTGAAAATGCAACCCTGGAAATCGCGGCTCAGGTTGGTCCAGGATGTCAGCGAGGCCGGTGCAGCAGGGTTCAGCGGAAAACCCAACTTCAGGTTATTGCGTTTTTTCACTACCGCAAGCTTAGTCGCATTTGTGGTTGTTGCGGCTTTGCTGGGTTACATATTCCGGACACTAGCCATTGACGGCCTGCTGAGTGGGTATGAGAGCGAACACGTCAGTCTTGCCAAGGTGGTCGCCAACGAGATGTGGGAGGGTGACTTCGCACCTTTTGTCCAGGCGATGGCGGGCAAATCAGTAGCAGAACTCCAGGCTGCGCCGCAGCTTCCCGAGTTGTACAGGGAAATGCTGATGCTTCTGAATGGCACCAAAATTTTCAAGATCAAGGTCTATGACTTGAAAGGGAAGACGATCTTCTCGACTGAACTCAAGCAGATAGGCGAGGACAAGAGCAATAATGCCGGTGTCATTGCTGGTTTGCGGGGGCTGAGCAGTTCCAAATTGGTACACAGGAATCAGTTCAGTGCATTCGAGGGTGAGGTGCAGAACCGCGACCTGGTCGAGAGCTATGTTCCCCGCTACGATCCCGCGACCGGCAAGGTGAGCGGCGTGTTCGAAATCTACGGAGATGCTACCGCGGGACTGGCCGAAATCGACAAGCGGCAATGGTATGTCGTCTTGTCTGTGATTGCGCTGTTGGCGTTACTCTACCTGGCGCTTTCTATCATCGTAAAAAAAGCCCAGGACCTGATTATCCAGCAGAACCAGGAGCGGGAAAAAGCTCAGGAAGCCCTGAGCCTGAGTGAGGAACGCTGGAAGTTCGCCCTCGAAGGAGCCGGTGACGGCGTCTGGGATCGCAACCAGCAGACCGGCGAGGTTGTGTATTCAAAACGCTACAAGGAAATCTACGGCTTTGCCGAAGATGAACTGGCGAATTATCAAGAAACCTGGGACGAGCGCGTGCACCCCGATGATTTGCCGCAGGTGTTGGCAGACCGGGAAGCTTATTTCTCCGGCAAGAAGCAAGCCTATGCCAGCGAGCGGCGCATGCGATGCAAGGATGGCAGTTGGAAATGGATACTTTCGCGCGGCATGGTGGTGGCGCGCGATGCGCAAGGAAAACCGTTGCGCATGATCGGGACGCATACTGATATCACCGAACGGCATGAGCGCGAGGAAGCGTTGCGGCTTGCCTCAACCGTTTTTCTTACCATGGATGAGGCCGTGACAGTCACCAACATGAAGAATGAGATCGTCTCGGTCAATCCGGCATTCACTGTCATCACCGGCTACCAGCCGAGCGAAGTGATCGGCAAGAATCCCAAGCTGTTGGCTTCAGGGACGCATACGCCGGAGTTCTACAAGGAAATGTGGGGGAAACTGACCAGTGTCGGCAGCTGGAATGGCGAAATCCGCAATCGCAGCAAAAATGGAAACGTCTATGTCGAATGGCTTTCCATCAAGCAAGTGCGCAATGACAAGGGATTGCTTACGCACTATGTGGCGGTGTTCTCGGATATTTCCGAACGCAAGGCCGTCGAGGAGCGCATGCATCACCTGGCGCATTTCGACGTACTCACCGGACTACCCAATCGCGCGTTGTTTTCCGACCGTCTGCACCAAAACATCGCCAAGGCGCGGCGCGACAAAACGCGGATGGCGCTGATGTTCATCGATCTCGACAGATTCAAGCCCGTCAATGACGAACTCGGTCATCATGTCGGCGACCTGCTGTTGAAACAGGTCGCCGACCGCCTGTCCGAATGCTTGCGGCGCGAATCGGACACTGTCGGGCGGATGGGTGGCGACGAATTCGTGGTCATGCTGCCGGAAATTGAAACGGCAAAGGATGCCATGATCGTCGCGGAAAAAATCCTTCACAGCCTCGACCGGACTTTTGAAATAGGCGAACACATTATCCACATTTCATCCAGCATCGGCATTGCCATATTTCCAGAACATGGCAAAGACGAAAGTTTCTTGCTCAAGAGCGCCGATGCCGCCATGTACCGTGCCAAGGAAAGCGGCCGTAACCGAGTCGAAGTGGCGGAAGCTATTCCTTTTCCTTCGTGACGATCGCTTTGCCGACGAAGGTAATGCTGGGGAAATTGCGATTTAGCGTTTTGCTTTGGAAGTTGGTCATGGCCATGCCTTGGTCGAAGCGCACCACATCGCCCTTTTTTACCGCCACGCTGGGAGCTGCGATCCAGAAGGTCTTCATGTTCTGCATCACCTCCAGATAAGTATAGTTGGGCACGTCGATGGCGCTGATGACCTTGCCCTTTTGCGGCAACTGGGTTGTTGGTGCGCCCTGGGCCGGTTTTTTCGCATCCATGGCGGGATGGTTTGCCGGAAGCGCATCGGCAGCGATTGCGGAAGCGGAAAATACGGTCAGGACAAGCAGCAGGGCGGAATGGATCTTCATGGAGGGGGGGCTTTCCGGATGGGTAAATTGGTTTGAGGATTATACGTAAGTTTATTCTGGAAAATTATGCGACTTGATTGGCCGGTGGGGAAGTTAGCTTCGTTACCCGATCCGGCGACCAGGCGCCTTGGGCAACGATCTCCGGCTAGGTCTGGGGCAAGAGCCGGTTCAGGTTATCCACCATGCCTTGTATGTCCCCTGGGGGTTCCCCGCTCGACAAGGCGGCTTCCAGTTTCGCCACCCGATCGCGAATTGCGGAGAAGCGGATGCGTTCCTGCTCTCTCCAAGTCAGGGTCAGTGCCAGCACTTCATGCTTTGGGAGAATGTTAGCGTCGCTGGAAAAATCCAGTTCCTTCGTTTTTCCGGTCAGAAGGTCCAAATCCTGCACCACAAGATTCTCGTGGCGGCTCCAGATTCCTGCGGCAACCATCAAGGCGACCAGGTTGGCCACCGCGAACACGCCCAATACCCAGAGCCCTTCCTTAGCGAACAGCATCATAGTGGGGCCGGTTTGGACCACTTTCATGCGATACATGTTGGCGTTGATTACTTCGATCAGGTGCCCGTATGCGAACCAAATGGCTGCCGCCACCAGAGTCACTTCAAGCACTACCATAGCCACCAGCAACGAGCGCTGGATGGTGCTGTCCACATAAAGCCTGCGACGCCGGTGGGGGGGGCGCGGGGTAAGGGAAGGTGCTCCGGCAAGGGGCGAAGTCATTTTGCGTGGCAGGAAAGACACAATCCCGAGCGATCCAGGGATACGACCAGCTTGCCATGATCTTTTTTGTAGGCTTCATGGCAGGAAATGCAACTGATTTTCCCGTCGGAAAGCTTGATTTTCTTTTGCGCAAGCTGGCTTTCCGGATGGAAACGGCCTCTGCTGCTTGCTTCCCGGAAGCTGCGCCCGATCGGGTGTGGCGCAGAGCCGCTGGCGTGGCGCAGGACGCCGTTGCGACTCACGCTGACGCTCCCTCCGGGAGCGTGCCCGCCGGCATGGCAGCCCAGACAATGCAGGGAATGCGCATCGATGTCGATGGTGCCCCGTCCGCGGCCGATATCCAGATGCCCGGAAATCACCAGCGAGGTTCCCGAGTCTTTCATGGTGCTGAAGAATGCCTGGTCATGACAGTCCAGGCAGAATTCTCTGGCGCGTTTTTTCCCGCGAAGCAGCCCCGGTTCCTGACCGTGGGTCAAATGACAGGTGCTGCAGGTCAGGTCGCCTTTCCAGTCAAGCGGGTAGGCCGCCGGCAGGCGGCGCCTGGGCGAAAAGCCGCTGGGATGGCTGAACTCCAAGGCGTGTGCGTGGCACCTCGCGCACAAGACTTCTTGGGAGGCGACCAGCTTCGCGGCCTGGACTGGGTCGACATCCGCCCCGACGAGATGGCAGGAACCGCAACTGGTTGCCGAGGGATGGGCGCCGCCAATTCCTGGCGCGGCATTGAGCGCTCCCGGTGTGTAGAGGAATAAGGCGCCAACAAGCGCAATGATCAACCTAAAAGCGCACACGCCGTTCCGCCTGTTTCAAGCGGGCCAACGCCAGCTCGAGCACTGCCGCGCTTCCAGTCCGCGTATATTCCCGTATCGCTGTCTCGACTTCGCTCAACGCCTGCCTCAGTTCCTCGTGCTGTACGCGCAAAGCATCCACACTGGCTTCGAGTTCCTGCCATTCGCTTTGCAGGCTGTCTGCGGAGCGCAACGGTACAGGCGCGACCGTTCCGTGCTTGATTTGCTGCTCCAGATTGCGGGAAATCCGGCACAAGGGCCCAGCGATGCGGAAACTCGTGTAAAGCGAAAAGAGCCAGGTGACTATGCCGGCGAAAGCGACCATCGCCAGCCCAAAGACCAGCATCGCCGGTCCCAGGCTTTGCCTGACCATGCCATAGGCGCTGACGATCTGCCGGTAACCGGTGGCTTTCTCTTCGCCAACCAGAAGAAGTGTCAGCAACAAGCCCAGGCAGGAAACAACCGCCACGCATAAGCCGATTTTTGCCACCAGTTTGAAATCCAGGGGGACTGGCACGTGAGGCTTGCTCATTGGCGGAATTCTGACAGCTCATGTGGCAGTGGAATTGATTTGGATCATAAGCATTCAAAGTGGACCGGAGAACCCATTAGCGCGCATTGGGAGTGCATGAGAACTCCGGTCCGGAGGGGCAAGCGACCCAAAGCAATAAGCTTGCCTGAGCAGTAATCTGCAAGAATCTCAGTCGATACGTAGCAAGGCATTCCTTTTCCTGAGAGCGGTTTCCCGTATCCGGGAAAGGAAGGCCCTCATTCAGGCCCGATAAAACCGCAAGAAGTTATTCCCCGAAATCAAGCTGGGCAGCGGGAAATTGCATGAATTCTTTGCCGACGAAGAATCATTCCATTAATCATACGGCTCCAAACAAAGAACAAATATTCCGGCTTGGCGAACGGGTCGGGCTGAACTTGGAGCGGCATCTTGCACTGACAACAGGTCGAAAGAGGCTTTCCGTGCGCGGGATTGCCCGGAGTTGGGAATGAACAATATTTTCCGTACCTGAAGGTTGTTTTGCCCTCGTCACCCACGGCGAGCAGCGAATTTCCATAACTTAAGAGCGGCATTCTCTTTTCCGGGGAAGAGAGTTTCAAAACTCAAGTTTGACTCCTCAGATAGCGTGATCCAGCCGCCAAAATGCCTGGCATGTATTGTGCTAGGAAGCTTGTCGTCGACTGCAATCGTGAACCTGCGCATCACCGCAATTTTCCGCCGCAAGGCTTTGTTATGAAAAATATCAATTTAATCACTGGTTTGTTGTTATTCTCGATAACTTCGACGGCGCTTGCCGGCAGCGTGATCGGATCGCGCCATGACCTGAGCACTGCGGGTACTTCTCAAGTGTGCGAGTTTTGCCACACGCCCCACGCGGCGAACAGCAACAGCGCCATTTCGGGTGCGCCATTGTGGAATCGCGCCGAGACGACGCAGACTTTCACGCTCTATGGCAGTCCGACCATGAACGTCGCGACCTCGCAACCCAAGCTGGCCTCGAAGCTGTGCCTGAGCTGTCATGATGGCGTGAATGCTTCTGTAACGGTGCATGGCAACGCGGTAAGCACCAAACACGACCTGGTCAAGCCTCCCGGACATGACGCACCCGACATGACATCGAGTCCGAATTGCGAACGCTGCCACTCGGATATGTACACCGGGAAGAGGCGGACGCTGGTGCTCGGCACCGACCTCAGCAACGACCACCCGATCTCCATCGCCTATCCCACGGCGGCGCAGGATCCTGACTTCTATACGCCCGCCGATGCGCAGAAAGGCTGGGGCGGAACCTCGCAGAGTGAAATCAAGCTCTACGCGGGCTATATCGAATGCGGTTCCTGCCACAATGTGCATAACCCCGACACCGCGCCTTTCCTGCGCAAGTCGAATGCTGCCAGCGCGCTGTGCTTGACCTGCCACAAGAAGTAGCAACAAGAAGTAGCAGTATATTGCTGTTGCTGCTGCGACTGCCTCGATTGGGGGCATTCGCTCGTTCACGAGGAGATTCAATGACATCCCTACGAGGTTCTTTCCCGGTTATTCTCCTATTGACGATTGCCAGTGTGCTTTGCGCACGCAGCAATCCTGTCGAGGCCGTCGAAGCATCCGCCAAGAAAGCTGCCCCGGCCTCCGCGCCAAGCGTCCGCAAGAGCGCATCCCCGGGGTCGCTGGCGCCACTGCCGAGCAAGCCAACGCCGGCTTCCAGCCATGCGCCTTTCGAATCGGGCGACTGCAAGATCTGCCATCAGAACTCGGACCCGAAGCAGCCCGGCCCGGTGACCAAGCAGGGTCCGGCCATGTGCCTCGAATGTCACGAAGAGTTCGCGGGCATAATGAAGCGGCCGCACACCCATCCACCGGCCCGCACCGCTTGCACCAGTTGTCATAACCCGCACAACTCGAATTCCCGCAAGTTGCTGGTGCAGGAACCTTTAGCACTATGCACAGGCTGCCACGACAAGATCGGCAAGCTGGCCAGCTCTGCCTCAGTGCCGCACAAGGCGTTGAGCACCGGCGCGCAATGCTCCAACTGCCATAACCCGCACGGCAGCGCGGTGGAAAAACTCCTGGTGCAACTCCCCTTCGACCTGTGTGTGAACTGCCACAATGTGGATACCATGGTCGATGCCAAGGGCAAAAAGCTGCAAAATATTAAGGGCTGGTTGGAGAAGAATAAGGAGCAACACGGTCCGGTGGCCGCCAAAGATTGCAGCGCTTGCCACGAACCCCACGGCGGCGAGCATTTTCGTTTGCTCAACGCGGATTACCCACAGGAATTTTATGCGCCCTACGACGCCCGGAATTATGAGCTGTGTTTTTCCTGTCATCAGGAAAAAGCCTTTTCCACCGCGCAGACGACCACTCTCACCAGTTTTCGCAACGGCGGCACCAATCTGCATTATCTCCATCTTCAGCAATCCGGCCGCGGCCGCACCTGCCGCGCCTGCCATGAAGTCCATGCATCGCAGCAGAAACACCATATTCGCGAAGGTGTACCCTACGGATCGGGTGGCTGGATGCTCAAGCTGTTCTACAAGAAATCCGCGACTGGCGGATCGTGCGAGAAGACCTGCCATTCTGAAAAGACCTACGTCAACAAGAATGCTCGCTAGATTCGGGCCTGAACCCGCGATTCAGGCTCGCTTAGCATCCCCATTCCCGACGTCTGCACAAACCCCGAATGCCACACTCACCGAAGACTAGCCTGCTTATCTTGATTCCTTCTCCTGTCGCGCGCCTCATTTTGTTGATCGCGCTGGTTATCAGCACCACCAGCTTTCATCTCGCTTCAGCGTCGCATGCCGCGATCGGCACGCCGGTAAGCAATGCGGAAATGCCCACGCTGGAGGGTGGCAAAACCGTTGCTTTGAGAAAGGTCGAGGCGAATGTGCTGGTTTTCTTCCGCCCGAACCAGGAGCGCTCGCTGGGGGCATTGCGCGAACTGGCGCAATGCCAGAGCGGATTTACCGGAAAATCCGTGCATTGGGTTGCCATCGTCTCGAGTTCGGCTCCGGCCGAGAGCGCCGCTACGCTACTGCGCGACTCCGGTTTCGTCGCACCGCTGCTGGTGGATCGCGAGGATGCGCTATACGGCAGTTTGGGCCTGGCGCTGCATCCGGTGGTGGTGATTGTTGACCGCGAGCAAAATCTGGCGGCGTTCGAACCATTTCGTGCGGTGGACTTCTGTTCGATTGTCGGTGCGCGCATCCGCCATTTGCTGGGCGAGATCACTGACGACCAATTGAACAGCGTCCTGGCACCCGCCAAATCCACCCAAGGCGGTAGCGATCAGGTCGCAAAGCGCTATCGCGCCTTTGCTGAAGCGCTGTTCAAGGACAAGAATTACGACAAAGCGCTGGAAAACGTGCGTAAAAGCCTGGACAAGGATTCGCAGCTCGCGCCCGCCCACGCGCTGCTGGGCGAGATATTGTCCGCCCAGGGGAACTGCACCGAGGCAATCCCGGCCTATAACCAGGCGTTGACCATTGATGCCGCCAACCTCTCCGCCAAGGAAGGCCTGTCGCGCTGCAAGCCCGCGCAGTGACGTCAATAACGCGCTGGTAGGTTCGGGCGACCATTCTTTGCAATCTTGACGGAAACCGGAAACGCATATTTTGCCTACTGGTGGCATGATTCATGCGTGACTATCGTTGCCTCTTGGCGCTAATGACTTGGTAATCGCCAATCGTTCGGGTGCTGGAGGGCGATTAAATGAGAAAATATCTTGCAATCGTCGCCATACTCTTGCTTTCGCTCTTGTCAACGCCGCTTTACGGCGGCACTGTCATGGGTTCCAAGCATGATTTGAGCACTTCCACCAGTCCTCAGGTGTGCAAGTTCTGTCATACGCCGCACAACGCAAACGACAACACCGCAATCGCCGGAGCGCCACTCTGGAATCGCGCCGAAACCACGCAGACCTTCACACTCTATGGCAGCGCGTCGATGAGCGTAGCCGTCGAGCAGCCACGGGTAGCCACGCGTCTGTGCCTGAGCTGCCACGATGGCGTGAACGCCAGCACCGTGGTGCATGGCGCCAGTGTGAGCACAAAGCACAGCCTGGTCAATTCCTCGGTTCCAGCAAATTGCAACAGCTGCCACGCGCGGGGTTTCACGAAGCAGACCCTGAAAATTGGCACTAATCTGAACAACGACCACCCCGTCTCCATGCCCTATCCGACACCGGCGCTGGACCCGGCCTTCAATACGCCCACCGATACGCAGAAGGGGTGGGGCGGCGCATCGCCCAACGAAATCAAGCTGTACGGGGGATATGTCGAGTGCGGTTCCTGCCACAATGTGCATAACCCTGACATCGCACCTTTCCTGCGTAAAACGAATGTTGCCAGCGCGCTGTGCCTGACCTGCCACAAGAAATAGCCAAGGGAATCTCATAGGCAGCGCGCGCAAACCTCCACCGCGCTTGGCACCGGTATAAGGTCGCGCGCTATTGCCGAATGTCTTGAGATGTTGGGGGGGGGCATGCGCATCCAGCGGGAGATTCACTTGACAACTTCGCTCGGGAATGATCGCGCATTCCCGTAATTGAGAAGCGAGGAGGCGCGTGTTTTCAAGCGCGGGAATAAAACTTGGCGATCCCAGCTATCGCCCGCCAAGACAAGCTGAACCGCAATCGCGACAACCGCCGGATTAGAATGCAACCCGTTGTTTTGTCGAATTTTAATATCGATGGTGATTTTGATCCGAGTTGTATCGATCCACTGGCATACCCTGTGCTTAATAAGAGGCAGCAAGACGTTATATGGCCGTAGATAAGAGAAGTAAATTTATTAACCAGGGAAAGAAGAGGAACACAAAATGAGATTTGGAAAAATCGTAGCGGCGGCCGTAACAGCCGTTCTGTTCTTTGCAGCAAATAGCGCCAGCGCAGCCGGGATCGCCGGCAGCAAGCATGACTTCAGCGCGAGTGCATGGAGTGGCACACAAATCTGTAACGTTTGCCATACCCCCCACAACGCCAATCAGGCTGCTGGGCAACTCTGGAATCACGCGCTGACCGCCGCAACCTTCACGTTGTATGCAAGCAGCACGTTGAATGCCGCTCCGGGGCAGCCGACCGGCGTGTCCAAGCTCTGCCTGTCCTGTCATGACGGTACTGTGGCCCTGGATAGCTTCGGCGGCGCCACCGGGACGAACTTCATCGCTAATAACAGCGCAAAACTGGGCACCGATCTGAGCAACGATCACCCGATCAGCTTTGCTTACACTGCGGCTTTGGCAACTGCCGACGGCAGCCTGGTGACTCCGGCTTCTGCAGCCTTGGTCGTCGCGGGCATTCCCCTGTACGGCACCAACGTTGAATGCGGTTCTTGCCATGATGTGCATAGCCCCACCAATGGCGCCTTCCTGCGCGTATCGAACGCCGGCAGTGCCTTGTGCCTGAAGTGCCACACCAAGTAATCGATCTTTGAGTTGTACCCTGGCAACGCGGCGGTGTTCCCGCCGCGTTGCTTTTGGGGCCGTCAGGTTGTGGCGGCTAGATGCGCCGAGGCCAACGGTAACTTGACGGGTTTTGGCGTATGCGCCATCCTACGCGCTGTCATAATTTCCATAGGGAATTTCGCTATGAGCCCGACCAAAATTCTTTCGGCGTCCTTAACGGGTGCGCTTCTGCTTGCGTTTGTCGTCCTGGCCGGCTGTGTCTCGGCGCCTGTCAAAGCGCCGGTCGAAACAGAAGCGGTGTTCTATCCGTCGCCGCCCGATCCGCCGCGCATCCAGTATCTGGCGACCTTCGCCGGACTCAAGGACCTGGAAGGCGAGCGCAGCGCGCTGGCGGACTTTGTCGCCGGCGAAGACAGCGGCGAGGATCTCAAGCGTCCTTATGGCGCGACCATACGCGAAGGCAAAATCTATGTTGCCGACAACCAGCTCGGCGGGCTGGCCATTTTCGATTTGAAGGCGAAGCAGTTTTCGGTTCTTTCGGGTTCGGGCGGTGGCCGCATGCAGCGCCCGCTCACGATCAAGATCGACAAGGACGGCACCCGCTACGTCACCGATTCCGGGCGTCAGCAGGTGCTGGTGTTTGACGACAAAGATAATTTTGTCACCACCCTGGGCGTCAAGGGCGAATTCAAGCCCGTCGATACCGCCATCCTGGGCGACCGCCTGTACATGGTCGATATCGAGCACCACGAAGTGCGGGTGATGGACAAGCGCAGCGGGAAATTGCTGTTCAAGTTCGGCAAAGCGGGGTCTGGCGAAGGAGAACTTTATCATCCGACCAACATCGCCATCGGTCCGGACAATGACGTTTTCGTCGTCGAGACCAGCAACTTCCGCGTCTCGCGTTTTACTTCCGAAGGCAAGTTCGTCCGCAGCTTCGGTGAAGCCGGCCAGGGCGCAGGGCATTTCGCGCGTCCCAAGGGGATCGCCGTCGATCGCAACGGCCTGATCTATGTCGGCGACGCGGCCTTCCAGAATGTGCAGATCTTCGATAACAGCGGACGGCCGCTGATGGCTTTCGGTCAGCCCAAGGACGGCTTGCCTGGCATGCTCAACCTGCCGGCCGGCGTTTCCATCGATTACGATAATGTTGCCCTGTTTCGCGACAAGGCCGATCCCAAATTCGCGATCGAGTACCTGATCCTGGTCGTCAGCCAGTTCGGACCGAACAAAGTCGATGTGTTCGGTTTCGGCAAAAAGGCGGGTGTCGACTATCCCCGCGAGGAGAAAAGCGAAGAAAAGCCGGCAAAATGACGCGCCTGCGTTCCATGCTGTGAGAGAGTCAATTGCGCAAGAGTCAATTGAGAAAAGCAATAATTGCCAGGCAGGAAACATGGATCACCTCGCGTGCACCCGCAGACCAGCCCAAGCCGTCAGCCCATCGCTCCGTGATCGGAGCCAGGCGTCAGGCGGCAGCGCTGGTGCATGCGCTGCTAACCCTGGCGTTGGGCGCCAGCCAATGCTGGGCGCAAGAGGGCGCGCCCTCCGCCTCTCCCGCGACGTCCTCGCCGCCCTTGCCTCCACTACGTTTGAAGAAATCACAGGAAATTGCGCCGTTCCGCATCACCAGCATCGAGAGCTTCGTTGAAGCGCGTGTTTTGAGCGATGCCAACAACGATTCCGGTTTGCCGCCGGCAGGCCTGGAGGGTGGCGCTTCCGCTCCGGGGGGCAAGAGCGGCGTGCGCACCAAGCAGTCGAACCTGATTTACGAAGTTAACCTGCTGACCCACGGCTACATCTATCACCCGAGCCTGATTTCCTTCGACCTGGGCGGTGGCCCGCTGATCGACAAAGCCAGCTATGACCAGAACGGGGTGGCGACCGATGGCAAGAGGCAGTTGTACAATCTTCATGCGAGAGCCACGGTGCTGCGCGAGAAGCCATATAGCGGCGCAGTTTTTTTCGACCGCAAGAACGAGAACCAGAGCATCGGCCCCGCCATGGAGATGCTCACCGAAAATACGCTGTACGGCCTCAATTTCAACTTGCGTAATCCAGTGATCCGTACCCCGCTGGAGGTGAATCTCGTCCATTCGGAAAGGCTGGGCAGAGGCTCGGAGCAGATCATCGAAGACCGCAGCGACCAGTTGCGTCTAAAACTGGAGGCCGACCTGGGCCGACAAGGCTGGATTCCTTTCGAAGATGTGAAAGGCGAATCAACCTTCCAGTTCGAGACCAAGCGCCAGGACTCGATCAGTGGCAGCACCGGCCTGTCTATCCAGGCCAACAGCAACACCGATGACCGGCTGAGCCTGGATACACATCTGGATATTGGCGACAAAAGGGAATATGAACTCGTCAATGCGATCAGCCTGACGAGCAACAAATACACGGCCGGCCAAGGTCATCTGACAGAAATGAAGAACTTCAGTTTCGGACTCGATATGTACGGCAGGCACTCCGAGGACTTGCAGACCAACGGGCGCTACCATCTCAACACTTTCCAGCAAGGCGACCAGAAGACGACCGTGAATGCGGCCAGCGGAGGAGTGAATTACAACTTCTCCCCCGACCTGACAGGCAACCTGGCGGCGCAAGCAGAAAGCGCCAAGTCCCCCCAAGTCAGCTCATCATCATACGGACTCAACGGTTCCGTCCAATACCAGCAGCCCCTGCCGCTCGGCCGCGCGACGCTGAACTACAATTTCGGCTACCGCCAAAACGAGCAGGAGGCAATGGCACCTGAAGCCAAGATGATCGGTGAACATGTGACGTTGAGCGGTACAACTCTTGCTTCACTAAGCAGGGAACAGGTCGCGGTTACGAGCGTGGTGGTCAGCAATCTGACTCGCACCCAGACTTTTGTTCAAGGATCCGATTATCAGTTTTCGCCGATTGGCCTGAATCTGCGCATACAGCGGGTGATCGGCGGGAACATTCTCGACGGGCAGGAAGTTTTGATCGATTATATCTATGCAACCGGGGGCACTTATGCGCTCAGCCAGCTCGACAACACAATTAACCTGAGCTGGGCGCTGAAGAATTACCTTAAGGTATTTCAGCGTTACATGGTTTCGACACCCCAACTCATCTCCGGCGTCAGCACGACACCGCTCAACCCGGCCAGAAGCACGGTCCGCGGCGCCCAGACCGATCTGCCGTTCAATCTGCTCAATCAGGAATTCCAGGTGGGCGGCAACCTGGAGCGGGAAGACCGGCGCGAGGCCATCTTGCCCAGCAAACGCGCCAGCTTTGAAACCTACGCCCAGACGGACTTGCCCTGGATCAGGCGGGGTTTCGTGCGGCTCAGCAAACGCGGCTTGCGGATAGATTACGACTTCAACCCGACCCAGGGCATCAACCAGATCTCCTACGATCTTCGCCTGGGGATGAGCCCGGGATTTGGCCTCACGCTGTTTGCCGATGCCAGCCGCATGCGCGATACCGGCACCCCGCTGGCGCGCGAATACTCGGTAGCATCGATCAAGGCGAAATGGCGCATACGCAAGCTCAGTGCGTCTTTCGACGTGAACCGGGTACGCGAATCGCAGGGCAAGGCCGACAGGTTGCGCACCTTCGGCCAGTTTACCTTGCGGAGGGATTTCTGATCATGGCGCGCCGCTGCCGTTTCGTTGCCCTGCTGGGACTTGCGCTGGCGGTTCTTGTCCTGGGAGGGTGCGCGCCGGCGCCGATCAAGCCCGAGGATCAGCCGCAGTTGTTCTGGCCGGACGAAATCGACGTGGCGCCGCGCATCCACTTCGTCAAGGCTTTCAAGACTCCCACCGAGTTCGGCATCGCCAAGGGATTTTTCCAGCGCGTGGCGGAAGTGATTTTCGGCGCCAGCGAATCCCGCCTGATCCGGCCGATGGCCGTGGTGGCGGTGGGTGGCGTGGTGTATGTCGCGGACACCGGCGCAAAAGGCGTGCATCGCTTCGACCCGGTGGCCAAAGACTACGCCCTGATCGCGGCCGGAGACGAGGTCGGGCTGCCTTCCCCGGTGGGTTTGGCGCGCGGCAAGGTGGGTGAAGTCTATGTCACCGATTCGGAACTCGCCCAGGTGCTGGTCATTCGGCCCGGCGCCAAAACGGCGGTGCCGCTGGCCTTGCCGCCGCTGAGCCAGCCGACCGGCATCGCCTTTGACCCCGACAGCGGCCGCTTGATCGTCGTCGATACCGCAGAGCATCGCGTCAAGGTGTTCAATCCGGACGGCACGCTGCACTCCAGCTTCGGCCAGCGCGGTGCGGGAGAAGGCGAGTTCAACTATCCAACCATGATCTGGCGCGATGCCGAGGGGCGGCTGTATGTCACCGATTCTCTAAATTTCCGCATCCAGGTTTTCGACGCGCAGGGCAGGTTCCTCAGAAAATTCGGACAACTGGGCGACGGCAGCGGCGACAATATGCGCCAGAAAGGCGTCGCGACCGACAGTTACGGGCATGTCTATATCCTCGATGCGCTGTTCAATGCCTTGCAGATTTTCAATTCAAGCGGGCAATTGCTGCTCTCCGTTGGCGCTCTCGGCAGCGACCGGGGAGAGTTCTGGCTGCCCGTGGGCATTTTCATCGACTCGGACGACATGATCTACATCGCCGATTCCTACAACCAGCGTATCCAGATATTGAGTTACATCGGAGGCCCGACATGAGGCGCTGCATCTCTTTTCCCCATTTCAAGGCGGTTGCCGTCGCGGGAGTCCTTGCACTTATTGTTCTGCCGGTGTCCTTGACGGTGGCGCCTGCAGACGCGGCGGTCGCCACCACCAAGCACAACCTCTCGGTAAGCGGAACGGGCACTGTCAAGGCCACCAGCGAGAACCAGATCTGCGTGTTCTGCCACGCGCCGCACAATAACTATCCGAGCGGGCAGTTGTGGAACCGGCGCGTGGGCACCAGTTATACGCCCTACACCAGTTCCACGCGCAAGAGCGTGGCTGGGCAGCCCAACGGCGCATCGCTGCTGTGCCTGAGTTGCCATGACGGCACCATCGCCCTCGGCGAAGTGCGCAACCGCACCACGAATATCTCCATGACCGGCGGCGTCACCACCCTACCCGCCGGAAACACCAATCTGGGAACCAACCTGTCCGACGACCATCCGGTGTCCTTCGTGTATGACGCGTCGCTGGTGGCCGTGCGCGGCGAACTGGCCGCTCCGACAGCGCTCGCGCCGCCCAGCAAGGTGCGACTCGACGGCAGCAGCCAGATGCAATGCACTTCCTGCCACAATCCGCACGACAATACCAACACCAAGTTCCTGGCGATCGCCAATACCTCCTCCGCGCTGTGCAATGTCTGCCACCTCAAGAACTACTGGAGCGTAAGCGACCACAAGAACTCCACCAAGACCTGGAACGGCGCAGGCACCACGCCCTGGCCGCATACCACCGGTACCACCGTCGCTGCCAACGCCTGCGAAAACTGCCACCGGCCGCATACCGCCGGGGGCGGCCCGCGGCTGCTCAACTATGCGGCCGAGGAAACCAACTGCATGAACTGCCATAACGGCAACGTGGCGGCGAAAAACATCCAGACCGAACTCAACAAGACCTACGGTCACAAAGTCGCTACCCGCACCGGCGTCCACGATCCGGCCGAAGCGGCTTCTGTGGCGACCGCGCATGTCGAATGCCAGGATTGCCACAACCCTCACGCGGTCAATGCAACGGCCGGTTCGGTTCCCGGCGGCAGCGTTGCGCCCACGCTGCCCGGTTCGCAGGTCGGAGTGCGTGGCATCAGCATCAGCGGCACCGAAGTTAATCCGGCCACGACCGAATATGAAATCTGCTTCCGCTGCCACGCCGACGGCGCCGCCAACACGCCTTCGCCGAGCTTCGCGCGCGTGATCGCGCAGAACAACAAGCGGCTGGAGTTCCAGACCACGAATCCGTCGCATCATGCGGTCGCGGGTGCGGGCAGGAGCGCAACGGTTCCCTCTCTCCTCACCGGCTGGACCACGGCGAGCCGGGTCAAATGCACCGATTGTCACAACAACAACACCGGACGATATAGCAGCGGCACCCCGTCGGCGCCGACCGGAACGGGGCCGAACGGCCCGCACGGCTCGACTTATCCGAATTTGCTCGAGCGCCAATACGTGACTACCGACAACACCGCGGAAAGCGCGGCCAACTATGCGCTTTGCTACAAATGCCACAACCGAACCAGCATCATTGGCACGGGGACCAACAGCTTCAAGGAACATAACAAACATATCGTCGGCGAGAGGGCGCCGTGCAGCGTCTGCCACGATCCGCATGGCATCAGCAGCACCCAGGGCACCACGCTGAGCAACAGCCGCTTGCTCAACTTCCGGACCGACGTCGTCACCAAGAGCGGCACCCAGGCCATCCGCTGGGAGCGCGTCGGTACTACCGGCGGGAAATGCTACATGACCTGCCATGGGGAGAACCACAACGGCTATTCTTACTGATGCGTAGCAGGAATGGAAATCCAGTGCCAACGCAGGACGTAGTTGGGTACAAACTCAGGATCACCAAATCGGAGAAACAATATGAAAACTGAACGAAACCTATTGGCGACTCTGGCCTACGCGCTGGTCCTTGCGCTGATCGGCGCGCTGCCGGCTCAGGCAGCAGAGGATAATCCCTGCCTCAAGTGCCACGCCAAGCTCGCGGAGAAAAAGGAGGTGCATGCGGCGGTGCATATGGGCTGCAACAGTTGCCATGCCCAACTCGACGCCAGCGTCGTGCCGCACAAATCCAAGGGCAAGTTCGCCAAGGGTCTTTCGGCCGAGGGTCCCGCCCTGTGTGCCCACTGCCATGACAATAAAATTTTCAAGGGCAAGTTCGTGCACGCCCCGGTCGAGGCCGGCATGTGCCTCGGCTGCCACGATCCGCATTCTTCCGAATACCTCGGCCTGCTGAAAAATGAACCGGCCCTGCTGTGCCTGGACTGTCACCCCGACGTCAAGAAAGGGCCGCACGTTATTTCGGGGATCTCGCGCAGCGGGCATCCGCTGGGCAATGACAAGAAGGAAGCGCAAGACCCGCTGCGGCCGGGCAAGAAATTCTACTGCGGCTCCTGCCATGAACCCCACCGTTCGGAATTTACCAAACTGAGCCGTTTCTCCATCAAGGGCATGATGATTTGCCAGAATTGTCACAAGATGTGACCTGCAAGCGCTGCCACATGACTTTACTGCATTGTGAATACCATGTTTTGTGCGAAGTACTGGAGAGTCGTATGAGCCTGGAATGGCGGAAGCAGTTAAGCGTCGGGAATGACGCGATCGATGCCGACCACAAGCATCTCTTGGAGATCATCAATCAAATAAGACACTGTTTGAAGGTAAATGATCGGAGCAAGTTAATGCCCTCAATCGAAAGTTTGTACACGTTCCTGATAGTGCATTTTTCCAGAGAAGAAAAGATTGCCCAAGCTGTGCGCCATGAGCGGGTTTCACAACTGGGAGAGTCTCACGCGGAATTGCTCATCAAGCTGAATCAGTTGAAACAGGAAAGCAGTGTGGAGTGGGCGGATTCGCAGGCTGAACAGCTCAACAAATTTATGACAGATATGTTAAAACATATTGTCAAGGAAGATTTGCTGATGAATGCCGCGCTAAGAAAGTATTCGCCGAGTTTCGTCCCGAATTAGGCCTGCCTGTTGTCGCAGACTTATTCTTCGATTCCACCTACCTCGACATTCTTCTGGGCTAGCGTCAGTATGGAGTTTCCGCTGCTTTCTGCATTGGCAAGCCAGACTGCCGGTTAGATTATCCGTGACAATTCTCCAATCCAAGGGGGTGCAATGATTCTGAATGACGTTGTGGCCGGAATGACCAACCGACAGAAAGTTGGGAGCCTGGCGCGACGTTCCATTCTGGAGTGCTCTCCCGAAACAACGGTGTCAGAAGCCGCGCGACGGATGCACGAGATCCGGCATGGGTCGATCATCGTCGTCGATCACGGCCAGACAGTCGGCATCTGGACCGAGCGTGACGCACTCGACCTGGATTATTCCAACAATGCCATGCTTGATTCGCCGGTGTCGCTGCATATGTCGACCCCTGTCAAGACCATTCTAGAATCCGAGTCCATCCAGACGCTGACCTTCTTCTTCGAGAGCGAAGGAATCCGCCACCTTCTGGTGCTCGACCACTCTGGCAACCGCGTCGGCGTCGTTTCGCAAACCGACGTGGTTAACAACCAAAACATCGAGTTCTTCATCCAATTGCGCAACGTCGCCTCGGTCATGAGACCCGACCCTCTGATGATTGCCGGCGATACCAGCGTCGCGGAGATGTCCGCCCTGATGCGTCGCTCCTGTCAGGACGCAATCATCGTTGTCGACCGTGGGCGTTACGGCATCTTTACCCAAACCGATGCGCTGCGCCTGATCGGTGAGCGCAAGACGACCAGCTTGGCCTGGCAGATCGCCTCGTTTCCTCTAGTCACCGCGTCACTGGATACCAACCTTTACAAGGCGCGCAGCATTTTTTCGGAGAACCAGGTGCGCCATCTCGGCGTTGTGGATGGCGAAAAGATGGTTGGACTGCTGTCTTACGCCGATATCATGCTCAGCGTGGAAAAAGCCTATGTGCGCGAGCTGCAACAGGTGCTCGGCGCCCAGACCCGCGAACTGTTTTCCTCGCGGCGGATGTTGGCACTGGCGCAAAAGGTCGCCGAGTCTTCCCTTCAGGGCATCGTGATCACCGACGGCAGCGGCATTCTGGAATCGGTCAATCCCGCATTCACTGCCATCACCGGCTATTCTCCGCAGGAAGTGATCGGCAAGAACCCGGGCTTGTTCGAGTCTGACCGCCATGACGCTGCCTTCTACAGGCAGATTTATTCACTGTTGAACCTCCACGGGTTGTGGCACGGGGAAATCTGGCATCGCCGCAAGGACGGCGAAATTTGTCCGGCGCAGCTGATGATCACTGTCGTGCGCGGCGACGCTGGCGAGGTGGCGAACTACGTGGGTGTCTTCGCCGACCTGACCGAACAACGCCGTTACCAGCAAGACTTGCAGACGGTTCGCAGCAAGCTCGACGAGCAGGAGGATATGAATCGTCTGATGCTCGAAACGTTGCCTATCCATGCCTTTATCAAGGACGCCAATGGCCGCTACAAGGCCATCAATGATCGCGCCGCCGAGTTTTTTGGCTTCTCCAGGAAAGACCTGATCGGCCGATCCGATCTCGAGATATTCTCGTTCGAAACGGCCGAGAACCTGCGCTCGGACGATCGGCAGGTATTGCAATCCGGGAGCGCCATGAGCAAGGAGGTCCGCATGCTTCATCGCGGCGCGGAGCATTTTCTCCTGGTCAACAAGCGCGCCGTCAACATTCAGGGCGCCAATTATGTCATCGGCGCTTCGGTCGATATTACCGAGCGGAAACGCATCGAGCAGCGCTTGGAGGATGATCGTTTCATTCTTCACATGATTGCCCGCTGCGATGCGCTGACGGAGATTCTCGACACCATCTGCGTGCGCGTCGAACGCTACCTGCATGGCGGACTGGCATCGGTTCTGCTGCTCGATGACGATGGCCTCCATCTGCGCCATGGCGCAGCGCCCGGCATGGCGTCTACCTATAACGAGGCAATTGACGGCCTCGAGATCGGGATCAGCGCCGGTTCTTGTGGCACAGCGGCCTATACCAGGCAGCGGGTAATCGTCGAGGATGTCACAGTCGACCCGCGCTGGGAATCCTTTCGCGACCTTGCCGTGCGTCATGGTCTGCGCGCCTGCTGGTCGTCTCCCATCCTGGCGGCGGACAACAAGACGCTCGGCACCTTCGCACTTTACTATCGCACGCCGCGGCGCCCAAATGCCCATGAAATCGAATTGATCGATAACGTCACCTCCCTGGCCGCGATCGCGATCGATAGAGCACGCTCCACAGAGAAACTCCATCACATGGCCACGATCGACCAGTTGACCAGCATTCCAAACCGGCGGCATTTCCTGTCGATGGGCCGTCGCGAAGTCGAGCGAGGCAGTCGTTCTGGCCAGCCGCTGACGCTCTGCATGATAGATATCGACAGATTCAAGGTGGTTAACGACACTCATGGCCATGCGGTCGGCGATGAGGTGTTGAAGCGGACGGCATCCCTGCTGGCCCAGTCGATACGCACTGTCGACGTTTGCGGGCGTCTCGGCGGAGAAGAATTCGTTGCCCTGCTACCCGATACCGATCTGGCGGCGGCCCGCCAGGTAGCCGATCGGTTGCGCGAGGATATCGCACAGACCCGCGTCAAGGCTGTCGAGACTTTTGAAGTCAGCGTAACGATTAGTGTCGGCATCTGCCAGTTGCGCAAGGCCGAAACCCTCGATCATCTGATGATCCGCGCCGATCAGGCCCTCTATGCGGCCAAGCACGCCGGTCGCAACCAGGTCATCTGCGCATGAGCCATTGACACAAGAGCGAACGCAGAACGAGCGTTTCAAGTATGGCGCATCACCTTCTTGAATATCTATCATAAAGCAGGTCATGTCGCCGAGAGCACAAACTAGAATCTCACAATGGAGGTTTCTGTGTCGTCCATGCAACCCGAAGTCGCCTTAGTGAATCCGCCTTTCCAAGACAGGCGTCAATCCATCCCCGTTCCTGCCGGAGACTCCTCGAACAAGCGCTCCCTGCTCGATTCCATCTTGGCCAATATCGCCGGATTCAATTTCCAGGACATCTGCTCGACACGGCGCCACTCGGACGATTTCAAGGAGACCCGCGCCGAATATCTCGCCTTGCGTTTGCGCTTCATGGCATTTTTCTATGCGGTCGCGATTCCCTTGTGGGCTCCGGTCGATTACCTGCTGGTGCGTCCCGAGCACTTCACTGCCTTGCTGATCCCCAAGTTTCTGCTGTCGGCCTTTCTGTTGCCGCTGGGGTTCCTCACGCTGCGCAGACTCAGCAGCAAACAGGTGGATATTCTTCTTGCGCTGGCCTTCCTGGCGCCCAGCCTGTTCTACATGGCGTCGATGTGGATTTTCAACCAGGGCGTTCCCGAAGCGACGTTGGCTGGCTACGCCCTGATGCCTTTCCTGATGGTTTCGATGCTGGGGGTGTTTCCCCTCACGATGACCTATGGCGCGGCGATGATCGCGCTGATCACGAGCGCCTACCTGTGCCTGGAATTCTCGCTGGGCAAGTTGCTGACGATAGAAACCGCCAACATGCTCTGGGTGTTCGTGATGCTGGGAGGCGTTTCGCTGTGGATCCAGTCGGGCCAACTGCTGATGCTGCTCAAGCTTTACCGCGAGTCCACCCAGGATCCGCTGACGGGCATGATCAACCGGCGCGTATTGATGAAGCGCCTGGTGGCGGAAATCGAACGCATTGGCGAAGGCAAGACCACTTTCTGCATTCTGATGTTCGATCTCGACCGTTTCAAACGCGTCAATGACAACTATGGCCATCTCATGGGCGACAAGGTGCTGAAAACCGCCGCGACCCTTCTTCGAGAAGGATTGCGTCAATGCGACATCGTTGCCCGCTTCGGCGGCGAGGAGTTTGTCGCCGTGCTGCCCGATTGCGGAAGCGAGGAGGCGACCGCGGTGGCGGAGCGCATTCGCGAGAGCTGCTATGCCGCGCGAGTGACCGCGCCTAACGGCGACCTCGTCCAACTCAGCACCTGCGTCGGGGTAACCGAATATGAACCGGGAGAAGCTATCGAGGTCACGCTCAACCGCGTCGACGAGTTGCTCTATACCGCCAAGGAAGGGGGCCGCAACCGGGTGGTTCATGGCCAGACTGAAGGCTTCGGGGGGATCGCGTAGCGGCGATTCCCGACACAGGCTCCCGTAGCGTCGCTGTCGGGGCAAATAATCTTACAAAGGAGTTTTTCTTGTCATCCATGTCATCCGGGCAGCTTTCGATAAACAGGCGCCAATCCACCCCCGTTCCTGCCGAGGACTCCCCGAACAAGCGCTCCCTGTTCGATTCCATCTTGGCCAATATCGCCGGATTCAATCTCCAGGACATCTGCTCGACACGGCGCCATTCGGACGATTTCAAGGAGACCCGCGCCGAATATCTCGCCTTGCGTTTGCGCTTCATGGCATTTTTCTATGCGGTCGCGATTCCCTTGTGGGCTCCGGTCGATTACCTGCTGGTGCGTCCCGAGCACTTCACTGCCTTGCTGATCCCCAAGTTTCTGCTGTCGGCCTTTCTGTTGCCGCTGGGGTTCCTCACGCTGCGCAGACTCAGCAGCAAACAGGTGGATATTCTTCTTGCGCTGGCCTTCCTGGCGCCCAGCCTGTTCTACATGGCGTCGATGTGGATTTTCAACCAGGGCGTTCCCGAAGCGACGTTGGCTGGCTACGCCCTGATGCCTTTCCTGATGGTTTCGATGCTGGGGGTGTTTCCCCTCACGATGACCTATGGCGCGGCGATGATCGCGCTGATCACGAGCGCCTACCTGTGCCTGGAATTCTCGCTGGGCAAGTTGCTGACGATAGAAACCGCCAACATGCTCTGGGTGTTCGTGATGCTGGGAGGCGTTTCGCTGTGGATCCAGTCGGGCCAACTGCTGATGCTGCTCAAGCTTTACCGCGAGTCCACCCAGGATCCGCTGACGGGCATGATCAACCGGCGCGTATTGATGAAGCGCCTGGTGGCGGAAATCGAACGCATTGGCGAAGGCAAGACCACTTTCTGCATTCTGATGTTCGATCTCGACCGTTTCAAACGCGTCAATGACAACTATGGCCATCTCATGGGCGACAAGGTGCTGAAAACCGCCGCGACCCTTCTTCGAGAAGGATTGCGTCAATGCGACATCGTTGCCCGCTTCGGCGGCGAGGAGTTTGTCGCCGTGCTGCCCGATTGCGGAAGCGAGGAGGCGACCGCGGTGGCGGAGCGCATTCGCGAGAGCTGCTATGCCGCGCGAGTGACCGCGCCTAACGGCGACCTCGTCCAACTCAGCACCTGCGTCGGGGTAACCGAATATGAACCGGGAGAAGCTATCGAGGTCACGCTCAACCGCGTCGACGAGTTGCTCTATACCGCCAAGGAAGGGGGCCGCAACCGGGTGGTTCATGGCCAGAGCGAAGGCTTCATAGGGACCACGTAGCGGCAATTCCCGGCACAATGATTATCTATCCCAAACCCCGATAGCTAAGGAATTCCCGATGTTTAAATTTGTTAAAACCAAGATATGGATCCGACTGACGCTCTTCATATCGCTCATTCTTGTGGTCGCGGGAGCGGGGTGGCTGATCTGGGAGGATTCGGTTAAACGCCAGACCGCAATCGACCAGGCGCGTGATTTCTCACTAAGCATGCATGACGCCACCATGGCCGGACTTACCGCCATGATGCTGGCCGACAGCGGGGCACAGGACCATTTGTTCCTCGATCAGATCAAACATCTCTCGATTATCCGCGATCTGCGTTACGTTCCCGGTGAGCGCGCTTTGGAAGGCGTGGCTACTGACGCCAAGTTCAAAAAAGCCAGGTTATCCCCCGACACGATTGAGTTGCAGGTGTTGCAATCCGGCAAGGAAGTCGTCGAAGTCCTCTCAGACGAAAAGGGTGCCTATCTTCTGGCGGTTCGTCCCACGCCCAACCTCAGAAACTATCTGGGCAAGAACTGCATGTCATGTCACAGTGCCCCGGAGAACAATGTACTCGGTGTCATCAGCATGAAAATATCTCTGGACAAGGTCGATGCCGCACTTTTCAGCCAACGCCTCAATTCCTTCATCGTTGCCATCCTGGTGGGTTTGCCCCTGGTGGTATTCATCTGGTTCTTCATCCGCAAAGTGGTGACTGCCCCGATTGAGCTCATGAGCGCCGGTCTGCGCGACATCGCCTCCGGAGAAGGTGATTTGACGCGCCGGCTGGAGGTAAAGAGCCGCGATGAAATCGGTTATGTTGCCGAAGTATTCAACGCATTCATGGAGAAATTGCAAGGCATCATCCACGATGTGAAATCCGGCGCCGAGCAGGTGTCGCACTCTGTCGACGAACTCGCAGTAATCTCGGTGCGTGTGGCCGCCAATTCGACGCAGACCAGTACCGAGGCCTGCTCGATGGGGGCGCAGACCGAGATATTGACTTACACGCTCGATGGTCTGGCCAGCCAGGCCGAAGAGGTGCAGCGGATATCTGCCGAATCGAGCGAGCACTCGACTATTGGCGGCGAAGTCATCAATGCCGCCGCCACCGAGATGGTCCATATTGCCACCGCCGTCAAAGAATCCTCGCACATCATCCAGGACCTCGGCCAGCAGTCAAGCCAGATTTCGCAGATCGTCAATGTCATCAAGGAAATCGCCGATCAGACCAACCTCCTGGCCTTGAATGCCGCCATCGAGGCGGCGCGTGCCGGCGAACAGGGCCGTGGCTTTGCCGTGGTTGCCAGCGAGGTGCGCAAGCTCGCTGAGCGCACCAGCAACTCGACGCAGGAAATCACGATCGTGATCGGGCATATCCTTACCGGTACCCGCCTGGCGATCCAGAGCATGGAAGCTGCCGTCGCCAGAGTCGGCGAAGGTGCGGCGAAGGCCGAGCAGGCGGGCGAAGCGATCAACCAGATCAAGTCCGACGCCAGCCATGTTGCCAGCGCGGTCAATGAGATTGCATCGTCACTGAAGGAGCAGGCACTATCCAACAGCGAAAGCGCGCATAAGGCGGAAAGCATCGCTCGCCTGGCGGAAGAAAACAGCACCGCCTTTCATGAAACAGCCAAAACGGTGCAGCATATCAATGAACTGGCCCACAACCTGGGTAGTCTGGTGGGGCGCTTCAGGACTTAGCTTTTTGACAACTAAGAAGGAGATATCATGAATTTCGACGACGCTATTGCCGCCCACATCAAGTGGAAAGTCCGACTGAAGATGTTCATCGACGGCGCCAGCACCGAAAAGCTACAAAGCGCCACAGTCTGCAAAGACAATCTGTGTGACCTTGGCAAATGGATTTATGGTGAAGGTATGAAGTTCAAGCCGCTGCCCCATTACCAGGACCTGGTGAAGAAGCACGCTAACTTCCACGTCTGCGCCGGCGAGGTGGTAAAGAAAGTCGAGGGCGGCGACAAGAACAGCGCCAAGTCGTTGTTGGACGGGCCTTTCGCAGCGGCCTCGAAGGAAACCGTCACCGCCATCATGGATCTGAAGAAGGAAGCAGCCTAGTACATAGTCATCAAAATAATGATGGATCAAACCGTTGCCTCGTCATCCCGGCTTTCGCCGGGATGACGCATTTATTCATCAACTTTCGCATGACTGACCACTAGGCGAACACCAGAACAAGTTCGCCCTGGACAACCTGAGCAACGTCCGTTTTGCGGACTAGCGTGAAGGCACACTGGGTATCGAGAATGTCCGCCATCTCCACAGGTTTCGAGATCAGGTATCCTTGAACGTAGCGGCAATCCAGTTCCCGCAACATGACCATTTGCTCATGTGATTCGACGCCCTCGGCGATCACCTCCATATTCAGAATCTTCGCCAGCCCCATGATGGCCCTGACAATTTCGCGATTTTCCTGGCTTATGGCGGCGGAACTGACAAAGCTCTTGTCGATCTTCAGCGCGTCCATCGGGAAACGGTGCAGGTAGCTCAGGGACGAGTAACCCGTGCCGAAGTCATCGATATGTAAACTGACGCCGAGCCCTCTGAGCTCCTGAAGCAACGCCTCGGGGGCGCCGGCCTCGGTCAGAATGACACTCTCGGTGATCTCCAGTCCCAGGCTTTGCGGCGCTATGCCGGTGGCGAGGAGAACTTCCCTGACCTGCTCGATCAGCAACGGGGTAAGCTGCTTGACGGAGATATTGACGTTCATGGTCAGCGCGGGACCAGAGGCGTTGCTGGCCATGTAATGACTCAACTTTGCGCAAGCCTCGTGCAGAACCCATTCGCCGATGCGGCCGATCATCCCGCATTCCTCCGCGATCGGGATGAACTCCTCCGGAGAAATCAAACCGCGTTCCGGATGTAGCCAGCGCAGCAAAGCCTCGAAGCCGCTGACCGAATTCTTATGCAAGTCGAAAATCGGCTGGTAATACACCCGCAGTTCGCCGCGAGCCAGCGCGCCGCGCAAATCGGCTTCCAGGTGCATCTGTTCGAGGGTGCGGGAACGCATGTAGTCATCGAACACTTCGTAGCGTGCCTTGCCGTTCGCCTTGGCCTGGTAGAGCGCGAGATCGGCGTCGCGCAGGAGCTGATCGGGTTCGTCGTGTTGCTGGGAGGCGAGGACGATACCCACGCTGGCACTGGCGAAAAGCTCCTGCTGGTCGATGCGGAAAGGCAGCCGCATGCCCTCCAGCACGCGTTCAGCCACCAGCAGGGCATCCGAGACATCACCGACCCGACTCAGCAGAATGGCGAATTCGTCGCCGCCAAAGCGGGCAACGGTATCGCCGGGACGTAGCGACTCGGCCAAGCGCAAGGCGAAGGCGCGCAGGAGCTGGTCACCCGCCGCGTGGCCGAAGCTGTCATTAACGAACTTGAAGCGATCCAAGTCGAGGAACAGCACCGCAAATGTCTCGGTTTTGTGCCTCGGCGCGGCGCTAAATGCGTGCTGCAAGCGGTTGACGAAAAGCGCACGATTCGGCAGATCGGTGAGCGGGTCGTGAAATGCATCGTGGAACAACTGCTGTTCCGCCTGCTTGCGATCCGTGATGTCGGTCTGGGAGCCGGCCATCCGAATGGCCTTTCCTGAGGCGTCACGGATCGCGATGCCCCGCGTCAGCACCCAGCGATAGGTTCCGTCTTTATGCCGCATGCGGTGTTCGGCCGAAAAATGTTCGGTTTCCTCGCTGAAATGCGCCGCCAGATGTCCGCGCAGCACGGCGAGATCCTCGGCATGCACCAGGTCGAACCAGTTTGTCGCTGTCGAGCCCAGCGCCTGGTCGGCATAGCCGAGCATGGATTTCCAGCGCGGCGAGAAGTATATCCTGTCGACGCCGATATCCCAGTCCCATAACCCATCGTTTGCGCCACGCTCGGCCAAGGCGTAGCGTTCCTCGCTCTCGCTCAGCGCCGTTTCGATCCTGCGGCGTTCGGCCATCTCCTGCAGCAGTTTGTCCTGGTCGGTTTTCAACGACAAGCTCATCGAGTTGAAAGCGCGCGCAAGTTCGCCGAATTCGGCCTGGTAGGATCGCGCTATGGTATAGCCCAGCTTGCCGTCGGCAATGACCCTGGTGGCAGCGACGATGTCATTCACCGGTCGCGTGATGGTGTGCGCCAGGTGCGCCGCGACCAACATGCCGGCGAGGCAGGTTAGCAGGAACGTCGCGGCGAGCAGGATTTTGCCCTGCCGCGCTTCGGTCCCGGCCAGGGCGCTTATCTGCGACAGGTTCGCTGTGCCCGCCGAGGACATGGTCTCGATTTTCGACAGTACCGAGTTGCCGAGCACGGCGGTTCCCTGCTTCAATCGGTCCGCGCTTGCCTTGTCCTCGGAGGCCTTCAGGTAATGACTCAGTCCATTCTGAAAATCGTCGATGCCCTGCCGGAGATCTTGGAGACGCGTAGTTATCACGGGCGTGTGATGGCAACCGCCGCATACGCCGGTGATGGTTTTCAGATCGTTGGCATCGCCAACAATGGCGGCCAAATCCGCCCGATTCGCGGTACTGAAAGTCAGCAGGTCGGTTTGAACCTTGAATACCGTTGCCCGAAGTTGGTCCCTGAGTTCTTTGATCTGATGCAGCATGAGCGCGTGGCCGTAAAGGTCGGTGGCGCTTCCGAAAGTAAGCAGGGCGAGAACGGACCCGCTGGAAAAAAGCACGAATAGCAGGGCCAGAGAAGCGACAATTCGCGTTTTCATGATATTTCTTCAAGACGTTCTATTAATTTCCAAGCGCTGTGCCATAACCAACTCCGGATAAGCTAAGCCAGGATCGAAGCAAGACGGAAATTTGGCGCGGCTGGGCACGCAGTGCCGTATACGCAATTTATGCGCCATGCGTCGTGCCCAAATGGCATAGGAATTGCTCTACTCCTGTATTCTCCCTATCGCCAGCCCGCAACCATGTTCTTGATCGAAAAACCCCTGGTTCATGGGATTTTCAGGAATCTCGAATACAAGGCTTGGTACAAGTATTGTTCGCCTCAGGGGTTCTATCCACTGGCACTTGCGCTGATTCCCTGGCTCGCCGCAGCGGCGTTGACCGCTTGCGGCGCGGGGCTGTACTTGGGGTTATTTGTCGCGCCCGTCGATCCGCATCAGCGGGAAATCGCGCGCATCGTTTTTATTCACGTTCCCGCTTCATGGGTGGCGATGCTGCTCTATCTGGTCACAGCGGCATTGGCTGGCATCGGCTGGGCATGCAATGTGCGGTTGGCGGCGATGGCGGCGCAGGCGCTTGCCCCGACCGGGTTGATGTTTGCCTTTCTTGGCCTATGGTCGGGTTGCCTCTGGGGCAAACCGATTTGGGGAGACTGGTGGGTGTGGGATCTGCGAACGTATTCGGAATTGGCCCTGACATTTCTCTATATCGGCTTCATCGCACTGCATGTGGCGTTGGAGGATATGGGGCGCGCCAACAAAGCCGGCGCCTTGCTCCTGCTGGTCGGCGTTCTCAGCATCCCGGTCAACCTTGCGGCGGTGCAGTCCTGGACGGCTTGGCATCAGGAGAAGCTACCCGGCCCGGTGGGCCTGAGCGGGGGTGAACTGACGAGCCTGCTGGCGGTGAGTCTGGGGTTCCTGTTGTACAGCGGAGTTGCGGCCTTGCTGCGTTTACGCTGTGTCATTCTGGAAAGAGAGCGCCAAAGCGACTGGGTGTCCGGATTCAGGAGAAACGCACCATGAATTGGCACCAATGGCTGGAGTTCCTGCAAATGGGGGGCTATGCCTTTCATGTTTGGGGCTCGTATCTGCTGGTGCCGGTGCTGATGCTGGTCGAAATCGTGCTGCTGTTACTCAGAAAGCGCTCGATCATCGGACATCTGGGTTGGCGAACATTCTCCCGGAGTGCGTCTGGAAATGTTAGTCAAATCTATCCCACCGGTCGCCCTGAGCTTGTCGCAGGACAGCTTGCAGCGCCGTTCATGATGCGACAAGCCCACCCCGAACGGAGGCAACGGCACGAACGGAGACAACAGCATGATCGGCGATCCCAACACCACGACCGGAGGCAACAGCGCGACCGGAGATCTCCACACTTTCAAATACACTCAATCCGCCTGAGTTAACTTGACTGGGGGTAACCCCCATGATTAAATCGCCGACTTTTAACCCCATCCACTTTCCCGGTTTTGGTATTGATTTTGCGCTCAACTCCCAATATCGGGAACTTGGGGCCAGACAGTGGCGATGATGCGGTGACAAACCAGATTTAATACCTGTGCCCGCAGATGAGTGGAATCGAGCCGAACTTGATGATGCGTTTTTTTATTGCAGCAGGTTTTACATTGAGCTTGTCGGCTTTGGTCATGGCCGCGCCAGTGCAGGAAAATACGCTACTAAAATCGACTGAGGAAAGCCGCAAAGTGGCGCTGCAGGTGTCTCAGGAACTGAAATCCCAGTTGATCCGGGAAATGCAATTGAGCGGTCCGGTCCGTTCGCTCCTGGTGTGCAAGTACACCTGCCCGGAGATACTTTCCTCGCAGTCGCGCAAGACCGGTTGGCGAGTTGTGGCGGTAAGCCTGAAGCCGCGAAATTCATCGCTTGGCATGCCCGATGCTTGGGAACAGAAAGTTCTCGCCGATTTCGCGCGCCGCGCGGCCAAAGGCGAAAGAGAGGATGCGCTGGAATTCGCCGAGATCGTGAACGAGCCGCAAGCCAACTATTTCCGCTACGCCAGGGCGATGATGATGGAGCCGATGTGCCTGCCCTGCCATAACTCGCGCGACAAAATGCCGGAAGCGGTGAAAGCGCAGTTGGCGGTCGATTATCCGTTCGATAAAGCAGTCGACTTCAGCGTGGGCCAGGTGTATGGCATCCTTTCGATCAAACGCGGCTTTTGATCTGGCGCACCACGCCGCATCAGCCCGGTTCAGTTGCTGGGGTTCTTAGTGCGTGATTGCCGGGAAAAGGCAAATGACTGCGAACTCATATCAGCGCAGCACCATACGCTCATATCCATGATGTTATTCCAGCAGGATCTAGCCCTGCCCAGGCCGCGATGAGGTTTACGCTTCGCGCGAAAGGCATTTCCGCTTTCCTGGCGCTGGTGGCCTACGTGGGACTGGTCGGCGTTCTACTGTCGCACGAGCAGACAAAGCTGATGTACTACTCCATGGAATTGGAGAAAGTTTATGGCGAGGAAAACTCGCTCGCCAAGGCCAACTACGCCATATCGAATTCCATGCTCAAATGGCAGGAAAAGTTCTTTTCCTCCAACCTGCCCCCGGCTTTTGAAGAGCAGATTGCACTCGATGTTGAACTGGCCCAAGCGGGTATCCAGGGATTGTCGGGAAATTATCCGCAACTCGCGGAGGATATCGATCGCCTGAACCGGGATGTGGTCAGATTGCGCGCGGAACCATCCCATAGCAGCATGATTTCGTTGCGCGACCATGGGCGAGAACTGAACGAGCACCTGGATCAAGTGACCCGACAGGTGCGCATGCACAGGGGCATGTGGTGGGACCGCTACCGCGACGTGTATGACTCCATAGCGGTGATTGCAGTGATCATGGGACTCCTGGGGGCGGTGTTTTTTGGTGCTTTGATGACCTTCTTCCTTACGCGGCTGGCCTGGGATATCAAGCAGCTTGCGGAACGCACGCTGGAGATTGTTTCCGGCTATCGCGGACCGGCGGTACCCGTGACGCGCCACGATGAAGTGGGCGATCTGATGAATGCAGTCAACCGCATGCAATCCGAACTGCGCCACAGGGAACAGCAACTGGAAATCTCGCGCGAGCAACATTTTCATAAAGAAAAGATGGCGGCAATCGGTTCGCTGGCCGCGGCCGTTGCCCACGAGATCAACAACCCGATTGCGGCGATTGCCGGGATCGCCCAATCCATGAAGAGTGCCGACCGGCATTCGCCGCTGGGCGAGGGGGGGGGCGACCCGTCCGACATGATTCTTGAGCAGACCAAACGCATCACCACTATTTCGCGCCAGATCGCCAATCTCACTGCGCCTCACTCGCCCGAGCCCGAGTTGATCGACCTGAATGAACTGGTGCGCAATACCTGCGGTTTTATCGGTTACGACAAACGCTTTCGCAAGATTGAACTGGTGCTTGATCTCGATTCCCAAATATCCGCGATCGAAGCCGTCGCCGATCATCTGACGCAAGTGCTGATGAATTTGTTGATCAACGCGGCCGATGCGCTGGAGGGCATCGCGGATCGCAATCCGACGATATGCGTGGCGACGCATGCGGTGCCAGGCGAGGTCGTATTGACAGTGAAGGATAACGGCAAGGGCATGGACAGCGCCGTACTCGCGCGGGCGTTCGAGGAATCCTATACCACCAAGCCGCCGGACAAGGGCCGCGGCCTCGGACTGTTCTTGTGCAAATCCCTGATCGAGGGCGGCGGCAACCGCATCAAGCTGGAATCGACGCCAGGCGTCGGCGCCACGGCGCGAATCCATTTAACGTTAACGCAGCCTACTGGAGCCTGAGCAGCCATGTCATCTCTGCACGTACTCGTTGTTGACGACGAACCAGCGCTGCGCCAGATTCTTGCCGCCGCGGTGAGCAAGGCCGGCTATTCGGTGGATCAGGCCAGCGGCGTCGTCGAAGCTAAAGCCAAGCTTGCTCACGGCGACATCGATGTGGCGCTGTGCGACATCAAGATGCCCGATGGCAATGGTATCGATCTGGTGCGCGATAGCCGCGCCGCCGGGATCGAAACCACCTTCATCATGGTGACCGGATTTGCATCGCTCGAAACAGCCGTTGAAGCGTTGCGGGCAGGGGCGTCGGATTTCATCACCAAACCGGTGCGCTTCGAAGAAGTGGCGCACCGGTTGTCGCAAATCAACGCTCTGAGCGGCTTGCGCGAGGAAAACAAGGCCTTGCGCAAAGCGGTGAGCGACAGCGCGCCCAAGCTGTTCCGCTTCACCTCGCCGGGGATGCTCGAGGTTGAGCGGTTGGTGGGCAAGGTCGCGCCTACCGACAGCACGGTGCTGATCGGTGGAGAAAGCGGCACTGGCAAGGGTGTGGTGGCGCGCCTGATACACAATCAGAGCCAGCGTCGCGACAGTACTTTCCTTCAGGTCAATTGCAGCGCCGTACCCGAGCACCTGCTGGAGAGCGAGTTTTTCGGACACACCAAAGGGGCATTCACCGGCGCCGATCATGCGCGCAAAGGACTCTTCCAGCAGGCCGACGGCGGCACGCTGTTCCTCGACGAGATCGGCGAGCTGCCCCTCCACATGCAGACCAAGCTGCTGCACATGGTCGAGGAGAAGGAGGTAAGACCACTTGGCAGCGAGCAGGTGCGGCGGGTGGATACCCGTATCATCGCGGCGACGAATGCCAACCTTCCGGAGTGGGTGCGTGAAGGAAAATTTCGCGAAGACTTGTATTTCCGCTTGAGCATGTTCCAGATTCAGATGCCGCCCTTGCGCGAGCGGCAGTCGGACATTCCCGGACTGGTGCAGTTTCTGTTGCGCAACCTGCGTCCGGGGACGAGCGGGTCGGGGGCGATGGAGATTGATCCTTTGGCGGAGGAAATCTTGCTCGCGCACAGTTGGCCGGGAAACGTGCGCGAACTGGAAAATGTCATCAACCGTGCCTGCATCCTCGCCGAAGATAATCGCATTTCGGTTGCCGACCTG
Organism: Sterolibacterium sp.; assembly: GCA_028713555.1. Taxonomy (GTDB): domain Bacteria; phylum Pseudomonadota; class Gammaproteobacteria; order Burkholderiales; family Rhodocyclaceae; genus JACRAR01. The sequence continues at coordinate 87,822 of JAQTOA010000009.1, read as the reverse complement.
CCTGTGGCGATAATTCAGACAACATCGACGCAGACCTCGGGCGGTACATCGATAGGTGCGGAAGGGAACCTGCGCGATCAAATGCGCCAGTTGGAACTCGAAATCATGCGGCGCGCCATCGAAGACGCCGGAGGAGATCGTCGGCTGGCTGCGCAAAAACTGGGGATCGGGCTGTCCAGTCTGTACCGCAAGATAGAGGAACTGCAGTCGCGCGACTCAAGCGACGGCGATAAAGTCAGCGACAAGCAAACGTAAGTCGGTTGACGCATGTCAACCGGGCAAGCCATTCTGCCGATCAAACCGCCGATTGATCGGCATGCGGGTAAAATATATACGTTGAAAACGGTATATACCTTCTACCTTCAGTACGGATCACGATAAAGCATGGTGCATTCAATAAGGTTGTGGTTGCTTGCCCTAATCGCCTTCGCCGCCTGCGAATCGATGGCGGAAAGCTTCAGCGGCGGCGTTACTCCCGGTGCGCGGACGATTGCGGGAAATATCTCCGAATGGGCGGTGCCAACGCCAAAATATCCGCGCGACCCGGCGATCGTATCTGGCGGCAATGTCTATTTCGCGGTCAAGGAGGGCGACAAAATCGCCCGTTTCGACTCGAAAGGCAAGCATTTCCATGAGTGGGACGTTCCCGCCGGAATGCGGCCGCGGTGCCCGGTGGTTGCACGCGACGGCAAGGTGTTTTTCGGCGGCGCCGGCAACAATGCCATCGGCGAACTCAATACCGCCACCGGCAAGGTGACGCTCTACAAGATTCCTTCCGATGACAGCAATCCTTACACGCTGATAGCGGATGCGGAAGGCAACATCTGGTTCACGGAGAAAAAAGCCGGGAAATTGGGGAAGCTTGAGCGCGCCAGCGGCATGATTACCGAATATCCGGTCGGCGACGATCCGTATTCCCTGTTATTCGACCGGCTTGGCAACGTCTGGATCACGCGCAAGACGGCCGACCGGCTGGTCAAGTTCGATCCGAAGACCGGCAAGGTCACCGAGCTGTCGTTCGGCAAGGGGGCGCAGCCGCGGCGGGTCGCAATGACGCCGGACGGCATGCTGTGGGTTGCCTTGTACGGCGCGGGCAGACTGGCGAAAATCGATCCAGCGGCAAACCGGGTAGTGAAGGAATATGAACTGCCCGGCGGCCCGAATGCCGGTCCCTACGCGGTGAACGCCGATGCGGCCGGTCGCGTCTGGGTAAGCGAGATCCAGACGAACAACGTGGTCCTGTTCGATCCGCGCAGCGAGGCAATGCGGGTATTCAAGCTGCCCACCAGGGATACCGGCGTGCGCAACGCCGCCATCGACGCCGAGGGGCGCTATTGGTACGTCGGCAGCCACGCGGGGAGGATGGGCGTCATCGAATGATGCCCGGGGTACCCCGCATGAAAAACCGGCAGGCGCAGGCTTTTTGCTTTCCGTAAACAAATAGCAAAAAACAACGGATACACGGGAATAATCACATTCCCGGATAGACCGGCCCTTCGCCTCCTTGCGGTACGACCCAGTTGATGTTCTGGGTGGGATCCTTGATGTCGCAGGTCTTGCAATGGACGCAGTTTTGGGCGTTGATTTGCAGGTGCGGATTGTTACCCGCTTCGTCGCGCAGGATTTCGTATACGCCAGCCGGGCAGTAGCGTTGCTCGGGTGCGTCATAGAGGGCCAGGTTGATCTTGATCGGCACCTCGGGATCTTTCAATTGCAGGTGGCAGGGCTGGTTTTCCTCATGGTTGGTGTTGGACAGAAACACCGATGAGAGCCGGTCGAAGCTGATCACACCGTCGGGCTTCGGGTAGTCGATCGGCGTGCAGTCGGCGGCCTTCTTCAGTTTCAGGTGGTCGGCGCTGAGGTGCAGCGTCCACGGTGCTTTGCCGCGGAACAGAATCTGATCCATGCCAAACATCAGCGAACCCAGGTGCAGACCCTTGCTCATCCAGGGTTTGAAGTTGCGCGCTTTGTGGAGTTCCTCGAATAGCCAGCTCTCGCGAAGCTTTTGCGGATAGGTCGTGAGTTCGTCGTGGCTGCGTGCGGCGCCCAATGCCTCGGAAACCGCTTCGGCAACCAGCATGCCGCTCTTGATGGCGGTATGGCTACCCTTGATGCGCGATCCGTTAAACAGGCCGGCATCATCGCCAAGCAACGCGCCTCCGGGGAAAATCAGTTTGGGCATGGCTTGCAGACCGCCAGCGGCGATGGCGCGCGCGCCGTAGGATATGCGCTTGCCGCCTTCGAGCATAGGACTTATTTTTGGATGCGTTTTGTAACGCTGGAACTCTTCAAAGGGCGAGAGATAAGGATTGGAATACGCTAAACCGACGACATAGCCGATGGCCACCAGGTTGTTGCCATAGTGGTAACAGAAGGAGCCGCCGTAAGTGTCGGCCGTCAGGGGCCAGCCGGCGGTGTGCATGACCAGTCCCTTGACGTGTTGTTCGGGTTTGATTTCCCAGAGCTCCTTGATACCAATGGCATAGACCTGCGGATCGGCGCCGTTGCGCAGGTTGAATTTCTGTTCCAGCTGTTTGCCAAGGTGGCCGCGACAGCCCTCGGCGAAGAGCGTGTACTTGGCATGCAGTTCCATACCGGGCTGGTAGGCAGCGGTGTGCTGGCCATCGTGACCGACGCCCATGTCGCCGGTGGCGACTCCCTTGACGCTTTGATCCGGGTTATAAAGAATTTCGGCGCCGGCAAAACCGGGATAGATTTCGACACCCAGTGCCTCGGCCTGCTGCGCCAGCCAGCGACAAAGGTTGCCGAGGCTGATGATGTAATTGCCATGGTTGACGAAACAGCCAGGAAGCAACCAATTGGGCAGCTGCAGGCCGCCCTTTTCGCTAAGGAGGACAAAACGGTCTTCGCTTACTAAAGTTTCGAGCGGTGCATCCTGCGCTTGCCAGTCGGGAATCAGTTCGTTCAGTGCGCGCGGATCCATGATGGCGCCGGAAAGTATATGGGCGCCGATCTCAGCGCCTTTTTCGATCAGGCAGACCGTGGTTTCGGCATTCAACTGCTTCAGACGGATTGCCGCAGCCAGCCCGGCCGGGCCACCGCCGACGATCAGTACGTCAAATTCCATTGCTTCGCGTTCCATGTGTTTTCCCTGGGTAATGTTCGTTGGCGATCAGGATGACAGCTCAGTGCTGGTTCCCTCCCCGATATTCCTGTTTAACCCGGACATGCTTTAGGCCTGCGCATTATAATTGGAAACCTGAGCGGCGGCTTTTAGTCAGAATGGGTTATCCCCCAAGCGGGTTCCTACTACCTACATCCCGATTAGATCGGCGTAGCAGGGAAGTCAGGTGTTTTTGTAATCGTTCGGAGCTAAGGAATTGATGCCATGTTAATGCATCGTGATGAGGCCGTGCTGCTGGTGGTCGATGTTCAGGAGCGTCTGCTGTCGGCAATTCACGGCTGGCAGCGGCTGCTGGATAATGTTATGTGGCTGGTGCAGGTGGCGCAGCGGCTTGGCGTGCCGGTGCTGGCGAGCGAGCAGTATCCGCAAGGCCTTGGCAAGACGCATGCCGAACTGCGCGACTTGCTGCCGCAGCAAAGCATCGTCGAGAAGTTACATTTTTCCTGTGTGGCCGCCGGCCTAGACCAGAACCTGCTTATCAGCGCGCGTCGCCAGGTGGTGGTGTGCGGTATCGAGTCTCATGTCTGCGTACTGCAGACGGTGCTGGAATTGCGCGAACACGGCAAGGAAGTGTTTGTTGTCGCCGATGCCGTATCTTCGCGCGATCCCGACAACAAGGCGCTGGCCATGAAACGCATGCGACAACATGGCGCGGAGGTAGTGTCGCGCGAAATGGTTGCCTTCGAGTGGCTGAAACAGGCGGGCACCCCCTTATTCAAGGAAATCAGCGCCAGCCATCTGCGCTGACGATCCTCGAGGAGCTTCAATTGCAGGGAATATTACTCGGATGGTTAGCGGGCGCATTGAGCGACAAGGTAATTTCGGCTATGATCTGGCTTTCCTGCCCCTGCAGTTTCCATGACTAAATACGTCTTCGTTACGGGTGGTGTCGTCTCCTCACTGGGCAAGGGCATTGCTGCCGCTTCGCTGGGAGCGATACTCGAGTCCCGCGGCATCAATATCACCCATCTCAAGCTTGATCCCTATATCAACGTCGATCCGGGCACGATGTCGCCGTTTCAGCATGGCGAAGTTTTCGTGACCGAGGATGGCGCCGAGACCGATCTCGATCTGGGGCATTACGAGCGCTTCACCAGCGCCAAGATGGGCAAGCGCAACAATTTCACCACCGGCCAGATTTACGAGGCGGTGATCAAGAAGGAGCGGCGCGGCGAGTACCTCGGCAAGACGGTCCAGGTGATCCCGCACATTACCGACGAGATCAAGCTCAATATCAAACGCGGCGCCGAAGGCGCAGAAGTGGCCATCGTCGAGATTGGCGGCACCGTCGGCGATATCGAATCCTTGCCGTTTCTCGAAGCCATCCGCCAGATGAGTATCGAGGAGGGCCGCGTCAACACCTGCTTCATTCATCTGACGCTGTTGCCATGGATCGCCGCCGCCGGCGAATTGAAGACCAAACCGACCCAGCATTCGGTCAAGGAATTGCGCGAAATCGGTATTCAGCCCGATATTCTGCTGTGCCGCGCCGACCGGTCGGTGCCGGACGACGAGCGTCGCAAGATCGCACTGTTCACCAATGTTCAGCCGGAGGCGGTCATTTCTGCCGTCGATGCCGCCAGCATCTACATGATGCCAGGGCTGCTGCATAACCAGATGCTCGACGAGATCGTTTGCCACAAGCTCGGTATCCTCGCCCACGCCGCCAACCTGTCGGTATGGAACAAGCTGGTGAACGCCCTTGAGCATCCACAGCACGTGGTGGATGTCGCCTTTGTCGGCAAATACGTGGATCTCACCGAGTCCTATAAGTCGTTGATCGAGGCCTTGCTGCATGCTGGAATCCACACCCGCAGCAAAGTGAACATCCATTACCTGGATTCCGAGGAAAACGAACGCAACGGCACCGCCAATCTTGCCGGTATGGACGCGATTCTCGTGCCGGGCGGCTTCGGCAAGCGAGGCACAGAAGGCAAGATCGCCGCGATCCGTTACGCCCGCGAGAATCGGGTGCCCTATCTTGGCATCTGTCTCGGCATGCAGTTGGCGACCATCGAATTTGCCCGCCATGTGGTCGGGCTGGCCGGCGCCAACAGTACCGAGTTCGATGCCGATACCCCGCATCCGGTGGTCGCCCTGATCACCGAATGGCTGGACCGCGAGGGCCGCGTCGAGCACCGCGATGACCAATCGAATCTCGGTGGCACCATGCGCCTCGGTGCGCAGCGCTGTCCGGTCAAGTCCGGTACGCTGGCAGCGAAGATTTACGGTGCCGAAGTCAACGAGCGCCATCGCCATCGCTACGAAGTCAACAACGCCTATGTCCCCAAGCTGGAAGCGGCGGGCATGGTTATCAGTGCGCGTACGCCTACCGAGGGTCTGCCGGAAATGATGGAACTTCCGGCGGCAATGCACCCCTGGTTCGTTGGCGTACAGTTCCACCCTGAATTCACCAGCAATCCGCGCACCGGGCATCCGCTGTTCATCTCCTATGTCCAGGCGGCCCTGGCGAAAAAGGGTGCGGCGTGAATCTCTGCGGCTTCGAGGTTGGCCTTGGCCGCCCGCTGTTCCTGATCGCCGGCCCCTGCGTGATCGAGTCGCGCCAACTGGCGCTGGATACCGCCGGAGAGTTGAAGGAAATTTGCGCGCAACTGGCGGTTCCTTTCATCTACAAGTCCTCTTTCGACAAGGCTAATCGTAGTTCCGGAAAATCACCGCGCGGACCCGGCATGGAGAAGGGGCTGGCGATCCTGGCCGAAGTCAGGCGGCAGATCGGCGTGCCGGTGCTGACCGACGTGCATACCGAGGGCGAGATCGCCGAAGTTGCCGATGTCGTCGATGTGATCCAGACGCCGGCCTTTCTCTGCCGGCAGACCGATTTCATCGAGGCTGTGGCCTGCTGCGGCAAACCGGTGAATATCAAGAAGGGGCAATTCCTCGCGCCGGGCGATATGCAGCAGGTCGTCGCCAAGGCCAAGCAAGCCAACGGTGGCGCGGATAGCATCATGGTGTGCGAACGCGGCGCGAGTTTTGGTTATAACAATCTTGTCTCCGATATGCGCAGCCTGGCCATCATGCGCGGCACCGGCTGTCCGGTGGTGTTCGACGCCACGCATTCGGTGCAGTTGCCGGGCGGGCTGGGCAGTAGTTCCGGAGGGCAACGCGAGTTCGTGCCGGTGCTGGCGCGCGCGGCAGTTGCAGTCGGCATATCCGGCCTGTTCATGGAGACGCATCCCTATCCGGATCAGGCGCTCTCCGATGGCCCCAATGTTTGGCCGCTGGGAAAAATGCGGGCGCTGCTCGAATCCCTGCGCGACATCGATGCGTTGGTTAAACAGCGCGGCTTCGTTGAAATTTAAATAGCTGTGATTTTTTCTAAGGGAAAAAACTATGAGCGCAATTGTTGATGTTGTTGCCCGTGAGATTCTCGACTCGCGCGGCAATCCCACCGTCGAAGCCGACGTCCTGCTCGAATCCGGCCTGATGGGCCGCGCCGCAGTGCCTTCCGGCGCTTCCACCGGTTCGCGCGAGGCGATCGAGTTGCGCGATGGCGATGGCGATCGTTATTTCGGGAAAGGCGTCTTGCAGGCCGTCGAGAACGTCAATACCGAAATTTCCGAAGCGATTATCGGCCTCGATGCCGAGGAGCAATCCTTCATCGACAAGGTGCTGATCGACCTCGACGGCACCGACAACAAATCGCGACTCGGCGCCAATGCCACGCTGGCCGTGTCGATTGCGGTCGCCAAGGCGGCGGCTGAGGAAGCCGGCCTGCCGCTGTACCGCTATTTCGGCGGCTCCGGTTCGATGCAGATGCCGGTGCCGATGATGAACGTCATCAACGGCGGCGCCCATGCCAACAATAACCTCGACGTCCAGGAGTTCATGATCCTGCCGATCGGCGCGCAAAGTTTTCGCGAAGCCTTGCGTTGCGGCGCCGAGGTGTTTCATCAACTGAAGAAGCTGGTCGACAAGAAGGGCTATCCGACCACGGTTGGCGACGAGGGAGGTTTTGCGCCGAATGTCGCCGGTAACGACGAAGCCATCGAAATGATTCTCCAGGCTATCGATGCCGCAGGCTATACGCCCGGCCAGGACGTGGCGCTGGGCCTGGACTGTGCCGCTTCTGAATTTTACAAGGACGGAAAGTATCATCTCGCCTCGGAAAGACTGGAACTGTCTTCGGAAGCCTTGGCCGATTACCTCGCCAAGCTTGCCGATAAGTATCCCATTATCAGCATCGAGGACGGCATGGCCGAGAACGACTGGCCAGGCTGGAAGCTGCTTACCGAGCGTCTGGGCAAGACGGTACAGATCGTCGGTGACGACGTTTTTGTGACCAACCCGAGGATTATCCGCGAAGGCATTGCTCAGGGTATCGCTAATTCGGTGCTGATCAAGGTCAACCAGATCGGCACGCTGACCGAAACCTTCGCTGCCGTCGAAATGGGCAAGCGCGCGGGTTACACCAATGTCATCTCGCATCGTTCGGGTGAGACCGAGGATTCGACCATCGCCGATATTGCCGTGGGTCTTAACGCTTTACAGATCAAGACCGGCTCGCTGTCGCGCTCCGACCGTATCGCCAAGTACAATCAGTTGTTGCGGATCGAGGAGGATCTGGGCGATACCGCCAGCTATCCCGGCCGCGCTGCCTTTTATAATCTGCGCAAATAAACCATTGGCATGCGCTGGCCGGCGCTGGTGCTGATTGCCCTGATCGCCCTGTTGCAGTATCCGCTGTGGCTCGGCAAGGGCGGTTGGCTCCGGGTATGGGAGGTGGACCGGCAGTTGCAGGCGCAGCGCGAAGTCAATCAGAAACTCGAACAGCGCAATGCCGGTCTTGATGCCGAAGTCCGCGATCTCAAGAGCGGCTATGATGCGATCGAGGAACGCGCCCGCTTCGAACTCGGCCTGATCAAGCAAGACGAGGTTTTCGTTCAGGTGCCGCAACGCTAGTGCCCGCCTTCGCCTCTGGGGTACTAGCTGATTCGTCGGAGTTGTTTCAGATAGCTTTTCCAATGTTCCGCATAATGTACGGCGGACAGGCGAATTCGCTCCACTTCCTGGTCGTTCAATTCGCGCGCGACCTTGGCCGGAGAACCGAGGATCAGCGAGCGCTCGGGGTAGGTTTTCCCTTCGGGGATCACCGCGCCGGCCGCGACCAGGCAATGCTTACCGATAATCGCCCGATTCAGGATGATGGCGCCGATGCCGATCAGCGTGCCATCGCCGACGCTGCAACCATGCAGCATGGCCTGATGGCCGACGGTGACGTCCCGGCCAAGAGTGAGTTGGAAGCCTGCATCGGTATGCAATACGGCGTTATCCTGCACATTGGATCCCGCGCCAATCGTGATCAGATCGGTGTCACCACGAATCACCACGCCAAAAAACGCGCTGGCGCCGGATTCGAGCACAACTGAGCCGATCAGTGTGGCATTGTCGGCGACCCAAGTGTCGGCGGCGCATTGGGGCTGGCGATCGCCCAGAGCATAGATTGGCATAATGTCAGTTCCTTAGGTGGTAGCTGTTCTGATTTAATTGATCGCGCGCAAAAACTCGTTGCGCAGTTGTTCGGAATGTTCGAATACCCCTGTGTAGGTTTGCGTCACTACCCGCTCATCGCCGCGTCTGTCTTCTCCGAGCAACAGGCAAAGCTGTTCGGCTTCGATCATGCAGGCAGCACCCTGTGCTTTGCCATGATTCATGAGTGCTTCGGCAACGTCGCGCGTCATCCATTCCTGATAGGTGAAACGATGGCCGATCGCATCCACCAGCCGGGCGATGCGGCCGAATCCATGCAGGCGTCCGCCCGGCACATAGGCGACGTGCGCCAGGCCGCGAAACGGCACGAGATGGTGGGGACAGACACCATGCACCGCGATGCCGCGAATCACCACCATGTCGGTACGCTGGTCGGCGAAACCTTCACCCAAGGCTTCGGCCGGATCCATGTCATAGCCGCCGAGCAGGCGTTTTTGCCAGAGTTCCCTAACCCGCTCCGTGGTTCTGCCCATATGCCGCATGTCCGGTGCAATGCCGCAGGCACGCAGCAGATCGCTTATTGCCTGTTCAAAAGCCGTCGGGTCGAAGGCTTTCTGCCGGGCAATTCCGATGCCGGCAGGAGTACCTGGCGCGGGAGAGTGATCGGTACAATCCGACATGACGGGTGTTCCTATAATTGCGAAGCGCGAGATGATACACGCGATGGCTCACACGCGGCGCAAAACGCAAGATAATCTCTTTCAAATGAGTCGCCATATTACCTTGGGTATTGAAGTTGATTTCAGATAGCGTTCGTCTTCCCTCGATAGCGGTTATCGGCGCTGGACCGGCTGGCCTGATGGCGGCGGAGACCTTGATCGCGGGCGGCCTGCGGGTTGACCTGTATGATGCCATGCCTTCCGTAGCGCGCAAGTTTCTACAGGCAGGGAAGGGCGGCTTGAACCTCACTCACAGCGAGCCGTTCGATCTGTTCCTTTCGCGCTACGGCACGCACCGTGACCAGATCGCGCCTTTACTGGCAACTTTTGGCCCGGAAGCACTGCGCGACTGGGCGCGCGGACTCGGCATCGAGACCTTCGTCGGAAGCTCCGGGCGGGTATTCCCATCCGGCATGAAGGCGGCGCCATTGCTGCGTGCATGGTTGCAGTGCTTGCGCTTGGCCGGCTTGAGGATTCATGTCCGTCATCGCTGGTGTGGCTGGGACGAATCGGAGGTGGGCCATGGGCTGCGCTTTAGTACGCCGGGTGGCGAATGTCTGGTTTTCGCCGACGTCGTGGTATTGGCGCTGGGGGGTGGCAGTTGGGCACGGCTAGGTTCCGATGGCGCCTGGGTGCCGTTGCTGCTCCAACGCGGCATTCCGGTTGCGCCGCTGTTACCAGCGAATTGTGGGTTTGACGTAAGTGCGGCGGGTTGGAGCGAACACTTCCGCGCACGGTTTGCCGGCCAGCCGGTCAAGCCGGTGAGCGTGAGTTTTACCGATTCGAAGGGTGTAGCCCAGCACAGACAGGGCGAATTCGTCGTAACGGCAACGGGTGTCGAGGGCAGTCTGATCTACGCGTTATCCGCAAGCCTGCGTGACGAGATTGCCGCAACGGGTTGCGCCACAATTCATCTCGACCTAGCGCCCGGCTGGGCGTTGTCGCGCGTCATCGAGGAGGTGTCGCGGCCGCGGGGTTCCCGTTCGATCTCCAGCCATCTGCAGAGTCGGCTCGGCATCAAGGGCGTGAAGACCGGTCTGCTGCGGGAGCTTCTGGCGGCAGAGGACTTTGTCGATCCCGTGTGCCTTGGGACTGGGATTAAGCATCTGCCGCTTAGACTTCACGCTGCCCGTCCGCTGGACGAAGCCATCAGCAGCGCCGGCGGCGTCGTCTTTGAATCGCTCGACGAGCGGCTGATGTTGCGTTCCCTGCCGGGCGTGTTTTGCGCCGGCGAGATGTTGGACTGGGAGGCGCCCACCGGGGGATATCTGCTGACGGCCTGTTTTGCCAGCGGACGCGCTGCTGGCTTGGGGGTCATGGCCTGGATCGAAGCCGAGTCGACAGCGAAGCAAGGCTTCGTTAGGAAACAACGAGCGTAGCGGCAGCGCACTGTGACTTCGACTTTGCTCCGCTGCGTGCTATGCCGGGATAGGCGTGGTTGGGGTTGGATCGGTCCCAGCTTGATCGGGATTCGCTTCAGGTTGAGGCGTGTTTTTTTCGAGTTTGCGTTTCAGCTTTTCCTCGTTTTTTTTCTTTTTGGCGATTTCTTTCTGACGTTTTTCAAACTGAAAATTTGGTTTTGCCAATTTTGTCACTCCTTCGATAATTATTTTTAAATTGCGAATTGTCCCTAATCGTTGAGCGGAACATTCGCCCTCCGGCAGACACTAATCGACGTAAAAACGTTGCTGCATTTCTTCCAGCCCCAGCATCTGAAGCACCTCTTGCAAGCGCTCGGCCGGACGTCTGCGCGGCAGGTTCTTGTCACGAGCGATGATGAGCTCGTTTTTCAGTGAGTGTTCCCAGCCTACCAACTCGGTTACGCTAACCTGGTAACCGTGCGCCTCCAGTTGCAGACAGCGCAATACGTTGGTGGCCAAGCTGCCAAATTCCCGCGTGTGGAGCGGATGACGCCACAGTTCGGTCAAGGCATTCTTGGCCAGCAGCTTGTTCTTTCTGAGGACTGCCGCGACTTCCGCCTGACAGCAAGGCGCCAATACGACGAATTTTACCCGTTTCTTCAGGGCAAAGTGTATCGCATCGTCTGTGGCCGTATCGCAGGCATGTAGTGCGGTGACCAAGTCAATTCTTTCCGGCAGATGTTCGGATTGGATGGATTCCGCCACCGACAAGTTCAGGAAGCTCATGCGGGAAAATCCTAGTCTTATGGCTAAGTCCCTCGATTTGTTCACCAGTTCGTCGCGTGCTTCGATACCGTAAATATGCGATCCGCTGTTTAGACTCTTGAAGAACAGATCATAAAGGATGAAACCCAGATAGGATTTGCCGGCGCCGTGATCCACCAGTTGAATGTCGGGATGATTCGCCTGGACTTCCTTCAACAGGGGTTCAATAAATTGATGGAGGTGATAAATCTGCTTGAGTTTGCGCCGGCTATCCTGATTCATCTTGCCGTCGCGCGTCAGAATGTGCAGTTCTTTTAGCAACTCAATCGATTGGCCAGGCTTGATTTCTGACATGGTTTCGGACGGGTTTTCCATCGACGGTCGGGAAGCCACTCTCAAGTTTTTCTTTCTGCATGTCGTAATACAGGTACTTGGTTATCAGGAAATTTCGAAATGGCATTCAGAGTGAGCTATAAGGGAATAACCCAGTACTTAGGCGGCTTGGAATCCGTGTTTGAATTTCTCGCAAAGCGTTGGGGTACCTCGGAGAAAGCCTTTGAAATTGGCGTGAAGGTGGAACCTGTGTTATGAACCGGTGATTGACCAGAAATCTGCGAAGCGTCTGGAGAGGGGCAAAGTCAGTTTGCACTGGTCAGCGAAGGACGCTTGAATCCCGAGGTCAATTATACTGTTTTAGGTCGAAGATAAGTTGAGTTCGGCTGGCAGTCATGGAGTCTGCTGGGTGATTCGCACGACGCGCTTCCGGATTCTCATCTCGCAATTCGGACTCACCAGCTGCGGCTGGTGCTTGCTTAGTCTCAAGAACTAATGTCACGGAAGAACGGGCGTTCCGCTCGGCCTCCAACCAACGCGGGCCGTGGTGGAACAGCGGCGCAAGCCACATCAACCATGCTTTCACGAAGCCCATCTTTGATCGTTTAGGTTGGTGTCGCTGCTCGATACGATGCGACGATTCCAGCGTGTTCAATGAACCTGCCAGATGCAGGACCGCACGTCCGCTAGTGCGAGAGGACGGCGGGGAAGATCCCGCCTCCTACCCGATCGGCTTCTCTTTGCCAGGCAAAACCAGCGAACCGCATCAATCACGCAGAAATACCGGCGGACATGCCTGGATAATGCGTTAAAATGTTGGCTTAAATCGATTCGTTAAACCTTGTTTGGAGCTTAAAATGGCTGTTGAACGCACGCTGTCTATCATTAAACCGGATGCTGTTGCCAAGAATGTGATCGGGAAAATTTATTCCCGCTTCGAAACTAACGGTTTGAAGATCGTTGCCGCCCGCATGATTCATTTATCGCGTCGTGAGGCCGAGGGTTTTTATGCTGTTCATCGCGAGCGGCCATTCTTCAAGGATCTGGTTGAATTCATGATCTCAGGTCCGGTGATGGTGCAGGTTCTAGAAGGCGAAAACGCAATCGTCAAGAACCGCGATTTGATGGGTGCCACTGACCCGAAAAAAGCCGAGAAAGGCACTATCCGTGCGGATTTTGCGGCGAGTATCGATGCCAATGCAGTACATGGATCGGATTCACCTGAAACTGCGGCCGTCGAGATTGCCTACTTTTTCCCGGCGCTGAACATTTATTCCAGGTAATGAATGACTGTTAACCTCCTTAACCTCGATGCTGCCGGCCTGAATGATTTATTCGCCCGCATGGGCGAAAAACCGTTCCGCGCCAAGCAAGTCCTGCGCTGGTTGCACCGCTTCGGGAAGGGGGATTTTTACGCGATGACCGATCTCGCCAGGTCGTTGCGGATGAAACTCGAAGCGTCAGCTTGCATCCAGCCGCCGCAACTGTTCAGTGACAAATTGTCCGAAGACGGCACGCGAAAGTTCCTGTTCGACGTTGGTGCCGGCAATTTCATAGAGACCGTGTTTATTCCAGAGACCGATCGTGGCACCTTGTGCGTGTCCACACAGGCAGGTTGCGCACTGGATTGCTCGTTCTGTTCTACCGGCAAGCAGGGCTTCAACCGCAATTTGACCGTGGCGGAAATCATCGGCCAGTTGTGGCAGGCGTGCCGTATTTTAGACTGCGACTCGCATGGCGGCGAGAGGGGCATCTCGAACGTGGTATTGATGGGCATGGGCGAGCCGCTTGCCAATTTCGATAACGTCGTTGCGGCATTGCGCCTGATGCTCGATGATAATGCCTATGGCCTGTCGCGTCGGCGGGTGACGGTGTCAACCTCCGGTGTCGTGCCGGCGATGGACCAACTCGGCGAGGAATGTCCGGTGGCGTTGGCGGTGTCACTGCATGCGCCTAACGACGAATTGCGCGACAGATTGGTGCCGATTAATCGGAAATATCCGCTGGCTGATTTGATGGCGGCTTGTCGTCGCTACCTGGCCAAGGCGCCACGCGATTTCATCACATTCGAATATGTGATGCTCGATGGCATCAACGACCGAAACGTGGATGCCAATGAACTGCTGGGGCTGACACGCGATGTGCCTTGTAAATTCAATCTGATCCCGTTTAACCCGTTTCCGCACTCCGGTTTCCGCCGTTCAACTGCCGTGCGAATGAGACACTTCGCGGACATCCTAATGGCGGCTGGCACAGTTACCACGATCCGGCGGACGCGCGGCGAAGACATTGATGCTGCCTGCGGCCAACTGGTTGGTCAGGTTCTGGATCGTTCGAAGCGCGCCAGCTTCGCTCCGAAATCGATACCCATTGCGGAGCTTGCCCCATGAGAGGTATTGCCGCAATCGCCACTGTCGTATTCCTCGCTGGTTGTGCCGTGGGCAATGGGGGGGGCTCCCGTTCGGCTGAACAGCCGGTGTCTCAGCAAACCGCCACCAGCGAAACGCGTCAGCGCGCCAAAGTGCATACTGAACTGGGTGCGCTCTACATGCAGCGAGGCAACATGGGGGTGGCCCTGGAAGAAGCTCGGACAGCGCTTTCCGCTGATGCAAGTTATGCTCCAGCGTATAACCTGATGGGCTTGGTTTACATGCAGCTGCATGAAGATCGTGATGCTGAAAAAAGCTTTGAACAAGCCTTGGCTTTAGCCCCAAATGATGCGGAGTCCAATAACAGTTTCGGTTGGTTCCTCTGCCAGACTGGCCGGGAGCAACGTTCCTTGCAATATTTCCATACGGCGATCAAGAGCCCGCTTTATGCAACGCCCGCTATGCCCTTTACCAATGCCGGCATCTGCTCATTGCGGCTCAAGGACGACAAGGCGGCCGAGGACTATTTTACTAAGGCATTGCGACTAGACGGGAGCAACGACCGGGCGCTTTTCTTTCTTGCCGATATCACTTATCGCCAGGGGAGACTGCCTGCGGCGCGGCTGTACCTAGCTGATTTGCACAGACTTGCGGAGCCAAGCCCAGAGTCGCTATGGCTGGCGGTACGCATCGAGCACAGGCTAGGGGATCGTGAAGCCGAGGCGCGCTTCGCCGCGCAATTGCGGCGCAAGTTTGCCGGTTCTCCGGAGTTGCAGAAGCTGATGCAGGGGCAGTACGAGTGAGTGATAACCGGGAATTGCCGGAACAGTCTGAAGCGTCGGAATTTTCTGAAATTACCGATACGGTTCCCTGCCAACTATTGGCTGTGCCCTTGCTGTCGGAGGATTCACCGGGGCGCAGCTTGCGCGAGGCGCGCGAGGCTCGTGGCCTTTCGATTGCGGATGTGGCCCAATCAATCAAGTTCAGCCCACGGCAAATCGAGACGATTGAGCGTGACGATTATGCAAAGCTGCCCGGCGCCACTTTTGTGCGCGGTTTTATCCGCAGCTATGCCAAACTGCTACACCTTGAGGAGCAGTCGCTATTGACAATGCTGGATCGGCAGACGCCTCAGGAGGATGTCCAGATCCAGTTACCGCAAGATACTGGTGCGGCATTGCCGCAAGCGGGCGAGCAGCGCAAGTATTATTCTTTGCTCATAGTGCTGGCCATATTGATGTCGTTAGTCGCGGCTTTTGCGATTTATCACGAATGGTCGGGTAAGACCGAAAAATCCATATCTTCCAGTAGCAATGCAGTGCCGACAGTGCAACCACCCCTAGCCTATATTGAACAACCCGCCGCTACGCGCGTCGATCCGAACCAGCCGGCTCCGCAGATTTCTCCATCGCCAGGCCCGGATATCCGTCAGCTGATTTTTGTCTTTGAGGACAAGTCCTGGGTTGAGGTCAAGGATGCCACGCAACGGGTAATATTTGCTCAAAACAATGAACCGGGCACGCGCCAGGTGGTTAATGGCAAGCCACCTTTTGCCTTGGTGATTGGCAACGCTTCACGGGTACAGTTGCAGTTTGAAGAGCAACAAATTGACTTGCGACCACATACCAAGGTCGACGTGGCCCGGCTTACCCTCGAATGAACGCAGTCGATCGGCAATTTTCCAACGCAGCGCAGTTGCGGCGCTGCTCGCGCCGGGTCATGGTTGGTGATATTGCTATCGGCGGCGGTGCGCCGATTGTGGTGCAATCAATGACCAACACCGATACCGTCGATGCTTTCACTACCAGCATGCAGGTGGCGCAGTTGGCGAGAGCCGGTTCCGAGATGGTTCGCATCACAGTGAATAACCGTGATGCGGCAGCGGCGGTGCCGAGGATCCGCGAGCGCTTGCTGAAGATGAATCTGGAGGTGCCGCTGGTTGGCGATTTCCATTTCAATGGCCACAAGCTCCTGGAAGAAGTGCCGGCATGTGCGGCGACACTGGATAAGTTGCGGATCAACCCCGGCAATGTGGGCAAGGGCAAGAGCCGCGACGAACAATTCGCGCGCCTGATCGAGATCGCCTGCCGCCACAACAAGCCGGTCCGCATCGGTGTCAACTGGGGCAGTCTCGATCCGGCCTTGCTGGCGCGCATCATGGATGAGAATGCCAGGTGTACCAAGCCGAAAGCTGCCAACGCCATCATGCGTCAGGCCATGGTCGCTTCCGCCCTGGAGAGTGCCGTCAGGGCCGAAGAGCTTGGCTTGGCAGGCGACAAGATCGTGCTTTCCTGCAAGGTTTCTGGTGTGCAGGATCTGATCGCCATCTACCGTGACTTGGCGGCAAGCTGCGATTACCCGTTGCATCTGGGTTTGACCGAAGCCGGCATGGGTTCCAAGGGTATCGTTGCTTCTACGGCGGCATTGGCGGTGGTTTTGCAGGAGGGTATCGGCGACACCATCCGCGTGTCATTGACGCCGGAACCGAACGGCGATCGCACGCGCGAGGTGATTGTCGCCCAAGAAATCCTCCAGACCATGGGATTGCGCGCGTTCACACCGCTGGTGGCTGCCTGTCCCGGCTGCGGTCGCACCACCAGCAGCGTGTTTCAGGAATTGGCGCAGGACATTCAGTCCTTTGTTCGTGACCAGATGCCGGTTTGGCGCCAGGAATATCTTGGGGTCGAGAACATGACATTGGCGGTGATGGGCTGCGTGGTCAATGGCCCCGGCGAAAGCAAGCACGCGAATATCGGCATTAGCCTGCCGGGCAGCGGTGAGTCTCCGGTAGCGCCGGTGTATGTCGACGGCGAACATACGGTGACGCTGAAAGGCAGCAATATCGCCAGTGAATTTCGTGCCATCATCAATAATTATGTGACGCAAAGATTTCCGCGACGCACCCCTGAAATAGATCAATGAGTCAAATTATCCAAGCCATCCGCGGGATGAACGACATCCTGCCAGACGAAGCCGAACTCTGGGAGTGGTTTGAGGACAGCGTGCGCGACTGGTTGCGTGGCTATGGCTATCGCCCGATCCGCATGCCGCTGGTTGAACCGACGCCATTGTTTGCGCGCGCCATTGGCACCGTCACCGATATTGTCGAAAAGGAGATGTATTCCTTCACTGACAGCCTCAATGGCGAGCAGTTGACCTTGCGCCCGGAAGGCACGGCAGGCTGCGTGCGCGCCGCGCTCCAGCACAACCTGCTCTATGACGGACCGAAAAGGCTGTGGTACCAAGGGCCGATGTTCCGCCATGAACGTCCGCAGAAGGGGCGTTATCGACAGTTTCATCAGATCGGGGTGGAGGCGCTCGGCTTCAGCGGGCCGGACATCGACGCCGAAATGATCCTGATGTGTCGGCGATTGTGGGACGACCTCGGCCTCGAAGGCATCCACCTGGAGCTGAATTCGCTCGGCCAGATCGAAGAGCGGCAACAGCATCGCGGTGCCTTGATCGCCCATTTCGAAAGCCATGCCGCGCGGCTCGATGCCGATGCGCAACGGCGTTTGCATAGCAATCCGCTGCGCATTCTCGATAGCAAGAACCCGGAGATGCGCGACTTGGTTGAGGCAGCGCCGAAGCTGCTCGATTACCTTGGCGCGGATTCGCTCAAGCATTTCGAAGCTTTGCAGGCGTTGCTTAAGGATGCCGGCATATCCTACCAAATCAACCCGCGCTTGGTGCGCGGTCTTGACTACTATAACCTCACGGTTTTTGAATGGGTTAGCGATAGCCTTGGTGCGCAAGGCACGGTCTGTGCTGGCGGCCGCTATGACGGCTTGTTCACCCAGCTTGGCGGAAAGCCCCAGCCTGCCTGCGGTTTCGCCATGGGTATTGAGAGATTGCTGATGTTGTTGCGGGAGAGGGGGGGCAAGGCTGCCAGTCACGTACCTGATATTTATATCGTGCATCAGGGCGATCAGGCGTTACGCTTCGCCTTCGTGGTTGCCGAAGGGATGCGCGATAATGGCTACACCGTTCAGATGCACTGCGGTGGCAGCAGCTTCAAGGCGCAAATGAAACGCGCCGATGCATCGGGCGCAACGCTGGCAGTGATCATCGGCGATGATGAGGCAGCGGCCGAAGAAGTAACGCTCAAGCCGCTACGCGAGGCAGCCGAACAGCATCGCGTGGCTTATGACCAACTTGCCGATGCGATCGGCGCATTGCTTTTTGAATGGGAAGATGAAAATGGCGGTATATGACCTCGAGGAACAGGAACAACTCGACGAAATCAAGACTTGGTGGAAACAGTACGGCAACCTGGTGACGGCTGTGGTTGTCGTCGTGGCCGTGGGCATGGTTGGCTGGCAAGGCTGGAACTGGTGGCAGCGCGACCAATCGACACAGGCGGCGGCGGTATATGCTGTGGTGGAACGGGCGGCCGGCGAGCATGATGCCAAGAAGGCGCGTGAAGCCACTGGCGAATTGATCGACAAGTTCTCTGGTACCGCTTACGCCTCTTTAGCAGCCCTTCTTTCAGCCAAAATGCAAGTTACCAGCGGTGATCTTAAAACCGCAAAATTGCAGCTGGGTTGGGCCGCTGACAACGCGCGTGACAGTGAAGTGCGCGATCTCGCGCGCCTTCGTCTGGCGGCAGTGCTGCTTGATGAGAAGGCCTACGATGAGGCCTTGAAACAACTAGCCGGTGAACCCGCCCTGGCATTTTTCCCACGCTATTCCGAGCTCAAGGGCGATATCTTTGCCGCGCAGGGAAAGCAGGCAGATGCCAAGACGGCATATCAAGCAGCGCTGAATAAACTTGATGAGATCCAGAAAACCGCTGGCATCGATCAACATCGCGGACAATATCGCGACCTGGTACAGGTTAAACTCGAATCGCTCGGAGGCAAGCAACCATGAGAAAACGGTTTCGGCTGTGTTTTCTGGCGGCTCTGGCCGTATTGATGTGCAGTTGTTCGACGCTGGACAAGCTCAATCCGTTTTCGAGCGCTCCAATCAACAAGAACAAGCCGGCAGAATTGGCGAAGATTGTGCCATCTGCCGAGTTGCATGCCGTTTGGCAGGCAAAGATTGGGACAAGCGGCGAGTATGTGTTCACGCCGGCAGTGGCTGGCGTTAGTGTCTTCGTGGCGGCGCGTGACGGTGCGCTGGCGCGTATTGATGAGGGGCGCCAGGTATGGCGAATCGGCGCCGGTCAAGTGGTGTCTGGTGGTGTCGGTAGCGACGGCAAACTGGTGGTGATTGGCACACCTAAGGGGGAAGTATTGGCATTTGATGCGGCGACCGGTAAAGAAATTTGGAAGACACGTGTCAGCTCTGAGGTTCTTTCTGCGCCATTGGTTGGTGATGGATTGGTGTTAGTACGCAGCGGCGATTCGCGCATTTTCGGTTTCGAAGCGGCCGATGGCAAAAAGCGCTGGGTCTATCAACACAGCACGCCAGCATTATCTTTGCGTAGTCACGCTGGACTAGCCTTGGCAGGCCATACTTTGCTGGCCGGTTTCCCGGGGGGGAAACTGGTAGCGTTGAGCACCGTCAATGGTGCGGCGCTCTGGGAAAGCGCTGTGGCAATGCCCAAGGGTTCCACTGAGCTTGAGCGTGTCGCGGATGTCACCAGTTCACCGGTAATCGGCGGTCGTGAAGTTTGTGCCGTTGCCTACCAGGGACGTGTCGCTTGCTTTGATTTGAGCAGCGGCAATCTGCTCTGGTCGCGCGAAGCATCCAGTAGCGCCGGCCTCGACATGGATGCGAAAAGCGTTTATGTCTGCGATGAAAAGGGTGGGGTGCTAGCCTTTGACCGGAGCAATGGCTCAAGTTTATGGAAGCAGGACAAGTTGTTTTTACGAGGCTTGTCGCGGCCTCTGGTGCTTGGCGGCGCGCCGAATAAATATCTCGCCGTCGCGGACAGTCAAGGCGTAGTGCATCTGTTGCGCAGCGAGGACGGCGGTTTTGCTGCCCGCTTCGCCAGCGACGGGGGCGAGGTCGCGGCCGATCCCCAACTCTTCAAGGAAGGGCTGGTTGTGCAGACATTGAATGGCGGCATTTACGCGCTATCCGTGAAATGAGTTGAATGCTGTGGCTGCATGAATCCCACACTGGTCATTGTTGGCCGTCCCAATGTCGGCAAGTCAACCCTGTTCAACCGGCTTACCAGGTCACGCGACGCGCTGGTGGCCGATCAGCCTGGTTTGACGCGTGACCGCCATTACGGTCGTGGCCGCCTTGGTGACAAACCCTATCTGGTAGTTGATACCGGCGGCTTCGAGCCTGAGGCGAAAGACGGCATCATGCAAGAGATGGCGCGACAGGCCGAGGCCGCCATCGCCGAGGCCGACATGCTGCTGTTCGTCGTCGACGGTCGTGCCGGCTTGACGTCCCAGGACCAAGCCATCGCTGACCGCCTGCGCAAGACTGGCCGGCCGCTGCTGCTGGTGGTTAACAAAGGCGAGGGGATGAATCGGCCGGTGGTTGCTGCCGAATTTCACGAACTCGGCTGTGGAACGCCGCTGGTCATTTCTGCTGCTCATGGTGACGGTGTGCATGAACTGGTTGATGAGGCGCTGGCAGCTTTTCCCCGTGCAAGCGAGCACCCTAAGGAAAGCGCAGGTCCGCGTGTGGCCGTGGCAGGCCGTCCCAATGTCGGTAAAAGCACGTTCATCAATTCCCTGCTGGGTGAGGAACGCGTCATCGCCTTCAATATGCCAGGCACGACACGTGATGCTATTGAAGTGCCATTTTCCCGTGACGGCCGCAATTACACGCTGATTGATACTGCTGGCTTGCGGCGGCGTGGCAAGGTGTTCGAGGCCGTTGAGAAGTTTTCGGTCATCAAAACCTTGCAGGCGATTGAAGAAAGTAATGTGGTAGTACTGATGGTCGATGCGAGCCAGGGGATTTCCGATCAGGACGCGCATATCGCCGGTTTTGCCATCGAGGCCGGTCGAGCTTTGGTGGTGGCGGTGAATAAATGGGATGCGGTTGACGATTACGCTCGCGAGATCGTCAAAATGAACATTGAGCGCAAGCTTAACTTTCTTGGCTTTGCTCGCATTCATTACATTTCAGCTTTGCAGGGCGAGGGGATCGGTGGCGTCCTCGCATCCGTAGATAAGGCATGGTCGGCAGCCTCGGCCAAATTGTCCACACCCCAATTAACGCGTGCCTTGATTGCGGCAGTCACCAAGCAGGCGCCACCGCGCCAAGGACTCTTTCGCCCCAAGTTGCGCTATGCCCACCAAGGCGGACGAAATCCACCGCTGATCGTGATTCACGGTAACGCGCTCGACCACCTTCCCGATTCCTACCAACGTTATCTGGAGCGGACTTTCATGGAGGTGTTCAAGCTGCAAGGTACACCACTACGTGTCCAATTCAAGAGTTCAAGCAATCCGTACCATGACAAGAAAGATTGACCGTAATTCGCAATCAAATCGAGTGCTACTCAACGATGCTGCTGGCAGGGTAGCGAAAAATGTTTTACAGTGAGCGCTTAAAACTAGAACAGAGGGCCGTACAATGAGCAATAAAGGGCAATTTTTACAAGACCCATTTCTGAACGCGTTGCGTAAGGAGCACGTCCCAGTCTCGATTTACCTGGTCAATGGAATTAAGTTGCAGGGCCAAATCGAGTCCTTCGACCAGTACGTGGTGTTACTCAAAAACACCTTGACCCAGATGGTCTACAAGCATGCTATCTCGACTGTTGTGCCAGCTCGTCCGGTCAACCTTGAACTAGACAGCGACAACGAATAATGCCTGTCGGCACCGGCTATGGACAGCCAGTCCGTAGCCGAACGTAGGTTATTCCCCAGTGGCTGAACGATCCGGCAGTGACGGAGGCGGCATCAGAGCGATCCTGGTGCAGCTGGATTTCGGCGAAGGCGATTATGCCGAGCGCTTGGCTGAATTCGAATTACTTTCACAGAGTGCTGGTACCCTGCCGCGGACGGTGATTCGCGGCAGGCGTCAAGCGCCGGAACCCTCGACGTTCGCCGGCAAGGGCAAGCTCGAAGAAATCGCTGCCGCCGTCCGCCTGCATGAGGCGGGTGTCGTCATTTTCAACCATGAGCTTAGCGCCGGACAGCAACGCAATCTGGAAAATGCTCTCGATTGCCGTGTCATTGACCGGAGTTCATTGATTCTCGACATCTTCGCGCAGCGCGCCAAGAGCCATGAAGGCAAACTGCAGGTGGAACTGGCGCAATTGCAGCATTTGGCTACGCGCCTGGTGCGCGGCTGGACTCACCTCGAACGGCAGAAGGGCGGCATTGGCCTGCGTGGCCCCGGCGAGAAACAGCTGGAGACCGACCGACGGTTGCTGGGCAAGCGCGTGGCGATACTCAAGGAAGCGCTGAAACAACTTGAGCGTCAACGTGCGGTGAGGCGGAGAGCGCGAACCAGAAGCGATTTGCTGTCCGTGTCTCTGGTGGGCTATACCAATGCGGGCAAGACGACCCTGTTCAACGCTTTGACCAAGGCCGACAGATATGCCGCCGACCAGCTTTTCGCCACGCTCGACACCACCTCGCGCCGCTTGTTCCTGGCTGAAACAGGGCAAATCGTCATCTCAGATACTGTCGGCTTTATCCGCGATCTGCCGCATGCCCTGGTCGCCGCATTTCACGCCACACTCGAAGAAACCGCAGAATCCGACCTGTTGCTTCATGTGGTGGATTCAGCCAGTTCCGATCGTGACCAGCAGATCGCTGCCGTGAACCTGGTATTGGCTGAAATCGGTGCGGCAGACGTACCGCAGATCCTTGTCTGGAACAAGATTGATGCAACTGCGGCATCGCCTGCGGTGGAGCGCGACGAGTATGATAAAATCGCACGCGTTCGCTTGAGTGCGCGTAGCGGTGCCGGTCTCGATCTGCTCCGTGCTGCGCTGTCCGAAGTGGCACGCGAGCATTCTTCCCGGAATCAGATGCTTGCTCCGGTTGGTGTAGTCGTCTAACGAAACGACCTGACCTATTTTTTCTCCTGACAGCAGGGTTTATTAAAGTGATCGCCGCGATACTTATGTCAATGAATGACCACGGCTGGGGTAACAAGCCTGATCCCGGCGGCAACAAGGGTGGTGGGCCGCCCGACCTGGAAGAACTCTGGCGCGATGTCAATCGACGCCTTTCCACCCTATTTGGCAAGAAGAGTGGCGGACCCGGCGGTTTCGGCAATGGCGGGGCAAGACCCCCGCTCAACTTGCGCCAATTTGGCGGTGGCATCGGCCTGCTGATGGCGCTGGTAGTCGTAGTTTGGCTGGCAAGCGGCTTCTATATTGTCGATGAGGGCCAACGTGGGGTAGTGCTGCGTTTTGGAAGCTTCACGCGAATCACTACTTCGGGGGCGAACATGCGCCTGCCCTGGCCGATCGAGAGCCACGAAATCGTCAATCTTTCCGGTGTTCGCACGGTTGAGGTCGGTTACCGGGGGGCGGAAAAGAATAAGGTATTAAAAGAGGCACTGATGCTGACTGATGATGAGAACATTGTCATGGTTCAGTTCGCCGTGCAGTATCTGCTTAAGGATCCGCAGAACTTTCTCTTCAAGAACCGTCATCCGGATGATGCAGTGATGGGAGCTGCCGAGACGGCAATCCGCGAGATCGTTGGCAAGAGCAAGATGGATTTCGTGCTCTATGAAGGACGCGAACAAATTGCCGCCAATACCGCCAAATTGATCCAGGATATTCTCGACCGCTATGAAACCGGTGTGTTAATTCGTTCCGTGACCATGCAGAGCACTCAGCCTCCCGAGCAGGTCCAGGCCGCTTTTGATGATGCCACCAAAGCGGGCCAGGATCGCGAGCGGCACAAGAACGAAGGCCAGGCTTATGCCAACGATGTGATCCCGCGTGCACGTGGCGCCGCCTCGCGGCTAACTGAGGAAGCCAATGGCTACAAGAGCCGCGTCATCGCCAACGCCGAGGGCGAGGCTAGCCGTTTCAAGCAGATTCTGGTCGAATATCACAAAGCGCCGGAAGTCATGCGCAGCCGCTTGTATCTCGATACGGTGCAGCAAGTCATGTCCAGCGTCAGCAAAGTGATGGTCGATGCCAAAGGGGGCAACAATCTACTCTACCTGCCGCTCGACAAGTTGATGCAGGCCGCAGGCGCCTCCGCTGCCACCTCAACGGCGGCCGGAGCCGCCGCGCCAGAGACTGTTGTGCCTGCCCGAACGACTCAGGTTGTTCCCAACGAAGTGCCGCCGCAGTTGGAAAAACAGGATGGCAACGTTGCCCGCTCGCGCGATGCCTTGCGTTCGCGTGAAAGAGGAGAACGCTGATGATACGCAATCTGCCGCTTATTGCTTCTGCGTTGTTTATCGCGCTGGTGGTATTGGCCATGACTCTGTTCACCGTCGATCAACGCCAGTATGCGATCGTCTTCCAGCTTGGTGAGGTCAAGGAAGTTATTCGCGACCCCGGTCTGTTTTTCAAGTGGCCGCTGATCCAGAACACCCGGTTTTTTGAAAAGCGCATTCTGACCATGGATTCGCCCGAGCCGGAGCGTTTTCTTACCGCCGAGAAGAAACCGGTGCTGGTGGATTCCTACGTCAAGTGGCGTATCGACGACGTCAAGCAGTATTACATCAGCGTCGGCGGCGATGAGATGGTGGCCAAGACACGGCTGGCGCAAACCGTGAATTCTGGTTTGCGTGAAGAGTTTGGCAAGCGTACCGTGCATGATGTGGTTTCCGGCGAACGCGAAAAGATCATGGCCGAGGTGCAGCGCAAGGCCGATACTGATGCCCGCAGCATGGGCGTGCAAATTATCGACGTGCGTTTGAAGCGGGTCGATTTCCCGCCTGAAGTTTCGGATTCGGTGTATCGCCGCATGGAGACGGAACGCAAGCGCGTTGCCAACGAGCTGCGCTCGCAGGGTGCGGCGGATGCGGAAAAGATCAAAGCCGATGCCGATCGGCAGCGTGAGGTGATTGTGGCTGAAGCATACCGTGACGCGCAGAAAACCAAGGGTGAGGGTGATGCCAAGGCGTCTGCGATCTACGCCCAGTCTTTTGGGCAGAATCCCGAGTTCTACAGCTTTTACCGCAGCTTGGAGGCTTACCGCCAAAGCTTCAAGAACAAGAGCGACATGCTGGTGGTCGACCCCAGTTCGGAGTTTTTCAAGTACTTGAAGGGCAGCGGAAAAAACGGAAAGTGATGCTGCAATGTGGCCCGCGCTCATTTTGGCATTTGCGCTGATGCTGATTCTCGAAGGCCTGATGCCTTTCTTCGCCCCGCGCATGTGGCGCGAAGGGTTCCGCCGAGCGACCGAACTCAGCGATGGACAGCTACGCTTTCTTGGGCTGTCCTCGATGCTGGTCGGGTTGCTGCTGCTGGTCGTTTTTAAATAATCACACCATGCGTCGCTGGCTCCTTCCCGAAGCGATCGAAGATGTTCTGCCTGCCGAGGCGTGGCAGGTCGAAACCCTGCGCCGACGACTGCTGGATGAGCTCCGCCGTCACGGCTATGAATATGTGATCCCGCCGTTGCTCGAGTACCTTGAATCGCTGCTTACCGGCAGCGGTCGAGATCTCGATCTGCGCACCTTTAAATTGGTCGATCAATTGTCAGGCCGTACCATGGGTATTCGCGCCGACATCGCGCCGCAGGTGGCGCGTATCGATGCACATCTGCTTAACCGCAAGGGAGTCACCCGCTTGTGTTATTGCGGTAGTGTGCTGCATACCTTGCCGGCCGGATTGACAGCGACGCGGCAGCCTTTGCAGATTGGCGCTGAACTCTATGGTCATGCTGGCAGCGAAGCAGACGCGGAAATGCTGCGCCTCTTGGCGCAAGCCTTGCAGCTTTCCGGTATTGCCGCGACGCGCATTGATATCGGCCATGTCGGTGTGTTCCGTGCCATTGCCGCTGGTGCGGGCTTGGAAGCGGATCAGGAACAAGACTTGTTCGTCGCGCTACAGGCCAAGGATCAGCCCTCCTTGCGCGAACTGGTTGCGGATGTCGTTGAACCGTATCGTTCAGCCTTGCTGGCGCTGCCCGAATGCTATGGCGGCATCGAAGCACTAGATCGAGCCGAGGGACGCCTGCCGGCCCTGCCCGAGATCACTTTGGCGCTGGCTGAATTGCGTGCCTTGGCGAGCGCGGTGAATGATTTGCCGGTTAGCTTTGATCTCGCCGATTTACGCGGCCTGCACTACCATAGCGGAGTTGTATTTGCCGCATACTGTGCCGGCCATCCCGGCGCCATCGCCCTAGGCGGGCGCTATGACAAGGTTGGCAAGGCTTTTGGCCGCAGCCGCGCCGCTACCGGTTTTAGCCTCGATCTGCGGGAACTTGCGCGCTTGGCGCCATGTCGCGAGACACGCCGGGCGGTCCTGGCGCCTTGTCCTTCGGAAACCGGCGGAGATAAGGAATTGCAGAAGTTGATTAGTGCACTGCGCAGTTCCGGCGAGATTGTCATTGATGCGTTACCCAATCATGACGTTGCCGATTGGCACGAAGCTGGCTGTGACCGCTGTTTGGTGCAGCGCGACGGATGCTGGGGAATTGAAACTTTCGAGAAAGAGGGATCCATATGGCAAAGAATGTTGTAGTCATCGGTACACAGTGGGGCGACGAAGGCAAGGGGAAAATCGTCGATTGGCTTACCGACCATTCTCAGGGTGTGGTGCGTTTTCAGGGCGGTCACAATGCCGGTCACACGTTGGTGATCAACGGCAGGAAAACAGTGCTGCATCTGGTACCCTCGGGCATTCTGCGTGACGGGGTTACTTGCTATATTGGCAACGGTGTAGTGCTCTCTCCAGAGGCTCTGATCAAGGAACTCGATGACCTGAAGGAAGCTGGCGTTGAGGCCGAAGGCAGGTTGAGAATTTCCGAGGCTTGTCCCTTGATCCTGCCCTACCACCAAGCTATAGACTTGGCGCGCGAGTCGGCCAAGGGCGACAACAAGATCGGCACAACCGGGCGCGGCATCGGTCCTTGTTACGAAGACAAGGTGGCGCGGCGCGCATTGCGTTTGCAGGATCTGATGCGGCCCAAACGCTTTGCCGAGAAACTGGCCGAATTGCTCGACTACCACAATTTTATGCTGCAGCACTATTATCACGCACCGACAGTCGACTTTCAGCGGGTGCTGGACGAAGCGCTGGCGGTGGCGCCACGTCTGGGGAAAATGGTGGCCGATGTGCCTCGCGCGCTTTACGATGCGCACAAAGCGGGGGCCAATCTGCTGTTCGAAGGGGCGCAGGGAACCTTGCTCGACATCGATCACGGCACCTATCCATTTGTCACCTCAAGCAATTGTGTCGCCGGCGCGGCATGCGCCGGCGCCGGCCTCGGCCCGGGCATGCTGCATTACATTCTGGGTATCACCAAGGCCTACACCACTCGCGTCGGCGGCGGGCCATTCCCGACAGAACTCTATGATGCGGTCGACAAGCTGGATCCGGTCGGCAAGCACTTATCCACCAAGGGGCATGAGTTTGGCGCCACCACTGGGCGTGCCCGGCGTTGCGGCTGGTTCGATGCGGCTGCTCTGAAACGTTCGATCCAGATCAACGGGGTTTCCGGCTTGTGTGTCACCAAGCTCGACGTGCTCGATGGAGTCGAGGAAGTGAAGCTATGTGTGGGTTACAAGCTGGAAGGCGTATTTACCGACATTCTGCCGGTGGGCGCCGAGGAACTGTCGCGTTGCGAGCCGGTGTACCAGACCATGCCCGGCTGGTCGGTGAGTACCGTCGGCGTCAAGGACTTTGATGCTTTGCCAGCCACGGCCCGTGCATATCTGAATCGCATCGAGGAGGTCTGCGAGGTGCCGGTGGCCATGATTTCCACCGGGCCGGATCGCGAGGAAACCATTGTTCGAAATCATCCGTTCAAGTGAAAATATTGAGCGCGCCAATTCTCTGAGCTAACTTCCTGATTTTTCGGGAGGGGAGCAATCGATGGCTGTCGGCAAGGGCATCGCTGATGTGGGATTCATTGGCCTGGGCATTATGGGCCGGAGCATGGCTGGCCATATTCTCGAGGCTGGCCATCAGTTGCATGTCTTTAACCGTTCAAAGTCCAACGCTGTTGATCTTGTGACGCTGGGCGCCAAGTGGCATGAATCTCCTGGCGAAGTGGCCGCTGCGAGCAATATCGTCATCAGCATGGTTGGTTACCCAAGCGACGTGGAAGCAATCTATCTCGGTCACGGCGGCATCATCGAGCGTGCTCGAACCAACGCCATGCTGATCGATATGACGACTTCCAGTCCGGATCTTGCCAAGCGGATCGCCGCTGCCGCCGCGCAACGCGGCTTGACGGCGCTCGATGCTCCAGTCTCCGGCGGGGATGTCGGCGCGCGCGAGGCGAAGCTGTCAATCATGGTCGGTGGTGACGCGGCAGGCTTCCAAAAGGCTTTGCCGATTCTCGCTCTGATGGGGAGCAACATCATATTGCAGGGAGGACCCGGCGCCGGACAGCATACCAAGATGAGTAATCAGATTGTCATAGCGTCGACCATGATCGGCGTTTGCGAAGGCATGGCTTATGCCAAACATGCGGGATTAGACCTGGAGACTGTGTTGAAGTCGATCGGCAGCGGCGCCGCAAGCAGTTATGCGCTCAACAACCTTGGCCATCGCATCCTGAAGGAGGATTTTGCGCCGGGATTTTTCGTCGAACATTTTGTCAAGGACATGGGAATCGCCTTGAACGAGGCTAAACGCATGCAACTCGACCTGCCCGGACTGATGTTAGCGAGCAAGCTCTATGAACAGTTGGTGGAACTTGGCTACGCCCGAAATGGTACTCAGGCGCTCTCCAATCTTTATGAACGTTAGGCGGGTAAGGCGATCTTCTGGTCGACGCTGAATTGATAATCGTGGAACACGTGTTCCGCGCTGAGGATCTGGTAGCTGCCATCTGTCAGGCGTCGTGTGGTGTCCTTAAGCCGGTAGGTGTAATGCCCGCAGGTCCAACAGTCGAAATTGCGCATGTGCGTGCATAGGCAAGTCTTGTCCATTACCGAGATTTTTTTTACATTCGGATGTGCCGAAACCTCGCGATTGTAGGCTGTAACATAAGCGCAATTGCCGGAGCCGTCGAGTAGATAACCCAGAGCTTCACAGTTGGGACGGATGCCGGAACCGATTGCCGGACTGCTCTTCAGCATGCGCATCGGATAGCCGGTCGGCGAGATCGTATTGACCTCAATCTCGTCTTCGCTGGCCTTGAAGTACTCCTGCTGAATTTGTGGCGGCAGGCCGCATTCCTTAACCACCGTAAAGCGCGTTGCCACTTGAACGGCTGCGGCGCCGTTTTGGAGAAAGGATACGGCGTCGCTACCGGTGAAGATGCCCCCGGCGGGAATCAGCGGAATGTCGAGTTTCTCGTTTTGCAGATACTGATGGATCTCGGCCACGATCATGCCGAGGTCATACTTGATCCAGTCCATCCCGAAACCGAGATGGCCGCCGGCCAGAGGTCCTTCAACCACGACATAATCAGGCAAGCGGTTGAGTCTGGCGCTCTTGCGCAGGAACAACTGAAGCGCGCGCAGCGATGAAACGATGATGCCGAGCTTGGCATCGCGGAAGCGCGGATGGTCCTTGATGAGCTCAAACGAGCCGAGATGCAGGCCCGCGGACAGCGTGATGCCGTCGATGCCGGCGTCCAGTGCGGACATCAAGCGAACGCGCAACGTTTCACGTGGCGCGTTCATGGTGAGTTTCTCCATGCAGTTGACGAAGATCATGCCATCGCCTTTTTTTTCCTCCATGGTTCTGCCTACATGGTTACGCGTCGCTTCCGCAAGCCGGCCAAGATCAAACTGAACTGCTGACTTGTCCGCATTGGCAACATTGTATTTGTAGAGTTTGAGCTTATCTCTGACAAAATGGGTCTTAAATCGCCGGTCTGAAACCGTCGGCACCATGGCGTCGGAGATGTGTCCAATGCCACCCAGGCGCGCGGCTTCAAGCGCTAGTTCGGCTGTCGAGATGTCTACGCCCATGCCGCCAATAATGATTGGTACCAGTTCTTTTTTTCCGAATTTCAGGCGGAAATCATCCACATGTTTCATCGTTATCCTTCGATATTCTTCACTGCTAAAAATCAATAAGAAAGAGGCATAAGTTGCGGGTTCGCAATGATATCAAAATCGGGTCCTCGAACCGCACTTACTGACTAAGCATCGCTGCCCGGCTTTCCGGTGTTTCCAGGCTGATACGACCGAGAATACCGCTACGGTAATCGGTAAGTAGCAGCATTGCCGCCTTTTCCAAGTCGAGTTGACCGTCTCCGCCTTTTATTCGGCAACTCCTCTTTCTGGCAATCGCTTCTAGTATTCCCGTGCCGTCCAGTTCTGCCGCGGAAAAGCCGTAACGCGCAGTGAGCAAGGCAGGATAGCGGTCGCGCAGGATTGCGGCGAGGAAGCCGGCGACTACTTCGCCGATGACGGCATTGCGCCCGACAGCATGGCTTGCGGCGAGCATCAGACCGTCGCTGGGATGTTCGATTTTTGGCCAGAGCATGCCTGGCGTATCGATGAGCGTCATGCGCAAGCCAAGGTCGAAGCGCTGCTGAGTCTTGGTTACTGCCGGTTCGTCGCCTACAGCGGCGACGCGGCGCTTTACCAAAGCATTCATCAGCGTCGATTTGCCGGCATTGGGGATGCCCATGATCATGATTCGCAAGGGTTTGAGGTTGTCGTCACGATGGGGGGCGAGTTGCTGGCAGAGTTTGGGCACTTTGGCGACATCACTCGGCTTCTTGGAGGATATCGCCACTGCCTTGACATTTTGCTGCCGGCTATAGAACGCGAGCCAGGTCTTGGTCACTGCAGGATCGGCCAGATCAGCCTTGTTGAGTAATTTCAGGCAAGGACGTTGGCGGTGAAGACGCAGTTCGTGGATCATTGGATTGCTGCTGGCTTCCGGCAGGCGGGCGTCCACTACCTCGATCACCACGTCAGTCAGCGCCATGGTTTCGGCAGCCTTACTGCGGGCCAGAGTCATGTGCCCGGGATACCATTGAATAGCCATTTGCAATCAGGTCAAGCGCTGCTGGCCGCGACAACCCGGATCAGGATGCCATGGCAGGCCACGACCTGTCCGGCGCAGATTTTGGCGGTCTTGCGGGTTTCTAGCTGACGGTCGACCGTCGCGTCGCCATTTGCAACCAACTGTTTGCCATGGCCTCCACTATCGGCAATTCCGGTTAGTTTGAGCAGCTTGCATAATTCGATATGTTGGCATTGCTTGTCCAGAAGAAACTCGATGGTTTGCATGCGTGCCTGCGAGGGATTCATTGATGTTAGACGGAACGGCAAAAGTGCTGGAGGAATGGGCGAATCATAGCAAGCGCAGCCTAATTGGGCTATCCCAATCGAACCAAAGCTGCCGAACAAATTCGACAAATAGGCAGTGATCACGCCGTGCTTGTGCCTCCTATCGTCGAGAGTTATAGTTAAAAAAGGTAAAAGCAATGGAAATCCACCCAGGCCAAGAATAAAAAATGTCTAAAATCAAGCCGCTCGATCCACAGTTGCTTTTCCGGGGCTGCGATTTGGCCCTGCTCGAGTTCCAGAGTAGCGCCGAGTTAGCCGAACCGACGGACATCGTCGACCAGTCGCGAGCCATTGACGCCGTGCGCTTCGGCGTCGATATCAAGCGGCTTGGCTATAATCTTTTTGTCCTTGGCGAACCAGGCAGCGGACGTCACTCCGCGGTTCGCCGCATGTTGGAGGCCAAGGCTGGCGGCGAGCAGACGCCTTGCGACTGGTGCTACGTCAACAATTTCGTTGAACCGAACATGCCGCGCTTGCTGCGCCTGCCGCCTGGCCGTGGCGCTCAGTTAAAGCGCGATATGCAGCAGTTTGTGGAAGAACTGGTCAAGGCCGTAACAGTTGCTTTCGAAAGCGACGAATACCGTATTCGCATAGAGGCTATCCAGGAAGAATTCAAGAAGAAGGAAGAAGATGCCCTGCGCCAGTTGGGCCATGAATCCGCGGAAAAAGGCATAGCGCTGCTGCGCACCCCGCACGGCTTCATATTTGCTCCGGTCAAGGGTGATGAAACGATAGGGCCAGAGGAATTCGAAAAACTTCCGGCCGAGGAAAAGGAGCACATCGGCAAACTAATCGATGAATATGGCGAGCGCCTGCACAAACTGACACTTCAGTTCCCGCGTTGGCGACGGGAGCTGCAGGGACGTATCAAAGAGGCCAGCCGGGACACCCTGCGTCTGGCGGCCGGTCACCTGATCGAAGAGTTGAAGGAGCGCTATACGGACCTGTCAAACGTCCTGAAGTTTCTCGACCAAGCGATGCGCGACGTCATCGAGATCGGTGAAGAACTGCGCGAAGCCCCAAAATCCGGGGGGGAGTTGAGTGAGGCCTTGGTCAGGGGTGGCAGCTCGCTGACGCGCTACCAGGTCAATCTGCTGGTGGACAATGGCGCAACCAAAGCTGCCCCGGTGGTGTTCGAAGACAACCCGATTTTTCCCAATCTGGTCGGACGGGTCGATCACGTTGCCCACATGGGCATGCTGGTAACCAACTTCACCTTCATCAAATCCGGAGCCTTGCATCGCGCCAACGGCGGCTATCTGGTGCTCGATGCCCTCAAGCTGCTGAGCCAGCCTTACGCTTGGGAAGGGCTGAAGCGCGCTTTGCGTTCCGCGCAAGTCCGGATCGAATCACTCGGCCAGATATTCGGCCTGATCAGTACCCTGCCACTCGAACCCGAGCCCATGCCCCTGGAGATCAAGGTCGTGCTGATTGGCGAACGGCTGCACTACTATCTGCTCAAGGAATACGATCCGGAATTTGCCGATTTGTTCAAGGTCGCTGCGGATTTCGAGGATGATGTACCACGCGATGAGACCAATACCCGCTTGTATGCACGCTTTGTCGCCACCCTGGCGCGCGATTCCGGGCTGCGCCCTTTTGAACGAGGTGCGGTGGCGCGCGTGATCGAACACAGCGCCCGGCTCGCGGGCGATGCGGAAAAGTTCTCAGCCAGCAAGCGGCGCATATCGGATCTGCTCCAGGAAGCCGACCATTGCGCCGGCATCGCGGGCCGCCAGATCGTGACGCGTGAAGATATCGAGGCGGCTTTGCAAGCGCAAATCCGCCGTGCCGGGAGGCTTCGCGACGCATCCTATGAGCATATCCTGCGTGGGAACCAGCTGATTTCAGTGACCGGCGCGCATGTCGGTCAGATTAACGGGCTGGCCGTAATCGACCTTGGCGACTTCATGTTTGCCCATCCGGTGCGTATTACCGCCACAGCGCGCATCGGCGATGGCGACGTCATTGACATCGAGCGCGAAGCCGAACTGGGCGGGGCGATTCACACCAAAGGGGTGATGATCTTGTCGGCCTTTCTCGCCTCGCGTTATTCGCGCAGCATGCCGCTGTCGCTTTCTGCCAGCCTGGTCTTCGAGCAATCCTACGGACCGGTTGAAGGCGACAGCGCTTCATTGGCCGAGCTGTGCGCGCTCATGTCGGCACTGTCTGCTGTGCCGATCAAGCAATCGCTGGCCATCACCGGCTCGGTGAACCAGTACGGCCAAGTTCAGCCGATAGGCGGCGTGAATGAAAAAATCGAAGGCTTTTTTGACATCTGCAAGGCTCAGGAACTTAACGGCGACCAGGGTGTGCTGATCCCCGAGTCGAACGTCAAGCACCTGATGCTGCGCGAGGATGTGGTTTCCGCTTGTAGTGAAGGCAAATTCCGCATCTACGCGGTGTCCGACGTGGATCAGGCAATCGAGTTACTTACCGGGGTATCTGCCGGCGTGCCGGACGAGCAGGGCCTGGTTCCTGAGGACACGATCAATTACCTGGTAGCCACGCAACTGACCGAAATGTCGGCCCTGCGGCAGGCATTTGGCTCGGCGGGCAAGCGCCATCCCGGAAAGAAGGACAAGAGCGGCTAGCAGTGCTAACGAAGCTTTGCATGCTGGCGACCCGTTGCTGATTTTTACGCATCCGAGGATGTCTATGAAAACCACGATGTACGCCATGATCCTCGAACGGCCGGCGTCGCAACTGCGCTTGATCGAACTGCCGCTGCCGACAGTGTCGGTCGGCGATCTCCTGATCAAGGTGGAAGCCTGTGGCGTCTGTCGCACCGACCTGCATCTGGTTGACGGCGAATTGTCAAACCCCATACTGCCCATTATTCCCGGCCATGAAATTGTCGGTCGGGTGGTCGGCATGGGCAGCGGCGTCACAGGCTTCCGTGTCGGTCAGCGTGTCGGGGTACCTTGGCTTGGCTGGACTTGCGGCGAATGCGCTCACTGTAGCAGCGGCCGGGAAAATCTCTGCGATACGGCACGCTTTACCGGCTACCAGATTCACGGCGGATACGCAGAATATACCTTGGCCGATGGGCGTTTTTGCTTTCCCATGGCTGATGATGGCGATGCTGCCACGCTGGCGCCGTTGCTCTGCGCCGGGCTGATTGGCTACCGAGCCCTGCGCCTGGCCGGTGACGCAAGGCGGCTAGGCATATACGGCTTCGGCGCGGCGGCGCATATTGTCGCTCAGGTGTTGAAATTTCAGGGCCGCGACTTTTGTGCTTTCACTCGCCCCGGTGATGTCGCGAGTCAGGACTTTGCCCGTCGCTTGGGTGCTGTTTGGGCGGGTAGCAGCGAACAGGCGCCACCCCAGAAGCTTGACGCCGCGCTGATCTTTGCTCCCGCCGGGGCGTTGGTGCCGGTCGCCTTGGGCCATCTGGAGAAGGGCGGCAGCGTGGTCTGTGCCGGCATCCATATGAGCGACATCCCCTCTTTCCCGTACCATCTTCTCTGGGGCGAACGACATATCTGCTCGGTTGCCAACTTGACTCGGCGCGATGGTGAAGAATTCCTCAATCTTGCGTCACGGGTGCCAATTTGCTCTGAAGTTCGACGCTTTCCTCTGGGGCAGGCCAATGAAGCTCTGCGACAATTACGCCAGGGAGCTTTCCAAGGCGCGGCGGTATTGGTTATGGAATAAGCACTTATCCCCAGAGACCCGCTGGATTTATCCTGAGATTTATGCGGTCGCGCGTGATCACCGACTGAATCTTGAACTCCTCGCGCGCCGTATCGCGGCGGATCGGTTTGAGCTCTGGAGTCCCCCTGGAATTAGTAAGGCTTAGCACCACTGGTGTATGAGCATTGGTGGAAAGTTTGTATACGATTCCGGTTTCTCCGTTGGCAAGCTTTACCAGCGATCCTGGCGGATAGATGCCGATTTCCTTGATCAATACGGCAATGAAAGGATTGGCGGTCGTTATGCTCGGATCGGTAAATAATACGCGCGAGGCCTGAGCGCCGTTCATTTGCCTGCGGCTCCTGCGCGGACTGATCTTTGCGCTGAAGACATCGGCTGTCCGCAACAGCGTCGCTTCCTCGCTGATTTCCTTGATGCCGTTAGGGTAGCCGTTGCCCAGCGGCGTCTCGTGGTGGTCCTGCACCGCCTGCAACCAGATGGCATCGTTAACCCCGGCGCGGGACAGGATTTCCACACTGGTTTTCGGGTGAGTCTTGATATCCACGCGCTGGTCTGGAGTGAGTGGCTCCGTCTGCTCGGCAAGACTTTGCTGCATATTCACCATCGAGATGTTCATCGTCAGCGCGGCACATACCACGCTGATGCGTCGCTCTTGGCCCCATTCAAGGCGCAGGGCAACCATGTCGCAAAGAAGCGCCGCATGTAGGCAATGCACCAGTGCATAGCGATTCTGCTGGGACAGCAGGATCATGGCAGCGAGCGCGGCATCCTTGCTATGCTCAGACAGCATCTGGATAAGGCGGGCAATTTCCTCTACCTGGGATTGGATGGTGGATACCTTGTCGTAGTTGTTCAGCAGATGGCCCAGTTTCTCGATAATGCTATCCCACAGCTTGAATGGTTCATGACTCTGACGGGACGAATTTTTGTTCAAACCGGATTTGGTCGCATCCGCTGTATTCACGAACATGCCGCGCTGCAAAAGCGTGTCGAGTTTCTTCTGGTCTTGTACAACGAAACCTTGGCGCAAGAGCAATTGCCCTGCTTCGTCATAGATATCCCAAGGCAAGGGGGTACCGCATACCGCCTGCCCCCGGATCAATTTTTGTATCGCCATTGCACCACCTCCCTGGTTGAGAAGGATAACGGCAGATACATGTCAATGATATGTATGTACGTGCCTATGCTGAGTTAATTCTAGTCTACAGGCAAGTCGATTATCAATGGGATTTCTCAGGGGTTATGGCATGGTCATTAGCCGATAATCCGCAATCAACCTGAGCGCGGCGTGCTGGGCGCCTCCTGCTTGATTTTATGGGAAAGGTTATTACATGCGCTCGAAAATTCCGGCGGCGCCCATACCGGTTCCCACACACATGGTCACCATGCCGTATTTGAGGTTTCTGCGCCGCATGGCGTGGATGACCGTAGCTGAACGAATCGCACCGGTAGCGCCGAGAGGATGACCGAGTGCAATTGCTCCCCCCATCGGATTGACCTTGTTCGGATCGAGACCGAGATCCCGAATCACGGCCAGTGACTGGGCGGCAAAAGCTTCGTTTAATTCGAACCAATCGATCTGATCCAGGGTAATACCTGCAGCCCTGCAGGCCACTGGAATGGCTTCTTTCGGACCGATACCCATGATTTCCGGTGGTACCCCCCTGACAGCGAAGGACATGAAGCGCGCCAGCGGCGTTAAATTGAACTGCTTGAGAGTTTTTTCGCTGACCAGAATCAGTGCTCCGGCGCCATCGGAGGTCTGGGAACTGTTGCCGGCGGTGACTGTGCCTTTCGCCGCAAACACCGGCTTCAGCTTGGCCAGCGAAGCCAAGCTGGAATCGGCGCGCGCGCCTTCATCCTGATTGACGCTACGGGTTTTGATTTCAATTTTTCCCGTTGCCAGATTTGGAAGGCGTTCGACGATGTCGACTGCTGTCGTTTCATCCCGGAACTCGCCTGCCTGCTGAGCGGCAATCGCTTTTTGATGCGATTTCAGCGCGAACTGGTCTTGAACTTCCCGGCTGATTTTCCATTGTTGGGCGACCTTTTCGGCGGTGAGCCCCATGCCGTAGGCCATGCCGAGGTTTTCGTCCTTGAAAATATCCATATTCATGGACGGGTGGTGACCCATCATCGGCACCATGGACATGGATTCGACGCCGGCGGCGATCATTACCTCCGCTTGGCCTACCCGGATGCGGTCGGCCGCCATCGCCACGGCCGTAATGCCTGAAGCGCAGTAACGGTTGACGGTGACGCCGCCTACCGATTGCGGCAAACCGGCCAGTAATACCGCCATGCGCGCCACATTGAGGCCCTGCTCGGCTTCCGGGAAGGCGCAACCGACGATGACATCCTCAATCAGCTTCGGATCGAGGTCGGGTACCTTGGAAGTTGCGGACTGCAAGGCACGCACCAGCAGGTCGTCCGGCCGCATGTTCTTGAACATGCCGCGCGGCGCCTTGCCGATAGGCGTGCGGGTGGCGGCGACAATGTATGCATCTTGCACTTGTTGGTTCATCGATATTCTCCTGACTCACACTAGCTCGGTATTAGTTGCGGACTGGCTTGCCGGTTTGCATCATGCCCATGATGCGTTCCTGGGTCTTGGGATGGTTGAGCAGTTCCATGAAGGCCTTGCGTTCCAGATCCAGCAGCCATTGTTCATCGACCAGACTGCCCTGCTCAACGTCGCCACCCGAAACAATTTCGGCGATCATGGCGCTGATCTTGTAATCGTGCGCCGAAATGAAGCCGCCATCCCGCATATTGACGAGTTGCGCCATGATGGTCGCGGTCGCGTAGCGCCCAGCAACGGGAATTTTAGCCGGCAGCGGAGGGCGGTAACCGGCTTGATACATGGCGCGGACCTCGCTCTTTGCCACATGCAGCAACTCGTAGGGGTTGAATACGATGACATCGCTGCTTGCGAGATAGCCCATTTTTCGGGCTTCCAAAGCAGATTTGGAAACGGCCGCCGTGGCGGCGTTCATGAAATAGTTCTTCAAGAATTGCAGCAGATCGTTGCCCTTGGCGTCCTTCGCCGCTCGCAACGCCGCCT
The DNA here is from genome assembly GCA_028713555.1 of Sterolibacterium sp. Classification (GTDB taxonomy): domain Bacteria; phylum Pseudomonadota; class Gammaproteobacteria; order Burkholderiales; family Rhodocyclaceae; genus JACRAR01. The sequence goes on along the minus strand of JAQTOA010000009.1, from coordinate 49,690 downwards.
CCTTCAGGCCGCCGCCGGCCGGAATCAGGCCTACGCCGACTTCTACCAGTCCGATATAGGATTCGATCGAGGCTACACGCTTGGCGGCATGCATCAGCAACTCGCAGCCGCCGCCCAGCGCCATGCCGGCGACTGCCGCGACGATCGGGACAGGGGCGTATTCCATGGCTTGATGGGCGCGCTGCAATTTGGCGACTTCCGGTTCGATCGCCTTGACGCCGCCCGACATGAACAACGGCAACATCGACTGGAGATCGGCGCCGGCAGAAAATACCCCGCCGTCCGCGGCGTCGGTGTTCCATAGCACCAGGCCCTGATAATTCTTCTCCGCTTCCTGAATGGCAAGCGCCAATCCGCCGATCACGCCGGGACTGATTACATGCATCTTGGTCTTCAGCGAAAGGATCAGCACGTCGTCGTTCTGGTGCCAGATGCGCACGGAATCGTCCTCGAATACCGTCGTACCGGCAGTCTTGCCTTCCGCGGCAGACTCACCAACAACTGGTGCCCGGAACACTTGGCGTTGATAAACCGGCAAGGTGGAGCGGGGGACGTAAGCATTGTGCACCGGCGAATAGGCTCCCTGCGGCGTGTGTACTCCTGCGCGCCCATCGAATACCCAAGCCGGCAACGGCGCGTTGCATAGGGCCTTGCCGGCATCGATATCCTCTTTGACCCAGTCGGCGATTTGTCGCCAGCCGGCGGCCTGCCAGCTTTCGAATGGTCCCTGGTTCCAGCCGAAGCCCCAGCGCATGGCGAAATCCACATCGCGTGCGCTGTCGGCAATGGTCGCCAGATGCACGGCAATGTAATGGAATACATCGCGGAAGATTGCCCAGAGGAACTGCCCCTGCGGGTTGCTCGATGCGTGCAAGGCGGCAAAGCGTTTTGCCGGATCCTTCTCTTTCAGAATGCGGTTGATGAGATCGTCGGCCTTGCCGCCTCCGGCGACATAATTCCCGGTGGCGAAATCCAGGCGCAGGATATCCTTGCCAACCTTTTTGTAAAAGCCGGCGCCGGTTTTTTGTCCCAGTGCGCCAGTCGTCATCAGCTTGTTCAGAACCTCAGGCGTCTGATAAAGGGAAAAGAACGGGTCGCTCGCCAGATTGTCCTGCATGGTCTTGATGACATGGCCCAGAGTATCCAGGCCGACCACATCCGCCGTGCGGAAAGTTCCGGACTTGGCGCGTCCGAGCTTGGCGCCGGTGAGGTCGTCCACCACGTCGCAGGAGAGGCCGAACTTTTTTGCTTCGTGAAGGATCGCCAGCATGCCGAAGATTCCCACGCGATTGGCGACGAAATTGGGCGTATCCTTGGCGCGGATCACCCCCTTGCCCAGGGTTGTGGTCAGGAAAGTTTCCAATTGGTCGAGGATTTCCGGGCGGGTCGCCGGGGTCGGAACCAGTTCCACCAGAGGCATGTAACGCGGCGGGTTGAAAAAATGCACGCCGCAAAAGCGCTCTTTCAACTCGGCCTTGAAACCTTCCGACAATGCGGTGATCGACAAGCCTGAAGTATTGGAGGCGAAGATTGCGCCGGGTGCGATGTATTCCGCCACTTTCTTGTAAAGGTCGTGCTTCCAGTCCATGCGCTCGGCAATCGCCTCGACGATGAGATCGCAACCTTTGAGCAATTCGAGGTTGTCCTCGTAATTGGCGACTTCGATCAGAGCGGCTTGATCCTTGTCGCCCAGAGGTGCCGGATTAAGTTTCTTGAGGTTTTCTATGGCGCGCAACACGATGCCGTTTTTCGGACCTTCCTTGGCGGGCAGGTCGAACAGCACCACCGGTACCTTGGCATTGATGCAATGAGCGGCGATTTGCGCACCCATCACGCCGGCGCCGAGAACGGCGACTTTCTTGATGATGAAGTTGCTCACAGTATGCTTTCCCTTTAAAACAGTTCGGTTTCGAGATCGAGCAGATTGGCGGCGCCTGAACGTGCCTGGCGAATCAACATGGCAGTTTCCGGTAGCAGTCGGGCAAAATAAAAGCGGGCCGTGGCAAGTTTGGCTTTGTAGAAGGTATCTCCGGAGTCGAGTTTTTCCAGAGCAATCTTCGCCATGCGGGCGAAGAAATAGGCATACACCAGATGGCCCACCACGCGCAGGAAGGGAACCGCGGCGGCGCCGATTTCGTCCTGGTTCTGAAAGGCCTTCATGCCGATTTCCATGGTCAGCTTGGTTACTTTCTCGCCGAGATCGGCAAGCGGCGTGATGAATTCGTTCATGGCCTCATCAGTCCCATTCTCCTCGATGAATGCCTGGATCAGCGCGCCGAATTTGCGCAGTTTCGCGCCATTATCCATTAGCACCTTGCGTCCCAGCAGATCAAGCGACTGGATGGTGTTGGTGCCTTCGTAAATCATGTTGATGCGGGCATCGCGGACGTATTGCTCCATCCCCCATTCGGCGATAAAGCCGTGACCGCCATAGACCTGCAGCGCTTCAGAGGTGGCAACCCAGCCGTTGTCAGTGATGAATGCCTTGACGACAGGTGTCAGCAGCGCGACCAGGTCGGTGGCTTCCTGGCGCGCGGTTTCATCCGGATGATTTAACTCCCTGTCAATCTGCAAGGCGACGAAAGAGCAGAATGCGCGGCCGCCTTCCGCATAAGCCTTGGCAGTCAGCAGCATGCGCCGCACGTCCGGATGCACAATGATCGGGTCGGCAGCCTGATCCGGCGCTTTGATGCCGGACAGGCTGCGCATCTGAATGCGATCCTTGGCATATACGAGGGCGTTCTGGTAGGCGACTTCGGTGAGCCCCAGGGATTGCATGCCGACCCCCAAACGGGCGGCATTCATCATGACGAACATGGCGTTCAAGCCCTTGTTCGGCTTGCCGATGATCCATCCTGTGGCGTCGTCCAGGCGCATCTGGCAAGTCGAGTTGGCGTGTATGCCCATCTTTTCCTCGATGCCGCCGCAATAGATGGTGTTGCGCGCTCCCAGCGTGCTATCGGCATTGGGGATGAATTTAGGTACCAGGAACAGGGAAATTCCCCTGGTGCCAGACGGAGCATCAGGCAGACGCGCCAAGACGAGATGGAGGATGTTTTCCGCCAGGTCATGCTCGCCTGCCGAGATGAAGATTTTGCTTCCGGTTATCCTGTAAGTGCCATCTGCCTGGGGAGTTGCCTTGCTGCGCAGCAGGCCGAGGTCGGTGCCGCAATGCGCCTCGGTAAGGCACATGGTGCCGGTCCATTCCCCTGAAACCAGCTTCGGCAAATACAAGGCTTTTTGTTCTTCAGTGCCGTGGGCATGCAAGCACTCGTAAGCGCCGTGTGAGAGACCGGGGTACATATACCACGCCTGGTTGGCCGAGTTCAGCATCTCTGAGAGAGAGTTGTACAAAACCATGGGCAGACCTTGGCCGCCGTATTCTGGATCACAGGGAAGGGATGGCCAGCCGGCTTTCCGATACTGTATGTAGGCCTCCTTGAAACCCTGCGGCGTGGTCACAGCAAGCGTTGCCTTATCGAAATGGCAACCTTCACGATCACCGCTGTGATTTAACGGGAATATAACCCGGGAGGTGAATTTGCTACCCTCTCCCAGCACCTGATTAATGATATTGGCATCAACCTCGGCATGCTTGGGGAGTTGTTTTAATTCGGATTCAACATTCAGTAACTCATGCAGAACGAATTGCATATCACGTAATGGTGCATTGTATTGACCCATGATTCCCCCTGGCTAATTGAATTGAGGAGTTGTCCTTGTAGCGGTTGAATTTACATTGGCGGTTTTTTTGACGTCTGGCTTTATTGTGGCGCTACTGGCCTTGGTTGACAAACTCGGCAATGGAGCGCGCAGACCACCCAGCAGAAAACTCATGAGCCGGGTATACAGCACCTCGCTATCGCTGTCATCGATACTGCCCCTAGCCACAATATTCAATGCGTCGGCGCCGGAAATGGCGTAGGACATCGCGCCGAGCATGAAATGAAAACGCCAGAAAATTTCTTCACAGGGCACTTCGGGTAGCGACTTGAGCAACGCATCCTTGAAGCGATCAACAACTGCGGCGTCTTTCTCGGCTAGGAAGCTACGTATGAATTCGGCTGGTTCAGTGTAGGTGCGTCCAAGCAGACGCATGAACGCACTTCCCCCACCCTGCTTGTCGGCAGCCATTTTTAAAGCTACGCCAAAGAATGCTTCGAGTATCTGGCTTGGTTTTAGTGGCGCGCCCGCTGCCTCGGCCTCCAAGCGGTCCAGTTCTTTCAGTCGCTGATCGTTTAACCGACCGAGGCGGCGACGGAATACCTCCTGAATCAAGGCTTCCTTGGAGCCGAAGTGGTAGTTCACGGCGGCAAGATTCACTTTTGCTTTACCAGTGATCTGGCGCAATGATGTGGTTTCGAAGCCGTGTTCTACAAACAACGATTCGGAAGCATCAAGGATACGAAGGCGGGTATCGGTTTCAGACATTAGATGTAAACGAATGTTTCAAACGATCGTTTGAAACATTCAAGCAGACGGCGGGATGTCTGTCAACGATTATTTTGTTCTGCGGAAAAACACTGGCACGAAACGGACAGTCCTGCGAGAGGATGTATGCCTTAAATTGGTCGGGTAGGCGGCGAGATCTTCCCCGCCGTCCTCCCGCACTAGCGGACTTGCGGTCTTGCATCTGGCGGTTCATTGAACACGCTGGAGTCGTCTCATCGTATCGAGCAGCGACACCAGACCTAAACGATCAAAGAAGGGCTTCGTGAAAGCCCGGTCAAGAGCCTGTCTGAAATTTTGTGTGTGAGGCATAACATGTCGAAAGAAAGGAACATGTATGCCACGCAAGAAGAAGGTGTCATCGGCACCCATGCAGATCACCCGAGGATGACGCACCCACCTTCACGCTTGTACCTGCCGGATTTACGTCACGGCGTTCCGTACAAGTTTCGGGCTTCGACGATATTGGCCACCTTGCCCCACCGTGCCGCCTCGCCTCATATCCGCTTCCTGTTCGTCAGGCCAGCGCTTTGCCTTCGGCCTCCTCCAGATTCGCAGTCGCCCGCAACACCCTTGCCGTTCGGCTAACTCTTCCCCTTGTCGGGCGAGTAGAGGACTTACACCTCCATGTGAGTGCGCCCTGCCGGACGCACCAATATGAAACGCCGCAGAATGCGGCGTTTTTTCGGCACATCATGTACCGATTACCGGCTATTCCGGTGTAGGGAACTCAAACCCCATCACACACTATTTGCACTCTCGATAATCGCTCCCCCATACGGTTAGCAATACGAACCTGCGTTATTTTTATACCCCGAATCCTCCTTTAAAGCAACAGAAATATCCATGAGAGCCGGGGAATATGGCATTCCTCCTCACAGCGAATTTGGGTCTGAAGAATTTCTTTACTCATGAGGCAATAGAACCCACTTAAACGATAGTTGATCGTAATCAAGATCACGCAATGCGCAGCCGCTAGTATTGACACGCTATAGGTGAGAAGAAAACCGGTACAAGACTGCAAGGCCAGTCTAAAAGTCGGTCATGAGGATCCGCAAGGCATGGAGCACACATTTCAATGCATGGATAGGGAAGCGCAATGTTCGAACTACCAATTAGACGCGTCATGGAGAAACGAAACTATATCGTTGCTCCGCCGGAGACCACTGTCAGTAAGGCTTCCGAAATGATGGAGAAAAAGAATGTAGGCGCGGTCATGGTCGTCAAAGAAGAACGATTGGTGGGGATATTCACCGAACGTGATGCGGTATTCCGCGTTATTGCGCGCGGCCGGGATGCGCGGACGACGCAGTTGGCTGAAGTGATGACAACCGAACCGAGGACTCTTGATCCCAATAAAAGCTTCGGCTATGCATTGTTGATGATGCACGAGAATGGTTTCCGTCACGTACCCGTGATAGAGAACGGCAAGCCTATCGGAATCGTTTCATCGCGCAACGCGATGGATCCGGATTTGGAAGAGTTTGTTTCTGAAGCGCAGCGGCGAAAACACATCAAGGAAATAGGTTAGCTGTCCACCTGCCACTTTCGTGTTGAATCGGGGAAAGCGGCATCGCGCTGCCAGTGCGGCCTAGTTGAGTTTAAGCGTCCTGTTTATCATTTCCAATGATTCTGGGCTGTCCCATTCGCGTGATCCATTGACCTTCTTTACTACCCTTCCCTGGGAATCGACCAGAATCGTCAATGGAATCATGTTTGCCCCCAGCATATTTTCCAGTAACAGGTTTCTGTCGAGATAATTGTCAAAGGTAACTTTCGATTGCACCAGAAATGACAAAGCGGCCCGGGCATCGTCGTCGGTAGAGATGCCGATTACATTGAGTTTTTTCCTGCTGAAACGACGCGAAAGCCGTTCCAGTGATCCCATTTCAGCCCGACAGGGGCCACACCAGCTTGCCCAGACATTGATGATCAGCGGCTTGCCGCGGAATTCGGAAAGTTTTCTGAAATCGCCCGAAAAGCCATATAGCGGCGCTTCCCGAAGATCGCTGCCGACCTCGACTTCGCCGGGCGTTTTCGCGGATACGCTGGTGGCTAGTACAACTAGCCAGGAAAGTAGAATTATTTTGATCAGGTTCATCAGTGATCTCTTAAACAGGAAGTTTTTTGCCGGGCAATTGATATCCCTTGCGCGCGCGATGCAACAGGTACTTGGGCAAGTCATTGCCCGCGAGAGTGAAAGTGAATACCTTGCCGCGTTCCCGGCACGCCAACGACAGTTTTTGCCCATCGCAGTAACCCAAGGTTGCGAGGCTGCATCCCCGCTCCATGGCCATGATGATTACTCCGCGCCCCTTGGCCAGTTGCTTCATCTCGCAGGCATCAAACACCAGCAAACGGCCATTGCTGGAGGCGGCGAAAATATGCGAGCCAGCCACGGCCACCGGGGACAGCAATGTTTCTCCTGGCTCCATGGACATGAATGCCTTTCCCGCCTTGTTGCGTCCGACCAGGTCGGCAACGTTGGACACAAACCCATAGCCGCCGGAATTGGCAAACAAGTATTGCGTTTCCGGCGCGGCGGAGATGGCCTGCGCCATCTTGCCACCCTCCTGCAGTTCGACCAGAGTCGCCAGCGGCACGCCATCCCCTTTGCCGCCAGGTATTGATGCTACAGGAATGGTATAGGCTCTGCCATGGCTATCCAGCAGACACAACGGCCAGGTGGTGCGTGCCTCGAACACGGCAAAGGCGGCGTCCCCAGTCTTGTAGGTAATGCTTTCCGGCGCGATGCCGTGACCCTGCCGGGAACGTAGCCAGCCGGCTTGGGACAGGATCACGGTGACCGGTTCATCCGCTACATTCAGCTTCAAATCGGCGCGACCGCTTTGCGTTGCCGCATCCGCCTCAATCAGCGTGCGGCGGGCATCGCCATGTTTCTTGGCGTCTGTCTCGATCTCCTTGATGATCGCGCGGGTCATGGTGCCACGGTTGTCCAGCAGGGTTTGCAGGGAGCTGCGCTCGCTGCGCAATTCCGTGAGTTCTTTCTCGATCTTGATGCCTTCCAATCGCGCCAGTTGCCGCAAGCGGATTTCCAAAATGTCTTCGGCCTGAATTTCACTGAGGCCGAAGGCTTCCATAAGGGCAGGTTTGGGCTCATCGGACTCGCGTATGGTACGGATGACTTCCTCGATGAGCAGGTAGGCGATCATGCGGCCGTCGCAAATATGAATACGCCGGTCCACCTCGTCAAGTCGGTAGTGGGTGCGGCGCTCGACCGTGACATAGCGAAAATTCACCCATTCGCCGAGAATTTGACAAAGGTTTTTTTGTTGCGGGTTGCCGTCGCGGCCGATCATGGTCATGTTGATCGACGCCGAGGTCTCCAGGGAAGTGTTCGCCAGCAGTACGGCCATGAAAGCCGCCGGCTCCAGGCGCGACGATTTCGGCTCCAGCACCAGCCTCACCGCCGCTTCATCGCTGGACTCGTCGCGGGCCAGATCGAGCACGGCGAGCACCGCTGCCTTGAGGTTTTTCTGCTCCTGAGTAATATCCTTTTTGCCCGAGCGGGGTTGGGGGTTGCTGACGGACTCGATTTCCGCCATCACCTGAGCCACCGAAACACCATGCGGCAGCTCGTTAACGATGATCCGCCACTGGCCTCGGGCGAGTTCTTCGATGCGCCAGCGGGCACGCAGGCGCAGGTTGCCTCGTCCCGTTTCATAAGCGTCGTGAAGGACAGTTGGCGGCGAGATGATTTGCCCGCCACCCGGATAATCTGGTCCCTGGATGTGTGCCAGCAGATCGCTTACCGTGGCTGCAGGATTGCGGATCAGGTGGATTGCTGCCTGGGCGACTTCCAACAGGTTGTGCGGCGGAATTTCGGTCGCCATGCCGACAGCAATGCCGGAGGCGCCGTTCAGCAGCGCAAACGGCAACCGGGCGGGGAGCAGCACCGGTTCCTGAAAGCTGCCGTCATAATTGAGCCGGAAGTCCACGGTGCCGCGGTGAATTTCGGATAACAGCAGGTCGGCAATCGGCGTCAGCCGGATTTCGGTGTAGCGCATGGCTGCGGCGCCGTCGCCATCGCGCGAGCCGAAATTGCCCTGCCCGTCGGCCAGCGGATAGCGCAGGCTGAAGTCTTGGGCGATGCGCACCATGGCGTCATAGACCGAACTGTCGCCGTGCGGATGGAGCTTGCCCAGAACATCGCCGACCACCCGCGCGGACTTGACGTGCTTGGCGCCGGCACGCAGTCCCATCTCGTGCATGGCATACAGGATGCGGCGTTGCACCGGCTTCTGGCCGTCCTCGACCTGTGGCAGGGCGCGGCTTTTGACCACCGACATGGCATAGGCGAGGTAGGCCTGTTCGGCGAACAAGTCCAGCGGCAGTGCATCGTCTGGCAGCGCTGGCGATATCAACGGCGCTGGCGGCTGAGGGGGTGGGGGCAGGTTGGCAAATAAATCCAGAGTCTCGTTCATAGATCTGCCTCCACGTGGCTGCCCTTCCTTTCCATCCATTCGCGTCGTCCGCCGGATTCGCCCTTGGCCATCAGCAGGTTGAACATATCGCGGGTTGCCTGCTCGGCGCCGGGGCGCATGGCGACGCGCAGCATGCGGCGTGTCGCCGGATCCATCGAGGTTTCGCGCAACTGCTGCGGATTCATTTCGCCCAGCCCTTTGAAGCGACCGATTTCAATCTGCCCGGTGCGAACCTTTTCCTTGGCTAGCCTTTCCCGAATGGATTCCAGTTCGCCTTCGTCGAGCGCATACAGGCGGCGCGCCGGCTTGCCCTTGCCCTGCGCCGGCACATCAATGCGATACAGCGGCGGCTGGGCGATCCAAATATGGCCGCGCGCGATCAGTTTCGGGAAATGCCGGTAGAACAGGGTCAGCAGCAAGGTCTGGATGTGGCTTCCATCAACGTCAGCGTCCGCCATGATGATGATTTTGCCGTAGCGCAGGTTGGCCAGCACGGTTTCTGGCGCATCGGACGCATGCGGCTCGACGCCAAGCGCCACGGCAATGTCGTGGATTTCGCGATTGGCATAGAGTTGGCCGGGGTCGATCTCGAAGGCATTCTGCACCTTGCCGCGCAGCGGCAGGATGGCCTGGATTTCGCGGTCCCTTCCCTGTTTTGCGGAGCCCCCGGCGCTGTCGCCTTCCACCAGGAACAGCTCATTGGCGGCAATGTCCTCGGATTCGCAGTCGGATAGTTTTCCCGGCAGCACCGCCACCCCTGAGGATTTGCGTTTCTCGATTTTCTGGGCCGACTTCTGGCGGGCCAAGGCTTGTCGGATGGCCAGTTCGGCGATGGCTTTGCCGTGCTCGACATGGCTGTTGAGCCAGCTTTCCAGCGGGTCGCGGATGATACCGGCGACCAGCTTCACCGCTTCCCGGCTGTTCAGCTTTTCCTTGATCTGGCCTTGAAACTGTGGGTCGAGCAGCCGCACCGACAGGATATAGGCCATGCGTCCGCAGACATCCTCCTGCTGCATCTTTACGCCGCGTGGCAGCAGGGCGTGGTGCTCGACGAAGGATCTGACTGCCTCGAACACGCCGGCGCGCAAGCCGGATTCGTGGGTACCGCCAAGTGGCGTCGGTATCAAATTGACGTAGGATTCGCTGGGTATCGCATCGGCGTACCACCCTAGCGCCCAGGCTGCGCCTTCGCCGATGGCATAGTCGCCGTCTTCATCGGCATGGCGTTCACCGGCAAACATTGGTGCGACCGACTCGCTGTCGCCAGCCAGATCGGCAAGGTAGCCGCGTATGCCATCGGGATAACTCCAGGATTTGGACTGGATCGTCTGATCCGGCTGTTCGACGTCCAGCCTAACCGAAACGCCAGGCAGCAACACCGCTTTCGAGCGCAGCACACGCTCAAGTGCGCTGAGATTGAATTTGGGAGAGTCAAAGTATTTTTGGTCCGGCCAGACCCGGACACGCGTGCCGGTCTGTTTTTTGCAGTCGCCGACAATCTTTAGCGGCGATACCTGCTCGCCGCCCTGGCTGAAAACCAACTCGTGAATCTTCCCGTCGCGGCGCACCTCGACCTCGACGCGCAAGGACAGCGCATTCGTTACTGCCACGCCAACGCCATGCAGGCCACCGGAAAAGGCATAGGCGCTGTTGCCGGTTCTTTTGTCGAATTTTCCGCCAGCGTGCAGACGGTTAAATGCCAGTACCACCACCAGGATGTTTTCCTCGGGATGCATGCCGACCGGGATGCCGCGCCCGTCGTCGCTGACGCTTGCCGATCCATCCAGGTGCAGGAGCACATGGATGTTCTTGGCATAGCCGGCGAGGGCTTCGTCGGCCGAATTGTCGATCACTTCCTGGAGCACGTGGGTTGGCGATGAAGTGTCGGTGTACATGCCGGGACGCTCGCGCACCGGTTCGAGTCCCTTGAGTACTCTGAAAGAGGATTCGTCGTAAATGGGTTTTGCCATCAGAAATTACCTATGTGCTGGAGTGTCGCGAGGTTGCGCCAGCGCATACAATGCACATATGAATTCACCGAAAGCCACTCCCTATGCCTTGTTGACACCCGACTGCATCCTGAACGCAGTGGACAGCTTGGGTAACGGTGAATCTCGCACCGATGGCCGCTTGCTGGCGCTGAACAGCTATGAGAACCGCGTCTATCAGGTCGGCATGGGGGAGGGCCCGATGCTGGTGGTGAAATTCTATCGCCCGAATCGCTGGTCGGATGCTGCCATTCTCGAAGAACATGCTTTTGTACAGGAACTGGTCGAACAGGAACTGCCCGTGGCGGCGGCGTTGTGCATTGCCGGCAGAACGATACATGAATTCGCCGGTTACCGTTTCGCGGTGTATCCGAAATGCGCCGGCCGTGCGCCGGAACTTGAGGACAGCGCTACGCTGGAATGGATGGGGCGCTTCATCGGGCGAATCCACGCAATCGGTGCGATCAAGCCGTTTCGTGAACGCCCGTCGCTGGATATCACCAGTTTCGGCGAGGAACCGCGTGGTTATCTGCTGGCGCACGGTTTCATCCCCGACGATCTGCGCGATGCCTGGGAGAGCGTGATGCAGCAGGCGCTGGATGCTGTGCGCTGCTGCTTCGAACGTGCCGGAAAACTGCGGCGCTTGCGACTGCATGGCGACTGTCACGCCGGGAACGTTTTGTGGAGCGACAACGGGCCACATTTCGTCGACTTCGACGATGCCCGCATGGGGCCGGCCATTCAGGATCTGTGGATGCTGCTGTCGGGCGGGCGGGCCGACATGGAGCGGCAACTCGCCGATATACTGTCTGGCTACCGGCTTTTCCACGACTTCGATCCGCGCGAGTTGTATCTCGTCGAAGCCCTGCGCACCTTGCGCCTGATCCATTATGCCGCCTGGCTGGCGCGGCGCTGGGATGATCCGGCGTTTCCGCATGCTTTCCCCTGGTTCAATACGCAACGCTACTGGCAGGATCGCATACTCGAATTGCGTGAGCAGATCGCACTGATGGACGAGGAGCCGCTCGCTTTTATGGCTTGAGCGTTCCGCTCAAGTGCGGTGCGATGACTTGCAGAATCTGGGCGAATACCTTCGGGTTACCGCCGACGATATTGCCGCTGCTGAGGTAGTTCGGTTCGCCGTTGAGGTCGCCGACCAAGCCGCCGGCTTCGCTGATCAGCAGTGCGCCGGCCGCCATGTCCCACGGACTCAGCCCGAATTCCCAGAAACCGTCGAGACGGCCGGCAGCAACATAGGCCAGGTCGAGCGAGGCAGCGCCGGGCCGGCGCAATCCGGCGGTCTTCTGGGTCAGTTCGCGAAAAATGGCGAGATAAGCGTCAATGTGATCGAAGCTGCGGTAAGGAAAGCCGGTGCCGATCAGTGCTTCATCGAGCTTGCCGCGGTTGGAAACGCGCAGGCGTTTTTCGTTGAGGAAAGCCCCTTCTCCCTTGCTGGCGGTAAACAATTCGTTGCGATTGGTATCGTAGATCACGGCATGCGTCAGAACGCCCTTGTGGGCAAGGGCGATTGAAACTGCATATTGGGGGAAACCATGGATGAAATTGGTGGTTCCATCGAGTGGATCGATGATCCACTGGAATTCCGACTGGCCGGAACTCCCTGACTCTTCTGCTAGAATCGCGTGGTTAGGATAGTTCTCGCGGAGCATCTCGATAATGGCGCCTTCGGCGAGTTTATCCACCTCGGTGACGTAATCGCTTTGCTGTTTGGTGCTGACCTTGAGCTGGCTGATGTCAAGACTGGCGCGGCTGATGACTTGGCCGGCACGACGGGCGGCCTTGACGGCGATGATGAGCATGGGATGCATGGGAGGTTCCGGTGGTGATCAGCCACGGACCGACGTATTGGATTGCTTGGGTTACGTCGAGCCGTTCGGCGAAGATGTGATTCTATTATGAACAGCTCCTTACTGCTTGCACGCATCCGCATTGTTCTCTCGCATCCCAGCCATCCCGGCAATATCGGCGCAGTCGCACGCGCCATGAAAACCATGGGATTGTCGCGCCTGATGCTGGTTGCCCCGAAGCATTTTCCGCATCCTGATGCTGATGCGCGCGCCTCCGGCGCCGTCGATGTGCTGGCGCAAGCGGCAGTCTGCGTGACGCTTGAAGAAGCCTTGGTTGGCACGGTTCTGGTGGCGGGTATGAGCGCGCGCCGACGCGATTTGGCGGCACCGTTTCGTTGGGCGCGTGAAGGAGCCGCCGAGCTGCTGGCGGGGATACAGCATGGTAGTCAGTCAGCCGAGGTGGCCCTGGTTTTCGGCAATGAAGCTTCCGGTCTCTCCAATCAAGATCTGGCGTTGTGCCACTTCCCGATCATGATCCCGGCCAATTCCGAATACTCATCGCTCAATCTGGGTTGCGCCGTGCAACTGATGTGCTACGAGTTGCGCTTGGCGGCCGAGGCGCCCGGCGTGGCGCCGCGTAGCGAATTTGAACTGGCTGCGGTTGAAGAGGTCGAGGGTTTCCATGCACATCTTGAACGTCTTGCCCTTGCCAGCGGTTTTCTCGATCCAGCCCAGCCCAAGCGCCTGATGGCAAGATTCCGCCGCCTGTTTGCTCGGGTACGTCTGGAGCGTGAGGAAATTAGTATTTTGCGAGGACTGCTCACCACTTTCGAGAAGCCTAAAATTCGTTGATGCTCTTGAGACAAATTTGGACACTAGTGCCCGCCGTTGATGTTAGGGTGTTAGGAAAGTTGACCAAAACCGCAGAGAATTCTATATTTCAGACAATGCTTATGAACTTTACTCAACTTCCTCATGTTTAAGCACCTTCGTGAAGACATTGCCTGTGTCTTCGAGCGCGATCCCGCAGCCCGCTCGGCGTGGGAAGTCCTGACTTGTTATCCGGGTTTTCACGCTCTGCAACTTCATCGCTTCACACACTGGCTGTGGGGTGTCAATTTGCGCTGGTTGGCGCGTTGGCTATCGCATTGGGGGCGTTGGCTGACCGGCATAGAAATTCATCCGGGAGCACGTATTGGCCGGCGGTTTTTCATTGACCATGGTATGGGCGTGGTTATTGGTGAGACAGCGGAGATTGATGATGATTGCACTTTGTATCATGGCGTGACTTTGGGAGGCACCTCATGGAACAAGGGTAAACGGCACCCGACCTTGAGGCGCGGGGTGGTCGTCGGTGCTGGCGCCAAGGTGTTGGGGCCGTTGATCGTTGGCGAGGGTGCGAGGGTGGGGTCCAACGCCGTGGTCGTTCGTGATGTTCCGCCCGGCGCCACAGCAGTCGGTATCCCGGCGCGCATCATCGCTACCGAGCGCGATCAGGTGCGTGAGGAGAAGGCCGAGAAAATGGGTTTTTCAGCCTATGCCGTGACGCGTACCGAGGACGATCCCGTGGCCAAGGCCATTCACGGTTTGCTTGACCATGCCGTAGATACGGACAAGCGTATCGAACATCTGATGCAACTTTTGGAACGGGCCGGTGTTTCGTTGGAAGACGAAGTCGCCATGGCAGACAAGTTCGATCCAAAGTATTTGAGCAAGATAGTTGACTAATTAAGTCGGAAATATTATATTTTGAGCGTTTAATAATGTAGCGTGTTGTGTTCAACAATATCTCCCAAGAAACGAGGTAAATCATGAAACTGACAACTAAAGGCCGCTTTGCCGTTACCGCGATGATTGATTTGGCGTTGCGCCAGGGTGATGGGCCGGTCGCTTTGGCCAGCATCAGCGAGCGCCAGAAAATTTCCTTATCCTATCTTGAACAGCTGTTTGGCAAGTTGCGCCGGAATGGGTTGGTGGCCAGCGTGCGCGGTCCTGGCGGCGGCTATCACATGGCCAAGCCAACTACGGTCGTCTCCGTGGCCGACATTATCCGCGCCGTGGATGAACCGGTCGACGCCACGTTGTGCAACGGAAAATCCAATTGCAATGATGAAGAGACATGCATGACTCATGTGTTGTGGTCCAGTCTCACCAACCGCATGCTCGATTATCTAAGTTCGGTCAGCCTTGCTGAATTGGTTGAGCAGCAGCGCAGCAAGATTGGCAGTGCTGCGCTAATGAAGGAGCGTGAATTGCGTGCCCAGTCGCGTCGGCCTCGCCGGACAATCGCTGTGGCTGCAGCCTGAGCAAGTTTTTCCGGCCATCTCATGTTTGCGCCCGTCTATTTCGATTACAACGCCACCACGCCGCTCGATGCTCGCGTGCTGGAGGCGATGTTGCCCTACTTGCGGGATAAATCGGGTTTTGGCAATGCCTCTAGTCGCCACGATTACGGCCGCGGGGCGCGCAAGGCGATCGATGAATCGCGCCAGCAAGTGGCTGCGGCGACGGGTGCCCATCCGACCGAGGTGGTATTTACCAGCGGTGGCAGCGAAGCCAATAACCTGTTCATCAAGGGAGCGGCAGCTTGCATCAAGCCAGCTGCGCGGGCGTCGAGTATCGCCATTTCCGCCATCGAACACCCCAGCGTGCGCGAACCGGCCAAGGAACTGGCTCGACAGGGTTGGCAATGCCATGAGATCGCGGTCGATAGCCAAGGCCGTGTCGATACGGACGACTACACCTTGGCGCTGGCGCACAAGCCTCGCCTGCTGTCGGTGATGCTGGCCAACAACGAGTCCGGCACGCTACAGGATATTTATTCCCTGGCCCAGCAGGCTTGCAGCATAGGTTGCTGGTTTCATACGGATGCTGTCCAGGCGCTGGGTAAATTGGACATGAATTTTCGTGAGCTTAACGCGTCTGGCGTCCATGCGCTAAGCATTTCGGCACACAAGATTCATGGCCCGAAAGGGGCCGGAGCGCTGTTGCTGGACAAACGCCTCGAGTTGCGCCCACTGATTTCCGGTGGCGGCCAGGAGCATGGCCTGCGTTCGGGTACCGAGAATGTCGCGGCGATTGTCGGTCTTGGCTGCGCCTGCGAACTGATCGCAGAGCGTATGAAGCAGGATATGACACGGCTTAGCGCTTTACGTACCGGGCTTGAACAAGGTCTTGCGCAACTGGGCGCAACAGTTTTCGGCCAAGGCGCCGAACGACTGCCCAATACGGTGTATTTTGCGCTGCCGGACATCGATGGCGAGACCCTGGTGGGTAAGCTCGACCGTTTCGGTTACGCGGTAGCCAGCGGTTCTGCCTGTTCCAGTGCCGATCCCGAACCTTCTCGGGTATTGCGAGCGATGGGTGTTAGCGCTGAATTTGCTCACAACGCCGTGCGTATCAGTCTTGGCACCGACAACAGCGCGGCGCAAACAGCGGATTTTCTCAGCGTGCTTGGCGACACGCTATTCAAGTTGCGGCGCTTGTCGGCAATGGTGGGTTAGCACCCCAACCCCAACTGCAGGCACAAGCGGCTGACCCAAGATTCAGAACGCAATTCAATCTGGAGTAACAAAATGCTTAAGATTCCCATCTACCTCGACTACTCGGCGACCACCCCGGTCGACCCGCGTGTCGCGGCGAAAATGATTCCTTACCTCACCGAAAAGTTCGGCAACCCCGCCAGCCGCTCCCATGCCTTTGGCTGGGAAGCGGAGGAGGCGGTTGAGGCGGCACGCGAACAGGTCGCCAGGCTGGTGAATGCCGATCCAAAGGAAATCATCTGGACTTCAGGCGCCACCGAGTCGAACAACCTCGCCATCAAGGGAGCGGCGCACTTTTATTCGGGTAAGGGCAAACATCTGATCACCGTATCCACGGAGCATAAGGCAGTGCTCGATACCATGCGGGAACTGGAACGCCAGGGGTTTGAGGTCAGCTATCTTGAACCCCAGGAAAACGGCCTGATTACGCTGGAGCAGTTCAAATCAGCACTGCGGCCGGATACCATCCTGGCCTCGGTGATGGCGGTAAATAACGAGATTGGCGTGATCCAGCCGATTGCCGAACTTGGTGAAATCTGTCGCGAAAAGGGCGTCGTCTTCCACGTCGACGCAGCCCAGGCAACCGGCAAGATGCCGCTCGACCTGGCCGGCCTCAAGGTCGACTTGATGTCCTTTTCAGCGCATAAAACCTACGGGCCGAAAGGCATTGGCGCGTTGTATGTGCGGCGTAAGCCGCGCATTCGCCTGGAGGCGCAAATGCATGGCGGCGGCCATGAGCGCGGCCTGCGTTCGGGCACCTTGGCGACGCACCAGATTGTCGGCATGGGCGAAGCCTTCCGCCTGGCCCGCGAGGAAATGGCTGACGAAAATGCTCGCATTGGCAAACTGCGCGACAGGTTGCTCAAGGGACTGACTGACATACCTGAAACCTATGTAAACGGCGACATTCAGCAGCGTGTGCCGCATAACCTGAATATCAGTTTTAACTTCGTCGAAGGTGAATCGCTGATCATGGCGATCAAGGACATCGCCGTATCCTCCGGATCGGCTTGCACTTCAGCCAGTTTGGAGCCGTCTTACGTGCTGCGTGCGCTGGGTCGCTCGGACGAACTGGCGCATAGCTCGATCCGCTTCACTCTGGGTCGTTTTACCAGCGAAGAGGAAATCGATTACACCATCAAGCTGCTCCATGCGAAAATCGCAAAACTGCGCGAGCTATCGCCGCTGTGGGAAATGTTTCAGGATGGCGTCGATCTGAACTCGGTTCAATGGGCAGCACATTAGAGCCCGTCCGTGGCGAATAAGCTCTCAAGGAGATTAACATGGCATATAGCGAAAAAGTACTCGACCATTATGAAAACCCCCGCAACGTTGGTGCTTTCGGCAAGGAAGATGGTGATGTCGGTACTGGTATGGTTGGCGCGCCGGCCTGCGGCGATGTCATGAAGCTGCAAATCAGAGTTGGTAAGGATGGCGTCATCGAGGATGCCAAATTCAAGACGTATGGTTGCGGCTCAGCGATCGCTTCGTCTTCGCTGGTGACCGAATGGGTCAAGGGCAAGACGCTCGACCAGGCGCTGGATATCAAGAATACCCAGATCGCCGAGGAACTGGCGTTGCCGCCGGTGAAGATCCATTGCTCGATTCTGGCCGAGGATGCGATCAAAGCGGCGGTAGCCGACTACAAGCAAAAGCATGGAGCATAGACCCTGACATGATTACCTTAACCGAAAAGGCCGCTCAACATGTGCGCAATTTTCTGACCAAGCGCGGCAAGGGTATTGGTCTGCGGTTTGCTGTCCGTACCTCAGGATGTTCGGGAATGGCCTATAAGCTCGAATTCGTCGATGAAGCCAATCCTGAGGACCTGGTTTTCGAGAGCCATGGCGTCAAGGTGCTGGTCGATCCCAAGAGCATGCCCTATATCGACGGCACCGAACTTGATTTTGCCCGCGAAGGACTGAACGAAGGATTCAGGTTCAATAACCCGAACATCAAGGACCAATGCGGTTGTGGAGAAAGCTTCACCGTTTGATCCCCGTCATTATTCCGAGAGCTGGGAATGACTTTATCCACGGCTCCCACTGAAATGTCTAACGACTTTACGCAAGACCACTACACCTTGTTTGGCCTGCCGCGGCGCTATGCGATTGACCCCGCGGAGTTGGAGCGGCTCTACCGCGAGGTGTTGACGCGAGTCCATCCCGACAAGCATATCAGCCGGAGCGACGCCGAGCAGCGATTGGCAATGCAGTGGTCCACTCAGGCCAACGAGGCCTACCAGACGCTGCGACGGCCGCTTCAGCGCGCCCAGTATCTGTTGCATCTGGCCGGTATCGACGTGCAGTTGGAGAGTAATACCGCGATGCCGACTGAGTTCCTGGCGCAACAGATGGAGTGGCGCGAGGCTGTCGAGGAAACCAGCTCCGCCGGCGATATCCGGGCGCTCGAACAAATGCGCCGACGCATTGAACAGGAGATGTCCGAGCAGTACCGGCAGCTTGAGATACAGCTTGATGTTGAGCCTGATCACCTGGCGGCCTGTGCCACAGTGCGCCAGATGATGTTCCAGGAAAAACTGTTGCATGAAATCGACGATGCGCTAGAAACGCTTGAAGCCTGACCCGCTTTCCTTGGGGGAAGAGGGGGAGCGTGAAGTGTGGCATAAGCAATGGAGCCGAAAAAAGCATGGCACTACTACAGATTTCAGAACCCGGTGAAGCGACAGCGCCGCACCAGCATCGGCTCGCTGTCGGCATCGATCTGGGGACGACCAATTCGCTGGTGGCTACGGTCAGAAGCGGTATGCCATTGGTGCTCAGCGACGAACTTGGCCGGCCCTTGCTGCCTTCGGTAGTCCATTACGCTGCGCAAGGTGTCCAGTCGGTTGGCTACGAGGCCCAGGCGCAGCAAGCGCTCGACCCGAAGAACACCATACTTTCGATCAAACGTTTTATGGGCCGTGGCGTCAAGGACATTGCTCATATCGAGGGCATGCCGTACGATTTTGTCGATGCTGAAGGTATGGTCAGGCTGCGTACCGCCGCCGGCGTCAAAACTCCGGTCGAAATCTCGGCGGAAATTCTTAGGGTGCTGTGCGAACGCGCCGAGGCATCGCTCGGCGGCATGCTGACCGGCGCCGTGATTACGGTGCCCGCCTATTTTGACGATGCTCAGCGCCAGGCTACCAAGGATGCGGCGCGACTGGCCGGGCTGAATGTCCTGCGCTTACTTAATGAACCGACCGCCGCCGCCATTGCCTATGGCCTCGACAACTCGGCCGAGGGGATTTATGCCGTGTATGACTTGGGCGGCGGCACTTTCGATATCTCGATTCTCAGACTTTCTAAAGGCATCTTTGAAGTCTTGGCGACTGGCGGTGATACATCATTGGGCGGGGATGATTTCGATCAACGGGTGTTCTGCTGGATTATCGAAGAGGCCAAACTGGCGCCACTCTCGCATTCGGATGCTCGCCTGCTGCAGATGCGAGCCCGCGAGGCCAAGGAATACCTGACCTATCATGGCGAGGCGCCAATCACTGTCAAATTGGGCAGTGGTGAGTACGTTGACGTCAGATTGACCAGCGAAGTTTTCACTGAAATCACTCATAACCTGGTGCATAAAACGCTCTCGCCGACCAGGAAGGCGCTGCGCGATGCCGGACTTTCCATTGAGGAGGTCAAGGGTGTCGTGATGGTCGGCGGCGCCACGCGCATGCCACAGATACAGCATGCCGTCGGCGAATTTTTCAAACAGGAACCGCTCAATAATCTTGACCCGGACAAGGTCGTGGCGCTTGGCGCGGCGACCCAGGCCAATCTGCTGGCAGGTAATCGCGCGACGGGAGACGATTGGCTGTTGCTCGATGTTATTCCGCTGTCGCTGGGTTTGGAGATGATGGGGGGGTTGAGCGAGAAAATCATTCCGCGCAACTCGACCATACCGATTGCCCGCGCGCAGGAATTTACCACCTTCAAGGATGGCCAGACGGCAATGGCGATCCATGTCGTGCAGGGAGAACGCGAACTGGTTTCCGATTGTCGTTCGCTGGCGCGGTTTGAACTGCGCGGGATTCCGCCGATGGCAGCGGGCGCGGCGCGCATCCGCGTCACTTTTCAGGTCGATGCTGACGGTTTGCTTTCCGTGACGGCGCGCGAGCAGGTTACCGGCCACGAGGCGCGTATCGAGGTGAAACCATCCTATGGCCTGAGCGATGACGAGATCACTGGTATGCTCAAGGATGGTTTCGTGCATGCCTCCCAGGATGCCTTCCGGCGCGCCTTGCGCGAAGCTCAGGTGGAGGCGCAGCGTTTGCTGGAAGCGACCCATACGGCGCTCAGCGAAGATCCCCAGTTGCTCTCCACGCTGGAACGCGCCCATATCGACAGTTGCGTCGGCAAGCTCCAGGCGGTGCTGGTGGGCGACGACCGCCGCGCTATCGATGCCGCCCTGTCCGCGCTCAATCAAGCCACTGTGGAATTTGCCTCACGGCGCATGAATCATAGCGTGCAGCGCGCCCTCTCAGGCAAGACCATAGCGGAAATATCATGACCCAGATCATTGTCCTGCCTCATGTCGAACTTTGTCCGGAAGGTGTCGTGATCGAGGCCCAGCCGGGCAGGTCGCTGTGCGACACGTTGTTGGAGCATGGCATCGAGATCGAGCATGCTTGCGAGAAATCCTGTGCCTGCACTACCTGCCATGTCGTGGTTCGCGAAGGATTCGATGTGCTCGATCCCGCCGAGGAAACCGAGGAAGATCTGCTCGACAAGGCTTGGGGCCTGGAGCCGACCTCGCGCTTGTCCTGTCAGACCATTGTGAAGGGGGAATCGCTGGTTGTCGAGATTCCCAGATACACCATCAACATGGCGAAAGAGGGGCACAAGAAATGACCAGTGGGAATTTCAACGGAATGAAGTGGACCGATACCCTGGATATCGCTATCGGATTGGCCGAACACCATCCGGAGGTCGATCCAACCAAGGTCAATTTCGTCGACCTGATGCGTTGGGTAATGGCATTGCCCGGTTTCGCGGAAGACCAACACCACTGTGGCGAGAAGCAGCTCGAAGCGATCCAGGCAGCGTGGATCGAGGAAGTTGCGTAGCTTTTACTTTTCTCCTTGCAGGAGAGCGGGGGGGGAAGGAGCAGCGTGCTGATCGATACCCACTGCCATCTTGACGCCGCCGAGTTCGATGCCGACCGCGATGAAGTTACCGCCGCCGCTATTTTGGCGGGGGTTTCACGTATCGTGATTCCCGCTGTCGAGCGCGCCAACTTCGGCGCTGTCGCCGCCGTTTGCCGAGACTACCCCGCTTGCGTGCCGGCTTATGGCATCCATCCGATGTGTGTCGATCAGGCTAGCAAGGAAGATCTGGTTGCCCTAAAAGAGATTCTGACATGCGAAGCGGTGGCGGCGATCGGGGAGATCGGCCTCGACTTCTTTGTACCAGAGCGCGATGAGAAGCTGCAGGCATTCTACTTCGAGGCTCAGCTGAAAATTGCCAGAGAGTTGGATCTGCCGGTGCTGCTCCATGTGCGTCGCGCCGTCGACGACATCCTCAAGCATTTGCGTCGAGTCCGAGTTTGTGGCGGCATCGCTCACGCCTTCAATGGCAGCCGCCAGCAGGCGGAAGAATTCATCAAGCTCGGTTTCAAGCTGGGATTTGGCGGCGCCATGACCTATCCGCGTGCCCTGCGCATCCGCGAATTGGCGGCGACCTTGCCGCTGGAAGCCATCGTGCTGGAGACTGATGCTCCCGACATCCAGCCGCAATGGCTGGAGCATGGACACAATACTCCAGCCGAGCTGCCGCGCATCGCGGCAGTGCTGGCGGAACTGCGGGGAATCTCGATCGGGGAAGTGGCGCGCACAACGACGGCAAACGCCATCGCCGCACTGCCGGCTATTAAGCCAATTCACGCAGATTGCCTTCGGTTGCCGCACTGAAAGAAGCACCGATGAGTCACGAATCAATCCGCCTGTTTCTAGCTCTTTGGCCGGATGCGGGCGTTCGCAACGCGTTGGCCCAGTATCGCGATGCATGGCGCTGGAATCCCAAGGCAGCCGTGGTACCCAAGGAAAACCTACATCTGACGCTGCATTTTATCGGCAATATTCCATGCAATCGTCTGCCGCTGCTGCGAAAATATCTTCGGGTGTCTTTCAATGCCTTTGATCTGCGCTTTGGGCGTCCTGATGTGTGGCGCCGCGACGTCGCCATCTTGCGCCTCGATGTGCTACCGGACAGTTTGGTGCAACTGCATGCCGCACTGCGTCTATCATTGCAACGACTCGACCTGCGCGTTGACGCCAGGGATTTACAACCGCATGTCACACTCGCTCGCCGCTCCGCTGACTCCATCTCGCCAGCGCAGGAACCGGCAATCGATTGGCATGTCACAGGATACACGTTGGTGGAAAGCAGACTTTCCACTAAAGCCGAATATATCGTGGTTGAGAAATATTCTTGCGGGGATAGCGGTTGACTTTAGCCCGGTGTCAGGTCGATCCCCGTGTACGCGGGGGAGACTTTTGGAAGCGTACCCCAATGGCCTGTATCTGGATGGAACCGGACGATCGCTCAATCTATCATATGCGACACCAGCCCGTCGGCTAGTTTCGGCTCGAACCAGGTGGATTTCGGCGGCATTACTTCGCCGGCATCAGCCACTGCCATCAGGTCTTCCATCTGCGTCGGATAAAGCGCCAGGGCTGTAGCCATCTCGCCGCTATCGACGCGCCTTTCGAGTTCGGCCAAACCGCGGATGCCGCCGACAAAATCGATGCGCTTGTCGCGGCGCAGATCCTGGATGCCCAGGATCGGACTGAACAGAAACTCGGTGAGCAGGCTGACATCGAGCCGTGCCACGGGATCCGTGCTCGGGATCAACTTGGGGTCAATTCGTAAGCGCAGCCAGCGTCCCGGCAGATACAGGCCGAATTCGCCCGGTTTGCTCGGTTTCGCTTGAACCTTACTGGGCGTCACGGAGAAGTGTTTTTCGATGCGGGCGAGGAATTCCTCCTCGCTCATGCCGTTAAGGTCTTTGACCACCCGGTTGTAATCCATGATGCGGGTTTGATGGTGGGGGAAAATCACCGCCAGGAAATAGCCGGATTCGCCCGCCCCGTGCCGCGTTGCGGCGACGCGTGAAGCGGCGGCGGAACGATGATGGCCGTCGGCAATATAGAGTGCCGGCAAGGCGTCGAAGGTAGTGGAAATTTTTTGAATGAGGGATGTCTCGTGTACCACCCAGATAAGGTGGCGGACGCCGCTGTCGGCAAGCACATCGGCATCCGGCGCGCCGGCGCTGGCCTGGGCCAGCAATGCGTCGGCAACTGGGCAGGGCGGGTAGGCGAGCAGTACGGGCCCGGTCTGGGCATTCAGCGCCTCGATCTGGCGGACGCGATCATCCTCTTTGTCGGGGCGGGTGAACTCGTGTTTACGGATGCGATTGACATCGTAGTCGGCAACTGAGGCAGCGGCCACCAGGCCGGTTTGCACATGCTCGCCGGTTGCGGTCGGCATGATCAGGCGATAGGCGTAATAGCAGGGCGCCGCATCGCGCTTGAGGATGCCGGCGGCCAGCATTCTGCCAAGATTTTCTGCCGCCTTGACGTAAACCTGTGACTCATAGGGATCGGTATCCGGCGGCAGGTCGATCTCGGCCTTGGAGATATGCAGGAAGCTCCATGGCTTGCCAGCGGCCAGCAGGCGCGCTTCGGCGGAGGACAGAACATCGTAGGGAGGAGCTGCCACAGCGGCAGCCTGGCTGGGGATGGGACGCAGTCCGGTAAAGGGTTTGACGAGGGGCATGGTGGATTCCGGTAAATGATTTCAGGTTATTTATTTCGTTGCGGCAAGACAGGAAGCAAGGCCAGCCGTGCGTTACGCAGCATTTTTTCGGTGGTCGCCCAGTCGACGCAGGCATCCGTCACCGAACAGCCATATTTGAGTTGCGTCAGATCGGTCGGGATGGGCTGGTTGCCGGCCTCGATGAAACTCTCGATCATCATGCCGACCAAGGATCGGTTGCCCTGGACGATCTGGTGCACGCAATCGGCTATCACCAGTGGCTGCATCTCCGGCTTCTTGTAGCTGTTGGCATGCGAACAGTCGACCACCAGGTTTTGCGGCAATTTCGCCTTGGCCAGAGCTTGTTCGGCGAGCGAAATGCTGACCGAATCATAGTTTGGCCGGCCGCCGCCGCCGCGCAGGACCACGTGGCCATAGGCGTTGCCGCGGGTGCGGATGATGGCAGTATTGCCCCGGGCGTTGATGCCGAGAAAACTGTGCGGACTGGCGGCGGAAATGATGGCATTGATTGCCACCTCCAGGTCGCCGTCGGTGGCGTTCTTGAAGCCGACCGGGGTCGACAGGCCTGAGGACATCTCTCGGTGGGTCTGCGATTCGCTAGTACGTGCGCCAATCGCTGTCCAGGCAATCAGGTCTCCCAGGTACTGCGGCGCGATCGGGTCGAGTGCCTCGGTAGCCGCGGGCAGGCCGATTCCATTCACGGCCAGCAAGAATTCGCGCGCCTTTTGCATGCCTTCCTCGATATGGAATGAATCGTCCATGCGCGGATCGTTGATATAGCCTTTCCAGCCAGTGGAGGTACGCGGTTTTTCAAAGTACACGCGCATTACCAGCACCAGGGTATCAGCCACTTCGTCGGCGAGTATTTTTAGCCGTCGCGCATAATCTAGGCCGGCGGCAGGATCATGGATCGAGCAGGGACCGACTACGATGAACAGGCGCGGGTCCCGGCGGTCGAGTATTCCTTGCAGAACCTTGCGAGCGCCGGCGACGGTCTCGGTAGCGCCATCCGTCAGCGGCAGACGGGCGTGTATCTGTTTCGGTGAGGGCATCAGATCAAAGGCGTCGATATTGAGGTTTTCTAGCTGGGCGTGAGTCATGAATAGTCTTTAACCGGAGTATTGGCGACAAAGTGCAATTGTATCGCGTGCGGCGAGGCGTCGATCTTAGTATCAGGGCAATTAAATCGAACGGCGCTGAAATCGGCTCAACGGTTCCGGTTTTGGTAGGTCGGGATACCTACCGACGCTTCGCCCGATCAATCGCTACTAATGCAACCAATTGAACCTGTTGGGGACTGAGCCTCGTATTGATCTCTGATCCATGGAAATCAAGCAGCGCAGTAACCCGCTAGTAAGGGCGTTACAAGAAGATTGCAGGGGAACTCCCAAAGCGCTTGCCAAGGGCGCGAACTTGGCTAAAATTCAAATTCTGTTTGTCCGCAAGGATTTCAGGGACTACGCCTTGGCTGCCAATCTCGCGCAGATAAACGATCTGTTTCTCGAAGCGGATGTAGGTGATTAGCCAGTATTTGTTTCCGCCGATATCAAACACCGTCAGTTCGCCGACTTTGTCTATCGTGTTGAATGCCCTCTTAAGTTCAGCCCACGCGCCAAATCGGTTCTTCTCAATCACACGTCGCCAGCCTTGTATGGGTTCATTGGCTTATGGCTTCAACCGGCGAAACAGTTCCCGCACCACCGCTCCCCGCTCCTTGAGGTTCGCGGTTACCTTCTGCCACGCCAGTTTGTCCGGGCCGGCCAGCTTGAAGCTTCGGTCGGACTGGATCAGCAGGATGATGTCGGCGGGGTCGATGGGCGGATTCGGGATGAACTGAATCTGGATCGCCTTCGGTCCGGCATCAAGCTTGATCACCCCGAGCAGCTTGGCGAGCAGGCGCAGGCGGTGGGTTTCCAGCAGCGCTTGGGTTTGTGCCGGCATTTCGCCGAAACGGTCGATCAGTTCTTCTTGCAGGTCTTGCAGTTCTTCCGCCGTATCGGCATTGGCGAGGCGTTTGTAGAGCGTCAGCCGCTCGTGTACGTCGGGCGCATAGGCATCGGGCAGCAGCGCCGGGGTGTGCAGGTCGATGGCCGAAACGATGCCCAGCGGTTGCGTCAGATCGGGTTCCTTGCCGTCCTTGAGCGAGGCGATGGCGGCATTCAGCATCGAGGTGTACAACGCGAAGCCGATCTCGTGAATCTCACCGCTCTGGTTCTCTCCGAGCACTTCGCCAGCGCCGCGAATCTCCAGGTCGTGCATCGCAAGGAAGAAGCCCGAGCCGAGTTCTTCCATCATCTGGATGGCTTCCAGCCGCTTCTGCGCCTGCGCCGAGGGTTTGGCGTCGGCGTGGGTCAGCAGGTAGGCATAGGCCTGATGATGCGAGCGGCCGACGCGGCCGCGCAGCTGGTGCAGCTGCGCCAGGCCGAACTTGTCGGCGCGGTTGATGATGATGGTGTTGGCATGCGGATTATCGATGCCGGTCTCGATGATGGTCGAGCACAGCAGCAGGTTGTGCTTCTGCTGCGTGAATTCGCGCATCACGCGTTCGAGCTCGCGCTCCGGCAACTGGCCGTGGCCGACGACGATGCGCGCCTCGGGCAGCAGCTTCTCCAGCCGCTCGCGCATGTTGGCGATGGTGTCGACTTCGTTGTGCAGGAAATAGATTTGTCCGCCGCGCTTGAATTCGCGCAGCGCCGCTTCGCGCACCAGGCCGGGCGACCAGCGCGCGACAAAGGTCTTGATCGCCAGGCGGCGCGAAGGCGCCGTCGCGATCACCGAAAAATCGCGCAGCCCTTCGAGCGAGAGGCCAAGGGTACGCGGGATCGGCGTGGCGGTCAGGGTCAGCACGTCCACCTCGGCGCGCAGGGTCTTCAGCACCTCCTTCTGACGCACGCCGAAGCGGTGTTCCTCGTCGATGATCACCAGTCCGAGGCGGGCGAAGGCGACGTCCTTCTGCAGCATGCGGTGGGTGCCGATGAGGATGTCGATCTTGCCGGCAGACAGGTCGGCGATGGCCTGTTGCTGCTCCTTCTCGCTCCTGAAGCGGGAGATTTCCGCCACTTTGATCGGCCAGTCGGCGAAGCGGTCGTCGAAGGTATGGTAATGCTGCTCGGCCAGCAGCGTGGTCGGACACAGCACCGCCACCTGCTTGCCGGCAGAAACGGCAACGAAGGCCGCGCGCAGGGCCACCTCGGTCTTGCCGAAGCCGACATCGCCGCAGACCAGTCGATCCATAGGCTTGCCGGATTTCATGTCCTCGACCACGGCATTGATGGCGGCAAGTTGATCGGGGGTTTCTTCAAAACCAAAGCCGTCGGCGAAGGCCTCCAGGTCGTGCTGCTTGAAATCGAACTGAAATCCCTGGCGCGAGGCGCGCTGGGCATACAGATGCAGCAATTCGACGGCGGTGTCGCGTACTTGCTGGGCGGCCTTCTTCTTGGCCTTCTCCCACTGGCCGCTGCCCAACCGGTGCAGGTCCACCGCCTCCGGGTCGGCGCCGCTGTAGCGGCTGATCAGATGCAGTTGCGCCACCGGCACATACAGCTTGTCGCCGCCGGCGTATTCGAGATCGAGAAACTCGGTTTCGCCATCGCCCAGGTCGAGATGGGCCAGACCGAGATAGCGGCCGATGCCGTGCTGCTCATGCACCACCGGGTCGCCGATCTTGAGCTCGGAGAGATCGCGCAGCCAGCCTTCGAGATTGCTGCGCCGGGCATCGGCACGCTTGCCGCGAGGACGGGTGTTGGCGACGTAGAGCTCGTTTTCGGTGATCAGCGCGAGGCCGCTGTCCGGCAGCAGGAAACCGCCGGAAAGCGGCGCGACGCCGAGCATGAAGTGCTCACCGCTTTCCATGAAGGCTGCGAAATCGGCGCAAGGCACGGCTTTCAGGCCGTATTCGGCGAGATATTCACTGATGGTTTCGCGTCTGCCGGCCGACTCGGCAAGCAGCAACGTGCGACCGGGGAAGCCCGCGAGAAAGGCTTTCAGCGCGGCCAACGGATCTTCCGCGCGGCGGTCGACGGCAACGGTCGGCGGCAGTATCGCCGAGGCGTTAGCAGTGTTTGCTCCGGTTGGATCCGATATCAGCAAGCGCAGAAAGGCGCCGGCTGCGACGAAGAACTGCTCCTCGGACAAGAACAGATTCTGCGGTGGCAGCAGCGGACGCGAGCGTTCCCCGCCCATCATCCGGAAGCGTTCGCGGGTATCGCGCCAGAACTCGGCAATGGCGCCCGGCACGTCATGATGCTGGAGCAGCACGGCATCCTGCGGCAAATAGTCGAACAGCGTGGCCGTCTGCTCGAAGAACAGAGGCAGGTAGTATTCGATGCCGGCTGGCGCAACGCCGTTGGATACGTCCTTGTAAAGCGTCACCCGCGAGGCGTCGCCCTCGAAGGCTTCGCGGAAGCGCAAACGAAAATAAGTACGCCCCGCTTCGTCGAGCGGGAATTCACGCGCCGGCAAAGTGCGGATTTCCGGGACCGGATAAAGTGTGCGTTGGTTATCGACATCGAAGGTGCGGATGCTCTCGATTTCCTCGTCGAACAGATCGATGCGATAAGGCAAGGCCGCTCCCATCGGAAACAGATCGACCAGGCCGCCGCGCACGCTGAACTCGCCAGGTGCCACGACCTGGGTGACGTGCTGGTAGCCGCCCAGGGTCAGTTGCGCACGCAGTTTTTCGAGTTCCAGGCGCTCGCCTTTCTTGAGGAAGAAGGTGTGTGCGGCGAGGAAGGAAGGCGGCGCCAGGCGCGTCAACGCCGTGGTCGCTGATGTCAGCAAGACATCGCATGCGCCGCGCGAAACCGCATACAGCGTCGCCAGGCGCTCCGAGGTCAGGTCCTGGTGAGGCGAGACACTGTCATAGGGCAGCGTCTCCCAGTCCGGCAAGTGATGCACGCGCAGTTTCGGCGCAAACCAGGCAATTTCATCCTGCAGGCGTTGCGCGTCGAGCGGGCTGGCGGCGATTACCGCCAGCAGGCGGTTGGATAAGTTGCTTTGCGCCAATTGTGAAATGGCGAGCGCATCCGCCGAGCCGGCCAGCGCCGGCAGATCGAGGCGGGCGCCAGGCTTGGGTAATGCAACAGTGCTTCCGGGCAGGAAAATTGAAGCGCTAGGCGTCACGGCTCATTTCAAACCCAAGGCCGCCAAGCCGCCATGATCGAGATACCTTTTCAGTGCTGCAACAGCGCGGCTGTCAAGTTTGCGCCCCACTTCGTCGTCAATGATCTCAAGAGAGCGGTTGATCGACATGCCCTTACGGTAATGACGGTCTGCCGTCAAAGCCTCGAAGACATCGGCAACAGCCAGTATTCTCGACATGAAAGGAATTTCCTTGTGACTGAGGTTCTTCGGATATCCGCTGCCATCGAGTGCTTCATGATGCAAGGAGGCGATCAACGGTACGTTGCAATATTTCCTGGAAAAGCTGATCTGGTTAAGAATCTCGAAGGTCAGATCAGCATGACGCTGCATGCACTTGAACTCCCGCGCGTCGAGTTTTCCTTCTTTCTTCAGCACCGCATCGTCGATGCCGATCTTGCCGTAGTCGTGGAGCAGGGCCGACACCTCCAGGAGTTCGAGATCACTCTCCACAAAGCCGAGTTCACGAGCGATGCCCAGGGATATTTGTGCGACTCGCTTGGAATGATCGGCTGTCATGGAATCGCGAGCATCAATCGACGCAGCCAGTGTCCTGAGCAAGCTGTGAAACTGGCGTTCGCTATCCTGGAAGAGCATGGCGCTTTCGACAGCGATCGACACGATGCCCGCCACATTGACCAGCAAGTCGAGGTCTTCATCCAGGAAATCGCCATCGAGGCGGTTAATCACCTGGATGACGCCCAGCGCATCGTTATTCGCTGCACGCAACGGAACACAGAGAATGTTCCTGGTGCGGTAGCCCGTGCGGCGGTCCAGGGTGGCGTCGAAGCGCGGGTCGGCATAGGCGTCCGGGATCAGCAGCGGAATTCCGGTCATGGCGACAAGGCCGGCTATGCCCAGTTTCATGTTCAGCGAGATACGGAAACTTTCCGCGCCTTCGGCATACATTGCGGTCAATTGACCGACGTGTGAGTCAAGTCGAAACAAGGTTCCACGATCGAATTCGATTCGCCGATGCAGAGCGGTAATATGTTCGTTGATCGGTTCGGAATCGATCGAGCCGGATGCGACGATTTGGCGGGCAGCCTCTTCGACCAGCCTTTCGTCATCGGCGGTAAAGCGCCCCGTCGATTTGTTGAGGAGTTCGATCCCGCCCAATACTTGTCCGCTACCATGAATAAGCGGTACCACCAGCAGACTGTCGGTCTTGTAGCCGGAATGGGCATCGATTTCCGGATTGAAGTAGGGATGTTGATAGGCGTCGGTAAGATTGAATATTTTCCGCTGCAGAATCGCGGTCCCGATGATTCCGGACCGCAAGGGAACCACAATGGCACTCTCTTCAGCCATCCCCTCGGCAAAACAGGAGCGCAATTCCATCGTACCGGGGTCGAAGAGAAAAAGCGTGCTGCGGTCGGCAGCTAGCAATTCAGTCACTACGCGCATGACCAGGGATGGCAAGCGCTTCAAGTCACGTTCCCGGCCCAACCGACGTTGAATTTCGAGTAAATGCAGAAAACGCTGTCGATAATTGTCCAAAGTCGTTGCTTCCTCAGCCACTGGGTTTGCGGTGTTGTCGCAGTGTCATCGCGTGAGCCTTTTTTGGCGATGGCGGGCTAGAGTTTAACAGGCCGCGAAGGCATTCGGGTTTGCCACGTGCGCCACTGGCAAGGTAATCGGAAAGCAATATTTGTCGTGTGCTTTCGAGTGGCAGGCAACAAATGCGGGTAAGGTAGTCAAATAGGACATCGGCAAGCATTTCGGGCGACAGGCCACTGGTTTTTTCCGTCGATTGCCATAGCCAGTCGGCAAAGTTCAGAAACGCGTCGAACGCCGAGGGGCCACGCAACAGAAGCGGCAGGCTATGCTTGAAGCGGCCTGAATTAGCCAGCAGATCCCAGTAGCGTGCCAGCCGAACAAAGCGCTGCAGCGTCGGCGCATCCACCGCATCGGTTTGTTGCACTCGGTAGGGAGGATTTGGGTCGTAGCGCATGCCGCATTCGACCGTATGGCGAGTGATCGGTGCACCGCGCAGGAGCTTGAGGATGCCGAGCTGGATTTCCTGAGGGCGGAGCGCGTACAAACGGTCGAATCCCGCAGCAAAACTGGCTAGGGTTTCGCCTGGCAAGCCGAAGATCAAGTCCGCGTGTACATGGACGTGGCTTTGTTCCACCAGCCAACGCAGGTTGGCTTCGGTCTTATCGTTGTCCTGGCGGCGCGAAATGCGCTGCTGCACTGTCGCGCTAAAACTCTGGATGCCGACTTCGAACTGCAGCACGCCGGGCGGGAACTGCGCAATCAGGTTCTTCAGGCGATCCGGCAAATGGTCCGGAATGACCTCGAAGTGCAAGAATAGATGCGTACTCGTGCCAATGCTCAAGCGATCGAGGAAAAACTGCAATATGCGAATCGAGGCATCGATCCTCAGATTGAAGGTGCGATCGACGAATTTGAAGTGGCGTGCGCCGCGCCGATAGAGCGTGTCCAATTCACTCAGGAAACTGTCGAGCGGAAACGCCCATGCGGAATTATCCAGGGAGCTCAGGCAGAACTCGCACTTGAAAGGACAACCGCGCGAGGCCTCAGCATATACCATCCGCTGCGCCAAATCGGCATCGCGGTATTCGGCGTAAGGCATGAGAATCTGATCGAGTGGCGGTTGCTCGCCGGCAAGCACTTTCGTCGGCGGCAGCGTGCCGTGCAGCAAGTCGCGGCAGAGCCTGGGAAAGCTCACATCGCCCCAACCGGTAATCACATAATCGGCCAGCTTGACGATTTCCTGGATTTCCCACTCGTGGCTGACCTCCGGCCCACCCAGCACGACTTTGACGGCGGGTCGCGCCAGCTTGAGCAGGCGCACCACCTCGGCCGTGGCAGAGACATTCCAGATATATACGCCAAAGCCGACAATTTGAGTTGGCAAGTCTGTTAGTTGCGATGAGTTGCCTAACTCGGCGAGCAAAACCTCCACGACTTCCTGCGGTTGCATGGCCAGAGTGAATTCGCGCAGCGCAGTCTGGGCACGCAAACCTTTCCCGCCGTGGCGCTCCATATTGGCTAGCAGGTAACGCAGCCCCAAAGAAGCGTGGATATATCTGGCGTTGAGCGTCGTCAATAGAACGCCAGGGTGCGTTCTCAATTGAGAACGCACCCTAGGCAATGTATCGGGCATTAACGACTATTTGCGAAATACGGCGGCGCCGTTAATGATCTGGGTATCATTCTTGAATCCATAGCCGACACCCACACCAGCGCCACCTGGGCCTGAGAACTGTCCCCCTATCGTGCCGCTCGTCACCCCTGTGCATGCAGGACAATTGATCGTTGGACTAGCCGTCTTGAAGTTGGCGCCCGGCAGGATCGGTATGCCGAAGGCGCTCGCATCAATGGTCACAGCCGGCAATTTTGTTGCAGGCATGCTCAGGTTGAGGCCGATATCTACCGTGGCGTTGGTGAAGTTGGCCGTGAATGTTGCCGAGTTTAATTTTCCTATGGTTCCACTGGTATCTGTCGGCGATGTGCCGCCTACCAGGGTATACGGAATGATTCCCGTCAGCGGCAAAACGATGGCCTGGGTTTGCGTGGGTGTGGCAAACCAGTGTGTGCTGCCGGCGCCTTGGGAAACAGCAGATACCTGCCCGGTAGCCAATGAAACCCGATTGATTTGCCCACCTTGCCAGCGTCCCCAACTCATGCCGGAGACAGGGTCGGTGCCAAAATCCATCAGGGTTGCCGTGCCGATTCCGATATTGACCTGATTGGTGCTTGCCACGGCGGCGCCTTCAAATGAAGGTGCGTTGAAAGAAGTCACTGCGCCACCCGATGTGGTTACCACAGTGCTTGCCGGATTCAACGACATCTCCATTGCGGTATCGCCTGTCAAGGCATGAACATAGCCGATATTCCGGTAACCCTCGGCAGGAATGGGTACCTGAACACCAAAGGCGTCATACATCATGCCTGCACTAGGGGCAGGGGCCGTGGCATAGGTTAGCTGGGCTCTCTTCTTGTTTGCTGCTCCTGCCACGCAGGCTCCATTTGCATCCACGTGATTAGGCGGGTTTGGACATTCGCATGCCGTGCCGGCCCCATTTGGAACCCAACCATTGTTGCAGGTTAAAGGTGTCTTGCAGGTGGAGGTGGCTGGATCCCAGACCTGAGGTGCCGTACAGGTCGGCGGCGGAGGATTGACGCAAGTCGTGCCATCTTGACTCAGAACCATCGGTGCCGCACAGGTCTTCGCCGCGCAGGCGGTGCCGTTCCACTCCATTGGTGCGGCGCAAGTTGGTGCGGCGCAAGCGGTTCCATTCCAGACCATCGGTGAGGTACAGGTGGGTGCGGCGCAGGCGGTGCCGTTCCAGACCATCGGCGCCACACAGTTACTACCACCGGAAGTCGGAGCGACACAGGCCGAGGTGGCGGCATCCCAGACCTGAGGAGCAACACAACTGCCGACAGTCTGAGCGACGCAGGCAGTTCCGTTCCAGACCATGGGTGCCGTACAGGTTGGAGCAGCGCAGGCGGTACCATTCCAAACCATTGGGGCAACGCAGGTGGCAGGCGGAGTGGTCGAGGCGACGCAGGCCGAGGTGGCGGGATCCCAGACCATGGGAGCGACGCAACTGCCGACGGTCTGGGCGACGCAGCTTGTCCCATTCCAGACCATGGGCGCCACGCAGGTGGCAGGCGGAGTGGTCGAGGTAATGCAGGCCGAGGTGGCGGGATCCCAGACCATGGGAGCGACGCAACTGCCGACCGTCTGGGCAACACAGTTTGTCCCATTCCAGACCATGGGCGCCACGCAGGTGGCAGGCGGAGTGGTCGAGGCGACGCAGGTCGAGGTGGCGGGATTCCAGACCATGGGAGCGACACAACTGCCGACAGTCTGGGCGACGCAACTTGTCCCATTCCAAACCATCGGAGCCACGCAGGTGCCCGTGGATCCAACGCAGGCGGTGCCATTCCAGATCATGGGTGCGACACAGCTACCACCTGAGGTCGAGGCGACACAGGTTGAGGTGGCGGGATTCCAGACCATGGGAGCGACGCAACTGCCGACGGTCTGGGCGACGCAGCTTGTCCCATTCCAGACCATGGGCGCCACGCAGGTGGCAGGCGGAGCGGCCGAGGCGACGCCGGTCCAGGTGGCGGGATTCCAGACCATGGGAGCGACGCAACTACCGACCGTCTGGGCGACGCAGGAAGTTCCATTCCAGACCATCGGGGCGACGCAGTTGCCGGCGACTCCGACACAGGCGGTACCATTCCAGATCATGGGTGCCAAACAACTGGCGGCAGTCGAGCCGACGCAGCCTTTCCCATCCCAGATCAACGGCGCGACGCAGGAACCGGCAGTTGCCGCAACGCAGGCCGTGCCATTCCAAACCATCGGGGCAACACAGCTACCACCTGTGGTCGAGGCGACACAGGTTGAGTTGGCGGGATTCCAGATCATGGGAGCGACGCAACTGCCGACGGTCTGGGCGACGCAGCTTGTTCCGTTCCAGACCATCGGGGCAATACAACTGGTTGCCGGTATCGTTGAGCAAGACGCCGGATTGGCAGCGCAGGCTGCAGCCTTCGCCGTAACGCAGGCCGCATCGCAAGTTGCGGTAGCGCACGATTGCGGATTTGCCGTACAAGCAGCGACTTTGGCCGCAACGCAAGCCGCATCGCAAGTCGTGTCGGATGTGGCGACGCAGGCAGTTCCGTTCCACACCATCGGGGCAACACAGGTACTCGCGGTCGCTGCGACGCAAGTTGTTCCGTTCCAAACGAAACCACTTGTGCAGGTCGGGCCAACCGGGGCGATGCAGGCTGTACCGTTCCAAATCATCGGAGCGACACAACTCGCCGGAGCCAGAGTCGAAGCGATGCATGCCGTTCCATTCCAGACAAAGCCAGGCGCGCAGCTTGGGCTGGTCGGGGCGACACAGGCTATGCCATTCCAGACCATCGGGGCGACGCAAACGTTGGCATTCGATGCGATACAAGCTATGCCATTCCAGATCATCGGTGCAACGCAAGAGGCCGGAACTGTGATTGAAGCAACGCAGGTTGAGGTGGCGGGATTCCAGACCATGGGCGCGATACAACTGCCAACGGTCGGGGCGACGCAAGTTGTGCCATTCCAGAACATCGGCGCCACACAACTGACTGCGGTCGATCCGACGCAGGCTTTGCCATCCCAGTACATCGGGGCGACGCAACTAATAACGGTCGGGGCGACGCAGGCGCTGCCGTTCCAGACCGTCGGAGCAATACAGCTGCCCACCGTCGAAGAGATGCAGGAAATTCCATTCCAGACCAGCGGGGCAGGACAACTGGCGGCTGTCGGCGCCCTGCAGGAGGCTCCGTCCCAGACCATCGGAGCGACACAGCTGGCCGCTGTCGGTACGATGCAGGAAACGCCATTCCACACCATCGGGGCGACGCAAGTACTCATAGCAGGCGTTGCGCAGGACGCCGGATTTGCGGTACAGGCGGCAATCTTGGCAGCAACGCAGGCGGCATCACAAGTCGGGGTGACGCAAGATTCCGGGTTCGCCGTACAAGCGGCAACCTGGCCTGCCACCTGGGCAGTTGTCTCGGCAGTCGTCTTGGCGGCAGTCTGTGCCGCAGTCTGCGCCGCTACCTGTGCCGCAGTTTGCGCGGCCACTTGTGCCGCAGTCTGCGCTGCGACCTGTGCCGCAACATCGGTAGCGACATTCAGGGTTGGCGTCATATAAGTCGGTGCGGTGTAGGTGGGGGCCGTATAAGTTGGCGCTGTGTAGGTGGGTGTTGTATAAGTAGGTGCGATATAGCTTGGCGTCGTGGATGTTGGCGCAGTGTAAGTCGGCACGGCGGCTGTTGGCGCCGTAAAGGTTGTGGCGGCGGCTGTCGGGGATGTATAAGTTGTTGCGGTGGGAATTGTTTCCGTATAGGTCGGAGCAGCAGGCGTCGGCGCCACATAGGACGACGCTGCCGGCGCCGACGGCGTGTAGGTTGATGTGGCGGGAGTTTGTGCGACGACTCCAGTGCTTGTACTGGCCGGTGAACTGGTTCCCGCTGCGGTTCCCGACGAGCCGGCGACAGTGGTTCCAGGCGTTGTGCCTGTGCCCGTTGCAGGTCCTGAGGACGTTCCGGTGGATCCGGTTGCGGCGGCACCTGCGGGTTCCGTTCCGGTGCTTGCCGTACCGGAAGACGCGGTGCCTGACGCAGTTCCTGTGGAGGTCGTTCCTGTAGCCGAGGATCGACCCGCCTCCGCCGTCTTCCCGGAGGACGACTCACCATTTGCCGCCGTTCCACTGGAGGTGGAACTCGCCTTGCCTGTCGCGCCCGTGCTGCTTGATGCTGCGGCATCAGACGGTTTGTCGGACGATTGCTTTTGGTCTTTGGTTTCTGCGCTCTGTTTGTTATCCGCAGGCTGCGCCTTCCCTTGATCCTTGCCTTCCGATGTTTGCTTCTCCGTACTCTTCTTGTCTGTACTTTCCTTCTCTTTGGTTTTCTGTTCTTCCTTGCTTTTCTGTTGCGATTCGTCCTTTTGCGGCTTTTGATCCGCTTTGCTACTCGGGGTACCGGCTGCCGCGTTCAAAATGAATGTTGGCGTCGGCACAAACTTCATTGCCCCGCCGGGGGTAACCTGCACAGTCTGCCCTGGCATGGTGACCAGCGTGTGCATTGCGCCACTCAAATCAACCGCTGTCACGGTGTGACTGCCTTCAATCGTGTGGTTAAGCGTTATCTTGTTTTCAGGCGAGAAGTTGAGGACGTTGCCGGAACCTCGAATCCCGATGGTCGCGGTCGCGGTCTTCATCTTGAACTTGTCTTTGTCGAAACTTGCGATTGCTCCGGTAAAGGCGCGCATTGTCCCTTTCAGCAAGGAAATCACGCTATTGCTGGATGCATCCGGCGTTCCGGCAAAACGGAATTCATCGATGCGCATTTCAGTATCGGCGCGAACTGCGATGAAAGCGCCGTCGTTCATGCGCAACTGGGCCATCCCATCGGGACCGGAAACGATCAATTCGCCGGCTTCGACTTCACCGCTACGCATTGCCTTGCGCGTCCCGGAGGCATTCACCACGCGGACATCGCCTGAGACAAAATTAAACTTGCCGGCACTCGCCAGACTCTCCGCAATGGGCAGCAGAACAAGCAAGGTGCACAGTGCAAAGCGATTAAGCCATTTCATGATGAGCTCCTGATACTGCGCAATTTCTAGAAATCGTGGCGTACCGAAACGGTGCTCTCGGTACGACGGAATTGGTACAGCTCTAAATTCGAATTGTTTCGGTAAGCCGCCACTTGTCCCTTGACCGTCCACTTGGACCAAGGTCGCCAATTAACTCCGACCGAGACATCCTTCGTGACATCGCGGCCATAAACGGGAGGAGATAGTGCAGAGCGGGCATTCAGGCTATCGTCTTCGCGGAGGGAAACGCCCCCCGACAGGAAAACGTCCGTATTAGCTAACGGCGTTAACTGAAAATGCGCTCTGACCCCTGTGGTTGTGCGGCTCATGTCACTGCCAGTGGCGAGTGGCCGCAATGCCCGATCAACGCTTTGATTCACGCTGGCGAAAATCAAAGGGGCGGTTTTTCCTTCAAAAATATGCAGCCACGAAGCACTCAGCAAGATTTGGTCGGTATCCTGCGTATCCTGTGTCGCATAGCGTGGTCTGCTGTATTGAGTCGTTAAGGCGAACTGGTCGCGTTCGCCAAACTTGCGTTTCCATTCCGCGCCTAGGCCCGGGGTATCTCGATTGGCATTGATTCCCGCGGTCATGCCGGTTTGGCGATATTGCCCCATGTTTACAAACAAACGATACATGTTGTCACCGCTGGCGATACTGAGTCCGCCGCGCAAATCCAGATTCGTGCTGTTCAGCGCCGATATGCCGTTGTATATCCGTTGCCGCAGGTCCGCGCCGGCAAACACGCTGAGGCCTTTTTCCTCGCTCACCAGGCGGGTAAAGTCCACCCCCGCCGACACGCCTGCGGTTGTGCCTGAACTCAAGACTGAACTGCCCGTGGGCAACACCCCGGGTATCCCAAAGACGTTTTGCACGCCCGTGGTGAAATCGGATGTCACCGCGGTAACGTTGTTATCCGCCGCAATGCTCGTCTCGATATACCCCGACAGGTGCTGAATCTTGGCCAGCCTGCGTTCATCAATGGCTTTCAGATACTTTTGTACGACTTCCTTGACATTTCCCGGGGGACTTTGGGTCAGCACTATTTCAAATTCGTTTTTGGCCAGATCGTCACTGCCCATCGCGAAGTAGGCTCGCGCCAAGTCAAGCCGCGCTCCGGAAAAGTTGGGGTTAGTAATCAAGACACGTTCAAAGGCTATGGTAGCGCGATCAGGCTTGCCGTTATCCAAGGCGACAATCCCCAACATGTAATCGAATGCAACCTCTCCGGAGTAATCTCCTTCCTTAGGTTCAAGCAGCTTATACGCATCCGCGTAGTTGCCGGATTTGATCAACCTATCGGCCTCGCGTAACAATGCTTCCATCGCTTCATTCGTCATCATCACGCTGGCTTGGGGCATTGGTGTTTCCGGATTTCCAGTATTGGCTGCAGTCTTTTGCGGAATTTCCTCCGCGACAGCCACCTTGCCGATTGTTCCCTCAACAACCAGCAGCTTCACCACACCCTGCGACAATTCCTGTTCGGGGACGAAAACGTGGACGTTATTGAAACCCATGTCCCGGTACGCATTTTCGGTAGCTTCCAGTGCGCGCTGGATATCGCCATACACGCGACCTGCCCCTGCATACGGACCCACCAGCGTCGCCAGTTGTTCAGCCGGCAGCAGGGTATTGCCTTCGATGCGGAACCGGGCAATGTCGATGCGCTCGTCTTCGGCCGCAAAGGAACTTGAAAAACTTGCACCGAAGGCCGCCAGCAGCGAAGCTAGCGCAAAGGATCGAATTGTTTTTTTCATGGTGGCGTTGTCTCGGATTGATGAACGTCTAAGGCACCTCGAATAATAGGTGAATATTCACGTTAGAACAATATCGGCCCTGCAATCGTCTGACCATGCGAATGGAATATACAGAGAATGCATGCGTGATTTTCTGGCATCAACCTGGCCAAACAATCAAAAAGTTACGGAATTCGACCACCTTGGGCGCGCAATTTTTTCCGTATTCTGGCAAACTAAGCGCAGGATATACCATGAAGACGCGCTCTGTTTGCCTTCCGCCTGGACGCTTGCTGCCGGGCATGACTACGGCCGCGGCTATTCTTACCCGACAAGGGGAGGAATTGCTGCCGGCCAACCGCGCTCTCGACGAGGCGATGATTGAAAGCATCCGCCGGCGCTTGATCAAGAGCGTCATCGTCATGCTTCCAGACGATCGCGACATGGCGAGCATCGATCGCGAGATTGCCACTGAGGAAAAACGCCTTGCCTACATATTCCGCGGCGACAGCAACGAAGCCCGGGCGGATTTGCATAGGTTGGTCGCCGCTTACCGGCGCAATCAGGTCGCATGAGCTCACCTAGTCTCGAAGAAGTACTGTCACGTGCGGATGCACTACCCTCCTTGCCCGAGGCCGCCTGCTTTATCATTTCAACCATCGACGACGAAACGTCTAATGCCGACAACATGGTGGAGATTCTCAACACCGATCCCGCCATCGTTGCCCGCATTCTTGCGGCAGCCAATTCAAGTGCGTTTGGACTTTCCTCCCATGTGGGCTCGATGCGCGAAGCCATACTATTGCTGGGCCTTGAAGAGATCCGCAGCATTACGCTGGCGACAGCCGTCATAGGCAGGCTTAACCCGAGATCCGCAGCCTTTGATCCGCGCATGCTGTGGCGACACAGCCTGGGAGTCGCGACCTGCGCTCGCATGATCGCCGAGGATATTCAGTACAATGCCGAGGCCGCATTTACCGCGGGACTGCTACACGACATCGGGCAACTGTTGTTGTTTGCCGTTGCCCCGAAATTGTTTGAAGAAGTGCTTGATCGCCGCCAACGTCTCGACGAAACGATCATCGAGGCGGAACAGGCGGTATTCGGTTTCGATCATGCCGTGGCCGGCGGAGAGTTGATCAAGAAGTGGCGCCTGCCCGCTGATATTGCCGACGGCATTCATGGCCATCACGATCCGGACAGCGGCGAATTCGGCGAGATGGGCGACCTGATCCATATCGCGGAAGTGCTCAGCCATGCCCTTGATCTCGGCGAGCTGCCAAACAACAGGGTACCCTATTTATCAGAACTCGCCTGCGCCAGGATGGGCATCGAATGGGTTTCCTTTTCCGCGAAGTTTGCCGAAATCGAAGCCCGCTATGATGAGATTCTGCATGCCCTGAGTCTTCAATAAACGAATGAGGCCGCAATTTAGCGGCCTCACGATTGCTCTTTCGGCAGAACAAAACTTACTTCTTCTTGGCAGCCTTCTTGCCGGCAACCGCACTCTTGAAGGTGGCTCCAGCCTTGAACTTTGGTACAGTAGTTGCGGCAATTTTTAGCGCAGCTCCCGTCTGCGGGTTCCGGCCTGATCGCGCCGCACGCTTGGACGAACTGAAAGTGCCGAATCCTACCAAAGTCACTGTATCGCCTTTGGCGACAGCTTTGGTGATGGCGCCGACGATGGCATCAAGGGCTTTCCCGGCGGCGGCTTTGGAGACAGCGGCTTCTTTGGCTGCAACTTCAATGAGTTCCGATTTGTTCATATATTTTCCCTTTTGAAATTGATTAAAGACTTACGGTGATAAGATTCTAACCCGA
Source organism: Sterolibacterium sp. (assembly GCA_028713555.1). Lineage (GTDB taxonomy): Bacteria > Pseudomonadota > Gammaproteobacteria > Burkholderiales > Rhodocyclaceae > JACRAR01. The sequence continues at coordinate 8,847 of JAQTOA010000009.1, read as the reverse complement.
TATTTCATGCGCTGACATCGCCTGCATGACAATCTTAATTGGCCTCTACTCCTACTATCATTCCTGTTGTATACCGCCCGATTGCGCGCCCAGTATAGTAAAAAGTCTCATGTGAATCCACATTCTGGCGGTGTTCCTGAAAATATTTTTTTAATTGCCGATTTTTACTACGGAAGCATCTTGACCAAATTGGGACGCGCATGGCTTCTTCAGGTACCACCGGAGCCACGTTGATTCCCTCGGCAATCGCCGTAGGCGTACCGGGTTGCCGGCTTTTCCCGGATGGTATCAAACCACCTCTGAAGATTTGGGAAGTTAGCAAGATTCTGCCGCTGGCGTTGATGCGGCACGATCCATGGAATAGTCCATACCGGCGCCAGCGATGAATTCTCGGTCATCTAGACACATGTCGGGGACCGTGCAGAGCCTCCCCCGTTTCTTTGCCTTGGGTTTGTATACAACATCTTCGTGTTGGCGGTTCTGCTATATTGCTTCCCGGCATTTCAAGCTAATGTCTTTCAGCAACACCTGCAACTGTAGGCTTTAGCCATTGTGCGCATAGTCCTCATCACTCCCGCCAAGCCCGGTTCATTGTTCGGTAACCGTCGCACAGCTCTGCGCTGGGCGTCGCATCTGCGTGCTTTGGGGCATGTCGTCGAGATTGCAAATGCTTGGGACGGCCGTGCCTATGATGCGATGATCGCCTTGCATGCACGCCGCAGTCATGCTTCTCTTACGGCCTGGAAGAACGCCTATCCGCGCCATCCCTTGATCCTGGTTCTGACGGGTACCGATCTGTATGCTGACATCCGCAGCGATTTTTCAGCACAAGAATCGCTATTGCTTGCAGACCGCTTGATCGTGCTACAGCCGAAAGGCCTTGAAGAATTAACTGAAGAATGCCGAGCCAAGGCTGAGGTCATATGTCAGTCGGTCCGGTCCCACCGTCGCCTGAATCCTCCCCACAGCTACTTTCTGGTGAGCGTGATTGGGCATTTGCGCGAAGAAAAGGATCCTTGGCGTACCGCTTTGGCGCTTAGACATCTCACAGCAACGCGTGGCTTGCGCGTCGTGCAGATTGGCAAAGCGACGAGTCGCCAGGCAGCAGTCCAGGCCGGAAAATTGATGCGGGCAGATACCAGATACCGCTGGTTGGGCGAAATTGACCACACCAGTGCCATGCGCTGGCTTGCCAGAAGCCACGTCATGGTCGTATCCAGCCGGATCGAAGGCGGGGCGCATGTGGTTTCCGAAGCCATCGCCCTTGGCGTACCAGTGATTGCCTCCGAAATACCCGGCAATCTCGGCTTGCTCGGGGATGCTTATCCCGGCTACTTCAAGCTTTCAGACGAGCGCGCACTGGCTGAACTGCTGTATCGGGCAATCAATCAGCCCGCATATCTCGCTTCACTGCAGAAAGCTGTCAGATCACGGCAATATTTAGTTGATCCGTCGACTGAGCGACAAGCGCTGGCGACGCTGTTAGCCCGATACGACGGTACCATCGAATGGCTGAGGCGAATTCGCCATGATCCAAAATGCCAGCTCAGAATGGCCAGGCACCTGAACGAAAATACTGCACAGTGAAATAAACCCCGGAAAGCATAGTGACATAAACCAGCAGGTCGGCCAGCCTGTTGGTTTTGCCGGGTTCCAGTCCGCCACGCATGAATAGTGCGGCCAACAGCAAGGTTCCCCCAATGACGGGAATTGCCAGGATAGGGTGGCGGATTTCCGCATCCCAAGCCACACCCCATAAGCGTTCGATCCAGCTCGCCGCGCCAAAGGCGTCCCAAGACAAGCCGATGATGCCGACCAGAACCATGGCAAAAGAAAAGTAACTCCAGATTTCCTTAAGCAGTTTCTTCATGACGCGTTCCTCGGGCCGGTTCCTTTTATGTCTGAGAAAGCCTGCCTTTTTATAGGGGGATTGGGCGGATTAAGTGGCTTGCTTCTGCTTAGCGCGACGATCAGCTTGTTTGCCGTCAGCATCGCCATTTTTATGCGTCGACCGCTGATGGGTAAGGTTGTGATCTCCGGCTGGCGATGACGATCAGCAATTGTCGGCCTTTATCGGAGCAGATTATCGTTGAGGTTGGCCCGCCAAAAATATTCCGCTTGCTCGAAAATAATGCCAACGGAACCGGTAATTGCGATTTTTAGGATGAATGACCAAATATCCCCCAAACCGGAGGAGAGCTAACGGCAGTTTTCTCCAGCCACCGCGCTCTCGACAGCTGTAACGACGATTCGCTGGACAACTTTAGAAAATTCCACGCAAAGCCATTTTCTTGGAAGACGCTGCCAGGACGGAGGCTGCTGGGGAACTATATTACCTGATCAAGAGCCCTCTACTCCATGAGATGCACCCGGTTTAATTTCACTAGAGGAGGAGCTGTTCTCAACGGCACCAGGTTTTCCATTACAGGCGAACACCAATTCTTTTTCCTCTTCTCCATAAGCCCTGTTACTACTCTTTTCCAGGATAGCGTAGCCGGCATTTTTACAAATCATTCCGGCTTTTTCCAGGCAGGGACCCCAGTTAGTCGATTTGCATGCGGCTACATAAGCAACCCTGCCGTCTTTGTAAAATATTTCGCTGGGAGCGGCGGAAAAGAGGCTGGTTGATGAAGCACAAGCGGCAAGAAATACCATCGTTGCCAGTGAAACCATAAGGAGCTTAATTGAAGTTGTCATAGTGTCTGTATGATGATGGGGTTGCTAAGTGAGGTTCCTTGGGTGGTGATTCTACAGTACGCAATTCATGCCGATCAAGGGAGAACCGGAGTTATTGATCCCATGGTAGAACAATAGCCTTAAGCAGCATCCATCCGGCTTTAGCTCGAAGATAAATCAGCGGCTCGACCTTGGACCAATGAATAATCCTGAATTAGATGCTATATTCGTACTGAAAAAAGTAAGGAATTAGCCATGGCAATGATCATCTCCAGCATGACCAGTACCGCAATACGTGGCAATAATAATTATGGTGCCGGCGTGCTGTCTGTGGCGAGCGATCCGGTTGCACGGGCTTTTGATGGTGCTAACAAGCGTGTTGGGAAGCCGCTTGAGTCCACCAACGTCCAAGTTTCTGCGTTTGGGCAGATTAAATCTGGTTTTGCCAATTTGCAGACGGTAGGGAGTGGTTTGTCTTCATTGAATAAGACCAGTACAGACAGCGATACTATAAGTGCTGCACAGTCATTTATTGAAGCCTTCAATAACACCAGCAACGTTATATCCACCAATACCAAGGGGACTGGAAACACAGGTGGCGTGCTTTCCGATAATAGCAATGCGGTTCTGGCGGGATATGATCTGAAACGCACCCTGACTAGCGGTAGTAACACTGCCGAACTGAGGAAGATCGGTATCAGCGTGAATTCGAGCGGCACGCTTTCGCTGGATACCAAAGCACTGGGTAGTGCGTTAACCGCTAATTCGAATGCGGTTAAAGATACGCTCGCCAAGGTCGGCAATCAGGTAGCCCAAGTTTCGACAAAGGAATTGAATGGAAACATCGGGAGTGCGGTCAACACACTCAGCACTCGCGCCAAGGACTTGGCGGCACAGCAAAATGCCGCATCCTTACTGCTAGCCATCCAGCAGTCAGTCACCGACGTAAGCAGAGGCGCCTCGGTTGGTATAGCAGCTTATATGAAGGTCTTGTTTACCCAGATGATCGGATGACCCGCTTGCAGCAGGCAAGACTGTGGCGGCAACGCGGAGGCTTCCGTGTGGCGGCTGTGTGCGTGTCGGTAGTCAAGTGGGTTGCACACTTTATTCTGAAATGGCAGAAGATGAGAAACATCGGGTCAATATGAGCTTATGACGGGAAAAGTTAATGCTTGGGTAGACGCGGTCTATGTGCTCTCAGTCAAGAGCTTCGGTACTCGCCACGCCCATATTGATCGAGAGATGGCTCGGCACAGCATCGCCTTTTCCTATGTCTTCGCACATGACGTTGCCGCTCTGACTGAAGAAATGGTTGCCGCCACCTTCGGCTTGTCGGACATGAAAAGCGCCCACCAGTCGCTGGTGCTGAAAAACATCTGGGTCTGGCGCGAAGCAGCGGCCAGGGGCTATCGCCGAGTGCTGGTGTTCGAAGATGACGCCGTCCTTACGCCGGATTTCCCGGCCAAGTTCGACCAGGCCATGCGCGTGGCAACCCAGTTGGCTCCTGGCTGGATGGTTTTTCTCGGCGGCCTCGATACCAAGGTGCCGTTCAGCTATTTCCGCTCGCCGGGTCCGCTTGTCGAGTTACCCATAGCTACGGCGGAAGGCTGCGTGCATGACGCGCTGTGCATGCGGCGGCGGCTGGATTGGCTGGACAACAACAAAGTGACTCTGCCCGCCGACCTGCTGATGCGCCATATCGACGAGCAGCAGGGCACGCGGCAATTTTGGCTACGACACCCTGTCGTCGAGCAGGGTAGCGTCCTGGGGATATTCGACAGCCACCTCGATGCCAGTCGCCAGAAGCATACCCATCTCTACAATATCCTGCGTAATCGCTGGAACAAGTTTCATCGGCGTTGGCTGCCCGAGCGCATGGCGGCCTTCAGGACTGGCGTACGCTGATGACTGGCACAAGCGCGCAGACAGTTGCGATACGTGAGCATTCTGACCGCGCTCATAGTGCTGCTTGTTGGCTGGCCACGGCTATCGCCATTGGTCTGATGTTCTCGCCGCCGCTAGCCAATTTGGCTGAGTTGCTGCTGCTCGCCATCGTACTGTCGGTGCCCACCCTGCGCCAGCGCTTGAGGCAGGTCTGCCGGCGCCCTTTGGTCTTGGCGACGCTGGCCTTTGCTTTGTGTATTGTCTTGGGGGTGTTTTACAGCGTTGCGCCGCTGGACCAGGCCTGGAGCATGCTGGGCGGCTGGCGCAAACTTCTGCTGTTGCCCTTGGCACTGGCTTTGTTCGATGAGGCGTGTTGGAAGCGACGCTTCCTTTTTGCTCTCATCAGCGTGGCGGCGTTAAGTTGCCTGCTGTCCTTCGCGCTATGGGGGCTGAGCCTGAGCCTGATTGGCGACGAGCCAGGCATACTGCTGCGCAATCATGCCTTCCAAGGCTCCGTGTTTGCCGTGTCCGCCTTCGCCGCCTGCGTGCTTGCTTGTGAACAGATAAAGGGCCGCTGGCTGCTGGTTGCCGCAGCGTTGCTGTTCGTTGCCAACATCCTGCTGGTAACGTCTGGGCGCAGTGGTTACTTGGTATTGCTGGTCTGCGTTCTTGCCCTAAGCAGCAGTTCACGCTTCCTGCTGCTACGCAGTTTCTGGGCGCGCGTAGGTTTCATGCTGCTGGCGCTGGCGGTGTTTCTGGCAGCCTTGACGCTGGCGCCGACCTCGCGCCAGCGGATACTGCAGGCGGTACACGAAACCGAGCAGTATGACCAGGCCAACGAGGAGACCTCCATGGGCATACGCGTGATCTTCTGGAAGAACAGCATGGAGTTGATCCGCGCCAGACCACTTGCAGGCTACGGCACGGGTAGCTTTGCCACCGCCTACGCTGCCAAAGTCCAGGGTAGACCCGGCGTCGCCGGCACATTGTCGGGCGACCCTCACAACCAGTATATGAAGATTGCTGCGGAGCACGGTCTGCTCGGACTGGTATTGTTCCTGTTCATGCTTCTGACGGCTTTGCGAGAGCCCGTGTCACAGCCGTGGCGCATGCTCGGCGTTGGGGTACTGATCGCTTGGTGCGCAACAAGCCTTGCCAACTCGCACTTCTCGACCTTCAGTGAAGGTACTTTCATCTATCTCTGGCTGGGTGTCATGCTTGGTGGCGGAGTCGCGCCTCCATGTCCTGCTTCAGGACTAGGCTGCCGCCGATAACTTAATCCGCCGTCAACAGAACAATCCCGACACCGAGAACAGACAGTTTCATTAGGCACTTCCGCGAACTCATGGCTATTCGCATCCGCAACAGATTTCATTCCCGTGGCCGGCCGCGTACGATGCCGGAACTTGCCAGCGTCATCGCGATGCTGGGCTGGAAGCTGGCGATCGATTCGATCAAGCGATTGCGTGAGGTCAAGTTCGACATTGATTTGGGAAGCACTTATTTTGATTTCGTCTGCGAGTATCTGGCATTCCTTGCCCATGTCGCCGATCGCATCGCCCACCGCGATTTGCCACCCGAGCAGCGGCAAGCATTTACTTTGGCACTAGCCACGCGACTGGCCGATGTGGTCGAGGACAATGCCAACATGCGGCTGATTACCCAAGTGCCGGGCGCATGTCGTGCCGATTTCATCGAACTTTTCAACCGTGCCGGAGGCGAATATGCAGAGTTCGGGTACACAGCGGAAGGTCCGGATTTCGGTTTTCGGCGTCGTTTCGCAAGCCGCGTTCGTGAATTTATGCCAGAAAAGGATAGTGCCTGGATATTCGACCAGGTGATGGAGATAGAGATTCCCGAAGGGATCAAGGCGCTGGAAAGGACTTTGGCCGGCTTGTTTGCCAAAGCATGACCTGCGGCTAACCGGCCGGCTGCCGTGAGCATTTCCGCATCTGGCCGCATATAATGCAAGCAGATTGATTCCTTTAGGGTGCGGTCGTTATGCAGCAGATATCCGCTGAGTTGGAAAAGCGCCTAGGCAGTGCCGTCGAAAGCATGCCGCCTTTTCCCAAGAGCGTGCAACGGGTTCTGGAACTGACGCGGGATATCAACTGTCGTCCCAAGGATCTGGTTGAAGTGATCGAGAAAGATCCCATTATTACGATCAAGGTTCTCAAAGTTATCAACTCGGCTTATTACGGCCTGCCCAACAAAATCACCTCGATTAAACAGACGGTGATCTATCTCGGTGTGAATACGCTGAAGAACTTGGCGCTTTCCTTATCCACCATAGGCATCCTGCCAAGCAATAACGATGCAGACTTCGATATCCAGCATTATCTGGTTTCCTCGCTCGTTACCGCCAATCTCGTGCGTTTGCTCGGCGCCAAGTACGCTCCGGGTGAAGCCGACCCCACCGATTGCTACATCGCCGGCTTGCTGCACGATTTCGGCAAAGTGGTGTTCGCCCTGTGCATGCCGGAAGAATTCAGCCGGGCATTGGCGCTCTCGGCAAGCGACAAGCTGCCGCTGCATAAGGCCGAAGAAGCGATCATCGGCGCCGATCACACCGTGGTGGGGGCGATGCTGGCGAAACGCTGGCAGTTTCCGGATTCCCTGGTTGAGTGTATTGCCGGCCACCACGGGCGAACCTATGCTTCGTCGCTCGCCGAATGCCTGCATGTCGCCGATCTCATCTCCGAACGATTGGGCTATGACTCGAATGGCAACATCAGTGCGGAAAAGAGCGCTCAGGCTTTACCGGTTCGCTTTGGACAGGACCTCGACGTGGTGATGAGCGAACTTGGCGACTTGAACAAAGTCATCGAGGAAGCGCGGATGTTTTCCCGTTCGGAGCCGGATTGAAATGAAGTTCAAATTTTGGGGGGTGCGCGGCTCGATTCCGTCACCTGGCCCGAATACTACCCGCTATGGCGGCAATACCACCTGCATCGAAGTGCGCAGCGATGATGGGACGCTGATCGTATTGGATGGCGGTACTGGCATTCATGCACTGGCGCAGGCACTGCTCCGCGAACTGCCGGTCAACGCAAATATTTTCATCACTCACAGTCACTGGGATCATATCCAAGGACTGCCGTTTTTCATCCCTTTATTCATTCCCGGCAACAGCGTGCGATTGTATGGGGCTTTCGATCCCGTCTCGGGCAGTGGCATCGAACAGGTGATGGCGGTACAGTTGCAATATAGCTACTTTCCGGTGCGCGAAGCGGAGATGAAGGCGGCTATCGAATATGAGACGCTCACCATCGGTCAAACGGTCGAGATCGGCGACTGCACCGTCACCACTACCCTGCTCAATCATCCGGTTATCGATTTCGGCTATCGCATCGAATGCCAGGGGAAATCGGTATTCTTTACCGGTGACCATGAACCCTACTACAACATCTATGAACCCGGTGACGATGACTATGCTGAATACCAAGCGCTGGTTGAGGATAAACAGTCCTCCGTCGACCAGGCGATGCGCGGCGTGGATGTGCTGATTGTTGATACCTCGTATACGCGCGAGGAATATCCGAGCAAGCTGGGCTGGGGGCACGGCTATTTCGATGCTTCCATCGCCATGGCGCAGCGCGTCGGCGCCAAGCGGCTGTACTGTACCCACCATGAACCGACTCGCAGCGATGACGAACTGGATGCGGTATTTGCCGAAGTCATGGCGCGTCATGCGCCGCAACTGCGGGGACTGGAAGTCTTTCTGGCGCGCGAGGGACTGGAAGTGGAATTGTAGGCGGCCAGCCGGGGCCAAGCATAAATCCTCACGCTGTCGTGCAATTTCCATAGGTTATTTGCCCCCGTTTCCAGGTTAGCGACAAAAGGGCGCCCCTTCCGCTACGACGGGATATCCAAGAAACAACACGATCGCGAGTACCTGCCAGCGGAAATTCTCCCGCCAGAATTGCTCATCGAGCTTGGGGTTGTTTCATGGTCAGGTTTTCCCCGACTTCAGGATAGATGCGCGTGGAACGCGAAGCAAGTGGGGAATGGCTAGAACAACGTGGGTATCGGCCCAAATTCAGACAATTGCGGTGAACCGCGACTACTGGAAAAGCAGTAGCCAAAATATGGCATTCACGGTATTTCCAAAAATTCATGGTTGCCGTACTCTTCCCTCAAGCATTACGGCGAGATGGTTGATCGTAAGCGTTAGGCCCTGCCAGGTTCACTCACGACGGAGTTTGCTGTACAGGTTCCGAGCGTAGCGGCAACAGCGAATCAATCTGGCTGTTGAGACAGGTCGGCAACTTCTCCAGCGTGTTGCGT
>JAQTOA010000008.1 GCA_028713555.1 Sterolibacterium sp. | reverse complement strand
GAGCGGCGGTTATGTCGAGCGCTTGCCCCTCGATCCTTGGGGCAAACCCTACCAGTACCTCAACCCCGGCTTGCATGGCGAAATCGATATCTTCAGCTATGGCGCCGACGGCGCCCCAGGCGGCGAAACCTTCGATGCCGACGTCGGCAACTGGTCGCTGTGATCACCAACGGCCAGAACTGGGTGCTATACCAGCGTTCTTCCGGGCTATAATCCGCTCAACCACAACATCTCCAGCGCTATTGTGCTTTCTGCCGTCCTCCCCGGTTTACCCTCAATGAATACCCGTCAAACCGCCTGGCCGGCACTAGTCTGGGTGAAATTCGAATGAGTCTGAGCCTGCGCGTACTGATCACAGCGGCCTGGCCGGGGCAGGATGCGGCCTGCGAATGGGCGCTGGTGAACGAGCAGGGGAATCTGCTCCAGCGTGGGCACAGCGAACCGCGCCACTGGCCGGCGGCGGAAAGCTGCGAAGTGGTGCTTGGCGCCGAGCAATGCCTGGTTCTTCAGGCGCAACTGCCCAAGGGCGCCCGCTCGCGTCCGGCCGAAGTGATCGCCTATGCCCTCGAAGATCTGCTGATCAATGATGCCGAAGCCGAGCATTTTGTGGTCAGCAGCGAAGCCGAAAGCGGCGCACCAACCCCGATTTGGGTGATCGCCCGCAGCCGCCTCAAGAGTCTGCTAGCCACCCTGGGCACCCTGCAACGCCAGCCGCAACGCGCCATCAGCGAATTACAACTGGCGCCCTGGTCAGCCACCGGTGGCTGGAGCGTCTGCCTGCGCAGCGACAACGCCACGGGTTTTGCCCGGGTAGGCAGAGAAGAAGGCTTCGCCTTCGACCTGAGCGACGTTTGCCAGGCGCCGCTCGAACTGCGCCTGGCTCTGCAAGCGGCCCAGGACCGCCCGCCACCGGGCATCGAAGTCTATAGCGCCCGCACTCAAACCGAAGCCTTCGATCCCGCTGCCGCCACGGCCTGGCAAGCGGCCCTGGGGGTGCCGGTACGCCAGGCCGGGGAATATGCCTGGCGCGACCACCCGACCCACGCCGCCTGCAACCTGCTCAGCGGCGAATTTGCCCCGCCGCGCGCGCCCAATGCCGGCTGGCGAAGCTTCAAGCCGGCGCTCTGGCTGGGCGCCACGGCGCTGGCGGTCTACTGCCTGTTCAGTTTTGGCGAATGGTTCTGGCTCAACCAGCAAAGCCAGGACTTGCGCCAGCAGATGACGGAGAGCTTTCGTGCCGCCTATCCGCAAGCCCAGACCATCGTCGATCCGCCGCTGCAAATGCAACGCTTGAACGACCAGTTGCGGCGCGCGCGCGGGCAACTTGGCAGCACCGACTTCATGCCCTTGCTCGCCGCGGCCACCGAGGCGCTCGGCGCGCAAGGCAAACTGCGCGGCCTGGGCTATGAAGACGGCCGGCTTGAACTCACCCTGCAGCTGACGGACAGCAATGTGGCCGAACAACTGCGCAAGACCCTGGCGAGCCGGGGATTGACGGCGACTCTGCGCGACGCGAAGCCGATCAGCGGCGGCATCGAAGCCGTCTTTGCCCTGCGGGGCATGCCATGAGCGCCTGGCTTAACCCGCTTCGCGAACAATTCACGTCGCTGCGGGCCTGGTGGGTGGCCCGAGCGCCGCGCGAACGCCGGTTCCTGACGGTACTGGCGGCTTTCCTCGGTTGCGCGCTGCTGGCCCAGGGCCTGTGGTCGGCGCACACCGCCCGCGCCCGCCTGCACCGGCAGATGCCGCAGCTAAAGCAACAGGCCGAGGTCCTGCAACGCCAGGCCGGGGAAGTCCGGCAACTGCTGGCGCAGCCGGTCGGTCCTGCGGCGCAGGAAGGACCGGCATTGCTGGCAGCGGCCACGCTGGTGGCACGCAACACGGGTCTGGCGCTGGCGCCGGCGCAACTGCAACTTGAAGGAGCGCGGCAAATCCATGTGCGCGCCAACCTGCCGTTCGATCGCTGGCTCGAATGGGTCGCCCAACTGCAACGGGATGCCCGGTTGCGCCTGGTCAGTTGCCGTATCGACGGCGTGGAGGGAACAGGCGACCTTCCCGGCATGGTCCGGGTCGATGCCTCGTTCGCCCTGCCTGAACCGTCCTGATGCCTATGCGCTTGCGGCTGGTCGGTTTCACGCTGCTGGTCGTGTTCTTTCTGCTTGCAGCAGTCATTCTCTGGCCGGCTACCGCTCTGGCGCCTTGGGTTGAACGTGCCAGCAGCGGCCACTGGCGGCTCGCCGGCGCGGAAGGCAGTATCTGGAATGGCAATGGCATGCTCTTGGCACGCGCTGGCGACAGTGCTTCCTGGCATATTGCCCAGAATATCCGCTGGCAACTACGCTGGAGCGAACTCTGGCGAGGTCGCGTTGGCGTCGATACCACTTTCGAACAGGGCAGTTCACTGATTGCTGTCACGACGGAGGGTCTATCCATCGAACAGCTTGATGCCACACTGCCGGCGCCGGTGCTTCTGGTGCTGCTTCCTGGCGCACTGGGCCGCTATAGCTGGGGAGGAAGCGTGCACCTGCGCAGCAACGCTTTCCGCTGCGCCTGGAACAATTATTTTTGCGCAGGTGAGATCGAACTGCTTTGGAACGACGCTGAAGTCGACGAAGTTCCAGGCAACAAACTCGGCGATTATCGCTTTCGCCTGGTCGGCGAAAACCAGGCATTGCGCATCAACCTCGCTACCCTGCGCGGTCGACTACAAATCAACGGCAGCGGCGAAATTGCCGCTCGCGGCTTGCGCTTCAAGGGCGAGGCTGCTGCTACGGAGCCCAACGCGGCAACCCTCGACGCCATGCTGAACACGCTTGGTCGGCGTACGGCAATACCTGGTAAATATCTGATCGATTATCGTGAGGCTGGCGCAAACCAATAGACCAGTATGAAATTATGACCAGCGCGTGCCGCATAAGGTACATCTTTGGATACTGCGTCGGCTATTCACAGAATTGACTTGCACGCAATATAATGCCCCGTTTGCCGGGTACTCTCAAGCGACCAGTCTGTCACAGTAAACAATCCGGTCAAAATGCCGGACTTGACCTTCCGTGATGGCTATTTGTTGTTGTTCGCCAGTCGCGGCAGAGTTGAGGATTTTTTGCCCATCGCCGAGGATTAGTCCGGATTTGACGAGTTTAGTAATCGCTGTGCAGTACCAATTTGGATCATCATGTCGCGCTGTACTTTTTATAATATTTCATATCAAAAGGGGAAAATTATGGCAGAAGTTCTGGCTCCGCTAACGGGGAAAATTGTAGACATACTTGTCTCGCCCGGTGAAACCGTCGAGGAAGACGACGAACTCCTTATTATCGAGGCACTGAAGATGGAAAACACCGTGTATGCAACCTGCAGCGGCACAGTTAAGGAAGTCAAGGTGAATAAGGGCGACAGCGTCGAGGAGGAAGCCGTCCTCCTGGTAATCGAATGACTCAGGTTTTTAAATCAACTTAGACTGAAACGAGATAACGATGAATTTTGAATTGACTGAAGAACAGCGATTAATCCAGGATACGGCGCGGCGCTTCGCTGCGGAGGAGATTACGCCGACGCTCGAAGAGGAAGAACGCAAGCACGAGTTTCGCCCCGAGCGGGTCGCCAAGATGGGTGAACTGGGATTTTTCTCCTGCGCCCTGCCCGAAGAACTGGGTGGCAGCGGTATGGGATTTGCGGAATCGGTGTTGATGGCCGAGCAGATCGCCAGGGTCTCAGCATCCTGGCGTGTGCCGTTCAATATGCAGAACCTCGGACCTTCACTGACCGTAAATAAATTTGGCAACGCGACGCAAAAGAAAAAGTACATCCCCGGTTGGGTAGCTGGCACGCAGCTCGGTTTCTTCGCCATGACCGAATCCAATACCGGCTCGGATGTTTCCAGCATGAAGACCCATGCCATCGACAAGGGTGACCATTGGGAGATTCACGGCTCCAAAATGTGGATCTCGCAGGCACATTTTGGTGATGCCGGTCTGCTCTACGCCTATACCGACAAGACCCAAGGAAACAAGGGTATCACGGCCTTCATCATCGAACCGAAGAAGATGGCAGGCTGCAGCGCCCGCGCCATTGAGACCAAACTTGGCCTGAAATGCGCTCCGACGGGCGAGTTCGCTTTCGACGGGATGAAGGTACCCAAGGAAAACGTGCTCGGTAAACCCGGCGACGGATTCCGCATCTGCATGTGGCAACTGAATCAAACCCGGCTGGGCTGCGCGGCCGGGGCACTGGGCGTCGCCGGGGGAGCGCTGGATCTGGCCATCCAGTACGCCAATGAGCGCACCCAGTTTGGCAAACCGATCTCGCAACATCAGATGATTCAGGCGCAGATCGCGGAGATGGTGGTCGAGCACCAGGCCGCGCAAATGCTCGTATACCGTGCTGCATGGCTGAAGGATCAGGGTAAGCCGAACCAGTACGAAACATCGGTCGCCAAGTATGCGGCTTCCGAGGCGGCGGTGCACGCTGCCAATGAGTGCATGAAGATTTATGGCTCGTATGGATTTTCCACCGAGTATCCGGCTGAACGCTTCTACCGTGATGCCAAGTCGCTGCAGGTCGTGGAAGGCACCTCGAACATCCAGAAGGTCATCATCTCTGGCATGGCGCTGGGCTTCACTCCCAATCGCGAATAGGAAACAGGGGATCAGGAGGGGACAGGGCAGACATGCCCTGCTCCCTTTTCACTGGTATCGCTACGGATTTTAGAGGGAAAGAGAAATGAGACCGTATTTTGAGAAAATGCCCACTTTTGGCAAGGCATTGAAAGAAAACCGCATCGCACGATCGCAGGAAAGCCGGGCCAAGATCGAAGCCGTCGAGGCTGAGATTGCGGCTCTTAAGAAAGCGAAGGAAGACGTCGGAATTCCCGCGGCCAAGATCAACGAACGTGGCACGCTGACCGTTTGGCAGCGGCTCGAATACTTGGTCGATCCCGGCACTTGGCAGCCGCTGCACAGCCTTTACAACCCAGAGGAAAACGAAGAGGGCACGACCAATGTGGTCGACGGCCTGGGAAAGATCTGCGGGCGTTGGGCGGTAATCATCGGATTTGACAACAAGCTTCTTGCCGGCGCCTGGATCGCAGGTCAGCCCGAAAATATCCTGCGCGTTACGAACCTGGCCAAGCGCCTGAACATCCCTCTGGTCTGGCTGGTGAACTGCAGTGGAGTGAAACTGCCCGATCAGGAGAAGTTCTACGCCGGACGCCGCAGCTCCGGTACCCCGTTTTACCGCCATGCCGAATTGGAGCAGATGGGCATTCCCGTCTTGGCAGGCATCTATGGCACCAACCCGGCTGGCGGAGGTTATCAGGGTATCACCCCGACCATCCTAATTGCGCACAAGGATGCGAACATCGCTGTCGGTGGCGCGGGCATCGTCTCCGGCATGTCGCCCAGGGGAGGATTCGATGTGGAAGGACTGGAACAACTGATCGCCGTCACCCGCGACCTTAAAGAACGCCCGCCAGGTCGGGTCGAGACTCATTACGACGATACCGGTTTTTTCACGCACGTATGCGACGAGGAAAAGGGCGTTCTGGACGGTATCAAGACCTACATGCGAGCAATCCCGGCCTACGATCCGATGTTTTTCAGGGTAGCCGAACCAGCCGAGCCTATTCTCCCCACCGAGGATCTCTATCATCTGTTGCCGTTCAACCAAAAAGAGACCTACATCTTCGAAGACATCCTGGCACGCGTGGTGGATGGTAGCGAGCACATGGAATTTCGCCCTGACTACGGGCCGGAGATTTACGCCGGACTCGTCAAGCTTGACGGCATGCTGGTCGGCGTGATCGGCAACCGGCAGGGTATGCTGCCGAAGGGTTATCCTGAATACGCAGATTACCCTGGCATTGGCGGCAAACTTTACCGCCAGGGACTGATCAAGATGAACGAATTCGTGACCCATTGCGGTCGTGACCGGATCCCGGTAATCTGGTTTCAGGACACCAGCGGCATCGATGTCGGCGATGCCGCAGAAAAAGCCGAATTGCTTGGTCTGGGTTCAACGCTTATCTATTCGATCCAGCAGGTCGATGTGCCGATGATGTTGGTAGTGCTCAGAAAAGGCAGCGCAGCGGCACACTACATCATGGGCGGCCCCAATGCCAATCGGCAGAACGCTTTCACCCTCGGCACCGCCGCCACCGAAATCTACGTCATGCATGGTGAAACGGCGGCCGTGGCAACCTATGCCCGGCGCGCGGTAAAGGAAAAGGACTCCGGCAAACCGTTGGAGCCCCTCGCCGAGAAAATGAATGAAATCGCCCAGAAATACTTTGACACCTCACGACCGGCCTACTGCGCACGCCACGGCTTCGTCGATGAGATCGTCGATCTGAAAGCGCTACGCGGCTATCTGAAGGCGTTCGCTGGCAGTGTCTACCAGAATCCAAAATCCACCTGCCCGCGCCACCAGATGTTGCTGCCACGGATCATCAGGGGCTGAGCAAGGAAAATCGGGGCGCCGTTTATTATCGATCTTGACGGCGCCCTTTCGATACGCAAGAGCACTGCCACCCCGCCCGGCAGGCCGGGTGGCAGTTGCTCAGTCCTCAGTTGAAGGCCTGAATACCAGTCTGCGCCCTGCCCAGAATCAAGGCGTGAATATCCTGTGTTCCCTCATAAGTGTTGACCACTTCCAGGTTCACCAGGTGGCGGATCACGCCGAACTCATCGGACATGCCGTTAGCACCCAGCATGTCGCGCGCCAGACGCGCGACCTCAAGCGACTTGCCGCAGGAGTTGCGCTTCATGATGGAAGTGATTTCAGCAGCTGCAATGCCTTGATCCTTCATGCGGCCAAGGCGCAAACAGCCCTGCAGGCCGAGAGTGATTTCGGTCTGCATGTCGGCGAGTTTCTTTTGGATCAATTGGTTGGCGGCAAGCGGCCTGCCAAACTGCTGACGATCAAGAACATACTGGCGCGCAATGTGCCAGCAGGCTTCAGCAGCGCCGAGCGCGCCCCAGGCAATGCCGTAACGGGCTGAATCGAGTCCGGTAAATGGACCTTTGAGCCCCCTGACGCTGGGCATCAAGTTCTCCTCGGGAACAAATACTTCCTCCATGCGGATCTCGCCGGTAATCGAGGTGCGCAAGCCAACCTTGCCGTGGATGGCCGGCACCGACAAGCCCGGCATGCCCTTTTCTAGAATGAAACCGCGTATCGCATCATCTTCGGTTTTGGCCCAAACGATGAAGACGTCGGCTATCGGGCTGTTGGTGATCCACATCTTGCTACCACATAGCAGGTAACCACCTGGCACCGCACGCGCACGTGTGATCATGCTGCCTGGATCAGAGCCGTGATTTGGCTCGGTCAGGCCGAAGCAGCCGATGATTTCACCAGTAGCCAACTTCGGCAGAAATTTCAGTTTCTGTGCCTCGGAACCGAATTCAAAAATCGGCGCCATCACCAGCGAGGATTGCACGCTCATCATCGAACGATAACCAGAATCGATGCGCTCGACCTCGCGGGCAATCAGTCCATAGCAGACATAATTAAGTCCGGAGCCGCCATATTCTGGCGGGAGCATCACGCCAAGCAAGCCGAGCGCACCCATTTCACGAAAGATAGCCGGATCGGTCTGCTCGTGTCGGAAGGCCTCAAGCACACGCGGAGCAAGCTTGTCCTGACAGTATTGTTTGGCGGCGTTGCGCACCATGCGCTCCTCTTCAGTGAGTTGCTCCTCCAACAGCAGCGGATCGATGCAGCTGAACTTCGCCTTGTCTTTGCCGACTTGCACATTGATCTCCAATCCTGAAGCGACGAGATGCCACGATTACGAATATGAGGGGATAATGAAAGCCTGACCTCTGGTCAGCAAACGAATATTTCGTATGAGCTTGTGCGTATACCGCACAAGAGCAACTTGCCGTTGCCAGATAACCCTGACCAAGACATTCCCCCCAGCAGAGCGTTAGCCGATAATATGCGCAGAAAAATTCCCAACACATGGGCCTTGATGGCTTTTGAAGCCGCTGCACTGCACGAAAGCTTCACCAAGGCATCCTTGGAATTGGCAATAAGCCAAAGCGCCATCTGTCGGCAAATCGCCGGCTTGGAAGCTTTTCTCGGCGTCAAACTATTCCTTCGCTCCAAGCGCGGTGTAACGCTCACAGAAGCCGGTCGAAGTTACAGTCGGCAGGTTTCTCTACGGCTCGATGCGATTGAGCGCGACACGCTCCAATTAATGGCTCGCCGCGGACTCGGCGGCACATTGGAACTTGCCACCGTGCCTACTTTCGCCACGCGCTGGCTGCTTCCCAGGTTATCCACCTTCACCCAGGCCTATCCTGACATCACCATCAATCTATCCCCCAGCACACGGCCCTTTCTGTTCTCCGAATCAAGCTTCGACGCCGCGATATACTTCGGCGAGGCCAGTTGGCCAGGCACCGAGGCACGTACCCTGATGCGTGAAGAACTGGTACCAGCATGCAGCCCGCGGCTGATCGCACCGCGGAAAAAACTCCGTCCCGAGGAAATCCGCCAGTACCCATTGTTGCAACAAACAACGCGTCCCTACGCCTGGCGACAGTGGTTCGATTCCCTCGGCCTGAAATTCGAGGGCGACATGACCGGAGCGCGCTACGAGCTGTTTTCCATGATGAGCCAGGCCGCAATATACGAAATGGGAATTGCGCTGATACCGCGTTTCCTGATTGAGGACGAACTGAAATCCGGCTTGCTGACAGTTCCTGTGAAACATGCATTCGTCAGCGACAAATCGTATTACTTCATTTATCCTGAGCACAAAGCCGAAACGGCATGGCTTCAGCATTTCCGCGACTGGCTCGAGGATGCAGCCGCCACCTACCGCAAACAAGTTGGCTTGGGCTGACGCACAAATCAATCCCTAAGAGGAATCCCCAATGAGCGTACTTAACCAAGAAGTACTCGCGCAACTCTTTTCCGGCGCGCGTAGCCTGCATGCTTTCCGCCCTGAACCCGTTAGAGACGACACCTTGGCGGCACTGTACGATCTAGTGAAATGGGGGCCGAGCGCTTTCAACAGCCAGCCCGGCCGTTATATTTTCTTGCGCACGGCGGAATCCAAGGCTCGTCTTGCTCCGGCGCTAATGCCCGCCAACCTCGACAAAACCCTGGCGGCGCCGGTTACGGTCATCATCGCTCAGGATTCGCGTTTCTATGAAAACCTCCCGCAACTGTTCCCCACCTACGACGCCAAGTCGATATTCGAATCAAATGCTGCGCTTGCCGCCACCACGGCGTTTCGCAACAGCAGCCTGCAAGGGGCATACCTGATGCTTGCCGCACGAGGGCTGGGGCTGACTTGCGGACCCATGTCTGGTTTTGACGCAGCTAAGGTCAATGCCGAATTTTTTCCAGACGGCCGCAATCAAGTTAACTTTCTTTGCAATCTGGGTTATGGCGATTTCACTGGGGCCAGACCGCGCGACCCGCGGCTAAAGTTTGCAGAGGCCTGTCGGATTCTGTAATTTCCGGATGAAAGTGAAGGTGGTTATCAAAGAAGCCAAGGCGAACAAACTCGAGCTCATCTCCCCCGCCAGGAATCTCGAATTTGGCATTGAGGCCATCAACCATGGCGCCGATGCCATCTATATCGGAGGGCCCAGGTTTGGGGCACGGGCGGCAGCGGAAAATTCAGTAGCCGATATCGAAAAGCTGGCGGCCTACGCGCATCGCTATTCGGCGCAGGTGCTGGTAGCGCTCAATACCATCCTCCGGGATGAGGAACTGGAGCAGGCACGGCGCATCGCCTGGCAGGCGTATGAAGCGGGCGCCGACGCGCTGATCGTGCAGGACATGGGGTTGTTGGACCTCGACCTGCCACCGCTCCAGCTTCACGCCAGTACCCAGACCGACAACCGTACGCCGGAAAAGGTAAAGTTCCTGCAAGATGTCGGCTTCGCGCAAATCGTGCTGGCACGCGAGCTGTCGCTGGAACAGATCCGCAAGATCGCCTCCGGCACCACGGCTACGCTGGAATTCTTCGTGCATGGAGCGCTGTGCGCCGCCTACAGCGGCCAGTGCTATCTCAGCTACGCCCATACCGGGCGCAGCGCCAATCGCGGCGAATGTTCCCAGGCTTGCCGCCTGCCCTACTCCCTGAAGGATCAGGATGGCCGGATGATTGCCGAGAATCGCCACCTGCTCTCGATGAAGGACAACAACCAGAGCGCCAACCTGCGCGCCTTGGTAGATGCCGGCATCCGCGCCTTCAAGATCGAGGGGCGGTTGAAGACCCTCTCCTACGTCAAGAACGTCACCGCCTATTACCGCATCCTGCTCGACAACCTCATGGCGGAGGCGCCGGAATATCGGCCCGCCTCCGCCGGGCGTTGCAGCTACACTTTCACCCCCAACCTTGGCAAGACTTTCAACCGTGCCGCCACCGACTTTTTCGTCAATCAACGCCAGCCCGACATTGCTTCATTCGCTTCACCAAAATTTGCCGGCGAACACATCGGACATATTGGCAAGCTCGGCCAGGGCTGGTTCAAGGTGCACAGCAGCGTGCCTTTGCATAATGGCGACGGTCTCAGCTACTACAACTCACTCATGGAACTGCGAGGGATGCGCATCAACCGGGTGGAAACACAAGGCACATCCTTCCGTCTTTTCCCTGCCGAAGCAGTGGCGGGACTGGCGGAAAACATGCCGGTATACCGCAACCGCGACCAGGAATTCGAACGCCTGCTGGAAAAGAAGTCTGCCGAACGACGCATCGGTGTGTGCATGACGTTCCGCGAAACAAATGATGGCTTTGCCCTCGACATGTGCGACGAAAGCGGTATAGCGACCACCGTTTCCCTTATCCAGGCCAAGCAACCCTCACGGCATGCCGAAAACGCGCTGGCCACTCTCCGCGAACATTTGGGTAAGCTGGGGAACACTTGCTTCAGCGTTGAAAAAATCACTGTTGAGCTCACCGCAGCGTGGTTCATCCCGGCAACCAGCCTAAACGCCTTGCGCCGTGAAGCCGTAACAACACTGGAAGCCCAGCGCAGTGCCGCTTACCAGCGCCCCCCCAAATGGCCGGCGGTGGTTCCGCCGCCACAGTATCCGGAAAGTGCCATCTCCTACCTCGGCAATGTTTTCAACGAAAAAGCTTGCGACTTCTATGCCAGCCATGGCGTCTCCCTGATCGACGCAGCGTATGAAGCCAACATGGAAAGGAACGCAGTGTCGCTGATGATCACCAAGCACTGCCTGCGCTATAGCTTCAATTTATGTCCGAAGCTGGTCAAGGGCGTCCATCCAAAACCGATGTCCTTAATCAATGGCAGGGAAAAGTTGACGCTTGTCTTCGATTGCCAGAAATGCGAAATGCATGTTGTCGGCAAGCTGAAAAGACCATGGGCAATCCAACACGCTGTCAAGTAGCAACAACAGGTGTTCGCATGTCCCAAAGAACCTTGGTCCGGTCATTGGCATGAAGACAACAATTGCCTATCCAAGCCAATATGGCATGGTGTATGATGCACAACGTCGATGCGCGCGATTGTGGCTCCGCGCTTCGCCTCCACACCCAATAAACCGACTGATCTCGCAAGGAAAAACGATGAACCGTTCTCTGTTCCGCTCCTCTCTCGTCGTACTCGCCGCAATACTGAGCGTTGCCCCAGTACTCGCCAAGGACGAACCCGCCAAGTCGCCCTCTGCCGTTGCTACGGTGAATGGCAAGGCGATTCCGAAAATCCGTGCCGACATTCTAGTTAACGCTCAAACCGCCCAAGGGCAACCCGACTCCGACGACCTGCGCAAGGCCGTACGCGAAGAACTGGTGCGTCGCGAAATCATCGCTCAGGAAGCAGAAAAGAAGGGCATCAACAAGAAACCCATTATCCAGGGCCAGATGGACATGGCACGGCAGAGTGTACTGATCAACGCCTACTTGGGCGATTACCTGCGCAGCCACCAGGTTTCGGAAGAGGCATTAAAGAAGGAATATGAAAACATCAAGCTCCAGCTTGGCGATAAGGAATACAAAGCGCGCCACATCCTGGTCGAAAAAGAAGACGAAGCCAAAGACATTATCGCCAAGCTGAAGAAGGGCGAGAAGTTTGAGGATCTGGCCAAACAGTCAAAAGACCCCGGTTCCAAGGAGCGTGGTGGAGATCTGGGCTGGGCTGCTCCTTCTAACTACGTCAAGCCGTTTTCCGAGGCAATGGTAAAGCTGGAAAAAGGCAAATTTACCGAAGTGCCGGTCAAAACAGATTTCGGCTTCCACGTCATCCTGCTCGAAGATGCGCGCGAACTGAAACTTCCCGCAATGGACGAAGCCAAGCCACAACTTTCGCAGCGCCTGCAACAGCAGATGGTTGAAAAGCACATCAAAGAATTGCTTAGCAAAACCAAAGTCGAGTAAGCAAAGTATAGAACGCACACAAACGGGAGCTTTGGCTCCCGTTTTTTATTGCCCGGATTTAGCCTAGCCACTTGCGTGCATTGCGAAACAGCGCTAGCCAGGGAGACTCATCATCCCAACCAGGCGGGTGCCAGGACATCTGGGATGTGCGAAATATCCGTTCGGGGTGCGGCATCATGATGGTGTAACGACCATCCGGCGTGGTGACGCCGGCCAAACCATCGGGGGAGCCATTGGGATTGGCCGGATAGGTGGTGGCAATCTGGCCACGGTTATCCACATAGCGTAGAACGGTACTGACTCCAGTCTGGGTGCCGCCAGAAAATTCGGCGCGTCCTTCGCCATGCGAAACGACG
This sequence comes from Sterolibacterium sp., assembly GCA_028713555.1. Classification (GTDB taxonomy): domain Bacteria; phylum Pseudomonadota; class Gammaproteobacteria; order Burkholderiales; family Rhodocyclaceae; genus JACRAR01. The sequence goes on along the minus strand of JAQTOA010000008.1, from coordinate 134,692 downwards.
ACGGGCAATCGGCTGCCGGCCATGCCCATGAAGAACAGCGAGGGCGATTCAAGCATCTCCACCATCACCAGGCGTGCCTCGAACTGCTCGCTGCGGTTGCGCTGGAAGGTTGGCCATGCCTCTGCGCCGGGAATGATTTCGGCGAGGTGGCTGAGCATCTGGCAGCCGTTGCAAACACCCAAGGCAAAACTGTCTGGCCGCGCGAAAAACTCGGAGAAGTCGTCGCGCAATCGGTTGTTGAAAAGGATCGACTTGGCCCAACCCTGTCCCGCGCCAAGCACGTCGCCAAAAGAAAAACCGCCACAGGCCGCCAAACCGTGAAAATCAGCCAGCGCCACGCGACCAGCTTGCAAGTCGCTCATATGCACATCATAAGACACGAAACCGGCACGCTCGAACGCCGCCGCCATCTCCACTTGGCCATTGACACCCTGCTCGCGCAGGATCGCAATCCTTGGTAAGGCGCCGGAGTTTACATGGGGTGCGGAGGGTAAGGGTGGTGAACTAAACTCAAATGTCAGCAATGCCGACAGGCCGGGGTCCCAAGCATCAAGCAGTGCATCAAACTCCTCCTGTACGCAGGCCGGGTCGTCGCGCAACCGGGCAATCCGGTAGCCGGTTTCACTCCAGGCACGCTGCAATTCGGTACGGCTAGCGGCAAGGACCAGCTTGTCGTTCTGCCAGACTTGCACCTGATCCAGATCGTTCAGGTTGCCGATCTGATGCGTCGCGCTGCCCAGGCCGGCTTCGCGCAGCGTCTGCAAGACGCGGCTGCTCAGGTCGCGGCGGACCTGCAATACGGCGCCGAGTTCCTCGTTGAACAGAGCGGCGATCAGGCGCCCGTCGATGATGCTGGGTGCGCGCTCGACGCCAGCGACGGCATTGATCAACGGCTCGGAACACAGCTTGCTAATATCCAGCGAGACCCCGACACGGCCGGCGAAGGCCATCTCGCATATGGCGGCGAGCAGGCCACCGTCCGAACGGTCGTGATAGGCAAGCAGCAACCCCTCGGCATTCAATTTCTGCACCGCGACGAAGAAATGTTTGAGAAGCTCGGCATCGGCGTCCGGCGCTTCATTGCCCGAGGCGCCATACACCTGCGCCAAAGCCGAGCCGCCGAGCCGGTTCCGACCGGCGCCGAGGTCGATCAGGAGGAGTTCCGTATCCCCGGCATCCGTGAGCAATTGCGGCGTCAGTGTACGACGCACGTCGCTGCATGGGGCGAAGGCGGTGACGATCAGCGAGAGCGGCGCGATCACCTGTTTCTGCCCACCATTGTCCACCCATGAAGTCTTCATCGAGAGAGAATCCTTGCCGACCGGGATGCAGATATCCAACTGTGGGCAAAACTCCAGCGCCACTGCACGCACCGTATCGAACAACGCGGCATCTTCCTGACCATGGCCAGCCGCCGCCATCCAGTTGGCGGAAAGCTTGACCTGGCCCAGTTCGGCAACGGACGCGGCGGCGAGATTGGTAATCGCCTCGCCCACCGCCATGCGCCCTGCGGCTGGCGCATCGAGCAGCGCCAGCGGCGAGCGTTCGCCCATCGCAAAACCCTCGCCGAGATAGGTATCGTAACCCAGCGCAGTCACCGCGCAATCTGCCACCGGCACCTGCCACGGGCCGACCATCTGGTCGCGCGCGGTGAGGCCGCCGACGCTGCGATCGCCGATGGTGATCAGGAAATTCTTCGAGGCAACACTTGGCAGGCTCAGTACACGGAACGCCGCCTCGCGCAGGTCCATGCTTTCAAGATCAAGCGACGGCAAGGCACGAGCAAGATGCGCCGCCGTGCGCTGCATGCGCGGCACCTTGCCGAGCAGAACTTCCATCGGCATGGCGACGACATCGTTGCCGAAGTATTCGTCATGAACAACCAGTTGGCCGTCGTCGGTGGCGCTGCCCAGCACTGCGAAGGGGCATCGCTCGCGCTCGCATAGGGCACGGAACTCTGCCAGCCGCTCCGGTGCAATGGCGAGCACGTAGCGCTCCTGCGCCTCATTCGACCAGATTTCGCGCGGCGACATGCCCGGCTCCTCCGAGGGCAACTGGCGCAGTTCAAAATGCGCACCGCATCCGGCGTCGTGCGCCAGTTCCGGCATGGCGTTGGAAATGCCGCCGGCGCCGACGTCGTGGATGGCGAGAATGGGATTGTTTTCCCCCATCTGCCAGCATCTGTCGATCACTTCCTGGGCACGCCGCTGCATCTCCGGATTGCCGCGTTGGACCGAGGCAAAATCCAGATCGGCGGTATTGCTGCCGGTCGTCATCGAGGAAGCCGCGCCACCGCCCAGGCCGATCAACATGCCCGGACCGCCGAGCTGGACTAGCAGCGAGCCTGGAGGAAACTTGATCTTGAAGGCATCGCGGGCAGCGATATTGCCGATGCCTCCGGCGATCATGATCGGCTTGTGATAGCCGCGCACTTCACCGGCGAATTCCTGCTCGAAGCTGCGGAAGTAGCCGGCCAAGTTTGGCCGGCCAAATTCGTTGTTGAAAGCCGCCGCGCCGATCGGCCCCTCGATCATGATGTCGAGCGCCGAGGCGATGCGTTCCGGCTTGCCGTAAACTACTTCCCACGGCTGCTCGAAACCGGGAATGCGCAAGTTCGACACGGAGAAGCCGCACAGCCCGGCCTTTGGCTTGGCGCCCCTGCCAGTGGCGCCCTCGTCGCGGATCTCGCCGCCGGAGCCGGTGGCAGCGCCGGGAAAAGGCGAAATCGCGGTCGGATGGTTGTGCGTCTCGACCTTGGCGAGGATATGGGTCAGCTCTTCGCGGTAGGCGTAAGCGCCGTCGGCAGAAGGATAGAAACGCCGGGCCGTCGCCCCTTCGATGACGGCGGCATTGTCGGCATAAGCCACCACAGTGCCTTGCGGATGCGCCTTGTGCGTCTCGCGGATCATGCCGAACAACGTCTCACTGCGCGCCTCGCCGTCGATTCTCCAGGAAGCGTTGAAAATCTTGTGGCGACAGTGTTCCGAGTTGGCCTGAGCAAACATCATCAATTCGACATCGCTCGGATTGCGGCCAAGCCGCGTGAAATTTGCGCCTAGATAGTCGATCTCATCGTCCGACAACGCCAGGCCGAGCACAGAGTTGGCCTCGACCAGCGACGCGCGGCCGCGGCCCAGCAGATCGACCGTCGTCAGGGGCTGTGGAGCGACATGGCGGAACAGCGTTTCGGCAGATTCAAAGGTTTCCAGCACTGACTCGGTCATGCGGTCATGCAGTTTTCCCGCCAGCTTGGCATACCCTCCTTCGATTTCAGCGAAACCATCCACATAGTACGCCGTACCGCGCTCGATCCGGGCAATGCCGATGAAACTACACTGTCGTGCGATCTCGGTCGCTTTGGTCGACCACGGCGAGATCGTGCCTAGCCGCGGCGTCACCAACAACAGCTTGCCGGCCGGTGCCGGTGCCGACATTTCAGGCACACCGAGCAACTGCCCAAGGCGTGCCGATTCGGCAGTCGCCAACGGTGTAGCCGATTCGATGAAGTACCAGTGCTCGGCCACCAGTTGCTTGATGTCGGGGGCGACGCTACGCGCCAGTTCGGCAAGACGGTAAAGACGATTGGCGGAAAACGCGGCGCCACCGCGCAACTTGATGATTTCAGGCATGATGGAAAAACAGGCGGTGAGTACTTCCGGAAGGACGAATTATACCCTTCACGCTACTGATATCCGGCTCTGCTACCAGAGCCTATGGCATGCTTTGAGTAACCAGAATCCTTGCTCTGGCAATATGGTTTCGCAACTGCAGCTTGCTCTGGCTCGGCAAAATAGAAGGGGGACAGTCGTGATACAATTCCCGCTCCAAACGCTTGGTGAATATGGGTACTAATTTCAGAATTTACCAAAGCAATCACACAGAAAACTCAGGGATTTTTCATGCAGACGAACGAGGAAATCAGCACTGGTAGCGCACAAGAAGTTGCCCCTGTCAGCACATTAGAGCACCGCTTCGACATGAGCGTACCCTTGGCTGCTGTCGACCAGGATGTGGAACAACGTCTCAAGCATCTGGCGCGTACCGTAAAGATCGCCGGTTTCCGTCCGGGCAAAGTGCCATTCAAAATGGTTACTCAACAATACGGCCCACAAGTACGTTCGGAGGCCATTGGCGATGCGGTGGACAAAGTGTTTGGCGAAATGGTGCGGAAACAGAAGTTGCGCGTTGCCGGTTATCCCCGCATTGAACCGAAAAGCGGCGATGACAAGACGCTGATGGAATTTTCAGCGGTATTTGAAGTGTATCCTGAAATCAAGTTGAGTGAAGTCGGTGACCAAGAGATCGAAAAACCGGTTCTGACTATCGCTGACGCCGAACTTGATAAAACCATCGAGGTTCTTCGCAAACAGCGTACCACCTTTATCAAGGCGGAGCGCCCCGCTGTCAACGGCGACAGGGTCATCATCGATTTCATCGGTCGTCAAGATGGCGAGCCGTTTGCGGGTGGGCAAGGCAATGACTTTGAGATTCGTCTGGGCGGAGGGCAAATGCTCCCTGATTTCGAGACCGCGATTACCGGCATGTCGGTAGACAATTCAAAAACTTTCGATCTGACTTTTCCAGCCGAATACCAAGCCAAGGATCTCGCCGGGAAAACGGTGCAGTTCGAGGTGACGATGAAGCAAATCGACGAACCTCAATTGCCTGACTTGGACGCCGAATTCGCCAAATCGCTGGGCATCGCCGATGGCGATATCACTAAGATGCGCAACGAGGTCAAGGAAAATCTTGAACGCGAGGTCACTAAGCGCCTCCAGGCCCGCATCAAGAACCAGGTCATGGATAAGTTGCTGAGTATCAATCCTATCGAAGTGCCGAAATCGCTGATCGACATCGAGTCACGTCAGATGGCTGAAGCGGCTTTACATAACTTAGAATCGCGTGGCATGTCTACCAAGAACGTGCCGGTGGAGCCAGCCTGGTTCACCGCGCAGGCAATACGCCGAGTCAGCCTTGGCTTGATCCTTGCCGAACTGGTCAAGGAAAAACAGCTCTTCGCCAAACCGGAGCAGGTGCGCGCATTGGTCGACGACTTCGCAGCGACCTATCAGGATCCGGCCCAGGTGGTACGCTGGTATTATTCACAACCACAACGTTTATCCGAAGCCGAAGCACTGGTGGTAGAAAACAATGTCGTGGATTGGGTGCTAACCAACGCCAAGGTGGTGGACAAGCCCATTTCCTTTGATGAACTGATGGGTAACGGAGCATAACCATGTCAATTCGGCAAGGTAACAACGACTGGGATCCTAATATGCTCGGCCTGGTTCCGATGGTGATCGAAACCAGCGGCCGTGGCGAACGAGCCTACGACATCTACTCGCGCTTGTTGCGTGAACGCGTGGTATTCCTGGTTGGCCCGGTGAATGATTCGACCGCGAATCTGGTCGTGGCGCAACTGCTATTTCTTGAGTCGGAAAATCCCGACAAGGACATTCATTTCTATATCAATTCGCCAGGTGGCTCGGTCACGGCCGGTTTGTCGATTTACGATACCATGCAGTTCATCAAACCTGACGTATCTACCCTCTGCGTCGGCCAAGCGGCAAGCATGGGCGCTTTCCTGCTGACGGCCGGCGCCAAAGGCAAGCGCTACTGCCTGCCCAACTCGCGTGTCATGATCCACCAGCCGATGGGCGGTTTTCAGGGCCAGGCTTCGGACATCGAGATTCATGCCAAGGAAATTCTATTTACCAAGCAGCGCCTCAATGAGATGATGTCCAAGCATACCGGACAGCCGATCGAACGCATCGAGCGCGACTCCGACCGCGACAATTTTCTTTCGGCAAACGAGGCCGTTAACTATGGCATCATAGACAAGGTTCTGGAAAGCCGCTCTGAATTCGCCAAGAAAGATGCCAAGTAAGCCGGTCACGGAGATACGCAAATGACGGAAAAAAAATCCGGTACAGAAAAACTCCTTTACTGTTCCTTCTGCGGGAAGAGTCAGCATGAGGTGAAGAAACTTATCGCCGGCCCCTCAGTTTTTATCTGCGATGAGTGCATCGAGCTTTGCAACGACATCGTCCGTGACGAGGTCATTAGCGAGCAGGGCGCCAACAAGGTCGGAAAAACCGACCTGCCGACACCCAAGGAAATCTGTGCCATTCTTGACCAGTATGTGATCGGTCAAGAGTCGGCCAAACGCATTCTGGCGGTGGCGGTATACAACCATTACAAACGCCTCAAGCATCTTGCCAAGAACGAAGGCAGTGATGGAGTCGAGTTAGCAAAAAGCAACATTCTCTTGATTGGACCAACCGGGTCGGGCAAGACGCTGCTAGCTCAAACCCTTGCGCGATTGCTCAATGTGCCTTTTGTGATGGCCGACGCGACGACGCTGACCGAGGCTGGTTATGTCGGCGAAGACGTTGAGAACATCATCCAGAAGCTGTTGCAGAAGTGCGATTACGAGATCGAGAAGGCTCAACAAGGCATCGTCTACATTGATGAGATCGACAAAATCTCACGTAAGTCGGACAATCCCTCGATCACCCGCGATGTTTCCGGCGAAGGCGTCCAGCAGGCTCTGCTCAAACTGATCGAAGGCACCACTGCTGCGATCCCGCCGCAGGGCGGACGCAAGCATCCTAACCAAGACTTCGTCCAAGTAGACACGACCAACATTTTATTTGTCTGTGGTGGCGCCTTTGATGGCCTCGACAAGGTAATACTCAACCGTTCTGAAAAAAGCGGTATCGGCTTCGATGCCGAGGTGAGAAGCCGCGACACCAAGGATATATCCGAAACCTTGAAACAAGTTGAACCGGAAGATCTGATCAAGTTTGGTCTGATCCCCGAGTTTGTCGGCCGCTTGCCAGTAGTTGCGACGCTTCAGGAACTCGATGAGGCAGCGCTAATTGAAATTCTGATCGAACCGAAGAATGCGCTGATCAAACAATATCAGAAGCTTTTCCAGATGGAGGGAGTCGAGTTGGAGGTTCGCCCCAATGCCCTTCAGGCTATCGCCCGGAAGGCCTTGAAACGCAAGGCGGGGGCACGTGGCTTGCGTTCAATCCTGGAAAATGTGCTGCTGGATATCATGTACGAGTTGCCCACCATGGAAAATGTCACTAAGGTGGTCATTGACGAAGGCATGGTCGACGCGGCAACGCCACCGATACTGATTTACGCAGACCAGCCCAAAGTCGCCAGTTCAAGTTAGCAACCATATCCTGACTGCGGGTATCATGATCGCCGCCCGCATCAATAACCCTGTAGAGTTAGCATCTCCCTTCTGCGGAGTGCTTGAATTAATTCATCCCACCCCCAATTGGGGTTAGGATGTAATCATATAAGGATATCGCCATGTCGAGCGAATTGGACCTCCCCGCAGAAAAACTTGATCTACCGCTGCTTCCGCTGCGTGATGTAGTCGTTTTCCCACACATGGTAATCCCGCTGTTTGTAGGAAGACCGAAGTCGATCAAAGCGCTTGAAACTGCAATGGAAACCGGCAAGAGCATCCTGCTGGTAGCGCAGAAATCCGCCGCCAAGGACGAACCCGATAGCGAGGACATGTATCGCATCGGTTGCATTGCCAATATCCTCCAGATGCTGAAACTGCCAGACGGCACCGTCAAGGTACTGGTCGAGGGGGTTCAGCGCGCACGTATTGAGAGTATCGAAGATAGCCGAGGTCTGTTTATCGCCGAAGTCATTCCTGTACCATTGGGCGATGGCGTCAACAACGAGGTTGAAGCCATGCGCCGCGCCATACTGGCCCAGTTCGACCAGTATGTAAAACTCAACAAAAAAATCCCGCCGGAAATTCTTACTTCCCTGTCCGGGATTGAGGATGCCGGCCGCCTCGCCGACACCATTGCCGCCCATTTGCCGCTCAAACTAGAGCAGAAACAGGAAGATCTGGAGATCTTCGATGTCGCAGCACGCCTCGAAAAACTGCTTTCCCAACTCGAAGCCGAACTCGACATTCTCCAGGTAGAAAAACGTATTCGCGGTCGCGTCAAGCGCCAGATGGAAAAAAGCCAGCGCGAGTATTACCTCAATGAACAGGTCAAAGCGATCCAGAAAGAACTCGGCGAGGGCGAGGAAGGGGCTGAACTCGACGAGATGGAGAAAAAAATCAAGGAAGCCGGAATGCCCAAGGAAGCCTTGACAAAAGCGCAAGCCGAGTTGAAGAAACTGAAGCTAATGTCGCCGATGGCGGCAGAAGCAACCGTGGTCCGCAACTACATCGACACCCTGATCGGTCTGCCATGGAAAAAGAAAAGTCGCATCGGCAAAGATCTTGGCGCAGCAGAGAAAGTGCTCGACAAGGACCATTATGGCTTGCACAAGGTCAAAGAACGTATCGTCGAATATCTGGCCGTGCAGCAGCGCGTTGATAAGCTCAAGGCGCCTATTCTTTGCCTGGTCGGCCCCCCGGGCGTCGGTAAAACCTCGCTTGGCCAGTCCATCGCCAAAGCGACTAATCGCAAATTTGTGCGCATGTCGCTCGGCGGTGTTCGCGACGAATCCGAGATCCGCGGTCACCGGCGAACCTACATCGGCTCGATGCCCGGCAAGATCTTGCAAAACATGGCTAAAGTCGGCGTCAGAAACCCGCTGTTCCTGCTCGACGAAGTCGACAAGATGGGTCAGGATTTCCGCGGCGATCCGAGTTCGGCGCTGCTGGAAGTACTCGACCCCGAGCAGAATTCAACTTTTGTCGACCACTATGTCGAAGTCGAATACGACCTATCCGATGTCATGTTCGTCGCAACGGCAAACACGCTCAATATTCCGGCCGCCTTGCTCGACCGAATGGAAGTCATTCGTCTTTCAGGTTACACCGAAGACGAAAAAGTGAATATTGCCCTGCGTTTCCTGCTGCCCAAGCAACTCAAGAACAATGGCATCAAGCGCAGTGAATTGGCGGTAACCGATGAAGCGCTGCGAGATATCGTTCGCTACTACACGCGCGAAGCGGGCGTTCGCGCCCTGGAACGCGACATCTCGAAGATCTGCCGCAAAGTAGTAAAAGCACTGGTGCTAAGGAAACGCACCAGCAAGGTGGTCGTCAATACAAAAAACCTCTCGAAGTATCTCGGGGTTCGGCGTTACTCATTCGGCATTGCGGAAAAAGAAAACCAGATTGGTCAGGTCACAGGTCTCGCCTGGACCGAGGTCGGCGGCGAGTTGCTGACGATCGAAGCGGTAGTGGTGCCCGGCAAGGGCAAAACTATGACCACCGGAAAACTCGGCGAAGTAATGCAGGAGTCAATCCAGGCGGCACTGACGGTGGTCAGGAAACGCAGCAAACAGTTTGGCATCGCAGAGGATTTTTATCAGAAGAGCGATCTACATATCCACTTGCCAGAAGGTGCGACACCCAAGGACGGACCCTCCGCCGGCGCCGCTATCACCACGGCATTGGTGTCGGTGCTGACCGGCATTCCGGTACGTGCTGATGTTGCCATGACTGGAGAAATCACATTGCGCGGTGAAGTTTTGCCCATCGGCGGACTCAAGGAGAAACTACTCGCTGCCGTGCGGGGCGGTATCCGCACTGCACTGATTCCCGAAGAGAACATCAAGGATCTTGCCGAGATTCAAGACACCATCAAGAACCGAATCGAGATCATTCCGGTCAAGTGGATTGACAAGGTGCTGGAACTGGCGCTGGAACGTATTCCGGTGCCGATTGCCGAAGTGTCAGTTGTCTCCGCTACTGCTGATGTACCTCCTGCAGAGCCTGTAGCCGGTCAAACAGTGGCAGGTATTCTCACGCATTGACAATGCCTCTGTCCTTTCTCCGCATTGCCGTAGTAATCTCGGTGTACTGATTCCGGACACTCAATTATTTTCCTGAATTGCTGGAAAACTCCTTGACATCAGGTTTCGCCGCTTGCTATAAAACGTGGGCAGAATTTCGCAGCGGCCCGCACCAACGCAGGGCGCAACTTAAGGACTGTTTATTCGTTCAACATACTTTCTAAGAGGGGAAATAAGTGAACAAATCTGAACTGATCGATCAAGTCGCCAAGTCGGCTGACATCTCCAAGGCTGCAGCAGGTCGAGCACTGGATGCCGCCATGGGAGCTGTCAAGGCGTCGTTGAAAAAGGGCCAGATGGTAACATTGGTCGGCTTTGGTACATTCTACGTTGGCAAGCGTGCTGCACGCGTCGGCAGGAACCCGCGTACTGGCGCAGCCATCAAGATTAAAGCCGCAAAAACCCCGAAGTTTCGCGCTGGCAAGGCATTGAAGGATGCTGTTAACTGAAACTGTTTTAACCTGCCGTAGCCAAGTAATTGGTCGTTCTCAAAGCGTGCGGGTGCTTAGCTCAGTTGGTAGAGCGTCGCCTTTACACGGCGAATGTCGGGGGTTCGAGCCCCTCAGCACCCACCATCCCGTATTCCAATAGCGTCCGATAGAGTCCAAAATACCCTTATAAACCCGCACAGTGACAAGCTCTGCGGGTTTTTTAACACCTATAGCGTCAGAAATGATCCATTGACGTCCGGACATTTGTGCCCGTAACGTTGTCCATAACCGACCAACACACAAAAGAGGTTACGGGCATGGCACTAACCGACACTGCGATCAAGAACACCAAACCTACGGACAAGCCCATGAGGTTGGCTGACGAACGGGGGCTATACTTGTCGCTTAATCCGAACGGTTCGTGCTGGTGGCGCTTCGACTATCGCTCTGGGGATTCCGCGCTCGATCTGATCGAGCGCCAGCTAGCCCATGCTGAAAATAACGCGGTGCGTGCTGCATACAGTCGGGCGGAGTACCTGCCGGAGCGGAAGAAGATGATGCAGCAATGGGCGGACTATCTGGACAAGTCTGAACTTCTACAGATAAAGCTACGCGGCAACGCGGCATGATTTACCGCGCCTGACGGCCACAAGCTCTGCTGACTTTTTACAAAAAGAAAAAGGCTGCGTGTCACAGCGCAGCCTTCTCAAACGTCATAAGTTTAAGAAACAGAAACCGCTCCTGCTTATGCTGAGGGGACCATTCCTATTATCGGAAAGTCTATTCCCGTTGGCCCCAGCCCAGTTCTCCCGTTTTCTTCACTTATAACTTCTCATCTCAAACAGATAATCGCCGCCCTGGGTGTGACCAGCCGCAGTTGCGGCGCCGTATTGCGGCACCTGTGGGAATTCCTCGGTAACACTCGCTTTGGTCGCTTCGAACACCTTGTTGCCGGTGTCAAATTTGTTCACTTTCTGCAGTTTGTCCATCAGGCTCCAGGCGAAGATCGAATGGCCTTCCTTGCCTTCATCCGAGACGGGTTCCTCGCCACCCGAGGACATAACCACCACCGAACGATGCCCCAGAATCTGCTCAGGATCACTTGCCGCAGTGACCTTTTGCTCCTTGGTTAAGGCGCCCGAGTAGCAGCTGTCCGAAATTAGCATTACCTGCTTGGCCGGGATGTTGGCGAGCAGCTTGGATATGTCGCTATTGGACAACCAGTTGGCCGGGCTTGTGGTCGTCCCATCGGCCGGAATCCAATAGCCGCTTTCTTTACCCCCTTTGGCATCCTCCATCATGTAGCCATGGCCGGCATAGTAGATAGTGACGCTGTCCTTTGCACCCACTTGCTTGGCGACATCGTTAAGGCTCTTTACGATGTCGGCCTTGCTCGCATCGCGCACCACATGAACTTGGTAGCCCATCTTGTCCTGCAATAGCCTGGCGACGGCTTCTGCGTCGGGCACCGCCGAATCGAGCTTGGGAATGCTGGCGCTCTGATATTGGTTGATGCCGATCAGCACCGCCACCTTGCGCTCAATTTGCGGCAGGAAAGAGACCACCGGCAGGGGAGGTGCCATTGAGCTAAGCGCCACCACTTGGGCGGCAACGGCAGGCTTGGCCGGCATGCAGACGTCACCCGCACCGGTGCCACAAGCAGGCAGGTTGGCAGCGCTCGGATTCTTCTCAAGAATATCCAAGGCCGGTTTGAGTATCTCGGTCTTGTATTCATGGCGCAGCACTGTCATTTCCGCCAGCTTATCGATGCCCATAGCACCGATCATGCTCTTGGCAAAGGTTTTAACCGCGGCTTCCCGCCTCGCTTCCACGCGCTTCTGCTGTTCAGCCTTGCGAGTTTCGGCAGTGCGTTGTTTGTGTTGAGCTTCAGCCTGCTTGCTTTCCGCTTCGATTTTCTTGGTTTCGGCTTTCTTTTCTTCGGCGGCGTGTTTTTGCTCGGCCGCAGCTTTTAGCGTTTCAGCCTGCTTGGCTTCAGCTGGCTTGCCTTCGCTCTTGGCGTGTTCGGCTTTGGACTCGTCTTGTTTAGCGCTCGCTGCCGCTTTGTGCGCATTCGCTTCGGACTGTTTGGCTTCGCCTTCGGCTTTTTTCGCCTCGGCAAGGGCGAGATGGGCGTCGGCTTCGCTCTTTTTCTGCTCGGCTTCAGCTTTCTTTTCTTCGGCCTTGGCGCGTTTGACATTGGCTTCTGCGCTCTTCTGAACGGCCTCAATGCGTTTGTCATCGGCCAGCTTCTCGGCGGCGGCTTTTTGTTCCGGCGTCTTGGCTTCCTTGGCTGCGACAACCGCTTGCTTGTGTTCGGCCTGTGCCTGCTTGGCATCGCCTTCGGCCCGCTTGGCGCCGGCCTCGTCTCTCTTGGCGGCAACTTCGGCCTGCTTCATCTCGGCTTCGGCCTTCTTGGCGCCAGCCTCGGCTTGCTTCGCCCCGGCTTCAGCTTGTTTCGAATCCGCCTGCGCTTTGCGTGCTTCGGCGTCGGATTTCTTCGCTTCGGCAACCGCCTTATGCTCGGCCGTCTTGGCTGTCTTGGCCTCCGCTTCGGCTTGCTTGGCATCGCTTTCAGCCTTCTTGCCTTCACTCTCAGCCTTCTTGGCTACGCCTTCGGCTTTCTTGGCCTCGCCTTCGGCCTTCTTGGCCTCGCCTTCGGCTTTCTTGGCTTCGCCCTCTACCTTCTTGGCTTCGGCTTCGGTCTTTTTCGCTTCAGCCTTATTGCTCTTGGCTTCACTGCTGGCCCGCTGGGCTTCCTGTTTCAACTCGCCCGTCGATTTCTTCTCGTCGGCGGCGCGCGCTTCCTGTTTTTGCTGCGAGGCTTGGCTCTTTGGAGCAAGCGGTGTGCCGGCATCTGCCGTCCGCCCCTTGCTGCTGTCGCCGCTGACCGTCTTGCTGTCGCCGCTGCCAGTAGTTGGCTTACTCTCGGTCACAGTCAGCTTGGCATCGACTGTGAGCGAAGCGACCGGAGCGCCGGCGCTCTGTCCCAGATTGCCGCTGGTGTTACCACTGAGTTGTTGCTGAATCGTGCTGGTTGATGCGCACATTGCCGGATTATTGGTGCAGGTATCGTTCACCAATTGACTGACCACCTGAATTACGGCGGGTGAATCTGCTCCTTGCTTGCCGCCACTGAACTGACCCGATTCCTTATATACCGGCCAAGCCCATGTGCCCGACAAAATACCCGAGTTTGGATTGTAAGACCCAGAGAAAGTCTCGCCGTCGCTTCCAGTCCCACTTGCAAAACTCAAGCCACCGCTGGCAGTAGCGTTGCCGACCAAATTCGTTACCGATTTGTCGGCGGCGTTGATTGCTGTCCCGCTGATTGCGCCACTGGAAGAAATGGTCAGCGTCCAGGTACCCGAACTTGTACCGCTGTATGTTCCACTATAGATTCCGGCATACGTGATCGCGGATGGGGGAGTCACAGGCGGGGGAGTTACAGGCGGAGGAGTTACTGCCGTACCCTTTTTGTCAATATAAGCCACCGTTGAAGCCGGCGCCTTGCTGCCGGCCTCAGCGGTATAAGCTTTGCTGTCCGTGGCTTGTTTGGCGCAGGAAGAATAGCCGGTCAAGCTGCAGGGATAGTCCGGATAGGCATTGCTCAGCACGGTTGGCGTCAATCCACTCAATGCGGCGCCGGATGGGACCGCGAGATCATAATGCACACCATTGAAGGCATTGGCGCCGACGCTGTTGGTAAAGGTATCGTAGGCTTCCACGAAGACGTTTTTGGCCACTGAAACCGGGCTGCCGATGACGACTTTCCAGCCCGCCATGCCGAGCGCTTCGGGCGTCCCGGTCAGGCCTGGATTAGCGTTGTAATAGATGTCACCCATGCCATGAAACGAGGTGGGATTGCCGGTGGCGTCCAGCGCGTAGTTATACACGCCAGTTCCAAGCAACACCCCCTTGGCGGTCAGGTTCGCCAACTGGCTGTTGAGGCAGAGGCCGTTGGCGCAGAGGGGATCGGTCGCGGGCGTGCCGACATACATCGACCAGCCGCTGGGGTTGTTGCCCCACTTGGTGGTGAGCGATACGGCATCGATGCTGCCGGAAACCGTGGCACCGAGTTTCTTGGTCGCCAACTCCAGATAATTCCAGTTGCCGGACGGCAGTTCCGCCGTGGGCGAGTAGGTAACGCTGGCCGATGATGACATTTGGCTAAGCGCAATGCTGCCGTTGATCGCGTTGGCACCGAGCGTAAACCCGCGTTTCAAGGCGGTATTGCTGAGCGTGTTGCCGCCCGAACCGCCGAGGAACGTCGCCTGGACATCGATCGTCCCGGTGTTCGCGGCATAGCTCGCCGATGTTCCAGCCAGAGCATCGTCGGTGTAGGCGTTGAACCAAACCCCGGGCTCGACGTAAACGGTTCCCCCCAGCTTGATATAAGGTGCCAGCATGCTGACAGTAGTATTAACCGGCCCGTTGGTATCATTGATGCCATGCGCACCCAGCGAATGGAACCCTGCCGGCGCTGTGGCAGCCCCATTACCGCTGTAATTAATAAAATCCTTGGCGAGGAAATTTACGGAACGTGCCTGAAAATTCGCATCGGAAGCGATATTGATGGTCTTGTCAGCATTGAAAGTCAGATTGCCTAGCGTGCGGAACACCTCGCCGCCCTCGAAAATGTCGATCACTCCTGACTTGCTAGAGAAGCTGCTGGATGTACCACTGGTGGCCTTGAAGCTGAAATCAATAGTCTTGGCGTTGGCGACCGCGTCGAAAGACCCGGACAGCATGACGTAGGGCGCGCTGATCACCAGACTGCCGGTGTTCGGCGCGCTGGCAGACAGTGTCCAGGGAGCGGAACTGGAGATGCTGCTAGTGGAGAACAGGAAATAATCGGTGGCGTCATAAGTCACAGCGGAATTGAGGGCTAGCGCCTGCTCGACGGCCGAAGGAGTGATATTTTGCGCGCTGGTCGAACAACCGCTGGGGTCGACAACGATGCAGATGATCGCCGGATCGAGCAGCCACGAACCACCCTTGCCCTTGGGCGCCAAGGTACTCACCATGCCGGTCACGCCCAGCGTATGGCCGGAAGTTTCCACGGCACCGCCGTCGCCGCCGTTGGCGCCGCCGCGCGCAAAGATCAGGCCGTCGAAGCTGGTCTTGGCGGAGGACCAGGCCACGACCTTGCCGCCGTTGCCGTTATCCGTGGCGTCAGCCTTGATGATCGCGCCGGCATCGACGCGGGTAGCGGTCGCATTTTGCACCGCCGCGTTGCTGCCCTGCCAGTCACCGCCGATCAGTACCGTGCCGCCCCCAGCGCTGCCTGAAGCATCCACTGAGGCACTGCCGGCAAGCACAACCTTGTCGCCAAGGATATCAATCTGCCCGCCGCTACCCTGGGCATTACTGGCGCTGACCGTGCCAGCGACGCTGGTCGTGTCGCTGGCCTTGAGCGTAACCCGCCCATGGGAATCCATGCTGGCGCTATCCGCCCGCACCACGCCCTGCTGATCGATCAGCGCGCCATAGATATCGATGCGTCCGCCGCTGGCATTGATCTCGCCGAGGTTAACAGCCTTGTTGCCGTTAGCGCTCAAGGTGACCGAGAGGTTTGGCGTGCCGCTGTCGGCCAGACTCACGCTGTTGCCTGCCGCCAGCAGAACCTGCCCTTGCGGGGTACGAATCAGGCCTTGGTTGCTTACATTGCCACCGATCAGGTACACACTGCCGCCGACCGGTGTGGTGATGCTGCCCTGGTTACTGAGCGACCCGCCGCCGCCCGCAAAACTAAGCTTGTTGGCGAGGAAGTCGGCATTCGACAGGTTGAGCGTAGATGCCACCAGCCCGGCGACGTCGACCACTGCGTTGTTGCCGAAGATAATGCCATTCGGATTGACCAGGAACACCCGTCCGTTCGACTGCAGGCCACCAAGAACCTGGCTCGGGCTACCGCCGCCGATACGGTTCAGCACAGCTGACTGCGCGCTTTGCTGGACGAAGCGCGTCAACTCGTTCTGGCCGATGTTGAACTGCTGCCAGTTGATGATGGCGTTGGGGCTGTTGGTGACCGTGAAGGTGTTGCCGTTGGTGGCGAAGTTCGCCGTGCCGGCAGCAACCGTCGGACCGACCGGGTTGGCCAGCGCCAGCGGCGCCAGCACCCAGGTTGAGAGAATCGCGGTAGCAATGCCGACCGCAGCCTTCTTGGATGCTTTGAAGCTATTCTTCGATTGAATTGAGCCATGCATGACGCTGTCTCCGGGAAGGTCAGGCGCTTAGAACGAGTAAGCCACGGCGAAATGGCCGAAGCTCTGGTTTTTTTCACGGGGGCCGGCGGCACCCACGGGCGTCGCGGTGTTCGCGAAGCCAAGATCGAGCTTGAAGCTCAGATCCTTGCCAGCGGTGGCGCGCAAACCCAGCCCAAAGCTGGCGAGGCGATATTGCCTGGCCAATGCTGGATCGATGTTGCGCACATAGCCAGCATCGTGGAACAACAGTGCGCGCAGCTTGTAGTAGTCGGACAATCCCGCCATCTTGCCGATTTCAGGGGTGTACAGTTCCAGGTTGCCGGCAACACCATAGTCTCCCGCCAACGTTCGTTCGTCGTAGCCGCGCACCGAGGCTGCGCCGCCCAGACCAAACTGCTCGCTCGGAATCAGGGTCTGTGAGCTTTCCTGTAGATTCAGTGTGGCACGCAATTGCCAGTTGTCGAGTGGCAGACCAAAGAAGCCGCTCACGCGCCAAACATCCCAGTTACGGTCATGCGTACCATAGCTGACTTGGTCGCCATGACGACCACCGGGGATATTGTGGTAGTAACCGATGCTGCCGCCTGCCTGGTAGCCCGCTGTGGAAACCTGGCCGATGTAGCTCAAGCTCAGGGGAATGTCAGTGATGGTGCCACAGCTGGTCAGGGCGATACCCGACAGACTGCAATCGTTGTCGAAGTCCTTGTAGTCAAGCCCATAAACCAGCTTGTGGCGGTATTCGCCTTGGCTCGCCAAGGCCTGATTCAGCCTGACGCCGAGGTAGGTGCCTTTGCCCGAAAAGGAGAGAGGGCCAGCGGCGGAGGTGGCGTTGCTTTTGCTGTCCGAATAGGCGGCAATCAGGTCAAGCGACAGTCCCGCGCCGTAGAAGGGGATCCGGTAGCCGCCAGTCAGATTGGCGACTTTGTCGGGATTCTGGAAGGTGGTCATGTATTGCAGGGTCAACTGATGGTCGAGATTCATCAGGTTGGCGTTCTGGTAGCTCAAGCCGAAGCGTTCCAGTCCGGTCGCGCGCGAGCCGGCGTTGTCCGCCGTAACACTGTATTTCTCGATGCGGTCTTCAACCACGTCGATGCGGGCATCGATATCTCCTGGCGTCGCACCCGCAGAGAAATTCACGGCAACCTGCTTGGCCGGGTTTTCGTTGGCGAGAACGACTTCGGAAACGATGTGAGCCGAGTTGGGTGCGCTGCCCTCTTTCAGTCCCGGCAGGCTGCTGCGGATGTTGGCCTGATCGTATTCTTTGTTGCCGGCCACGCTGACTTTGGCGATCTTGCCCTCAATGACGCGCAAGCTCACCGTGCCCGATGCCAGCGTCTGTTCAGGAGCGAATACCTGCACGATGGGATAGCCTTGGGCGGCGTAGGCATCCTTCAAGGCAGCGGCAGCGCGCTTGATGTCGTCCATGTTGCGCGCATCACCGACAAACCCTGACAGCGCGGCCTGCACAGCGGGTTCGCTGAGCAATGTATTGCCTTCGATTTTGAAGCCGCTGACGACGAACCCTGGCGCTTGCGCCCACACCACTTGGGCAAGCATCAATGCAACGGCCGGCAGAGCGCTGGCCTTATTCAAACCTCTCATGCTCACTCTCCCAATTTTGCTGCTGCAAAATACTTCTGTTCTTGAAAGTCTGGGGCTGCTGGTACTGTGGTGCTTAATTCTTATTCCTTGGCAAATGGGCAAATGGTAACCAGTGAGCAACGAGTAACAGTAACGGGCAACGCCCAGCTTCTGGTTTTAACCAATTGGCCAACGATTCGGCAAGAATATAATATTTATTGGAGTAAGTATAGGCATAACGTGGTTTTGTAGTAGCATTCCCTAAAATCTCTTCAGTCTGTTTATTGATCAGTATGTAAGAAAAAGGGTATCCCTCTGTGGTACCTAAGCCGTGCATGGGACGTACTTTCGTCAACAACGTTCAACGGAGACATGAGCATGTTTAATTCGATATCCAAGCGGTTTGGACTCATTCTCATTCTGGCAACGAGTATTGCTCTGTCAGGATGCGGCGGGGGTTCAGGAGGCCCGGCCACGGGTTCGGTCTTGGGCGGCTTGGATGCCGCAAAAAAGCTTTTCAATGCCCTCCGCTCCAACGTGATTAGCCTGGGCAACAAATCCGATACGGGCTTTCTACAGACCGAAGCCAAGGCGATGTCGGATGATCTTAATAATCTAAATAAGAACGGCGCCTTCCATTTTGAGCAGCTTCTTTCATCTCTGACGCAGGCCACCGAGATGGTTTCCGATGTCGTAAGTAAGAACGGAAAGCTCACTGCAACGTTTTCGGACCCTATAGTGGGATCTGGTTATGTCCGTATTTGGGGCCCTCCCCATGACTCAGCTCGACCTAAGACCTGTCTCTACATTTCGTCGCCGGGGCCAGGGCTGCCCAGCGCGACTCCGGCCAGAACCGTCCCAAGCGCCGGGACGGCCTTCTGCTCCTATTTTAGCGATCCTGTCACGCAAGTCTTTGTCAAAGTGTCTACCAACGCCAGTGCCAGCGCTACCTACAATTATGAGAACTCTTCCTTCACCTTCGCGTCCGCCAGCTGTACCAATTTCTTCAACGCAAATTGCGCAGTGACGCAAAATCCAAACTATACGGGATCGTTCGACGCCGGCCGCGACAGCTCCGGTTGGACCAGCACTACCCTGGTCAATGGCAAACTGATTCCCGCGATACTAGGAGCAACCGACACCACGGCCAACCTGAACTGGACATTGGCTTCCGCCAACGGCACCGACACCGTGACGGTCACCGGCAGCATGATCAGCACCAATGCGACGGATAGTTCGAAGAGCGTCAGCGTCAATATTCTTCCCAACTCGAAAATGAGTTGGACCAGCGCCACCGGTGCGGAGACCGCGACCCTGATCGCACAGGTCAAAACCGGCAAGTTCCAGTACGACGGAACTTTCTCCGCGACGGGCAACAGTGCCAACGAATTTTCGATCAACGGCGATTCGGCTTCCTCGGATTCTTTTACCGGCAAGATCTCGACAGTATCGGGCAGCACCGTGACCGACTTCCTCGACGGCACAATCGTCATGAACGCATCGGGTTCTGCGACCCTGGCCGGAAGGACCAAGGGTACTTTATCTGCTAAAGTGCTCAATGGCGGCGCGGTCTCCGATATTTCCGGGACGGTCGATAATTCCGTCAGCGGACAGACGGGCATCAGCTTCACCTACAACTTCGGCGGCAGCTACTCCTTGACGGCGAGCGGCACGCAATATGACAACAACAGCACGCCCGACATGCTGACCATCATTTCATCCGACGGCACCAAGATCGTCGTCACCAAGGTAGGCTCCTCGCCCGCAGGTCCAGGCTCGACCAGCGCCAAGGTATATGACAGTTCGGGTTCACCGATCGGCTCGATAGCACCGGACTCCAACCAGGTCAATTTCGTCGACGGCACCTATTTGCTGCTGCTCTGAACCTGCTCCCGTTAATCGCAATGACTGGCAGCATTCGGCTGCCAGTCTTTTTTGAGGCCGGCTATGCAGTGCGGTAGAACGATCTGCGCGCTGATCTGTGCGCTGTCAGCATCCACAGTTTCGGCCGGTAATCTCCTGGCGTTGACCAATCCGGCGCAGATTGCCGAAGAGCGCGGAATCTATCTTTCCGGCACGGCCTTTCTTGCCAACGATTTTGCGCCCATCCACGAAGTCCGCGCTGACTTGAGGGACGACTATGCACCGCGTGACGGACGGAATCTGGCTTTGGTCGCGGCGCGAGTGGAATCGGGATTTGCATGGCAAGGCTTTCGCATCGGCGCACTGTACCGGCAGGAATGGCTTGGATCTGCGCAGCGCGAAACACTGGATTTGTATCGCGCCAACCGTCTGTTATTCGACCATGAAGTCGGAGCGACCACCCCCATCGATTACCGGCTCGGCGGCTTCGCCGCCCGCGGTTTGCAATTGGGCAAGGCACAGCGCTTTAGCATGGATAGCGGCTGGGCGATCACATTGGGGGTCAACGGCAGTCTGCTGCAGGGACAGAAGCTCCGCCAGGAACAATGGTCTGGCAATGCGCTGGCGACCGCAGCGCATTCCTTAAGTTTTTCCGGCAACGCGATGCGTGTTTGGGCGTCCAGCGGTTTCGACGACATCACCAACACTTTCGTCCCCGCCTATCGCTTTGGCGCCCCCGGCGGCAATGGTTACAGCTTTGATCTCGGCATGCATGTCGAACGCGAAGACGGCGCTTTCATCGAGTGGACCGTAGCGGATGCCATCAGCCGAATGCATTGGACCAGCATTCCGCAAATCACCTACAGCGGTTCAGGCGTCTACAACGGCTCTTTTCCCGAAGGCAAAAAGTGGCGCATAAACTTTGACGAGCGGTTGCCTGTCAAGCAAGCGCTGTTGCTCTCCATCCCTGTCCGGCCGGTAAATGTCGAGCTTGCCGACAGCGTGCTGCGGGGCAACCATTTCCCCACCATCGGATTGCGCAAGGAGTATTCCTACGGGATGAGCGCGCAGATGGACTACGACTTCCGCTTTCGAACGGTAGGGATCGGCCTTGCTTATCGGGCTTTTCACATCGGTTTCCGAACCGACACCATCAAGCTAGCCCAAGCCCATGCTTATGGCCTGGACATGGGAATTAAATTCGATTTCTAATATTAACTTTTGCTGGACACCTCTGCTCGACAGTGCCGAGCAGATTAGCCACATCATACTTGTCTTTTCAGCTCGAAGTGCTGGTTGGGCCAGAACACCGAACACACCCGCCGAAAGGGAACTGATCACTGCACTTCAAACAGATATTCACCTCCACTCATGTGTCCAGCTGACACGACTGCGCCGTACTGCGGTTCCTGAGCTGCATCCTTTTTTACTTGGCCATAGACATTGCTATAAACCTTATAGCCCGGTGTAATGCCTTGAGACGCATCCAGCGTCTTAATCAGGTTCCAGGCAAATATCGAATGGCCTTCTTTGCCCTCATCAGAAACAGGTTCGTCACCGCCCGATGACAACACCAACACTGAGCGACGACGCAGAATTTCATCCGACTTGAGCATCCCCTCCGCGCTCATCTTCTGCTCGCGAGTCAGTGAACCGGAAAAACAGCTATCCGAAACCAGGATCAACTGTCTGGCACGAATTGCCTGTAGCAACTTGGAGATGTCCGTATTGGATATCCAGTTGGCGGCAGTCTTGACTGAAGCATCGACTGGTATCCAAAAACCCATTTGGGTATCGTCCATCAAATATCCGTGGCCCGCATAGAACAGCAGCACGTTGTCCTCCGGGCCGATTTCATCGGCCACGAGGTTGACTGCCTGGACGATCTGCGCCTTGGTAGCGTTGTGCAATACCCTCGTCTCGAAACCGAAACGCGTGCGAAGTACCTCGGCTATTTTTTCGACGTCGGCAATTGGCGTTTCCAAAGACGGAATCGGCGTCGTATAGCCGTTATTGCCCACCAGTACTGCCAAGCGCCGTCGTTGTGGTGGTGGAACAGTCTTGACAGCCGCCGCGGGTTGGGCTGCAGCGGCAGGCACTGCCGGTGTTGCCTGAACCGCCGCTACTACCTGAGGCGCAGGCGTTGTCAACTGCGCTTTGCCCGCTACCGCAGGTTGGGCTGTAATATCCGGTCCAGCGGCTGGTATCTTGACAGCAGCCTCGGGCAAGTCAGCTGAAACTGGTTGTACCGAGGGTAGCGCAGCTTCAGGACGGCGCAAGCAGAGGGCGCTCTTATCCTTGACGCCAGGCAAACATTCCGGCACATCGGCTGCCTTGGGGTTTTTACGCAATTCTTCGAGTGCCTCGCGATATAGCAGCGTACGTACCTGATGGCGTTGCATGGTGACGGATTGCATTTGCGCCATGCCTGGCACGCCCCCCGCAAAGGCTGGCGGCCGAATCATCTGCGCGTGAGTAACACCAAGCGGCAGAACTGCAAGTATGAATAACAGCCGCAGTCGGGTATTGTCTTCCATTACATTATCTCCTGTTTGCTTATTCATTTTTTGTACTTACTATTACCCGCTGGCGCCCTTGGTTTCCCGCTCTTACCTTCCGCTCTTATTTGTTCTGAAGTGTTGGTTATGGGTTTAGGTAATTCGAAAGTTCGGCTGTTTTTCTTGAGGTTCTCCTCGGTCTCCCGGTTGGATTGAGTACGCAACTGCTGTAGATGACCTTCAATTGCCTCCACCTGATTGATTGGCGCAACCATCCCGCTCATGCTCTGGCTGTGAGCTGCTGGCATGAGCGAAATAAGACCAGCCAAACAAGCTGCAATGAGTTCCCGCCAAATCCGATTCATGTTATCTCCCAAGCATCGATCAGCCTTATTGGTAGCTCACACCGAACAAAGAAACACGATACCAAAATAAAACAGTAAGATGGCATTTTATATCTTTCCAACCGGGCGGTCGCCTCCTATGACTTCGCTGCCCAGTGGTTGCTAGTTGCATGTATCAACATAGTCACCAACAACTCGACATGGCAAAAAACAAGGCTCGGCAAATCGGCAATCATCCAAAGAATATCAGGTCAAGGCCCTCTCCAGTGTTAGCGGCAAAATTTCAGTGCGCTTTGGCAATGCATCAGCAGGGGCAACTGGATCTTGCAGAATCCCTCTATAGAGAGGTTCTACACGTGCAACCTACACATTTTGACTCCCTGCTATTTCTCGGCCACCTGTCTTTACAAACCGGACATACGCACAACGCAGTTGATTTTCTCAGTGATGCCATTTCCATAAATAAAAATCACCCGGCTGCTCATTTTAATTACGGCCTAGCGTTGCTCAAACTGTTACGCTATGAGAACGCAATAGCCAGCTTTGGTCGAGCAATTGAACTCAAGCCCGACTATTCCGAAGCTTATAACAATCAAGGTAGCGCCCTTCAAAACTTGGGGCAACACGAAAATGCAATAGCCAGCTTTGATCGAGCAATTGAATTCCAACCAGAGAATGAGTTTGCGCACAACAACCGGGGAATTTCACTTCAGAAACTTGGGCAACATATTGATGCAATCGCCAGCTTTGATCAAGCAATTCTGCTCAACAATAGCAATGGTGTTGCGCACAACAACCGAGGAATTTCCCTGCTCAACCTAGGGCGGCATGAAGAAGCAATAGTCAGCTTTAACCGTGCAATAGAACTTACCCCGGACTATTTTGAAGCATTCATCAATCGTGGAATTGCACTGCCCACTCAGGAACGACATGAAGAAGCCTTGGTTAGTTTTGATCGTGCAATTGTGCTTCGACCGGGCAACGGTGTTGCTCATAACAGCCGAGGAATGTCGTTGCTACATATGGGGCGGTATGAGGAGGCCATTGCATGCTTTGACCGGGCAATTGAACTCGTTCCTAACTATTTCGAAGCATTTAACAACCGAGGCTTTGCTCTTCCTTACGTGGGACGATACGAAGAGGCTCTGGACAGCCTCGATCACGCAATTGATGATCAGGAAGAGGATTCATTCGATGCACGCAATATCCGCGGGAATGTACTGCGTGATCTGAAACGGCATGAGGAAGCCCTCGAAAGCTATCGCCAAGCGCTTGATCTTAGACCTGAGGATGCAACTGCGCACTATAACGAAAGCATGTGTTTGCTCCAGATGGGAAACTTTTCTGAGGGCTGGAAAAAATTGGAGTGGCGCTGGCAAACCGAGCGATACAAGAAAGACAAACGCGACTTCCCGCAACCACTCTGGCTTGGCAAACAGGACTTGTGTGGCAGGACTATCCTGTTGCATGCAGAGCAAGGCCTGGGGGACACGATTCAATTCTGCCGATACAGCAAACTCTTGGCAGCGCAAGGCGCAACGGTAATCCTGGAAGTGCAACCCGAACTAAAATCGATGCTGATAAATTTGGCGGGCGTCAGCCAGATAATCGCAAGAGGCGAACTACTGCCGGACTTCGATTATCATTGCCCTCTCCTGAGTTTGCCATTGGCATTCAACACTAGGCTCGACTCTATTCCTGCAGAAAAATGCTACCTTCGCAGTGACCCAGAGTACCTCAATATATGGCAGGCAAAACTGGGCCGTAAGACACTCCCACGTATTGGATTGGCCTGGTCGGGCAATAGGTTGTTCGGAAACGACCACAACCGTTCGATACCCCTTTCAAATTTTGTCAAACTGCTGTCTGCCCATGCACAATTTATATGCATTCAGAAGGACGTGCGCGCAACCGACAGTCCGATCCTGGACGAGCGGAAGGATATTGCCCAATTTGGCACCGACTTGCACGATTTTTCAGACACGGCCGCGCTGGTTGATCTAATGGATTTGGTAATTTCAGTGGATACCTCGGTCGCCCATCTGGCTGGAGCACTAGGCAAGCCCGTATGGCTGCTGCTGCCATTCAATCCTGACTGGCGCTGGCTATTGGATCGAAACGACAGCCCCTGGTATCCTTCAGCAACATTATTTCGCCAATCCCGCAGTAACGACTGGAATGAAGTGTTTGAAAGAGTTCTCGGAAAACTAGCGTCTTTTAGTCAATGTACGGCACCCTTCGCAATGTGATGCTCCGGGATAAATCAGACTTGGATGATAACGATCAGTTTTCAGAACCAGATCGAATAAGCAGTTGAGCCATCCCATCCGCCGGGTGGCGCAGTTGGCGGATTGATAAACGTGCCAAACCCGATAACGTCGAGTCCTGCTTTCTGGAATACATATACGTCGGTCGGGGTACACGTAATGTTGCAGTAAAGATGATGAATCGACTGGAATGAAGAGCCGCCAGGGTTCTGAAAATCGTCGTTTGTCTCCATTCGATAACGTCCAGCGTCGTCCGGCCCGACCAGTGCATCGATCACAAGTCGAGAAGATGCCATGTAGAATTGCGTAACCAACTGAGCACGCTGCATTGCCCGGTTTGGCCGACGATTTTCATTGCCGAGAAATCGATTGCTCCCAGTGTCGCCGACAAAATCATACGGCCTGAAATCAGAGACACAGTAGCCTTGCTTCGTGAGCATTTGCAAAGCCCATTGCTCAAATGCCTCTTGCTGATGATCCGCAATGAAATATCTAAAACGCATACTCCGGTGAGATATTCCTGAACCAGTATGTGTGGATATCTTGTACTCGAAAGGAATCTTGGCAATATCACAGTCGCTGGAATCACTGGTAATCGGGCCATACCGCGAAAACCAAAACCATTCCAGATGATCAGAAAACCTGGCAGTCAGCGGACGAAATAACTTTCCGATGAGCGTCTCCGCCCAGTTTTCTTCTGGATCGTTGGAAGGCACAAATACTCTGGTTTGACGAATACCCATCGACTCCTCTGCTTCGTCTGAAGAATTTCAATAATCTCTTATTCAACAACCCCTAGCCAAAACTTTAGATTCATTTGGGGTCCTTCTGGTTGGGCAAGCGGCCGAGTAGATACTTCCAGTCACGCGCCCAGCAACATTCATGGTCGAAATCGGATACAACTTCGATTCGCCCTCCCCTGCGATGGACGAAGCTTTCAACTATCGACGCTGGGACAGTTCGATCATGACCGCCAACAAAATGCACGCTAGGAGGCAAATGTGCATCCATCTGAAAAACGGCAGGATCGAGGGAACCCGTCAACGGGGAAACACCGTGCCATGCCACCCATTCCGAAATGGCCAATGGCGCAGCCACCGTCAATAATAATTCAACATCGTCACGACGCATCGCTAGCAGGGTCGCAATTACACCGCCTCCAGAATAACCAACCAGCCTGAGGCGCCGGGCTGAATAATACATCTTGAGCCGGCTGACAGCTTCATCATAAGCCGAGACAACCTCAGGAGCAAAGCGTCGCTCTACCCAATAGGTGCTGTCACATTGACGCAAGGCGTTCGCCTCCAAATATTGGCAGGGGCGCCCCAGATAGGCAATCGCCGGAGAAGTATCTGCAACAGCGAGTGACAGTGACGTGGGCTTGAGCGGCGTGGGATCAAGCGGCGGATGGTAAGGCGTTAACCAGGGAGCACCATCGCCTTCGATGTAAATAACCAGCACGTCGTCGGGTTGGGCGGGTGTGCGCAAATACGCCGCAAGATGAAATTCGCCAACCCTGATCTCCGATAACGAAAAACCTCGCTCCCTTGCCTTGACGGCGACATGCTGCAAATTGACGAACGAGTCAGGCGTCGCACATCCCATCAAGGTAAATAAGAAGGCCGCGCAGACAAGCGCGGCCTTCATCGGGTCGAAACCCGAACCAAGCATCAGAAACGGTAGTTGATGTTCGCCATCACGCTATCACGTTTGCTGTTGGTGCGACCACCTTCCGTGCTGAAAACGATTCCACCCGTCAAGTTGCTTTTGAGGGAGATGAAATCGACACCCAGCGAGGATAGAGTGGCATTTTCGCCGAGATCGCTCGTACCCGCACCAGCGGTCCTTTGGTTATCGGAGGAATAGGACACAGCAAAATAGGGCAGAACGCCATCCATCCAGTAACCTACCCGCCCACCGAGACGCCACTGGTCAATTTTGTTCCTGACCGAGATTGAGCCGTAGTTCTCCTCACCATACAGGTAGCTGCCCTTGGCGGACAGCTGCCAGCTGTTGGCCCAAGTGGTGTAACTCAAGTTGGTACCATAGAAGGTACGATCGGGCTTGATGCTGATCCCACCAGAATCTATGTCCCCCTTACCCCAGCCAACGATCGCATCTAGGGACCATTCTTTGCTAAGCTGCCAACCAACATAGGGGGCCACTGTATAACCTGTGGTAGTCCTGTCGAAAAGCGATCCGGTACTCCGATCAAATGCCGTTGAAAAACCAAAGGTTACTGTCGGACTAAGCGCATAATCGACACCAAGAACTGTATTCGTCGTATCCAATTTTCGTTCCACGGCATTGCGAGTGTACTTGAAGGTCTCGCCTGTGACACTGCCCCAAGCATTCCACTGAGAGGCACCACCCGCAGCCATACCGTAACGCTGAGAGTCAGCTCTTGCTCCAGGGGGAGCCTGGAATGCGCCACCCGAGCGGAAGGAAATGGCATTCGAAATGGAAAGCATTTGGGTCAAAGAGGTTGAACTGATCAACTGCGTTGCTACCGTCTCCATCAGAGCACTGCTTGAACCACTCGGTGATGCTGAGGATGAACCGCTCGGTGAATAGCTTGGTGCTCCAGATGTCTGGGCAGAAGCTATCCCGCTGAGAACCACGGCAAATACACCGCCAGCAATAGCCAGAAAAGGTTGGTTTGCAAGTTTATTCATTATGATCTCCAAAAAAATAACACTAAAAAGAACACTGTAGCAACTTCCGCACACTTCAGAGCCTTACTTTATTAATCGAAAAGACACCGAAACAATTACATTTGCTTCTATGTTGCCGGTAAGCGCGGCAAACTTTTTGGTCTCAATTTCCCTTGGCTTGACGTGAATTCCTCATCGCCCGCTGGTAGAGCGAAGCCAACAACTTCACCTGCGAGTCACTGCCCCGCTCACGTTGTAGTTCGGAGAGGACTTGCTCCACCCGACCAAACTCCCTCACCTCAAACATGCCCGAGAGCAGATATAACTCTGGGTTTAAATCGCTCCGATCCGTCGTCTCATTACGCAAGCGCCGATAAGTATTCTCAATACCGGCAATCGCATCCGGCGTAGCTATGCTACGAAACCTTGTTCCCCCTTGGTTATCGTCCGCCGGCATACGCGACAGCTGACTAACCATCACAGCTGACAACACCCTCAATTGAGGCTCTGGCAGCCCGAATGCCTGACTTGCTGCACTGGAAATTTCCAGACGACCACTACCCCGCCAAGTTTCCATGCGTCCACTGTCAAAATACACCAACTGCAGACGGGAATCCTTATCCAGCGTCAGTTGGTCGCCTTGTTTGAGCTTGGCATAAGATTGCAATGACTGGCGTTGCGGGGACTGCCCCGCACTCCCCGGACTAACAACATTCACAATTCGCACGACCCGTCCCTGAAGCACCGTAACCAAAGCCACATCCCTGCCGGTAGCATATGCTGCCCCATGCACAACGAACAACAAAAGTGTAAGCAATGATCGCAAGCCCATGCGTTCGACCATACCACAACGCCGGTTAATATTTCAATGCGAATCTCTATTTCGTTGATGCATCTTAAATTACATGTCGCAGAAAAACCACAGCACCACAAGTCACAATCATCATCGCATCATTGCGTCAGAAACGTAACGACTACCAACGCTTCGGTAAGTTGATCCACCCGAAAAAAACCCAGGGAAAACCCCTGGGTTTCTGTAATGAAGGAAATCCGAAACAGATTACTTACCGCCGATTTGACCAGCCTCGTTGGCAGCAGTATTGCCCTTGCCAACAGCAACTGCCGTTGCATTCTTCTGCTTGGCTTGAATCTTGGTGTTGCCCTGAATCTGGGTCCCGCCCTTGATGGCGCCGGCAGTATTCTTGGCGGTATTACCTTCGCCGACTGCGACAGCGGCAGTGTTCTCCTGGCTTGCCTTGATCTCGGTATTACCCTGGATCTGCACGCCCTGTGCATTGGAGGAGGACTGGCTACCCCTGGAACTGGTGGCCTGAGCAAAAGCCGCCGTGGACAAGACAGCAGACAACAGTGTTACGAGCACGAGTTGTTTACGCATTTGATATTCTCCGTTAAATTTAAATTAATGATAAAAATACAATTGCCAGCTTAGTTGCCGCCAATTACCCCAGCTTCGTTAGACGCTTTGTTACCCTTGCCAACGGCTACTGCCGTAGTATTCTTTTGCGAGGCTTTAATCTTGGTGTTGCCCTGAATCTGGGTGCCACCCTTGATCGCGCCGGCAGTGTTCTTGGCCGTGTTACCCTCGCCGACGGCAACTGCCGCCGTGTTTTCCTGGCTTGCCTTGATCTCGGTGTTACCCTGGATTTGCACGCCCTGCGGATTGCTGGAACGCTGGGTCTGGGCAAATGCAGGTGCAGCAACTATGGCGGATGCAATGATTAAGGTGATGAGACGCATGCTATTTCCTTTCGAGAGTGTAATTAATGATGTAATGATGTTCGCCACTAACCGGCGACCACCTTGAAAACCACGCGGCGATTTTTCGGATCGCGCGGGTCTAGATCCTTAATTGGATCGCTAGACCCTTTGCCAACGGGTACGATTCGATCGTGATCGACTCCGCCCTTGTCGGTAATATATTTCACAACGCTATCGGCACGCTTTTGGGAGAGCACCTGATTCTTATCGGTACTTCCCGAAGCGTCGGTATGACCCTCAACCAATACGCAACGGTCTG
The DNA here is from genome assembly GCA_028713555.1 of Sterolibacterium sp. Taxonomy (GTDB): domain Bacteria; phylum Pseudomonadota; class Gammaproteobacteria; order Burkholderiales; family Rhodocyclaceae; genus JACRAR01. The sequence continues at coordinate 105,012 of JAQTOA010000008.1, read as the reverse complement.
GCGAAAGCGACAGGATCTTAGCGATCTCGTTTAAGGTCGATTCAGAGGCGTGAGAGATTTCGGCACTGGCCACCTTAAACTGGATTGAAAAATCGACTGCGTTCGCCTTAACGTCTGCCGGCAACGACTTGCAATCAGCAGGCCTTGCCACTTTAGCCAGACCTTGCTTGGCAGCCCCCTGTGGGGCCGCCTCTTGCTGTTGGGGCTCGTTATCGAAAACTATGGCGCGCGTGCGAACTTTCTTCTTGGCGTCTGTGCCTCCGATACCTGCTCCGCCACCTTCATTGGGAGCAGTCATGGCGCGTTTCAGTTCTTCGAGCTTGGCGCCGGAACCATCATCGGCATAAACAGCTGTCGTGCCAAAAGTGGCGATAAACAATCCCAGCGCCAGCGACGAAAGACCGGGACAAAGACGAGTATTTAATGATCGAGCATTCATGGATAACCTCATTTGCAGATATTGATAACTTCTTTGGTGGTGACCACGATTTCCTTCGGAGCCTTTTCTCCCGCCTTGGCAGTGCCAACATTGACGTCGCTACAGCCACCGCCGCGCTTGCTCCCAATATTGACCTGGCTCTTTTGCAAGTTGGGATCAGTCTTGATGGAACCAGTTGACCAGCCCTTCGCCTTGGCGTTATTTACCTTGGTTTGGGATCCGGCATTCAGACCTTGTTCCGCCGTTGCCGTGCCGACAGCAAGCCCAAGGAAGAGAACCAACCCAATCCGGTATAAGTTATTTGCATTCATCGCTGACAATACTCCCTATATTGGTACACGCCTTCTTATTGCGCCCGCCCACCACCGTTGTCACGTTGGCGGCATTGACATTGATCTTCGTATCGCCTTTCTTGTTTCCCTTGATGACGCCGACACGATTCCTTGCTACGTTATTTTCCCCGGTGGCAATCGCCGTCGTATTTTCGGTATTGACATTGATTTCAGTATTACCCTGAATGCGCGTGCCGCGTTGCTGCGCGCTTGCATAGCTTGACGTCAGGATCAACGCCACCGAAATGAATATTATGCGTGAAATTTGCGCGATCATGATCATAGCACCCTATGCAGAGGAAGCTTGGTTGGTGGCTTGCCTTTTCTAAATGCATCCCGCATCGCTTCCAGTTCCACCTCGGACACACCAAGCTTCTTGGCGCTAAAGGATGCGGTATCCGGAGTAAACATCAAATATGCCTGCATTTCGTTGATCAGCAACTCCTCACCGCTGGTGGAATAGTTGTAGTTTGATAAGAACTTTTTGAACGCTTCGCGTTGGCTGTCGCTGAGAGAATCGTTCCAGAAGCGCCGGCAATAAGTCGCATAATAGGTATTCGAATAAAACTCGCCGTGCGACAGCTCGTGCAGCAAGATCGCGTAACGAGCACCTTCGGTCACTCGCGGTTCGGTTTCACGCTTTTCCTGGGTCTGCGGGAAGGACAGGATTACGACTCCCGGCTTGAGTGCCTGATAAATCCCCCGATAGGCGCTTTTTATCAACCCTTGGGAAATGAGGAAGTCACGAACAACGATTTCCTCTGGGTTAAGTTCTATTTTGTCTCGCTCAGCAAGATTGAAAAACTGTGCCAATTCACTTATCAGCACATCGTGGCCGAATGCGAAATCGGCCAGAGTTCTCCGGCCTGCTTCGATATGCCTTGCCAACTCTTCATTATTCAGTACCCGCGGATAAGGCTCGCTGAGTTGCTGTTCGCTGAGTTGCGTTATCCGGTTAAAGCTGCGGCCTTGCCGGGTCAGGTTGGGGAAATCGAAAATGAAAATATTCGGGTTGCCGGCGTATTGCCAGACGACCAGGTTGGCTGAACGCGAATCGAGGATAGTTTTAAAGTCTGCGGATACCGGCAACTCTTCGCCCCAAGCCAGATGGCTCAGGAACAATAGAGCAACCAGGCAACCCAAGCCAAAATGTCGAATAGTTTTTCTGATAAAGATCGTATCCATAATTTTATTTGTCAAAATATCTAAGTCGATAAGCGTTGGCTCGTGATAGATGATCTCTGACATTGGCCTGCCGAGGAGAAGTTGCGCTCATGGCTCCAGACACAGAAGGCACGTAAACCAGAGGCAGTCCGGTATTTCTGTCTGCGCGCTGATAAGCAGCCCAAGACAGGCTGCGTTGCATGAGATAGGATGATTCCGTCCCCCGCTGTGCCGACGACGGAATCATGACTATGGACGACATGACCTGACGACTGGCCACGTAGTTGGGAACGGTGGATGCGCCGACGCTCATCAGCACAATCTCTGCTTGCGCAAAGGCGGCATAAGCCAAAGTGAAGCCAATCAAGGTCCAGCGTAAATGCCTTAATCTATTTTTCAGAGACGCTGACATTTCCATCCTTCCCCCATTCAATGCGGTAGGACTTCCCGCTCTTCTTCGCAGTAAACGAAGTCTTGCCTTTAGGCACCTGTTCCCCATCGATGAAGACTTCGCCGTTGATGACCGCAACGCCATCCATCTGAACATCGGAAGCAACCGCCTTGGAATTTACGTTAACCGAACTCCCATTCGGATTTCTTATGCTCACCCCGTGTCCGGAAATATCGACCGCCACCTGTGCCTCGGCCATGTGGGCTATCAACCCCATAACCGCAATCAAGCCCACATGCAGACATCTAACGGCTTTCATCTGTCTTCCAGATATTACCAAGGTCAAGATATTTGAATTAACGTTTAACAACTACACAAGTTGACCGCATCCACCGCTTTCTTGCACGACTATTGGCAGCGCACTTTTACCTGTTTGCCATCGCGCAAGATGAAGAACACGCTGCCCGATTGCAAGTCGTCGCCGATCTGTCCCGCCACGTTATCCCTATCCTTGCAAACCACCAGCGGAATGCCGTCAGGGCCCACGCGAACCGGTTGATTATCACCTTTTGTATAAGCGCTGGCTCGCGAACGATTCTCACGCGCCCGCTCTTGAGTCGTTCCTCCATCCAGGAGTATTCCTGTATCGGATCTGATCGAACCCGGGGATAACGAAGAATCTGTGCCGTGCTGGTAATCGCTGGCTCTTGAACGATTGTCCCTGGCTCTTTCCGGTGGCGCATTAACGCGTGGTGAAAGGGCTCCCTCACTCTCTTCCTCCGGCACAACGATGATGGTCGTGGGTTCCGATGTCTCATCCTTCCGATAGGCTCTTGCTTTTCCCCTCTGCTCGGTTGCGCTGGGGGTTTTATTGGGTGTTTTCCCGGCGCCTTGCTGCGGCACCATGATGATCTCTCCGGCCAACAATTTGCTTGCAGGCCATTCCCCAATCTCAGATGCCCCGGCTAAACCGCTGGCAAAACCACATACAAAGACGAAAGCAACAAAAGTCAATGCTCTTGGCATGACGATCTTCTATCTTGTGACCGTGATTTCCACAAAACTGGCTACAGCCGTCGGGTTGGACTGCCTGAACTGATTGACAATATCGTCCAGCCCGCGCCCAAGCGGCCGAAGATCCTGGGCACCCTTTACCGAACTGGGGATGATCAGCTCCCGATCGGAGCCAATGCACGCCACGCGCTCACGACCCGGTTTATCGAATCTGATCTTGAAACCTGCGCCCGGCAGTTGCAAGGTTCCGCCCGCCCTCAGGGACGAGTCGGCATGAAACTGGTTCGGAAAAATGCGTGCCGTGTCTTTTGTGGCATCCTCGTAATAGCAATAAGCAGTTCCATGGCCATTCAAGGAGAGGTTCAGGTTCAGCATCTCGCCGACCTTGTAGCTAGGCTTCGCTCCCCGCTCGCTTTCCAATGAAACTCTGAAAGCTGTCGCAGTTAGTGCTGGACTTGGCGCAGCAGCTACGGCTGCCACCGGCGGAGGGGTAGCTACTGCGGAAGAAGTCCCGGGAATGTAGGAAGCAACAGCAGGCGTAGTAGGCACCGCAGCCAGCATGTTCTGGGTATCATCCAGCAAACTGGCATAGAGATCAAAATTGATCGCCCCATTCGCGATCAAGTTCGCTTGTGCCTGATATTCCTGCACGGCGGCCTTGAATTCGTCGTTCATCATCCCGTCCATCGGACCTTTGTAGCGTTTCATGCTGCCACCCAGTTTGCGCTGAATGAACAATATCCGCTCCTTGTCCGTCAGGGTTTCATAATTCTCGAGCGCCTGATTCCTGATCAGTGGGTTGGTCAGGTCGGTATCCAGGCAACGCCAGTAAGGCACCTGGGTGAACTTGCCCAAAGTTTCAATGAGCCCGAGTTCAAGCAACGTCCGCGCCGAAGCGCCAGTGCCCTCGGAACGGCTGAGATCCAGATTAAAACTCAGTCCAATTTTCCCAAGCCTGCCGCCACCTTCACCGGACTTTCCGCCCTTGGTGATCACCATCGTGTTGGATGTACTCGTCTCCGGCAAAATTCTTCGCGAAGAAACTTCTCCGATGCTCATGTCCATTGTCATGACATCGTAAGATTCATCCTTGGAATAGCCAAAATCCAGGAAAGGCAACGAAAACCCCGCGCCCTTGTTCTTGCGCACCGCGTTGTCATCGAGCGAAGTGATGCCACCCCGGATATAGTAGTCGGGATTGTTTCTACCCTTGTCCCCTATCGAGTTGAACAAGTTGCCCAAGTCATCGCCTTGGCTATGGAAATCGATAAAGTAGAAAGCTTTGCTTTTTCTCGTCATATCGGAGATGGCTTTGATAACCATATCCTTGTCCCCGGTCTTGACCTTTCCGGTCTGGTCGGGGATACCGGCCGATGTGATGACGATGCCTTGCTTGCCGAAGGCCAGGAATAACTCATCCATGCAACGCAATGCCTGGGAAAAACTGGTTATGGTCTTCACCGCAGGGGTTTTTGGCCCGGCCGTAGTCGTCGCCTCGGCTCCGATATCACGCCCGAACGAAAGACCAGCACTCGCCATCATTGTGGAAACCAACAATGGCATAAAAATCCATCTCGATGAAGACATTGCTGAAGCTCTCCCAGAAAGCTAGTTGACAAAACCCTGAACAGCGCATAAATCCACACTTTCCACAGGTTCAATATAGCATATTCCAAAACAAGCGAAATAATGCGTGAATAAAATCACACTCTCCCCACAAAACCCGCTGGCCGGCTTATCGCGCCCTATGCCAACAACTTCGGCTCTGATATTCCACGGCGCACTTTTTATTTGCTGGTGGCCAATTCCACCATCCGCTGGTAGTGGCTCACAAGATCTTTGACATCTGCTCTTTCAGGATAAGTTTTCCCGAGATCGGAGAGCAGACTCCTGATCCGCTCGAATTCCTTGATTTCAAAAAGCGCCGAGAGAAGATACAGCTCTGGCGAGATTTCGCCCGGTTCAACCTGCTTCTTCAGGCTGGCATAATTCTCATCGATGCTTTTAATTTTTTCCGACGTGGCGATCGATCGCATCACAATCATACCGGCTCTTCCCTGGACATTTGCCGCCGGGGTCTTGACCAGTTGCTTGGCTAATAACGGCGGCAACACTTTGACTTCCGGCTTGAGTGCGCTGTTGCTTTCCTGTGTGCCGATCTCAACCACGCCTTTCCCGCTCCAGGTCTCCTGACGGCCATTTTCAAAATAGACCACTTGCACTTTCGCGTTCTGGTTTAGCGCCAGTCTCTCGCCCTGATGAAGCTTGCTGAAGGCAACCAGCGGCTTGCTGACTTCCTTCTCATTGGCGAGCATGGCGGTACCCTGAACCGAGGTCACCATGGCCACATCCATCGAAAGAGCCCAAGAGGGCTCGCACAACATCGGCAATACGGCGGTTAGCAGAAGCCCCAAGAATTTATCAATCGCGCGCATCATCCTTCTCCTTTTCCGTCTTCCATTCCAAGAATCTCGAACACTTCAACTGGTTGCTCCCGGCCCTTGACCTTCACCCACTCATGCTTGCCAGTCAACACTCCGCATCCTGCAGAATCAATCAATTCCTTGCTTGCCACAATAACGCACCCGAGGGTCTTTGTCACTCCCTCCAAACGCGAGGCGATATTGACCGTGTCGCCGATGGCCGTGAATTCGGTGCGCTTTGAACATCCGACGTTGCCAATCACGGCTTCCCCCAAGTGGAGACCAATGCCTATGTGGAACTCGGGAATTTCCTTGCCGGCAAACCGCTGCTGCATCCACTGGCGAAACTCGTCTGCCACTTGCCGCATATCCAGCGCGGCACGCAATGCGCGCGCGGCTTGATTAGGATCCGGCAACGGCGAGCCGAATTCGGCCATCACGGCATCGCCAATGAATTTATCTATGGTTCCGCCTTCGCGCAATATCGGCTCGCAAGCCTTCTCAAAATAGCCATTAAGCATCTCGACAACCTCGTGGGGCGTCAGTTTCTCGCTGATCGTCGTGAAGTTTCGAATATCGGAGAAAAGAACGGTGATCTGCCTCGATTCCCCACCCATATCCGGCAACTTATCGGATTCGAGCAACAGGTCTACCACGCTGTCCGAAACATAGCGTCCAAACAGACTCTTGATGCGCTCCCGCTCGCGCTCCCCGCTGGAAATGCGATAGCCATACATGCCGACATAGCCGACGCCAAGCCCTAGCTGCAAATTGGCCAAGGGGAGATCGAGATAGTGCGTGAAAGCAAGATACGCAACAATTCCACCCAAGAATGAAATCCCGAAAAAGATGACAACACCGCGCCAAGGCGCCCCCCCTCTGAACAACAGCAAGGCCAAGGCGATCGGCAATATGAAGAAAACGATCCGGCCCGCGACGGGAAGCGGCTCCTGATAATTCCCGGTCAGCAGCGTTTCGGCAATGTTGGCATGAATCTCCGGGCCGGACATGAAATTTCCCGATCTTCCGAGAAATCCGGTGCTGTATGGCGTGAAATGCACATCATTCATGCCATTGTATTCACCGCCCAGAATCACGACTTTCCCTTTGAGGTGCTGCACGGCTGGGTCGTTCTCCGCTCCCTCCGCCAGCAATTTGCCCAAGGGAACCCTTGCCACTGTTCCGGGTGGTCCTGCATAGCTGATCTTCATCATCTGGCTGCCGGCAGCAACATTCCTGCCGCCCAGATGCCAGGACGCCTGATGCGGGTCCTGATTGGTTGCGTACACCGACAACAAAGCAGCCAGCGAGAGACGCGGGACGTTTTGCGCTTGCATCTCGGGTGCAAGTTTTAGCATCGGCGCTACCGTGAAGCGGCGAACCCCGCCATCCTTGTCCGACATCAGATCAGCCAGGCCGATTCTGGCTCCCAGATCAAAGTCGGGGATCGCCATCAGATAGTCCTGATGCGGCAATTGGAAATCATCTGCTTCGCTTTCCCTTCCCCTTAATTGCGCGCCCACCAGCACGACATGTCCGGAATTGATTGCCTGCCGGAAGGGAAGGTCGTAGCCCTGGCTTTGCCGGCTTTCTGAGAGATTGAGTTTGCGGAACCAGTTCTCCGGACTGGCGGCAAAAAGCAGGTCGATGCCGACTATCCTGGCGCCGACTTTATCGGCTACCTGGACTGCCCGGGCGTAATATGGCGTCCAGAACACCAATGGGTCATCCTGATATTGCTGGAGAGTTGCATCGTCGACCACAACCAGAGCGACATGTTCAGGGACATGCCGTACGCCGGCAATTCGATGCCAAAGGTCGGAGTAGACGTTCTCGGCACGCTCAAGCCATTGAAACTGGTATGCGGTTTCAGCGCAGACAAACGCCAAGACCACGAAGAGCCAGGTGCTCGAATTTATCAACCGCAGGAAGTTTCTCATGGTGACAGCCGCTGACGGACACCGGCAAAGATATCATTAGAAGCGCCCTTCTGGGTATCGATAACCATGGCGCTGTCCATTTCCTGCGCATCGAGCGCCTCATCATGCTGCAATTGCCACTCCAGTACTGCCCCGCTCGCCTCTGAAGCGTCCCGACCCTCCATCAGCCTTTGCGTGATACGCCGCCGCAACTCGTCGGCATCGGCGCGGCAATCGAGAATCAGGAAGGGGATATTCATTTCCTTCGCAGTCAAATAGAACGCCATGCGCTGGCTGCGCCGCAAAAAGGTGGCATCGACGATGACCGGGTAGCCCGCTTCAAGCGCCAGAGTCGCCAAGCGACGCAACTCGTCATAGGTGGCAAGGCTGACAGCATCTGCATACAAGCCGGCACCGAGCACGGAATCGCTCCTGCTCTCGCGCGTCAATCCATGCAGGCCCTTGCGAACCACATCCGAGCGCAATCTTACGGCACCCAGGCGCTCCAGCAGCGGTTGCGACAGCGTCGTCTTGCCGGTGCCGGAAACGCCGCGGGTAATCATCAACGCCGCCCGGCCCGGCGTCGTGAAGGAATCTGCCAGGCGAATGTGATCGGTGTAGTCGGCCAGCGCCGCTTGTGACAGTTCCTTTCTTTCTTGCGTGGCGCGGATGCGCGCCACCTTGGCGCGCACCATGGCACGATAGACCAAGTAATAAGGCAGCAGGCGCAGAGCTGCATAATCACCGGTAATTTCCAGGTAATCATTCAGAAAACGCGCACCCCAGTCGGGCCGGCCGCGAGCGATCAGGTCCATGAGTGTAAACGCGATCTCGCTGGCGACATCGATCCAGCGCAGACTGGGATTAAATTCGAGGCAGTCGAATACCTGAATTTCACCATCGCTCCAAATGATGTTGCCAAGATGCAAATCGCCATGACACTCGCGGACGAATCCATCAAGTTTACGCATGTCCATGAAGAGCGACAATTCCGCGTGCTTGGCAAGGCTCCACTCCTCCAACCTGTCGAGGATGGCGATTTCCTCCTCGGTTTCGAGCAGCGGCCTGATCTGGGCAAAATTCTGCCGCATCGGTATTGCGATGCTCGCCGCTGTCCCGTAACCATTTTCCTTATCAGTGTTGCCGGTTCTGGCAACGCCGGCGATGCGCGCATGAAACGCCGCCACTGTTTCGGCCAGCGCATCCAGATGTTGTGGCGTCAATTTTTCGCTGGCAAGCATGTGGTCGAGCAACGCCGATTGCGAAAAGCGTCGCATCCTCACAGCGTATTCGATGGCATCTGGCGCTTCCGAGGAACCGACCAGCGGTCTATCCACGGTACCCACGATAGCCACGACGTCGAGATAAAGGCGCGGGGCCGAACGACGGTTAAGACGCAGTTCTTCCTCGCAAAAGTGGTGACGCAGTTCCAATGTGGTGAAGTCGAGAAATCCAAGATTGACCGGCTTCTTGAATTTATAGGCGTAATCGCCGGCAAGCAGAACCGTCGATATATGCGTCTCGATCCATTCGATATGGGCTACGGCGTGCGGGTAGCAGGAGGGATGCAACAACCCGCGCAGTACTGCCGCCTGCGCAAGATTGCCATTAGAATTCATCCTTTCTGCCCTCAGTCGTTAGTCCGGTAGATATCCGAATTGGCAAGCTAGCCTGAGCATACTTTGCCACGCTCTCGGCGTGACCGAAAATCTCCAGACTAGACAATGTAAACCCGGCCCGATTCTGCGCGCAACCGAGTCCAGTTCCGTTTGACCGTAATCAATGTATGCTCAGTCTTTTCATGCAACTATTTTCTTGCTCGAATCGGAACCATACTCGAGCCGGGAAGTACGGCGTAAGCTGGTAGCAGGGCATTGTTGCACACAATGCTCAGCATGACAGAGAGAAGGAACAGGATATGATGCTACCGACCCCACCAAGCACCACCAATTTTAATGACTCTAATGTCATAGAACGTCCCGACGGTTTTTATTTGCAGGACAGGCGGACAGGCAAGGAGTATGGCCCCTACGCTACTCTCCGCGATGCCGTCGATGGCATGGAGGACAATGCCAATATCGAACTCGAACCATGCGAGGATATTAAAGAAGCCGAGGAAGAACTAGGCATAGCCGACTGGATCGACCCGGAAACTGGGGCATTGGCCGAGGAGTCAATTCCACACATCGAAGATCATTGACCAAGGGCATGCCACAAGCGATTCGTGAGATCGTTGCTGTTGCGGTTTCACAGATAACAAAATGAGGCAACAACGACCCCGGATACGTTTAGGAATACGGGATTCCTCTGGCAAATGAGATTAACCGCATATACGATAACGCGAAGACTGAAGAAGAGACAATCAATCGTATTTTGGCAAAGAGAAACCGCGCTGTTTATGCAACTGAAATAAGGACATGCCAAGCTTGAACACCGGTTGGAAGGCTTTGCCGTGGAAGTGCTCAACTCACAAGGCCCTCTCCCGATAACTTGGCGATGACTGGATCATCAATTGGGGGACATGCCAAGGTGGATACGCTGGCTGCATCTGTTGGACAGGCACATCTAAAGCTTGTCGATGACTAGCTGCGCGGTTATCATTTCTCCCGTCTCGGCGTTCATCAAAAATGCAGTGATAACCGGGATACTCAAGCTGAACAAGATTTCCGCTTTAAACGGTTGGCTTTATCCGACCAACCAATGGCCGTACCCCAATCTGCGGGGTCAAGCGCAGCGACCAAAATCGACCAAAGCCTCTGGTATCAGAATCGGCATATTGAAGGAATCCCAAATGAATCTGATCATCACCATGGCTGCCAAACCCATTGCCATGTTTGGCAGCAGCGCTCGGCTCGCACCCAACCTGTGCGATCGATTGCCGCGACAAATAATTCGATGAGAACGCCGCAAATCATATTGCGCTTGTCCACATTGCGAAACATCGAGCGAAGGCAGTTCGAGGCCCGCCCGTCCCTGATGGAGCGTGCCGGTCAAGCTGCGGCGACATTGGCTCTGAGTCTGCTGGCTGGCTCGACTCGCCCCCCCCTGATCGTTGCCGGACCCGGCAACAATGGCGGCGATGCTTTCGTCGTGGCGCGCATACTGCGACAAAGCGGCATCACGCCACTAGTTGTGTTTTGCGGTCTGGTCGAGAAACTCCCGGCCGAGGCCCGCGCTGCTCATGAGGCATGGATCGCCTGTGGTGGCACGCTGCATGACGATATCCCGGCGGGTAAACGTGATCTGGTGATCGACGGCCTGTTTGGCATCGGGCTCGCGCGGCCACTGGGAGGCCGCCACGCCCTGCTGGTAGAGCGGATAAATGCCCTCGGCTGCCCGGTGCTGGCACTCGACATTCCCAGCGGGCTGGATTCTGAAACTGGCCGCGTTCTCGGCATTGCCGTGCGCGCCGCGCATACCGCCACTTTCATCGGACTCAAGCCCGGTCTGCTGACGCTGGACGGGCCGGATCATTGCGGCGTAGTCAGCGTGCATGATTTAGGGTTGGATATCGATGCAATAGACGGTTACAGCGTTTCACCCGCGTTGTTTAGCGATCAACTCCAGCCACGTTTGAAAAACTCGCACAAGGGCAGCTTTGGCAGCGTCGGCATCCTTGGCGGTGCGCCAGGCATGGCGGGAGCTGCACTACTGGCGGGACGCGCGGCGCAGAAGCTCGGCGCCGGGCGCGTGTATGTCGGTATGCTGGAGCGGCTGGCCGTCGACCCTATGCAGCCCGAACTGATGCTGCGCAAGCCCGATGAAATTTTTTCCCTCGCCAACTGCTTGGCCATCGGTCCCGGTCTGGGCCAGTCGGATGCGGCGCTGAAACTGCTGCGCAGTGCGATAGCCTCCACTCTGCCGCTATTGCTGGACGCCGACGCGCTCAATCTGCTTGCTGTCCATCCGGTGCTGGCGCGTAACCTCTCCCGCCGCCCTGCCCCGACATTGATGACGCCACATCCCGCCGAGGCCGCTCGCATGCTCGGCAACGACACAGCAACCGTGCAAGACGACCGGATCACAGCAGCACTGGAACTGGCAGGACGCTTCCAAACCGCGACGCTGCTGAAGGGTAACGGCAGCGTCGTCGCCTTACCCGATGGCCGCTGGTTCATCAACAGCACAGGTAATCCAGGATTGGCATCTGCGGGCACGGGCGACGTACTTTCCGGAATGCTCGTCGCACTGCTGGCGCAAGGCTGGCCAGCAGAAGCGGCACTACTGGCTGCGGTGCATCTGCATGGCGCTGCCGCCGATGCCTGCGTCGCTTCCGGCAATGGCCCGCTCGGTCTCAGCGCGGGAGAATTGATCACAGCCGCCCGCAAGTTGCTCAACCATTGGATCACAGCAGCCGCATGACTGATGCGCAAGTAGCGCGCACCTACCACCGCGCAGCAGCCGAGGAATTCCCATACAGAGACTTCCGAAGAAACCGGCGTGCGCAACCATGACAACAAATAGCTTATCGTCAATCACGACCTAGGGAATTCGCCAATCTTGGCGAACATCGCCGCACCCAACCCATGTTCTTCCAGAAAATGACGGAAGTTGAGCAAGGTCGTCGCATCGGGTAACCGCGATCGGCAAACGGGACGCAAATCGGCTCGACCATATCGGCGAAATGCGTGGTCTGTTGGAACGCAACACCATGCGCTATTACCTCGCGGTCGATACCTTCTTAAGCGCTGCCGGCGCGGCGCCAATGGCACAGCTTGAACAACGTTTACAGAACTGGTTTACGGCGGTCGAGCAATACCCTCGGCAGTTGCATGAGATGGAACGAGGGGAGTATCTGGAGATGAAGCGCGCCAGGTGCTTACGGCAGCAAACTGTGCGTTAGTCCGACACGCTTCGTGGCATACATGGAATGAGCACGTTAGATCACCGATGCCTTAGCGATTCCGGCCATGGCTGTCGCCGCGGTGGTCATTCTTCTGGCCCCCACGATGATCATCCCTGCGCTCTTCATGGCGATCATCCTGCCGAGTGTGCTGCTGTTCCTGGTAACGCGGGACGTACTCGCGGTTGTACCAGTTGTCCTGTACAAAGTAGACCCGCTCACCGCATGCATCGTACTTGCTGCAGTGTTTGCGCCAGTTCTTTGCGTGGCCTGGGGGCACGTGCAGATAGACCGGCGCTCGGTCAAACGGTACCCGCTCAATCATCACCGGGCGCCGGTAAATCACTTGCGGCTGGGGATAGTCACCGATATCCAGGCGTCCATAGAAACCCGGTTCGCCATAGGTCACGGATACGCCAACGTCCGCCGCAAGCGCCTGGTTAGCAAGGCTGGCAGTGGCAGCGGCAACTACCACTGCGATCAGAAATTGTTTCATGTTGAGTTTCTCCTGTTGTTGTTGGTTCTTGATTAACGTACCGAGACATGAATAGATGACTCTTGCTTTGTTACGTAATGTAAGTTCACGGTTAAACTGCCCGTACGAGCCAGTCGACATGGCGACCGGCAAAACATGCGACGTCCCCAGTCTGTGACTCAACAACAGGCAGTTGGGCAATTCTGTACTTGCACCCCAAGAACGTCTGTGCGACAACCAACATAGGCAGGAAATCAAGCAGAGCGGGAAGAGTAGCTGGAGTTATGCCATGCTGATCACTTGCGCCGATCTCAACAGCCATTCACCGGCATAGCGAGGCAATGTCACGGTGATCGTGGTCTGGCCCTCCTGGTCGGAAACCGCCAGCGCGATCGCTCCGTATTGTGCCTCTGCGAGCAATCTGGCCGAATATGTCCCAAGGCCTGTTCCTGCTTGCTTGCCGTTGGTGACGAATTTGTCGAAGAAGCGGTCGCGAATCTCGACAGGAACAGCACCCTGGTTCTGGATCAATATGCGTAACGGTGTTCCATCGACCAGGGTGACGCTCACCCGGCTTGATTCGGGAGCCGCTTCACAGGCGTTCTTGACCAGGTTATGGAACAGCGAATAGCAGAGCATGGCGTCGCCCAGCGCCAGCGGCATCTCCACACCGAGCGGAACATCCGTATCAACTGAAATGATGAGGTGCTTCTCAGCGAATGCCACGCGCGAAATCTCGACGACGCGGCGCAGGATGGCACCAATCTTCACTGGCTGGGCATCGAGCTTGAAGTGACCGGTCTCGATCTTGAAGAGCTCCGAAGAGAGATTGATCATATTGAGAACTTGCAGCGCGGTCTCTTCAATCACGCGCAGCTGCTCGACATGCTTGTGGCTCATCGAGTTATCTTCCGCCAACGCTTGCACCAGTCCGATCACACCGGCCAGCGGCCCTTTCATGTCATGGCGCGTGATGCGTTCGACGTCCTCGCGCAAGTGCGCCAACTCCAACATACCGTCGATCTCGGCCTGCAGCTGTTTGTGCAGTCCGACGTAGCGCATGAAGTTGCGCACACGCGGCTTGAGCACAACGGGATCGATGGGCTTTTCCACGAAGTCCACCGCCCCCAGTTCCATCCCCTTCAGGTGGGCCTCCTCGCCAGTCATGGCGCTGACAAAAATTACGGGAATGGTTTCTGAGGTTGGATGCTCACGCATGCGCCGGGCCACTTCGAAGCCATCCATGCCGGGCATCATGATGTCGAGCAGCACCAGATCGGGAGGGTCATTTGATTGGCAGATATCCAGGGCTTTGCCGCCGCTATGTGCGATACGCACGCAATATTCGTCCTTGAACAGGTGCGAGATCAGTAGCAGATGATCCGGCGTATCGTCGACCACGAGAATCGTCGGGCGTGCCGGTTTCTGAGCGTCTTGGCTGACTGGCTCGGCGGAAGCAGCTGGCGGAGCAGTAGCCAGGGATGTTGCCAGCGTCGCGCCATTTTCTGCGAATGCCAAATGAACAGGCACACTGGATGAAGACCGTGGACGCAGCGCCTTGACAACACTTTTCGCAAAGCGATCCGTGGTATACGGTTTGACCAGCATATCGCTAACGCCACAGGCAATGGCATTATCGATGCGGTGGCGCTCGGCTTCGGCGGTAATCATGATGAAGGGCAGGCGCGACAGTTTATCGACAGCGTGCATCGCCTGGAGCAATTCCAGTCCCGACATGACCGGCATGTTCCAGTCGGAAAGCACGATGTCCACGCGCTGCTCTTTTAGCATGCGCAGCGCCTGGGCGCCGTCGTTGGCCGTCAAGATGGTGCCGGCGCCCATCGAGCGCAGTTGGCCCGAAGTGACTTTGCGCATCGGCTCAAAATCATCGACGACGAGGAATACCGTCTGCTTATCGATTATTTCCGGCTGATTGATGATTATCTCCCGATCTCCACGTGTCAAACGGTGCCCGCTAGCGCCTGAAAATCCTTCTTCTTGTCCATGTCCGCATCGGAATCCGTAAAGCGCTGAGCGATAGCGTGGAAGCTTTCCTGAATGTCGATGAAGGCGTCAAGCATATCGGGATCGAAGTGCGTACCCCGGCCTTCGATCATGACTTGAACTGCCTCCTGGTGTGTCATGCTTTCCTTGTATACGCGGTGACTGATCAGCGCGTCGTAGACGTCGGCCACCGCCATCAGGCGTGCCGCAATCGGGATGTCATCGCCGGCGAGTCCCTGCGGATAACCGCTGCCATCCCACTTTTCCTGATGGGAGAGGGCGATGGCCTTGGCGAGGGCGAGAAAGTCAACGTTGCTGCCCAGCTCCTTTTCGGCATGCAATATGGCGTCACGTCCCAGCGTGGTGTGCGCCTTGATAAGCTCAAACTCATAAGGTACGAAGCGGCCCGGCTTGAGCAGGATACGGTCAGGAATGCCTACCTTGCCGATGTCATGCAGCGGCGCCGACTTGAATAGCATGTTGATGTTGCTGTCAGTCAGGAACCAGGCGAAACGCGGGTGGTCGCGCAACTTCTCGGCCAGTGCTTTGACGTAGAACTGCGTGCGGCGGATGTGGCTGCCGGTGTCGGAATCGCGTGTCTCGGCCAACGAAGCCAGTGCGAGAATCGTCACGTCCTGGATGGCGATGACTTCACGCGTGCGTCTGGCTACCTCGAGTTCGAGAAAGTCGTTCTGGTCGCGCAAGAAATCGGCCATGGCCTTAAGTGCCAGATGGTTATTGACGCGCGCCATGACGATCGGCGGGCTGATTGGCTTGGTGATGTAGTCGACAGCGCCGAGCTCCAGTCCCTTCTGCTCATCCTCCATTTCATGCTTGGCCGTCAGGAAGATCACCGGGATGGTCATGGTGGCGGGGGATTGCTTGAGCCGCCGGCATACCTCGTAGCCGTCCATGCCGGGCATCATGATGTCGAGCAGGATCAGATCCGGCGGCATATCAGACATCGCAATCTTCAGTGCTTTCTCGCCCCCGTTGGCAATTTTTACCGTGTAGTTGTCCTTGAGCAGGTTGTTCATCAGCGCCAGGTTATCCGGCGTATCGTCGACCACCAATATCGTGGCCTTTTGGGTGAAATCGAGTCCGTCCATTGGGAATGCTTTCAGGTAGATATTCCAGTGGCAACCCTAAGCGCTTTGAGGGCCGCCTCGAAATCGAATGACCGGATGGCATCGTCAATCTGGTGATAATGATCGGGAAAGGCCGAGTGAAGCAGATCTGCATTCGCATCCAGCACGTCCCATGCTGCTGCGTTGTCTTTGACCAGCAGAGCCTCCAGTCTGTCACAGACTGCCTGGAGGTGTTCCGGGGCGACTGTAACAACCGACTTGCTCACTAACTCCGGTAGTTTCTGTTCAAGTTGGGCGATGAGTGTTTCGAGCGGCAATTTCAACGCCTCAAGCCGATCATGGACGTCCTTGCCAGAGGGACCTTCCTTGATCGCCGCTTCGAGCCTTGCCGCCTGTTCCGGCAAACCGGTGGCGCCGATGTTGGCAGAAACACCCTTGAGCGTATGCGCCAGCAACTGCGCGGTAGCCCAGTCGTTACCCTGAATTGCCGCGAGGATTTGCGTTAGTACAAGTTTCTGTCCGGCGACGAACTTGCGCAACATCGAGAAGTAGAGCGACTTCTTGCCGAGTACGCGGCGCAAGCCATTGTTGGTATCCAATCCATCGATCTCGAATCCCAGATCTTCATTTTGCGCCGCCTGCGCTTTCAACCTGGACCCAGTGGATGCCATTGTTGAAACCTGCAGCGGCTTAATCCATTTCAGCATCACTTTCCACAAGTCTTCGGGTTCGATCGGTTTGGGAACATGGTCGTTCATGCCCGCTTCGATGCATTTGACTCGATCGCCTTGCATGGCGTTGGCGGTCATCGCCACCACCGGAAGATCCTTGAAGCGAGCCTCCTTGCGGAGCTCGCGGGTCGCCGTCACGCCGTCCATCACCGGCATCTGCATGTCCATCAGCACGATGTCGTAATCCGTAGCCCTGAGCTTGTCCAAAGCGATCTGACCGTTCTCGGCCAGATCGACGACGAAGCCGGCATCGCATAACAGTTCGGTTGCCACTTGCTGGTTAAGATCGTTATCCTCCACCAGCAGAACACGAGCACCCTGAATGGTGGCGAGACGATTGAAAGTGTCGGTCGGTGCATCCTCGGCGGTTCGCGCACCATCGATGACACCGCCCAGAATGCGCACCACGCTGTCAAACAGCACCGATGTACTAACCGGCTTGATCAGCACATTCTCAATTCCAGCGTCCTCCGCGCCCTTGATGACTTCCTCGCGGCCATAAGCAGTGACCATCACCATATGCGGCCTGCGGCTGAGGGGAAGCTCCATTAACCGCCTGGCCGTCTCGTTGCCATCCATGTCCGGCATTTGCCAGTCTAGGAAGACGATCTCGAATGGCATGCCCTGCGCCTCGGCATGCGCCACACTTTCGATGGCCGCCTTGCCCGACTCGGCATGATCAACCTTGAAGCTCATGCCGCCGAGCATATCGCCAAGTACCAGGCGGGCGTTCTCATTGTCGTCCACCACCAGCACGCGCTTACCCTGCAGGTCGCTCGAGAGTACTAGCCTGCGTTGCTGGCCGACGCCCTTGCCCAGACGTGCCGTGAACCAAAAAGTGCTGCCCTTGCCGGGTTCGCTGATGACGCCCACTTCGCCACCCATCAGCTCGGCGAGTTTCTTGGAAATCACCAGACCGAGGCCGGTGCCGCCGAATTCGCGGGTGGTTGAGGTATCGGCCTGAGAAAATCTCCGGAACAGCCGCCCAATCTGGTCTTCCGTCAGGCCAATCCCTGTATCGCGGACGGCGCAATGGATCAGTACATCCTTGTCAGTCTGCTCCTTGAGCTGGAAAGTGATAACAATCTCGCCCCGCTCGGTGAACTTGACGGCATTGTTGCAATAATTGATAAGTATCTGCCCCAGCCGCAATGAATCGCCGATGAGCTTGGTCGGCAGGTTCTTGTCTACGTTGAAGACCAGTTCCAGCCCTTTGGCCGAGGCCTTCTCGGCGATCAGACCGGCGACATTGTCGAGCACCCTCTCCAGATCGAACTCGGTCTGCTCGACAGTCAGCTTGTCCGCCTCGATCTTGGAGAAGTCGAGAATATCGTTGATGATGCCGAGCAGATGGCGGCCGGAGCTTTGGATCTTCTTGATGTAATCGCGCTGCTGGGGCGTCAGCGCGGTATTCAGTGCCAGGTGGGACATGCCGATGATGGCGTTCATCGGGGTGCGGATCTCGTGACTCATGTTGGAGAGGAAATCCGATTTGGCGAGGTTGGCTTTTTCCGCTATGGCCTTGGCGCCCTCCAGTTCGACGTTCTTTTCCTGCAGAACCTGATCCAGGCGTTGGCGTTCCGTGACGTCACGCGCGGCGGCAAACACGCCCTGTAGCTTCCTGTCCCGATCATAGTAGGTGGTGGCGTTGAAGGACACCCTTGTTTCCTTACCGTCCCTGGTACGCGCAGTAAGTTCGTAGTCGGTAATCCTCCTGTCGCTCAACACCTGCATGATTCCCGCTTCGGCCCGCTCCGGGTCGGTGAAATAATTCTTGAACGGTGCGCCGATCAATTCGTCGCGCGTGCAATCCGTGAGCACTTCCATCTGCTTGTTGATGTCGGTGATGATACCGGACGGATCGGTGGTCATCAGCGCGTCGATGTTGGATTCGAACAGGGAGCGCGTATAGAACTGATGGTCGCGCAAGCGCTGCCCAAGCTGCTTCTGCTCCGCTTCGATCTGCTTGCGCGCCGTATTGTCTGTACCGATCAACAGGTAACCGATGATGGCGTCATTGGCGTCGCGCAGCGCCGTGACCGACACGACGGCCGGAACGCGGCCGCCGTCCTTGCGAATGTAGGTCAGCTCGTAGATGTCCTCGATGCCGCGCGAGGCCTTGAACACCAAGGCCTCGAAGCCCGGCGCAATCTTTGTTCCAAGCTCGGCGCTCAAAACCTTGGCGCGCGCGATCACTTCCTGCGGATCGGAAATGTCGGCCGGCGTGATCTTGTTCATCACCTCAGCCGCCGTGTAACCCAGCATGCGTTCCGCGCCGACGTTGAAAATCTGGATGACGCCCTTGGCATCGGTGGCGATACTCGAAAAATTGGCGCTGTTGAAAATCGCACTCTGCAAAGCGCCCGCCTTGAGCAGCGCCTCTTCGGCCTGCTTGCGCGCGGTGTTGTCGGTGCCGATGAGCAGGTAGCCGATGATGACGTCCTGCTCATCGCGCAATGCCGTAACCGACACCACCGCCGGAAAGCGGCTGCCGTCCTTGCGGATGTAGGTCAGCTCGTAGATGTCCTCGATACCGCGCGAGGCCTTGAATACCAAGGCCTCGAAGCCCGGCGCAATCGGCGTGTCGAGTTCGACGCTCAAAGACTTGGCGCGTGCAATCACTTCTTGCGGATCGGAGATGTCGGCCGGCGTGACTTTGTTCATCACCTCGGCCGCCGTGTAGCCCAGCATGCGTTCCGCGCCGACGTTGAAAATCTGAATCACACCCTTGGCATCTGTCGCAATACTGGAGAAATTGGCGCTGTTGAAAATTGCGTTCTGCAAGGCCCCGGTTTTAAGCAAAGCCTCTTGGCGTCGGACCTCGGTGATGCCCTCGGCAGTGCCAGCAGCGGGGTCGGCCGTATGCTTCTCGGATTGACGGAGCTGAATTTTGATCCGCTGTTTTTCTTTCCGGCGTCGGGCTAATGCCGTTTCCAGAGAGAGATTCTGGTTCGCTTGGCAGTCACGGGAGCGCTTGAGCTCAAGCTGGTTTCGCACGCACGACATGACGATCGGCGCGAAGATCGGCTTGGTGATGTAATCGACCGCGCCGAGTTCAAGCCCTTTCCTTTCGTCCTCAATTCCGGTTTTTGCGGTGATGAAAATCACCGGGATGTTCATCGTCTTGGGGTCGCGCTTGAGTCGCTGACAGACCGCGTAGCCATCCATACCGGGCATCATGACGTCGAGCAGGATCAGGTCCGGCGGTGATTCTGACGCCGCGATCTTCAGCGCCTTCTCGCCGCAATCGGCAATTTTCACCTCGTAGCTGTCCTTGAGCAGGCTGCTCAACAGGGCCAGGTTATCCGGCGTGTCATCGACAACCAGTATCGTAGCTTTTTCGGCGTAAACGAGCCCATCCATGGGGACTCCTTTCAGGCAGATGTTCCTTGCGCAACCTTTAGCACTGCGGCACCTTGCTTTCGAGATGAAGCAGACTCTTGAACCATAGCAAGTTGTGCCGCCTTGCTCAGTGCGCTATCACACATACGGTAACTACTATTCGAAAGGTTCTTTATTCCGCTTGCAGTATTACCGCGACCACATGCTCCTGATGATCATCCACAAGGGGGATCGTCTGATCATGTTGTTCGACGCCATCAACCGTCACGCTCGTCACTCCGCCTGCATCGCCCGCGCTGACGCGCGTTTGCGAAACGGCGATGTGGAACACCGTCTCCCGATAACGGTAGTGGATCTTGAACGCCTGCCAGTCCGCTGGCAGGCGGGGAGCAAGGTGCAGCTTGTCCCCTGCGAGCGTGATGCCCAGCAGCGATTCCAGGATGAGCCGATACATCCAGCCGGCCGAGCCGGTGTACCAGCTCCATCCGCCACGCCCGGTATGCGGGACGAGCGCATAGACGTCGGCTGCGACGACGTAGGGCTCCACTTTGTAGGTTGCGATTCCCTCCGCTGACAGCGCATGATTTACCGGGTTGATCATCGTCAGCAACTCCCAGGCGCGCTCGCGCTCGCCCAAGGCGGCAAAGGCCATCGCCGCCCAGATCGCCGCATGGGTGTATTGCCCCCCGTTCTCCCTTACCCCCGGCACGTAGCCACGGATGTAGCCGGGATCCAGGTTCGCCTTGTTGTCGAAAGGCGGATCCAGAAGTTGAACAAGCGCAGCGTCACGGCACACCAGATGCTCGTCCACCGCTTGCATAGCCCTGCGCGAACGTTCAGCATTGCCTGCCCCGGACAGCACCGACCAGCTTTGCGCAATCGAATCGATGCGGCATTCCGCGTTGCTGACCGAACCGAGCGGCGTGCCATCGTCGAAGTAGGCGCGGCGGTACCACTCGCCGTCCCAGCCGTGCTGCTCGATGTTCTGGCGCAGCCGGAGTTCCTCCGCCTGGCAAAGGTCAGTGAAGGTAGTGTCACCTTGTGCTCGCGCCAGTTCGGCGAATTGCCGCAGCACTTCGCACAGGAAGAAACCCAGCCAGACGCTCTCGCCCTTGCCCTGCATTCCCACCAGGTTCATGCCGTCGTTCCAGTCACCGGAGCCGATCAGCGGCAGGCCGTGCGCGCCGAATTGCAGTCCGTGCCGGATGGCTCGTACGCAGTGCTCATACAGGCTGGCTGCCTCGCTGGAACGGCTGGGCAGATCGTAGTAGGAATCGTCCTCCGGGTTGATCGGGCGGCCTTCGAGGAAATGCGCAGTCTCATCCAGTATCCGGCGGTCGCCGCTGCTCGTGACATAGCGGCATACCGCCAGCGGCAGCCACAGGTAGTCGTCCGAACAATGCGTACGCACGCCACGCCCCGTCGGCGGATGCCACCAGTGCTGGACATCGCCTTCCTGGAACTGGCGGCTCGCGCACAGCAGCAGATGCTCGCGCACCAGTTCGGGCCTGGCGTGAATCAGCGCCATCACGTCCTGCAACTGGTCGCGGAAGCCAAACGCACCGCCCGATTGATAGTAGCCGCTGCGCGCCCAGACCCGGCATGCCAGGGTCTGGTACACCAGCCAGCCATTGGTCAGCACATTCAGCGATTGATCGGGTGTTTCTACCTGCACCGCGCCAAGCGTGTGGTTCCAGTGCTGCCACACGGCTTCAAGCGCACCGCGCGCCGCCAGGGTGCCACGGAAGCGCTGCACCAGCTGGCCGGCGTCATCGGTGTTGCGGCCGACACCGAGCCGGAAGACGATCTCGCGCTCCTGCCCGTCGGCCAGTTCGAAACGCACCTGGATCGCGCCACAGGGATCCAGGCCGGCGCCGACCTTGCCGGAAAGGCGCGTCCGCTTCAGGGCAGCCGGATTGTGCTGCGTGCCATTGCGGCCGAGAAATTCCGTGCGATCGCCGCTCAGTCTGCGCGTCGGGTCGTCCACATCGAAGAAGGCCACCCTATCGGCGAAGGCCTTGTTGTACGGGTTACGCGCATAGAGCGCGCCGCTCTTGGGAGAGATTTCGGTGCTCACATGCATGGCCGACTTCGCACGCAGATCTCCCAGTACCCACTCGACATAACCGGTCGCCGAGAGCCTGCGCGGTCGGCCCGATTCGTTGCGCACTTTCAATACCGAAAACTTGACGGCGGCGTCTACGGCCACGTAAATCCAAAGTTCCGTGCAGATGCCTGCCGACCGGGTCTCGAAGACGCTGTAACCGAATCCGTGCCGGATGAGGTAGGGCATTGCTGCGCGGGTGGGCAAGGGCGTGGGGGACCAGACATGGCCGGTCTCCTCGTCGCGAAGGTAAAGCGCTTCGCCGCTCGCGTCGCTGACCGGGTCGTTGTGCCAGGGCGTGAGACGGAATTCGTGCGCGTTTTCGCTCCAGGTGTAGCCAACGCCGTTTTCGGAGACGACCGTGCCAAAGTAGGGATTGGCCAGAACGTTCACCCACGGCGCCGGCGTCACTTGACCGGGCGCCAGCGCAATGACGTATTCGCGCCCGTCGCGGGTGAATCCGCCCAGCCCGTTGAACAGAATCAGATCGCGGCCGGCAACCTTGGGATTGGTGTCAGATGAGCTATCGGGACGGTGCCGGCGGCTCGGTGTGAGACGCGGTGCACGCGGCTCCACTGGGCCACGCTGATCGAGCTGTTCCGCCAGCGTTCCCCGGCCATCGGTGATGATGGCGCGCGCCACTGACTGAAACAGGATGCGGTCCTCTCCGGAGATCTGCTCGGCAGGCCGTACGAAAATGCCGCCCGGCCGATCGATGACGCTGGCCTCGATGCCCGAGGCGATCAGCCCCATGATCTGGTCCTGCAATTGTTGCCGGTAACCGGCGTGGTCTTCGTTCCAGATCACCAGATCCACCGCCAGACCTTTCAGGCGCCAGTAAGCATGGGCCTGCACTAGCTGACGCACCAGATCGATATTGGCAGCGTCGCCGATCTGTAGCAGGACGATCGGCAGATCCCCGGAGATGGAATAACCCCATAGCCCGGATTGCCCTCGGCGATTCTTGATGAGTACGGCAGGGTCGGCACGCAGCCCGGCGTTGGCGTAAATGACGGCGCTGGCCAGCCGAGCATACAGTTGCGCATCGGCCTCGCTGGCATTGAGCTGCCGCAGCAGCACCTGACTGTGGGTTCCCGCCAAATCGAAGACGCGGTCCGCGAGATGCCGATCCTGGTATTTGTCGATCAGGCTCAAGGCCAGGTCGCGGGTTTCGCTTACACCCGACACCATATCGATGGTTGCCGTCTGTTCCGGAGCCAGCGTTAGCAAATAGCGGATGGCGACGATCGGATCCAGCACTGAACCTTCGCTTCCCGAGAGGGTGGTTGAGTCACTCATTGCCAGGGGCGCTACGGTACTTCTCGACCGACCGATAAAGCGCAGCCGATCTGTCTCGTAGGATACTTCGGCGATGTCCGCGCCATGCACCGCCATCAGGTGAAGCATCCATGGCGCCTGCTCGCCGACGGAGCGGGGCCGGCGCGTGCACAGGATCGCGCGTTGTTCCCGCAGGATCTCGGTCTGCACGAACAGATTGCTGAAGGCCGGATGCAGTGCGTCCGCGGCCGCCGGTGCGAGCACCACTTCGGCATAACTGGTGACCTCGATCTCTCTGGGTTGTCGCGATCGATTGGTGATGCGCACCCGGCGCAGCTCGATATCATCCTCCGGCGATACGACAATCTCGGTATACGTCTCGAAATTCCCATCGCCAGAGACGCCGCCAACTGAGTCGCGGCGACGAAACTCGGCACGTCCCTCGGAGAAAATCGCTTCGTAGCTCTCCGCGCGTTTGAGCGTCGGCTGGTAGGCGGTCGACCAGCACTCGCCACTCGCCCCGCTGGTCACACTGTTCACCTCGCGGACGTAACAGAACGTGCCCCAGTTGTCGCAAGTGCCGTCTTCGCGCCAGCGCGTGACGGCGAGGTCTTTCCAGCGGCTATAGCCACCGCCGGCATTGGTGATCATCACGTGGTAGCGGCCGTTCGACAGCAACTGCACCTCCGCAATCGGCGTGTCGGGGCTGTTGAACACCCGAATCGGCAACTCCGCGGCGACTGACGCCGAGTGCACCTCGGAAAGCTGCGCGGTGTGCGGAAACAATGCCGTGGCCTTGGGGATTCTCTCCTGGAGCAGCAGCATGACCGCCTGAAACATCCGGTCCGATTCGAAGCGCCGCTGCATCGGACGCTCCAGTACCAAGTAGGCCAAGGCGAGCAGGCTCATGCCCTGGTGATGGGCCATGAAGGAACGCACCACTGTGCTCGATTGCCCACGCCGCTGCCGTGCCGGCGTGTAGTCAATCGCTTCGAAGAAGCCGAACCTGCCGACAAATCCCTCGGCCGCGAGTCGCTGCAAATTCAGGCAGGCTTCCTCTGGCACCACCATCAGCGCCAGCGCCGAGGCATAGGGCGCGATGACCAGATCATCGGCCAATCCGCGCTTGAGACCCAGGCCCGGCACGCCAAAAGCACGGTACTGGTAATTGAGATGCACGTCGACCGTGTTATAGCCGGACTCCGACATCCCCCATGGGACGCCGCGCTGCCTGCCATACTCGATCTGTCTGGCCACCGCCGCCTTGCAGGTCTGGTCGAGCAGCGTGTGGTCATAGGTCGGCATCACCAACAGCGGCATCAGGTACTCGAACATCGAACCGCTCCACGACAGCAGTACCGGTTCTCCACCGGTACTGGTGAGCAGGCGCCCGAGGGTGAACCAACTTTCCTGCGGCAGTTGTCCCTGGGCAATAGCCACAAAACAGCACAAGCGCGCTTCGGAAGCCAGCAGGTCGTAGTAACCCGAGTCCAGCCGGCTCTCATCGACGTTGTAACCGATGCTCAGCAAATGCCGCGCCTTGTCGAACAGGAAGTCATACTCCATGTGCGAAAAGTCAAAGCATTGCTGCGCCAGCTTGTCGATGGTGGCTATTCTGTCGCGGGCATGAACGCTGCCCAAGCTGGCCAGTTCACGCAGGGTTGGAATACCGGCCGTGCCAGACGGGTTGGTAAAATGAGTCCCGGGCCGGTTACTTGCCGCCGGCAGAAATAATGCCGGCGTCAGAAAACTCAGCTCGGACAGCCATGCGCGGCATTGCCCGGAAAATGCCTGTGCCCAGCTGTTTGCCTCGCTCTCCGCAACAACCTCGCGGTTGACGGTCAGGCTGCCGGCAACCTTGGTGACGAGCTCTGCCGCGCCGATTGCCAGACGTTCCAGGCAAGCGTGTGTTGCAGCGAACGTACCTGACGTGGCAGCGGTTGCGAACTCCAGTTCCTTGCAATAATCAGCCAGCGAATTTGTCGCCACCTGGTCAGTTGTGTCGGCAGCTTCCACCACTTCAGCGCAGATCCTCAGTGTGTCGCTCAGGCCGTCGAACAGCCGCGCCGGCAGTATCCTGTCATCGGCCAACGCGAGCAACCCGGCACGCAAGGTCAGCAATTGGCCGGCGAGGTTGCCGCTGTCCACCGTCGAGATGTAACGCGGCGACAATGGCTGCAGCGACAGCGTGTCATACCAGTTGTAGAAGTGCCCCCGGTGCCGCTCCAAGCCGTCCATCGTGCGCAAGGTATTTGCGGTGCGCTCGATGAGTTGTCCGGCCGGGATGTAGCCAAAATCGTAGGCGGACAGATTGGCCAGCAGCGCCAGCCCGATGTTGGTCGGCGAGGTGCGATGCGCAACTGCGGTAACGCGATACTCCTGATAGTTGTCGGGGGGTAACCAATGGTCCTCCGCACCGACGAAATTATCGAAGAACGCCCAGGTCCGCCGCGAAAGCGCGCGCAAAAAGAGGCTCTGAGCGGCCGTCAGCGTTGCTTTGCGGCGAGCCAGCGGACGACTGATCCACCAGGCGATGGCGGGGGAGGCGAACCACAGCAGCAAAATCGGCCCCGCTACCACCAGCGCCGCTGGTGCAGCGATCGCCAAATGGATTGCCGCCGCAATGGCAATGGCGGGGGCGATCCAGATCGTCCGGAAAGATGCGCTGAGTTCGCCAAAGTCGCTGCGGCCACGCTTGGCGGACTCGCGATCGACCTCGCTGGATGGATTCCATTCGAGCAGTCGTCTGCGTGTCACCAGCATCCGCCAAGCCGTGCGCACAACGGCATCCAGACTGAAGAACGCCTCGTAAGGGAGACAGGCGAGCTCGAACGCCACCTGCATGAAGCGCCGCGCAGCCGATTCAGCAACTGCCGCGAGGTGCTGCCTCAGCAGCACCTCTTCCGATTTGCGCAACAGATCGAGGAGTGCGGCGCACAAGGAGGGAATCAGCAGGATGCCAATGACCGACCAGGTCCACAACCAAGCCGGCGACAGGAGCGTCCACCCCAGCAACAACAGCAGCATCAGCGCCGCGGGGACCAGACTGCGCCGCAGATTGTCGATCAGTTTCCATTGCGACAACGCCGAAAGCGGATTCGCTTGAGGCTGCTTGCCTCCGCTGGGGACGCGCCGCAGCAGCCAGCCAGCCAGCTGCCAATCGCCGCGCATCCAGCGGTAGCGGCGGTTTACGTCGGCGCGGTAGCTGGCCGGGTAGTCCTCGTACAGCTGCACATCGCTCAACAGCCCGGCGCGCGCGTAGCACCCCTCGATCAGATCGTGACTGAGGATGTGGTTCTCGGGGAAGCGTCCAGCAAGGGCTTGCTCGAACGCATCGACGTCGTAGATCCCTTTGCCGATAAACGACCCTTCGCCGAACACATCCTGATAGACATTCGAGACGACGCGCGTGTAGGGGTCGATGCCCGGCTCCCCACCATACAGGCGCGCGTAACGCGAACTGGCGGTCCCCGGCAGGCTGACCGCCACGCACGGTTGCAGGATGCCATAGCCTTCGGTGACACGCCGCTGCGCTGGGTCGTAGTGGGGACGATTCAACGGGTGCGCCATGGCGCCGACAAATTGTCGAGCGGCATCGCGCGGCAATTGCGTATCCGTGTCCAGGGTGATGACGTACTTCACGCCGGACAGAACCGCGGTATTGCCGACGACCAGCGAAAAACCATCGGTGGCGCTAAGTTTGGCGCCATCACGCTGGCCACAAGGTTTGCCGCGCAGCAGGGCGTTCAGGTCAGCCAGCTTGCCGCGCTTGCGCTCGTATCCCATCCAGAGCCGTTCCTGCGAGTTCCATTGCCGCGGGCGATGGAACAGGAAGAAAATCTCGTCACTGGCGTATTTCTTGTTCAGTTCATCTATCCTGGTTCGGGCCAGTTGCAGCAGTGAGGCGTCCGCGGCCAGTGCTTCATGGTGCGCGTCGCAAAAATCGGTCAATAGGCCGAAGTGCAGGCAGGCATCGCGATTTGCCAGAAACCTGACTTCCATCGCCTCGACCAGCTCCTCGATGCTGGCAGCGCTGGTGAGCATGGTTGGGACCACCACCAGGGTGCGCGATTGCTTCGGGATTCCTGTTGAGAAGTCCAGCCTGGCGAGCGGATGTGGCTCCACCAGCAGGGTTGCCAGCCAATTTACCAGCGCCATAGCCAACTGGCTGGCGGCCAGCAACGCGATGAAGCCGACCGGAATCACCGCCCAATACCACACACCGGCGAACATCCCGTCGGCCAGCTCCCGTGCCAGCAGGCTGGCGCTGATGATCGCCGTGATCAGCGTGATGCTGCCCAGATACAGGAGCAACGGGAAGCGACCCGCTGCTCTGCGCAAGACTTCGCTGCCGGAAAGGCGCGATTTTACCGCCATCTCGAGTTCCGCTATGCCCCTGCCGATGAGGTAGAAACCGACGTGCCCGACACGATGATCGGTTCCGCTGCCGCTATCGCGTGCCGCTCCGGCGCTCGCCAGCTCGACCGCCTTGCGCGCCACCGCTTCCTCGGAGTGATGGCTGTGCTTGGCGATCCTCTCCGTGGCATGACGGTAACGATCGCGGGTGGCAAAATCCATCCGGCCGTAAACGCCGCCTGGATCCTCTTTCAATGTCTGTTCGACGACGCTCATGCTCTCGACGAATTCGCGCCAGTCCATCGCGCCCAGAATCCGCAGGCTGCCGATGCTATTACTGATGGAGACCTGATCGGCGGCTTGCTGCTGAATCTCAGCCTGCACCAACTGCTCGATCGTCAGGCCTGATTCGGAGAGTCGCTGCTCGATCCAGGTCAGCGGCAAGGCCAAGGTGGGGCCTCTTCCCTGCAAGCGGCGAGCGAGTTCCGCGACGAATGCGCCAACCATCGGCGGATTTGAGCGCGCCATGTCAGCGATCACCAAAATCAGACTCTTCGGGTCCTGCGCGGCGGTCTCCATCATCCGATCCGCCCAGGTACCGGCCAAGTTTCTCTCGGCAAAGCCGACGGAAATTTGCACGCCAACGCGACGGAGATTCTCGATGACGGCCAGTCGCAACATGATCGGAATCGCCCACAACTCCCCAAGCTTGAGGGTTGTGACGCTCTGGTAAGCTGTTACGAAGCGGCTGAGTCTTTTGGTATCCACATGGCCATCGCCATGCGCTACGATCTCCAGCGCGATGTCATACACGCGCGGACGATTGTCTGCCGGCCCGTCCTCCAGGCGCGGCAGCTCCCGGCTGTACCCCTTGGGCAGATGTCTCTTGGCCGTGCGGATCTGTTCTTCGATCAGATAGAAGTTGTCGAGCAGCCATTCCCCTGCCGGCGTGATACGGCGTTTGGCCGTGACTGCTGCCGTGAGCTGCTTGCACACGCCGACCAGGACGTTTTCGTTGGCTGCCAATCGCACCAGAAGCTGGTCCGGCGCACGCCCCGGCGCCAACTGGTGTGACGCCGCAAGCGCCTTGCCATGCTGCGCCATCTGATCGGCGCTGAACAACTCCGAGCGCAACGGAGGCTCTTCGTCCGGGCGAATGCGATTCAAGACGCTGCCCTTATGCAGCGTCTTCAACTGCTGCCAGTACCCGCCGAGCTTTGTGCCGGAATTCAATTTGGGGTCTTTCCTTGAAATAACATTTCAACGCTACACAGCGCACCGACTGAGAACCGCCCCTATTCCCCCAGCAATTCGGCTACCGATTCGAGTTGCTCGACATGCTGAGCCACCACTTTCACGATGACCGTGATCGGAATGCTCAGCAGCATGCCCCAGATGCCCCACAGCCATGCCCAGAACAGCAGCGCGATGAA
Source organism: Sterolibacterium sp. (assembly GCA_028713555.1). Taxonomy (GTDB): domain Bacteria; phylum Pseudomonadota; class Gammaproteobacteria; order Burkholderiales; family Rhodocyclaceae; genus JACRAR01. The sequence continues at coordinate 75,676 of JAQTOA010000008.1, read as the reverse complement.
CACCGCAGCCTTGTTCATTTTGGCGATCCTGCCCGTCATCCAGGTGGTGACGAAGGTTCCGACCAGCGTGGCGATCGCCAGCGAAACTCCAGCCACCAGCAGCGCCGTCGACAACAGTTCAAACTGCATGAAGGCCGCCATGCCAATCGCGGCGGCGGTGACAGCCGGACCGAAGTACGGGATGACGTGGAACAGCCCGGCGGCCACCGCCCAGGCGCCGGCGTTCTCCAGGCCGATCCAGCGCAGCGCGATCCAGGTCAGCAGTCCCACCAGCACGTTGGTCGACAGTAACATGAACATGTAGCGCTGGATGGAAGCATTGATGTCATCGAGAATGTGTACGGTGATCTTCTTGTTCGACAACGAGGGCCCCGTAACCCGCACCAGCTTTCTCTTGAAGGTGTCGCCCGAGAGCAGCAGGAAGAAAGTCAGGAACAGCACCATGGCTGCCTGACCGATAAAACCTGCGGCACCCATCGAACCCACCCAAAGAAAGTTGCCGAGCTTGAAGCCGGGTGCATCGATGACGACGTGCGTCGCCGGCTGTTTGGGCCGCGCCGGCATGCCTGTCGCCTGGCTGGTCGCTTTCTCGATCTGGTTCGCCGCGCTTTGCACCTTCTGCATGGTACTGAACTGGCCCTCGCTCAGGCTGGCGAGACCGGCCGACAACTTGCTCGCCGCTTCAGGCAACTGGTCGAGTATGGTTTGCATCTGGCCGCGTAGTAAGTAGGTTCCCAGGGACAGCGTGGATACCACAGCCAACATCACCATGCTGGTACCCACCACGCGCGGGATCTTGATCCGTTCCAGCCACACGACGAGGCGATTCAGTGTGTAGGCAAAGAGTACACCAAGCAACAGGGAGATGAAGAAACTCTGCGCCCACTTCAATGCGAACACCACGGCAACCGTAGCGAGGATGATCGGCGCCATGCCATGAGCAGCCTCTTTCACCGGGATTGTGACCAGCGACACTACCGACTCTAGCTCCGCAGGGGATTGAATATCTGCCGAAGCTTCAGATTCAAGAGTCGCAATTGCTGTCATTCGGAAGCGCTCAGCCTAATCTGCCTGGAGGATACAGCAGGGGTATTACTGAATAAGGGGGTTCCCGCGTAGCCACTCCCGGACATTAAAGTCCAGCAGTGGCCCGCACTCGGTTATTGCTTACTTGAGCCGCATGTCATTCCTGACAGACGTCACGCCATTGACGTTGCGTGCCACCTCGACGGCTTTGCTTTCGGCCTCGCGGGAACTCACAAAACCGCTCAATTGGACCACGCCCTTGAAAGTCTCCACATTGATCTCGGCCGATTTCAAGGTAGGTTCGTTGAAGATGGCTGCCTTAACCTTGGTGGTAATTACGCTGTCATCGACGTACTGGCCGGTTCCCTCATGCGTCGAGGTGGACGCACAACCCACGACGGACACCAGTGCAATGGCGACGAAAAGTGCGGAAAGATATTTGCTAAGTTGTTTCATGGTTGATTCTCCAAATGTGAGTAAAACGGGATTGCTTGATTCGGTTTCGGACAACGCTGCCTGCGGGGTATTCTGTACAGAGAACCGATCCTGGCGGAGCGCAACCCCCCGCAAGCCATGTCGAAACCTTGAAGGCAGCATAAGTCGCAACAACCGGTGCGGTCGGTACGGTGGCGCACATAGTGCGCCTTTAAGAGAACCGCTATTTCAACTTTCGGTTCTGGCGCGGGCCCCTCTGCTCGCGTCGTTGCAGACGCTCGGTTTCAGACAGCACGTCTTCGAGCCTGGTTTCCATTTCAAGGTCAGCGTCTGCACGGTCGCTATCCTCATTGTTGGTGATGCCGATTTTGTTTTGGATGGCATGGAGCATTTGCAGCACCCGGGTCAATTCACGTTCGGTAAGCAGACCGGTCTGCAAACCCAGGTCGGTCAGCCGCGCGGCTTCCTTGGCAAAGAGGTTCTGGCTCATGAGTACGAATGTAGCCAGGAAAATCGCTTCCAGCGACACCACCATCGTCAGGAGCCCATAGGGGAATGGGTCGAAGGAAGGGATGCCGAGATGGCCGGTATTTAGCAGAATCCAGCCGCCAAACCAGGCGATATGCACATAAAAGAAGGTCATGCTGCCCGAAAAAGAGGTCATGGCATTGGCGATGCGGTCCTGCAAACTTTGTTCGCGGACGGCCTTCATTCGGACCTGGATGATCTTGCGAATGTTCTGCTGAATGACGTTGGAAAGTGCCGGATTGTCTTCCTTGTGGTCGGCGATTTCCTTTTCCAACAAATGCGCTTCCAGCATGTTATGGACGCGAGTCACCACCTCAACAAGTTCGAACGGCTTGCTGATGAAGTCTTTCGCGCCGCATTGCAGCGCGCGCAGCTTGTGGTTCGGCTCGGCGGTGATGACGAGCACCGGGGGGAAGTGGTCCGTTTTGATTTCCTTCATGCGTTCCATGACCTGGAATCCATCCATGCCGGGCATCTCGATATCGAGCAGGATCAGTTCATAACGGTTTCTCCGCTGCAGCGCGCAGACCTCCAACGGATTGGTGGTCGACGCGATGGAGGTATATCCAGCGGTCCTCAGGATGCGCTCAAGCAGGCTGACATTGGATGCCAGATCATCGGCAATCAGGATGTTGGCGTTAAGAATTGCGGATTCGGCGATCATTGTCCTGCCTTGGGATCTGGTTCACAGGAATGCAGGAGGTCGATCAGTTCGCCACGCCGCTTCTTTGCGGTGCCTCCTGACGACGGACCCCGGTTTGGCTCTCCGCGGTGGCGGCTTGGTCCCGCTCCGCGCCGCTGCGGCCGAATCAGGTGGCGCTTTTCCGACGATAGTCCTTGTTGCACTTTGCAAAGCGCCGCATCTGCTGCTCGGCTTCGTCCCTGGTGACGCCGGAGTCTGCCTGAATCTGTCCCGCCAAATGAAGGCGCTTGCCAGCTCTCACGTCGAAGTGGTTGTCGGTGTAGTTGCCCCACTGCACCTTCAGCGTACCCTTGAATTGCTTCCAGTTGCCTTCAACGATATCCCAGTTCATCTCAAACTCCTCAGGTTGTTCCTCTGCTGCGCATCTTGTTCCTGGCCACACATACAGTCTGTGCGCCAGCGTACGCATGGAAGTTTCCTTGAGAGTCTGTTTCAGTAGGCATCGTTCGTCCTAACCCTCTGTTTGATGGCGAGGAAACCATCCTCCCGCTTATGTACGTCACCGCACAGACGCTCTTGCAGTGGAGGGGAATACTTAGGACTGTGGAGTTCCGCGCAAGAGCAATTGTGCAGAACGTCAGCGTGTGCAGCGACCAAGGGCGATTCGCATTCAATTGGATCGATGGTTTTCTGGATCAGATAGAAGAGGTGAAGCAAATGAAAAACAAATACGAAGGATATTCAGGATTCCTGACATGGTTCATGGCATTGCTGCTAAGCGCCTTGGCAGTAGGATGCGGAGGCGGAGGCGGCGGGGATCCAATCGTGGGCGGAGGCGGCGCTGCTGGACTTACGCCCACAGTGACTACTGTAGCTCCTCTGCCAAGCGCCACCGGTGTGCCAATCAATACCAAAATATTCGCTGCCGTCTTCAGCGGGGCGATGGATTCCACCACGCTTACCACAACCAGCTTTACGCTGGCATGCCCATCTGGAACGCCCGTCACCGGAACGGTGACCTACTTGGCAGCAGGCAATGTGGCAACGCTGACTCTTCCTGCGGCAACCAGTCTTCCACCCAGCACCGTGTGTACTGTCACGGTGACCTCCGGAGCCAAGAGCGCTGCTGGCATTCCGCTGGCCAGTAACTTTGTATGGACTTTTACAACTGGTTTAGCACCTGATACCACCGCACCCACAGTGACTTTAACGGCGCCACTGACGAATGCCACCGGTGTGGCATCCAACACCAAGGCTGGCGCAACGTTCAGCGAGTTGATGGACCCCGCAACGATCACCACGAACACATTTATCCTTAAGCAAGGGACCACGGCCATTTCCGGCACGGTGACCTACATTGGCGTCAGTGCGGCGTTTACACCAGCAAGCAATCTTGCCGCCAACACCACCTATACCGCCACGATTACCACCGGGGCCAAGGACTTGGCTGGCAATGCACTGGCCAGTGACTATGTATGGAGCTGGACCACCGGTGCGACTCTCGACACCACCCCACCCACGGTAACAGGGACAATCCAAACCAACGGCCAGACCAACGTAGCCATCAACACTAAGGCTGGTGCCACGTTCAGCGAGGCGATGGATCCATTGACGATCAGTAACCTGACTTACACGTTGAAGAATACGGCGACCGGCACTGCGATAGCAGGTGTAGTGAGCTACTCCGGCGTTAATGCGGTATTCATCCCGACCAGCAATCTCGCCAGCAGTACCAACTATACCGTCACCGTCAAAGGCGGGGTCAATGGCGCCAAGGATCTTGCAGGCAATCCACTGGCCAGTGACTTCGTCATTAGCTGGACCACGGCTGCAGCTCCCGATACCACTCCCCCCACTGTCACTGGAACCATCCCCGCCAACAGCGCGACCAACGTCGCCATCAACACCAGCGTCGGCACCACTTTCAGCGAGGCGATGGACCCCTTGACGATCACCAACGTAAATATCACGTTGAAGAATACGGCAACCAGCGCTGCGGTAGCAGGCATAGTCAGCTACTCCGGCGTGAGCGCGGTATTCATCCCAACGAGCACTCTTGCCTTCAGTACCAACTACACTGTTACCGTCAAAGGCGGGGGCAGCGGCGTCAAGGATCTGGCCGGCAATCCGATGACCAGTGACTTCGTGTGGAACTTGACCACCGGTGCAGCGCCTGATACTACCGCACCCACGGTAGTCGGAACGATCAACGCCAATGGCGCGACCAACGTCGCCGTCAACACCAAAGCTGGCGCCACCTTCAGCGAGGGAATGGATCCCTTGACGATCACCAACGCGAATTTCACGCTGAAGAATACAGCAACCAGCGCTGCGGTAGCGGGAACACTTGGCTACGCCGGCTTGAACGCGACATTCATCCCGCTGGACAATCTCGCCTACAGTACTGGCTATACCGCTACCATCAAAGGCGGGGCCAGCGGCGTTAAGGACCTGGCAGGCAATCCGATGGCAAGTGACTATGTATGGAACTGGACTACCGGTGCAATTCCAGATACCACCGCACCCACCGTGACCTCCGTTGATCCCGTTGCATTTGACATAAATGTATCTATCTACAAAGCGATCAAGGTAACCTTCAGTGAGGCGATGGACCCCTTAACGATTAACACAGCACACTTTACCTTGTCCGGGGGCATAAGCCCGGCTACTGGTACGGTCGTCTACGATATGTTAAACAAGACTGCAACATTTACGCCACAAAGCAATCTCGAATTCGGCACCATGTATACAGTTTTAATCTCAACCGGTGCCAAGGACCTAGCGGGCAATGCATTGGCAAGCGGCCTTGTGCCGAACCCCTCGACCTTTACTACGGCATTGGCTCCAGGGCCAACACCACCACCAGCAGGCTTTCTCAGAACCGCAGCTCACTTTGCCGTGCTGTCCGGAACCATTCTCACCAATACGGTTGCGGGTACTACCATTGTCAAGGGTGATGTCGGCTCATATACCATGAATGTCGCGCCTCCTCTCGCCCCCGGATACGTCTATGCCACGACCGATCCTACGATAGCGAGCGCGGTAAACGATATGAAGGCTGCTGTTGATGCTGCCAACCTCCGTACGTGTGATACAAGCTACGTTGGAAATACGACTTTGAACAACACCACGGTCGTGCCAGGCGTATATTGCGTCGGTGGTTCGCTCATCGTCTCTGGGAGCTTTACCTTGAATGGGCCAGGTGAATACATCATCCGTGTTCTCACCACTCTTAACGCGGCAACCGGTACAGTTGTGGGATTTGCTGGCGGCGCGACTGACGCCAATACCACCGTGTACTGGGTGCCAGTAGGTGCTACTGACCTCGCTGCCCCAACCACATTCAAGGGTACCATCATGTCTAAGGCGGGAGCGATTACATTCGAAGATGGCGCAAACATGAATGCCCTAAACGGAGTTTCCGGCCGTGCGTTGTCGGGTGTAGCGGTGAATCTGTTGGCAAACAACATCATCTCCATCCCATAAGGCTTGAAGCAATAAACCTAAGGTCGGCAGAGAGTCTCTGCCGACCTTTTATACTTGATCAAGATGTTTTCAAATCCATATGGAGAAAAACATGGAGCTGTCAGAGCGCCGTGCCGCGGCCATCAAGGTCTATCTGGTCGAATCCGACGGCATCCCGAAGATTGCGGCCAAAGGAGTATTTAGATTGGATCCCGTGACCAAACCCAGCGAATGCCATGGCAAGAAAGCAACCAAGAAATTCATCGCCTGCCTGCAGCTGGATCGCCGCGTGGATGTCGAAGTCTCCAGCACGAGGTAATGTTATGTACGTCACCGCACAGACTCTCTTGCGACGGAGGGCAATACTCAGGATCGTGGAGTTCCGCGCAAAAATAATTGCGCTGAACGTCAGTGTGTGCAACGACCAAGGGCCATTCGCATCCAATTGGATCGATGGTTTTCTGAATCAGATCAAGAGGTGAGACAAATGAAGAGCAAATACGAGAGGTATTCAGGATTCCTGACATGGTTCATGGCATTGCTGTTAAGCGCCTTGGCTGCAGGATGCGGAGGCGGCGGCGACGGCGGGCGAGATCCAATTTTGGGCGGTGGCGGCGTTGCCGGGCTTGCGCCCACAGTGACCGCGGTAGCCCCGCTTACCAATGCCATTGGCGTGCCAACCAATACAAAAATCATCACTGCCGCTTTCAGTAAGACAATGGATTCCGCCACGCTCACTACTGCAAGCTTTACGCTGGCGTGTCCTGCAGGAACACCCGTCACTGGAACGGTTAGCTACCTAGCTGCAGGCAATGTGGCAACGCTGACACTTCCGGCGGCAACCAATCTTCCAGCTAGTACTGTTTGTACTGCCACGGTGACCACCGCGGCCAAGGACACCGCTGGCACTTCTCTGGCTAGTAACTTTGTATGGGTCTTTACGACCGGTGCGGCTCCCGACATTACTCCCCCCACCGTCAGTTCGACGGTTCCCCTGGCAAATGCCAGCGGTGTGGCGCTTAATTCGCTTGTTACCGCCAGCTTCAGTGAGCCGATGGATCCGCTCACCATCACCGCCGCTAATGTTAAGTTGGCCTGCCCTGCCGGCACCGCCATCACGGGCACCGTGGGCTATGCGGTGAACGGCAACATAGCAACCTTTACGCCACCGGCCAATTTACCCGCCAGCACCATCTGTACGGCCACGATCACCACCGGCGTCAAGGACGTCGGCGGCAATGCCATGGCGGCGAATTACACATGGAACTTTACGACCGGAGCAGCTCCAGACATTACTCCCCCCACCGTCAGTTCGACGGTTCCCCTGGCGAATGCCAGTGGTGTGGCGCTCAATTCGCTCGTTACCGCCAGCTTCAGTGAGCCGATGGACCCACTCACCATCACCACCACCAATGTTAAATTGGCCTGTCCTGCCGGCACCGCCATTACGGGCACCGTGGGCTATGCGGTGAACGGCAACATAGCAACCTTTACGCCACCGGCCAATTTACCCGCCAGCACCATCTGTACGGCCACGATCACCACCGGCGTCAAGGACGTCGGCGGCAATGCCATGGCGACGAATTACACATGGAACTTTACAACCGGAGCAGCTTCCGACATTACGCCCCCCACCGTCAGTTCGACGGTTCCTCTGGCGAATGCCACCGGTGTAGCACTCAATTCACGCATCACCGCCAGCTTCAGTGAGCCGATGGACCCGCTCACCATCACAACCGCCAGCGTTAATCTGGCCTGTCCTGCCGGCACGGCCATCACCGGCATCGTGGGCTATGCGTCAATAGGCAACGTGGCGACCTTGACACCAGCGAGCGCTCTTCCTGCCAGCACCATCTGTACGGCCACAATCACCACCGGCGTCAAGGATGTGGCCGGCAATGCCATGGTCAGTCCGTTTACCTGGACCTTTACGACCGGAGTGGCGCCCGACACCACCAAACCCACCGTGAGTTCGACGGTTCCGTTGGCGAATGCCATCGGTGTGGCGCGCAATACGCTCGTCACCGCCAACTTCAGTGAGCCGATGGATCCGTTGACCATCACCGCTGCTACCGTTAATCTGGCCTGCCCTGCCGGCACCGCCATTACGGGCATCGTAGGCTATGCGGTAAACGGCAACTTAGCGACCTTGACACCAGCGAGCGCTCTTCCCGCCAGTACCGTCTGTACGGCCACGATCACCACCGGTGTCAAGGATGTCGCCGGCAATACCATGGCCAGCCCGTTTACCTGGAACTTTACGACCGGGGCAGCCGTCGACGTCATTGCGCCTACCGTGATTCTTGAGAATCCCGCCAATCTTGCTACAGGAGTGTCGATTAACAGCGCTGTCAACGCAACGTTCAGCAAAGCGATGGATGCGCTAACGATCAGCACAGCAACCTTTACGGTACAAGCAAGCGGTCCCCCGTTAGGCCCAATCTTGGTAGGGACAGTTGCCTATGATCCACTGAGCCATATTGCGACCTTTACCCCTTCAATCAAGCTCACAAACAACACGAAATATACCGCTACGGTGACAACTGGCGCCAAAGACCTGGCAGGCAATGCATTAGTAGCTGGACTTGTACCGAACCCATGGACCTTTACTACAGCTTTGGCAGGTTCGGGGCTCGCACCAGGCGCAGTACCACTTGGTTCGGCCAGCACGTTCGGAATCATGTCAACCTCCGCCATCACCAACACCAGTTTCTCCACTGTCAATGGGGATGTTTCGTTGAACCCGGGTACTTCAATGACCGGATTCCCGCCGGGAGTAGTGAATGGCACGATACATGTGAATGACACTGTGTCCGCGCAAGCCAAAGCCGACTTGTTGGTCGCGTATAACTTCGCCAAGGGTTTGCCACCGGGAACAACCATTTCTGCGGGTGCTGACCTGGGTGCCTTATATCCATTAGGTATCGCCCCGGGCACTTATACATCGGGTAGCACGATGCTGGTTTCGACCCCGCTGGTTCTCGATGCAGGCGGCAACGCAAATGCCGTCTGGGTCTTCCAGATCGGTTCCTCGCTGACCACAAGCGCCAATGTGACGCTGGCAAACGGCGCCCAGGCCAAGAACGTGTTCTGGGTTCCTACTGCGAGTGCAACTATCGGCGTGGGCACGATCTTCCATGGAACCATAGTGGCGGGCGTAAGTGCCACTGGTGTGACTGGCGCCACGATAAACGGCCGGATATTGGCCGGAGCGATCGGTGCCGGCACGATTGCTTTGGACACCAATACGGTTAACGTGCCTGCCCCGTAAGGCTAAACCCAAGGTCGGCAGAATCATTTCTGCCGACCTTGTATTACTCGATCTTATTAAATCCATCTGGAGAACAACATGAAATCAGCAAAAGCCAAATCAGCAAGAACCAAATTTCTTAAGGTCTCAGGGACGCTGGGGCTGGTGGCCTTGGCGGTCATCGCCAGTCCATATGCAGTGGCGGACGATAGCGGCTGGTACACCGGCATCAACGTCGGCCAGTCGAAAGCCAAAATCGACGACGCGCGGATCACCAGCGGCCTGCTCGGCAACGGTTTTGCCACGACATCGATCAGCGACGACAATCGCGACACCGGCTATAAGCTGTTTGGCGGCTACCAGTTCAACAGGAATATCGCTCTTGAAGCCGGCTACTTTGATCTCGGCAGGTTCGGCTTTACTGCAACCACGCTTCCGCCGGGAACGCTGACCGGCAACATCAAGCTCAGGGGCCTGAATCTCGACCTGGTCGGCACACTGCCCATCACCGAGAAGTTTTCCGTGCTCGGCCGGATTGGTTTGAACTACGCGCAAACCAGAGACACCTTCGTCGGCACTGGGTTGGTCAATCCGCTCAATCCCAGCCCGAACAAGCGCGAAACGAACCTCAAGGTCGGCATGGGGATGCAGTATGCCTTCACCGAATCCCTGGCCATGCGGCTCGAAGCAGAACGTTATCGGATCAACGATGCCGTCGGCAGAAAAGGCGACATCGATCTGGTCTCGCTGGGCTTGATCTACCGCTTCGGCGCGAAGACGCCGGCTCCCGCCGCGCAGGCAGAGCCTGCACCGGTTGTCGCCGCCCCGGCGACCCGGGCGGTGGTCATGGATACACCGCCACCCGCGCCAGCGCCACTGCCGCCGGTAAAGACGAAAGTATCTTTCTCCGCCGATTCGCTGTTCGGTTTCGACAAGTCCACCGTGTCGCCTGCGGGCAATCAGAACCTCGACAAATTTGCCGCCGATCTGAAGGGCACCAACTATCAGGTCATCACGGTCACCGGACACACCGACCGGATCGGTTCGCACGCCTACAACATGAAGCTGTCGGAGCGCCGCGCCGCAGCCGTCAAGGTCTATCTGGTCGAATCGGCGGGCATCCCGGCTGACAAGATCGAGGCCAAAGGTGTAGACGGATCGGATCCCGTGACCAAGCCCGGCGATTGCAAGGGCACCAAGGCCACCAAGAAACTCATCGCCTGCCTGCAACCGGATCGCCGCGTCGATGTCGAAGTTGATGCCATACGCACTACCCGATAATTATCGTAGCGGAATTGAACAAGGAAACCAAAATGAAAGTATTGAAGAATCTCAAGTTGATCGGCATATCGCTGCTACTGGTGGTTGGGCTTGGCGCCTGCGGCAAGCCGGGCCCTGCAGAAACCGCAGGTAAAAAGATCGACCAGACGGCTGATGAAGCCGGCAAACGGGTGGGCGAGGCGGCAGCCAAGGCCGAGATAAAAATCGGCGAGCAAAGCGCTAAAGCCGGGGTGGCCATCGACGATGCCGAGATCACCGGCAAGATCAAAGCCGCCATATTTGCCGAGCCCGGCCTAAAGTCGCTGCAAATCAGCGTGGATACCATAAAAGGCGTGGTGACTTTAAGCGGATCGGTCGATTCGCAGCAGAACAGCGATTTGGTCAAAGGTCTGGCGAGTGCGGTGATGGGTGTCAAAGGCGTTGAAAACCGGCTGGCCCTAAAGCCGCTCAAATAAGCATTCGCCTATCACCCAAGGAGTCAGACCATGGAAGTACAAGAAGCCTATAAACAAAAAATGGCGGCACAACTGAAAGAATGGGGCGCCCAAATTGATTTGCTGGAAGCCAAGGCTGAAAACGCGGGGGCCGACCTGAGGGTCAAGCGCGCCGAGGAACTTCAAGAGTTACGCGCCAAACAGCGCGCCGCGTCCGAAAAAATGAAGGAGCTGGGAAAGGCCAGCGGCGAAGCATGGGAGCAGGTCAAAAAAACTGCCGACAAAATCTGGGAAGACCTCAAGACGGGCCTGTCTGAAGCCCATTCAAAATTTATTGACTACAAGTGAAGTCCTGGCAGTCTGTTTGAAAGGCTTGGAAAATGAATATGAAACTTATCCTGATACTGATTCTCTCAAGCCTGGCAGTGATCTTTATTGCGCAGAATGTCACGGTCGTTGAGATTAACTTTCTAATCTGGAAAGCCTCGATGTCGAGTTCGTTGCTGATTTTCTTCACCTTGGTGCTTGGGTTTATTTTAGGCTGGTTCAACCATGGCTACGTTTTGTATCGAAAAGCCAAAGCCGAGCCGATTTATTATTGACGAGCCAAACCCAAAGTTGAATCTTTCTAGTGGCTGTTCTCAAGCTGAACGAGAACAGCCACTAGTTGTTTTGTTTTCGGGTCGCCGGATCAGGAATAGCAGCGTTCCCAGATAGCCTGCACCTGACTTGATAGCGTCATCGGGTCAAAGGGCTTGGCGATGACATCAACCGCGCCGATCTCCTTGTAGCCCGCGACTTCACCCGGTTGAACCTTGGCAGTCATGAATATTACCGGCGTGCCGGCAAATTGAGGCAACCCACGCAGCATTTTGAGCATACTCGGCCCATCCATGCCGGGCATCATCACGTCCAGCAAAATAAGCTGGGGTTGAAACCCCGGTGCCCGCTGCAGGGCCTCGATGCCGGAACTGCATATTTCCACCGTAAAACCACCTAGGGTTTCCAGCGCGAGCTGTGCCACCGTTTGGATATCCGGCTCGTCCTCCACATACAAAATGCGCGTCAGCTTGCTTGCCATGTTATTCGATCCCGATCAATCGTTTTATGGTGGCCAGCAACTCCGCATTATCGGTGCGCGCCTTCACCAGCGCCGCATCCACCTGCTTTGCGTCCTCCAAACCAATTTCGTATACGGAGAACACCAGCACCGGAATGGGTGGCAAAGCTTTCTTCAGCAGCGGCAGCAATTCCTTGCCTGAACCGTCCGGCAAATTCAAATCGAGAATCACCAGGTCATAACGGCTCTGGGCGAGCATTTTCCTGGCTTCAGCCAGGTTTGTAGCTTGAACAATATCCGCCACGCCACTGGCAACCTGATGCATCACATGAAAAATATCCGGATCATCCTCAACATGCAGCACTTTGGCACGCGCCCGTCCGGTTTTCCCCACTATCCCATTGAGCACAGTCAGCAAGCGATCCTGATTGACCGGTTTATCGATCCAATCGATGACACAAGCTTCCCCTTCATTCAACTCATGCCTGCTCTCAGTCGCCTTGCCGGAAACCACCAGAATCGGCAGATTGGCGCTCGTCTCCTGCTCGTGCAACTCACGGATCAGCGAAATGCCGCTCTGGCCCGGCAATTCAAGCTCAAGTGTCATCGCCGCATAGCCGCCTTGAGCCAGCAATTGCTTGGCCTGTTTCGCATCGTAGGCGATATCCACCGCATAACCCGCCTGCTCCAGCATCATCCGCAAAACGCTGGCGGTATCACGATTATCTTCGCATATCAGCACTCGATGCGCTGCGCCAGCGACGCAATGTCCAATTTCAGGCAGTTCCCTTTCCACCCATTCGGGAAATTCAACATAAAACGTCGTCTGCACATCGGGTTGCGAATCGAACCAGATGCGACCGTCCATCTGTTCAACGAGCGCCTTGGTAATCGAAAGGCCCAGGCCGGTCCCACCCTTATTGCTGGTATCGGAAGAATCGGCCTGGGCGAATTTCTGGAAAATTCGTTTCTTGAATTCATCCGGAATGCCCGGGCCATTGTCTTTCACCGCCACACGGATAGATTGGCCAATACGCTCAACCGCAACCAGCACCTTGCCGCCTGCGGGAGAATACTTGGCGGCATTCGAAAGCAGGTTGGCAAATACCTGCATCATTCGGTTGGCATCAACGCTGACCGTCGCCTCGGGCAGATCACTCGCCAACTCATAACCAACCTTGTACTGCTCGGCATAGGCTTGATTTCCATCCAGCGCCAGTTTCAACAACGGCATGAGTTTGACCGGGCTGACTTTGATTTCCATCTTGCCCGCCTCGATCTTCTCCATATCGAGAAGATCGTTGACCAGCAGAATCAACCTTTCGCTGTTCTTATGCGCAATCTCGACCAGCGGTTTGACCGCCGCGGGCAAAACCCCCACTACCCCACCGGCAAGCAACGCCAGCGCGCCACGAATCGAAGTCAGGGGCGTGCGCAACTCATGACTGACTGTGGAAATGAATTCGGTTTTCATGCGCTCGATTATTTTGCGCTCGGTGATATCGGTGGCAATCCCGAGAAAGGCGCTGATCTCGCCTAGCCCGTCGCGCAAGGCCGTAATCGTCAGCAATACCGGGAAACGGCTGCCATTCTTGCGGATATATGTCCATTCGCTGGTATCGCCCCCCGCATCATTTCGGGCACGCGCAACGAACACCTCAAAACCAGGCTCGACGTGCATGCCTGCGGCAGACAATTCCTGTGCACGGCGTGATACTTCTTCGGGATCATGAAATTGCGCCGGAGTAAATTTTCCAATGACCTCCTCGGCGCTATAGCCAAGATCACGCTCCGCCGCATGATTGAATAACTGAATGACACCTTCGGTATTGGTGGAAATTATCAAATGATCCGCACCATCGACGATGGCGTGGATACGCATCTCGCTCTGGCGGAGTTCTTCCTGGTTAGCCCGTATGTCCTTGGTCATCCGCTCCGCCATCTCTTCCGCCCGCTCGCGCCGGGAGATCAGGAACGACACCAGGATAAACAGCAGCACACTGATACCTCCACCCAGCGCCGGGATGACTGCGTTCAACGGGGATTGAAAGCTCGCTTCGAATTCCGGGCGACTATACAGACGCACCGTCCACCTATGCCCGTATGCCTGGATAGTGCGCAACGCGCTCATTTTCGCCGGGGCAGTGCGCGCTCCGGCGGCTCGCTCATCCGTCGATACAAACATGCGTGCCCCGTCCGTTTCCCCTTCACCGTCAAAAATGACGAAATCCAGCATGAGTATCCGCTTGCCCAGAATGCCTGCCATCAGGTCGTCGACACGGTAAGGGCTGTAGACGAAGCCCTGCAAGGCATTCCAGCCTTCTTCCGGCGTTGCCGGCGTCCGATGCTCGCGATAAACCGGTACGTACATCAGAAAACCGGCTTGTTCCTTGCCGTGTGTCTCCTGCACCAGTCTCACTTTGCCGGAGATGGTGGTCTTGCCGCTTTCCGCCGCCATACGCATAGCTTTGGCGCGAGTGGCTTCGGACATCATGTCATAGCCGAAAGCCGCCAGATTGCGTCCGGAAAAAGGTTCCAGATAAATGGTCGCGGTGTAGAGCGATCGTTGGCCGGGCGGGTAAACCGTATAGTCAGGAAATCCTTCAGCGCGCATCGCGGCAATATGGGCTTGCAGATCGGCAGGCCGGATAATCTGGACGAAACCGACCCCCTGGATTCCCGAATAGTTTTCCTTGAGGTGCAAGCGCTCGACGTAGGTACGCCATTCTGCACGCGTCACCGCTTCGCTGGCGACGAGCAAACCCTCGGCGCCAAGCAGAATCTGCTCGTGCTGGCGCAACCGTTCCTCGACGGAACCGATCACATCGCGAACATGCAATTCAAATTCCTGCTCGGCGCTTTTTACGGCCTGCCTGCGCAGGCCGTCCCAAGCGACCAGAGTCAGCGAAAGGCAGAACAGAAAAACCACCCAGGCGGGACGATTACGACTATCGATCAAGCGTTGCCAATTAGCCAAACTTCCTCCGACCTGTTCGAATGACTGCCTTGCTCTGTTCGCTATATTGGATTATTCCCGTGGCTCGCCCCGTTCGTTGACGGTGACTGTGGATCCGGGAGGAGCGGTCAACTGCACGCGATGCTCCTGACCCCGGAAGTTGTAAGTGACATCCCAGAATTCTGGTTTGGCCTGACTGGGTACGTTCTTGCAATGCTGGACGTCTTTGGTAGACACCTGTCCGCCAGCATCGCGGCCCACATTGGAACCTAACGCACCACCCGCCACAGCGCCGCCGACCGTGGCCAGATCGTTACCGCGCCCGCTACCAACCTGGTGACCGATGATGCCACCAATCAAGGCGCCGGCAATCGCTCCGGGGACGTTGGCATTGCCGCGTTCCTGAACGACTTTTTCATGCTCGATCCAGCAGCGCTGCTCGGGCGGCCCAACTACGGCGCGCACTGACGTGACGTTCGCCTCGAACAGCTTCTCATAATCGCGCCGCTTGTAGTCGCGTTCAGCAACCGGTGCAGGCGCGTAGCGATCCTCGTCGATGCGCATGTTCTTGCTCACGCCCCGCATCGACGAAATACGGTTATTCATGCCCATCGCGGCCAATGATGGATACCTGCCCGGACGCAGGACGACACAGCGACCTCTGAACTTGACATCCTCGCAAACCTCCCAGCGGTTGCTCTGAACCATGACCGACGAAGCGCGATCATTGAAGCCAAAGCGCTCGAAGTTATTGATCTGTTTATCCGTGGTGAAAGACTGGCCGTCAAAGCCTTCACGTTCGTAAAACGTAACTTGTGCCACCGCTTGAGTGGCGATCGCCACTCCAGCCACCGCCAAGGCATTTCTCAATATTGCATTCATGAATTTCTCCTGTAATAAATTGCGTGCAGTGCTTACTTTTTGTCGCCCTTGGCCGCATCCTGGATTCTGTCGCCGGCCTTTTCTATCTGTTGTCCGGCCTTCTCAACCGCCTTGTCGACTTCCTTGCCGGCATGCTCTGCCGGGCCTTCCTGCTTCTGGCAGGCAGGGAGCACCGCAAACAAGACACTCAGGACCAGGGCGGCACCGATGGCTTTTCCGAGTTTCATCATTATTTGTTGACTTCATGGCCGATGGCGCCGCCGACAACAGCGCCGCCGACGGTTCCGACCGTGCTGCCACCCGTAAGAACGGAGCCTCCGATGGCGCCAACACCGGCGCCAATGGCGGTGTTCTTTTCCTGTGCCGTCATGCCGGAACAACCACTCAAGCCGATCAGCATTGCTGCGGTAACTGCACTGAGTGCAAATTTCTGTATTGATTTCATGATCTGTCCTTTATGTGGTGAGCTTGGGAGCGCTGCATCGGCATCCTTGCCGGGCAAACACTTCTCTTCGCCAAAAGCGCGCATTGCCGCGGTGCGGGCAGTACATCCCTATTGACTCCGATGACGCCAGATTATGGTGATTGCGCTTCGCCGTCTGTCTGCTGACGCACATACCAGGCAAGCAAGAGCATCGCCTGCTTTGCGCCAACACACTGATTGCAAGCTTGTGTTGGGGCGTGGGAAGTTGTTGCGGCTAGATGAAGGATTCTTTGGGATGGCCGTGTTCGATCAAATCGTGGCCGATCCGGTTGTGAGCTGATTTCCGAACGATCTTTTCCGGGAGCAGGCGATCGAACTCCTTCCTGACTACCGCGTAGCACTCGCAAACCCGTGCCTCCATGCCCTCTCGGTCAAGCACGGTGATGTGGCCACGGCGGTACTCGATCAAGCCAGCCCGGTGCAAGTTGCCGGCGGCCTCCGTGACGCCTTCGCGGCGCACACCGAGCATGTTGGCGATCAGCTCCTGCGTCATGATCAGTTCGTTGGAAGACAAGCGGTCGAAGCTCAGCAACAGCCAGCGACAGAGCTGTTGATCCAGCGAATGATGGCGATTGCACACCGCCGTCTGCGCCATCAGGGTCAGCAATGCCTGACTGTAGCGCAACAACAGATGCTGTAGTTCAACAGAGCGCTCGAATTCCCGCTTCAGCAGATGCCCCGGCAGCCGGTAGGCGTGACCGCCGCTTTGCACGACGGCCCGGCTGGGTGTGGTTTCACCGCCCATGAAGATGGAGACGCCGACGACGCCATCGTTGCCGACCACGGCAATTTCGGCCGATGCTCCATCCTCCATGACGTAGAGCCGGGAGACGATGGCGGTGGTGGGAAAATATACGTGTGACATCCTGCGGCCGGACTCGTGAAGCACGTGGCCGAGTGGCAACGGCACCAGTTCCAGATGCGGGAACAGGCGTACATATTCCTGCGTCGGCAGGGCAGCGAGAATATGGTTCTGGTGGGGGTGATGCGGGGGGGGGGGGTGACATGGTTGCATGAGTTTTCTTCCAATTCTCAGCGACAATCAAACGACTTCACCGACATGGCTCGATGCGACGACCGCTATAAACAGTAACAGGCTATTTATAGAGATTGAAATATAGGCGGCAAAGTAAAAGATGGAAATACCCTGATTACCTTATTTGCCGATACCTGAAAACAGGTATTGACCTCGCGCATGATCGACTACCGGCATGGGATTGTTTGCCTCGATCAAGGCCTGGGCTATGGCCGTATCGCGCTGTTGGTGGCGAAAAGGGATGGTTTTCCCTGTGGCCATCTGCGCCCCGTGTCAGGCGACCACTGGCTCAGGTCGGGCGTTCTGATAGCACTTCTGGATACTCTGGGTCAGGGTATTTCAGTATTGCATCGTTACCAGTTATTCGATTGGCAGCCCGACACTAACTACCAGCGTATCTGCTCCACCTTCAATTTCCGCTGGCAATGGCCGCAGGCGCGTAAGCTTTTTCAATGATGACAGAACCCTTCGGTCAGTTTTCGGGTTTCCCGACCCTTGGCTCAATTCGATGTCTGTTAGTGTTCCATCCCTGGGGATGGTCAATGTGACGATCATCCTTTCATCCGGCTTCGAGGCCGAGAAAGCAGGCGCCAGCAGGCTGCCCAGTTGAGTCCGCAGTTCCTTGAGATACCCGGCCAGCGACGGCGTGTTGTCGGTCGATGCAACAAACAGCTTGCGCGCGCGTGGTCGATTATTCTCGAGCCTTTTGAATACCTGCTTCTCAAATAGCGCACCATTATCGACAGGAGCGGGAACTGCCTGATCCTTGCTCGCAGGCTTTGGCAAGGAGGCGGCCGGCGCCTTCCTCACGCCAGACTGGTCTTCCGTCGCCACCGCCGTGGCCGGCATCACCCGCACCTTGCTGGCCTCAACCGGCCCTCCGCGCAGCCGGACTCGCCAGGCAAGGGCCAGCGTTGCATCGGGCGCTACACCCAACTCGCCCTTTTCGTAGATTTCCGCCATCCGCAATATCGCCGGCTGAAATCCGGCGAACGCCGCTTCGCGATAGTACTGGAGAGCAGCCGCGTTGTTCTGTGGCACGCCTAAACCTTGTGCGTACATTTTCGCCAGATTCGCCATCGCTTCAGGAAACCCCAGGATCTGCGCCTTGTAAAACCAATCCATCGCCAGCTTGTAATCTTGCCTCACGCCGCGCCCCTGGACGTACATCGTACCCAGCACATTCTGGGCAAAAGGATCGTCCTTGCCGGCGGCGACGCTAAACTCCGCGAAAGCTGCGGCAAACTCCCCGCGCTTATACGCCGCGATGCCGCCATCAACATCCGCAGCGGCTTCGGTGCAAATCAGGGCAAATAGAAGCAGCGCAATCCTGTTCATGGCTCACGGCCTGCTTCGACCAGTCTCTTCAATGCCGCGAGTTCGGTTTCAAGATCGCTTACCCGTTGTTCGAGCTGGCTTAGGCGGCTACCTGCGGTTTCCGCCTTGTCGCCCGGATCGGCGCAACCAACCGCTGCCCCATGCGCTTCGGCGCCGGTCACTTCGCCGCTGAACAAATGGGCGTAGCGCGCTTCGCGCTTGCCCGGCTCGCGCGGCAGGCGCACCACGAAAGGGCCATCTTCGCGCTGGGCGAGTTGCTTCAGCGTCGCTTCGACTTCGGTCGCGTCGTTAAACCGGCACAGCCGGCTGGCACGGCTGCGCAATTCTCCCGGCGTTTGCGGGCCGCGCAGGAAAAGTTCGCAGACGATGCCGAGTTCCTGCGGCGAGAATTTCAGGGTGCCGTAATTGCTGTTGCAGAAACGGTGCTGGAACTTTGGCACGCGACTGCCGAAACCGCCGTGTTCGTTAACATAGTATTTCTTGATCAGCGCATCGACCACCTGCTGGACGCTGGCTTCGTCGAGGTCGAGCACCGGGTCGCGGTTACTCTTCTGGTTGCAGGCGTTGGTAAGGGCATTGAGCGATAGCGGATATTGCTCGGGGGTGGTAATTTCCTTTTCGATCAGGCAGCCGATGACGCGGGTTTCGTGGAGCGTGAGTTCGATGTTCATGCCATATGTCTAGAGCCTGTTTGCATTCAGGATACGCGTCGCGCCAACTGAATGCAAACAGGCTCTACCCTCATATTTACATGGCGATCCGGGTACCCACCACTTCGACGTCGACGCGACGGTCGGGTTGCAGGCAGGCGATCACCTTGGCGCTCTTGGCGCCGTTGCATTCGCCGGCCTTGGTGACCGGTTGGGTCTCGCCCTTGCCTTCGGTTTGCAGGCGATTCGCGGCGATGCCTTTGCCGATCAGATAGGCCTTGACGGCTTCCGCACGATGTTCGGAAAGCTGCTGGTTGTAACCCTCGGAGCCGAAACGGTCGGCATGCCCGACAGCCATGATCACTTCCGGGCTGATGTCCCTGGTCTTGACGACAAAATCATCCAGCGCCGTTCGTCCAGCAGGACGCAGCACCGCCTTGTTGAAATCGAACAGCGTATCGGCATCCAGCGTCACGCGCTGGGCTGCCGGCTTGGCAACTGGCGTCACTGCAGCCAATTGCACCGGTTTCTGCGCGGGCTCAGCGAGTTTGGCGATCGGCGCCTGAGCGGCGCCCGAATCGCATTCGTTCGGAGACAATGGAGCGGGACCGGTACCGTTGTGCCAGCACAGCCCGAAGCCGCTCTTTACTACCGTGCCACGCTGGTCATCAAGGTAGCCGGTGTCCGCCGGGTTAGTTTCCGCCCTGGCTGTGCCGGATAGCACGACCAGCGCCATGGCACACGATATGGCCAGGCTGCTTTGCTTCTTGGTAAATGTATTTTTCATGATCATTCCCGCTTCCTAAGTTGTTGCGTCATTCCGCCTTGCCTTCTTTTTCCGACTGCCTGCAAAAGCGGCGAGATACTGACAGTCACTACCGAGCAATCAGAACCCGTCGCCACCTCGCGATGCGCCAGACGAGTGTTGGTGAAGCGTACTGCATGTTGTCCAAGATTGCGGCCATCATCCCCATAATCCGGCATGCGTTCTGTGCGCTGGCAAACATACAGGCCGAGGAATCGCTTCCATACTCAAAGCGACGTCCATATCCTCGGGATTTATGAATCATGCAAGAGGCTCAGATGGGATCCAGACCTGCCATGCCACCGACATCCAATCCGGATGCCAGGGAGACGCCGCGCGAATCCGAACGTGACCAGATCAGCCAGAACATCGAGGCGGTGCTTGAGTTCTACACGCGCGAGGATCAGAAGATCAGCCGCTCGCAGCGGATACTCGAACGCATCAGCCTGTATATCGGGCAGCCGGTTTTTCTTGGCATCATCCTGCTCTTTATCGCGATCTGGATGCTTGCCAACGACACTTTTCGCCAGCTTGGCATGGCCGAATTCGACCCGGCGCCGTTTTTCTGGCTGCAGGGAATTATCGGTCTGGGCGCATTGCTGACTTCGACTATTGTGCTGACCAAACAGAACCGGCTCGCCAAGCTTGCCGAGCAGCGGGCGCATCTGGACCTCAAGGTGACGCTATTGACCGAGCAGAAAGCCGCCAAGCTGATCGACCTGCTGGAAGAATTGCGGCGTGATTTGCCCAATGTCAAAAATCGCCATGATCCCGAGGCGGTCGCCCTGCAGCAGTCGATGAATCCGGATCTGGTGCTTGCCGCACTGGATGAGCGCGGCGAGCCGGACGAACAATTGGCACCGAGCGAGGAACCCGAGGAAATCCTGCCGGTGTAGATGCTTCGTACACATCCGCATTTCTTGCGGCCATATATGCTATCGCCCATGGCCGGAATGAATAATATATACTTTCTTCTTTGCCAGATAAGCTTGTTCGCTCATGCCTGCTGATTGGGAGACAACTTATTTCTTCCCCGCATGACCCACGCCAGAACCATCTTCTTGCCGCCCTGCCAGCGGAGGAATATGCGCGTCTGCTTCCTCATCTGGAACTGGTCCCGCTGCCGCTCGGGCATGCGCTTTACGAATCCGGCACGCAGATGCGCCACGTTTATTTCCCCACCAACTCGATCATCTCCATGCTCTACGTCATGGAGGATGGCTCATCGGCCGAAATTGCCGTGGCCGGCAACGAGGGCATCGTCGGCGTCTCCCTCTTCATGGGTGGCGAAACCACGCCCAGCCGGGCCGTCGTGCAAAGCGCCGGACACACCTACCGGTTGCCGGGTCAGGTGCTGAAACAGGAATTCAAACGCTCGGGTGAATTGCAGCATCTGCTGCTGCGCTACACCCAGGCCTTGCTGACCCAGATGGCGCAAACGGCGGTGTGCAACCGCCATCATTCCCTGGACCAGCAGTTCTGCCGCTGGCTGCTGCTGAGCCTCGACCGTCTGCCAACCAACGAACTGGTCATGACGCAGGAGTTGATCGCCAACATGCTCGGTGTGCGCCGCGAGGGCGTCACGGAAGCCGCCGGCAACGTGGCCAAAGCCGGCTTGATCGAGTACCGCCGCGGCCACATCACCGTGATCGATCGCGCGGGTTTGGAAAAGCGGGTCTGCGAATGCTACGCGGTGGTCAAGAAAGAGTTCGACCGCCTGCTCCCGGACTTGATCGCCCGGTGATCCGCTTGGTCGGAGGATGTGCTAAATCCTGCCGAGCAGAAGCAATACCACGATGATCAGCAACACCAAGCCGATGCCGCCGCTGGGATAATAGCCCCATTGCCGGCTGTGCGGCCAAGTCGGGATCGCGCCCAACAGCATCAGCACCAGCACGATTAAAAGAATCGTTCCTATACTCATTGGGAATCTCCTTGTTTTGCTCATGGAACCCTGCAACCGGACTTCCTGCCAAATGACAGGCACGGTTACAGGGGCAGGACACGATTACTCGCTCAGATATGCTTGATGTCTTCCTTCAAATCGCCATATCCGGCCTGGACTTTGCCGCCGAGATTCTGAACCTTTCCTTTTTGCTCCAAGTCTTTATTGCCAATCACCTTGCCGGCGACTTCCTTCACTTTACCTTTTGCTTCTTCGATGCGTCCTTTGGCTTGATCCTTATTCATGGTGTTCTCCTGGTTATGACGGTTGAGGATGGACGGGAGCGCCGTACTTGGTTTCCAACGCTCGCCGTAGGTAAGAATAGGCATGAAGTTCGCTGCGGTCTGTACGCTAGCGCCCATAGTTAATGGGTCCGGCAAGCGTGCTATGTGAGCTACCGCCCAGACAAGCGTCGAACATTAAGCCACGCTGCAAAGAATTCATCCTGCTGCATGAGTCCAAATGAATAGTTTCCTTCTCAGTACCTTCTGGACCGGTTGGCGCCGCTGGGCCGCATGGTTGATCTGCATCGGCGCAATCCTTCTGCTGGGTGCGCTACAGACGGCAACCGATGCGGATTTCACTTTTGCCTCCTTGGCGATTCTGCCGGTGCTGGCGATTGCCTGGATAGGCGGGAAAAGGGATGGCTTGTTGGCGGCTTTTCTTGCGGCGGCGATGTGGATCATGGCCGATATTCTTTCGGGACGGCAATTCAGCACCCAGTGGATACCCTGGACAAACGCCATCACCCGCTTGATGACCTACATCCTGGTGGCTCTCCTGACCGCCCGGGTTCGCCGGCAATTCGAAGGGGAACACCAACACGCGACTCGGGATGCCCTGACCGGGTTGCAAAACAGGCGCGCGTTTCTCGAAGCTGGCGCTGCCGAAGTCGAGCGCGCGAAGCGCTATGCACATTCCCTGGCGGTGATTTTCCTTGACCTGGACGACTTCAAACAACTTAACGACACCAAGGGCCATGCTGCCGGTGACGCGGCGCTGCGGGCGACCGCTCAGGCGCTGCGCCGCGGCCTGCGCTCCAGTGATCGGGTGGCGCGCCTGGGCGGCGATGAATTTGCCATCCTGCTGCCGCAGATTGGCTACGATGCGGCGGTAGCGGCAGGGAAAAAGATTTCCGTGGCAGTGAGTCGCGCGCTTAAACAGTTTCCGCCGGTCAAAGTCAGTTTGGGCATAGCCTGGTTTGGGGAAGTTGAGCGCAAGTTCCCGGCAATGCTCAAAGCGGCCGACGAATTGATGTATCAGGTAAAGAAAAGCGGCAAACACGATATACGCTCAAGAAGCTTTACCGAGATGAAAAAGCCGAAAGCCAGTTAAGCGCTGCAACGTACAGACGGCTCCATTACGCCGGGAATATCATAAGCTATCCCCATTACGGGATTAACTCATGATCTCCGCAATCCAAACCGTGCCGAATATTGCCGCTTTCAGCGCCCTCCCCAACCTGGGACGAATTTCCTATTTGACCCAGGGCGCGAATTCCTCGATTCCCATTCCCAGCACGATACTGACCTTGGGCACCAAGTTGCCGGTACCCCTCACCTACAACGCTGCCGGACAGTTCGAGACCCTGTTGCAGGGAACCGGGACCGACTACAACTCGGCAGCCACCGGGCTGGATACCACGACTACGGCAAGCGTCTTCAACGCCATGAATATTCTCCAGGGAGTAGCTTCGGATAACACGGGAAAGGCACTCAACAATCTGCTGTCCGCCGACCTTGTGCTTGCAGCCGCCCCAGCTATTCCCGCTGCAACGGCGGCCACCAGACCAATCAGCGTGCCGACCACCACGGCTACCATGGAAGCTGTTAGCGGTACTGCCGCAGCCTCCAGCAACTTGGCCAGCAACTTTCTCGCGGATGATGCTGCCCAGACATTGGCCAACATTGCGTCGGACCCGTCCTATGCCAACATTGCAGCCGCACTTTACATGAGCGCGGCAATGTTCCGATCGCAACATGCCGCTGACGTTGCCCTGCCAAATACGAGTAGAAGTATCCCGCCGGTAAAGGAACTGCGCGCCGTCTACCCGGTCTGATCCACAATCCTTGACGACTTCCGAACCGACAGTGGCATCGATCCTTCACTTGCTTAGCGAAGAACAGTTGCTCAAGGGCGTTTAACTGGTGCTATTGCCTTGGCGAACCATCGCGTCGGGCTTCACCCAGCGGTCGAACTCCTCTGCAGTGACATGTCCCAGCGCCAGCGCCGCCTCGCGCAGCGTGGTGCCGTCGTGGTGCGCGCGTTTGGCGATCTCGGCGGCACGGTCATAGCCGATGTGCGGCGCGAGCGCCGTCACCAGCATCAACGAACGTTCCAGCAGTTCGGCAATGCGCTCGCGGTTGGCTTCGATGCCGCGCACGCAATGGGCCTCGAAGCTGCTCATGCCGTCGGCAAGCAGGCGTACGCTTTGCAGGAAGTTGTGGGCGATGAGCGGCTTGAAAACATTCAGTTCGAAATTGCCGGAAGCACCGCCGATACCAATGGCGACATCGTTGGCCATAACCTGGCAGCACAGCATGGTCAATGCTTCGCATTGGGTCGGATTGACCTTGCCCGGCATGATCGAGCTGCCGGGTTCGTTTTCCGGAATACTGATCTCGCCGAGTCCCGAGCGCGGCCCCGAGGCCAGCCAGCGGACATCGTTGGCGATTTTCATCAGCGCCACGGCCAGCGTTTTCAGCGCGCCATGCGCGGCCACAAGGCCATCGTGGGCAGCCAGGGCAGCGAATTTGTTGGCGGCGCTGACGAAGGGCAGCCCGCTGCCACGGGCCAGTTCGGCTGCCACACGCGCGCCGAATTCCGGGTGAGTGTTGAGGCCGGTACCGACCGCGGTGCCGCCGACGGCAA
Organism: Sterolibacterium sp.; assembly: GCA_028713555.1. GTDB lineage: Bacteria > Pseudomonadota > Gammaproteobacteria > Burkholderiales > Rhodocyclaceae > JACRAR01. Next base: position 50,587 of record JAQTOA010000008.1, on the reverse strand, counting down.
GCGGGTAAAGCGAAGCCAGTGCGGCATGGATGAGCGCCTCGGCATGTTCAAGCTGGGCGACGTAGCCCGAGAATTCCTGGCCCAAGGTCAGCGGCGTGGCGTCCTGTAAATGGGTGCGGCCGATCTTGACGATGTCGGCAAAAGCGGCAGACTTCACCGACAGCGTCGCGCGCAGCCTGGTCAACGTCGGCAGCAACGCACCGACAATGCCTGAAACAGCGGCCAGGTGCATGGCGGTCGGGAAAATGTCGTTCGACGACTGGCCGAGATTGACCTCGTCGTTGGGATGCACCCAGCGATTCTGGCCGCGTTCGCCGCCGAGCAGTTCCGAAGCGCGGTTGGCCAGCACCTCGTTGAGGTTCATGTTGCTTTGCGTGCCGGAACCGGTCTGCCAGACGGACAGCGGGAACTCCTGGGCATGGCGGCCGGCCAGCACTTCATCGGCAGCGGCGGCGATGGCCGCTGCCTTGTCCTCGGCCAACAGCCCAAGATCGCGGTTGACCCGGGCACAGGCCGACTTCACTGTCGCGAGAGCAAGGACGATCTCCTCCGGCATGCGCTCGCTGGAAATGTGGAAATGTTCGAGCGAGCGCTGGGTCTGTGCACCCCAGAGTCTTTCGGCGGGCACTTGGATGGGGCCGAAGGAATCGCGTTCCGTCCGCTTTGCGCTCATGCTGCGCACCGCGACGGAAATATCGGTGTTGGGAAGATGGCCATTGCCCTGCTCCTTGCCAGGAAACCATCCACATCATAGACCATATGCGGGCTGGCAACGGAGCGTCGCATCATCTCACTTGCAGATGTCGTCCCGATCAACCAGCCGATTTCACAACAGTCAGCGACGGCACTTTCGTCTTCACGATCGAAGCACCAGCCAAAATATGATCCGCATAACCCCGGTCTTCACCGAGAATGTGCTTCTTCAACCAATCGCGAAGAAATTTCAGCAGTTCACCCTCAGCCAATTTATCAATGGATTTGCATTCAATCTCGGCCAGCCGGGTGAAGAAATACTGATGCTCTTCCGTGTGCTTTGCGGCTTCCTTATAACCGTACATCCGCATCAGCGCTTCCTCAATTTCGAAGTGACTTCTTGCGAAGACCTTGAGATCGACGAGACCGTAAACAATGTCCCTCCAGCCAACATGGCTCACTATGGCCCGCTCGATGCTTACAATAATCTCGATCAGTTTCCTGTGCTGATCATCGATTTCCTGGATGCCTATTGAATGCTCATATTTCCATTCCACTTCAACTCCTCCTCATTGATGGTTTTTCTAGTTGTCGCGCCATGGCCAACGCCAGCCCAAGCCGTGACTTTATAAGTGTCGCCTGCGAGCATGTCAATGTAACAAAAGCACATATCGTCTGTCATATTGGACTGGCTTCTGTTTAAGAATCTCGGCAGTGGATATGCGGCAATGCAGCCAGACACAAAATTACGCTACCAGCACTATCTCTGCGCGTTATCTTGCAGGTCTTTGACGATCCGGTAACAGGTACAGGCGGCCGCTTCCAGACCCTTCCGGTCCAGTATTTTGATACTGCCGCGCCGGTAGTCGATGAGGTTCTTTCGATGCAAAATGCTTGCGGCTTTGGTGACGCCGACTCGAGTAACTCCCAGCATGTGCGCCAGAAATTCGTGCGTCAGCAGGAATTCGTCCGCGCGTACGCGATCACTGGTCATGAGCAGCCAACGCGCAAGCCGCGCTTCCATCCCATGAAAGCGGTTGCACGCGGCAGTTTGTGAAATCTGTGCCATCAATAAATGGTTATAGCGAAATAGCGCCTGTCGCAACGGCGGGTTATTCTTGAATTCGCTGCGGAAGCGCGCCGACGTCATGCGCATTGCTGTTCCATGGCCTTGCACCAGTGCGCGCACGGCTGAAACGCCAATCCCCAGTGCCATTGGCATGCCAACCATGCCTTCATTGCCGACCATGCCAACCTCCAGAGTCCGATGCTCGTCGACTGCCGTCAGCAGAGAAACCAGGCAGTCAATCGGGAAGTAGACATGCCGAATCGGATCTTTCGGCTCATAGAGCACTTGGCCGTAAACCAACTCGACAGGGAAGACGGCTTTCAGCATGCGCCGATAAGCCTGCCGCGGGATGGCGGCAAGCAGTTGATTTTCAGTGGACAGGTTCTTGGCGGCTAGCATCGGGTTTAACTCCATTCTTTATGGCAGTGGCGAAACGTGCCAGGTACGCCATCAAGAACAGAGTACGCATCAAATCAGATGTATTCTGTGCGGTGGCGCCCATAACTAGCCGAGCTGACGGTTCGCAGCGAGAGAAACCGCAGTCGGGGCGACGGTGAAAGTTATACCGCGGGCCGGCGCCCGGCACATGCGCGCAATGCACTATGTTTGCCAACGCACAGATAAACCCTGATTAAAGGCGCACTTTGCGTTCTGATGATGCTCGCCATAACTTGCGTGCGTGATGCACATCGGTTCTCAACCCTTAGTTCCCACCAATACGTTTCGTGCCCACTTTAATAGGAAATGAAAATGAATAAGTTCGCTAATTATTTCAAGTCCAACTCGCTGAAGTTGTTGATGGCATCGTTAGTAGCGGTGGTTGTGGCTGGATGCGGCGGCGGTGGAGGCGGTGACGCCGCTCCAGCCGCACCAGGTACGCTCGGCGTTTCCTTGACCGATGCGCCAGCCTGCGGCTTTGATGCGGTGAACGTGACTGTTATCAAAGTACGGACACACCAGAGTAGTTCCGCTTCCGACACCGATGCCGGCTGGACCGATATTACGTTGAACCCGGCGCGAAAAATCAATTTACTCGGCCTGACCAACGGTGTACTCGATCGCCTTGGCGAGGCGCCGTTGGCGGCAGGGCATTACACCCAACTTCGCCTGGTGCTGGACCCGAACACCGCAGCAGGTTTCGCAAACTCGGTCGTTCCCTCGGGCGGGGTTGAGACCGCGCTGGTCACCCCAAGTGCCGTGCAAAGCGGGATCAAGCTGGTCAACGAGTTCGACGTGGCATCCGGGCAGCGCGTCGACCTGGTACTGGACTTCGACGCCTGCAAGTCCATTGTGAAGCACGGCAACGGAACCTATGCGCTGAAACCGGTGATCAAGGTAATCCCTTTTGTGCTGAACGGCATTAACGGCTTTGTCGATACCGCGTTGCTTGGCAGTGGCATCATGGTTGCGGCTCAACAAAATGGGGTGATAGCGCAATCCACGGCGCCGAACGCGCAGACCGGCGAGTTCTTCCTCAGCCGTCTTGCTCCCGGCAACTACGATGTCGTTCTTACGGCAAACGGCCGTGCCACGGCAGTTGTTGCCGCAGTGCCGGTCGCAAGCACCACCAGTGTGGTTGTCCTGAGCAACACCGCCACGCCGATCACCTTGCCGGCATCGTCGACACACATCGTCAGTGGCACGGGAACCTTGAACCCGACAAGTTCGACCGAAATTGCCTATGTCGCGGCGAAACAGACTTTCGGCACCACCCCGACCGTGACGGTGAAGTTTGTGGCCGCCGATGACTCGGCATCCGGCACTTATACGCTGACTCTGCCGAATGGCGCACCGATGCTCGGCTTGTACAGTCCAACGCTGCCGATTGCGCTGGCTGCACAAGCTGCCGTGGCTGGTCAATACGCTATCGAAGCGTCAGCGACCGGCTACCGTACCCAGTCGGTCAGCAAGGATATTTCCGCTGCGAATGCAACGCAGAACTTTACTCTGGTGCCGTAAAATGAAGAACCCCGTGGGAAGTCCACGGGGTATCGACAACAAGGCAAAAGTGCGCGCGCCGAGACGGAGATGGCCGCCCATGATCGCGGTACCACCGCGCTGTCGGCCGCCGCCGCGCCAACCGCCGCCGACATCGGCCACGGTGATGTGCTGATCGCCGCCATCACCTCCTGCACCAACACCTCCAACCCCGGCGTCATGCTCGCTGCTGGGCGACCTGGAAGCGTTTGGCTTCCGGGTTGTCGCCTATGGCTGCACCACCCGCATCGGCAACGCCGGGCTGCTGGCGGGTGCGACGGCATAGCGGGTTACAGGGCCCGCATGAAAGCCACAAGGTCCTGCTTCTCCTGTTCATTCAACTGCAATTCCAGCACCAGGTTGAAAAACTCCACCGTGTCCGCCAAGGTCAGCAGGCGGTCGTCGTGCAAATATGGCGGCGAGTCCTTGATGCCGCGCAGCGGGAAAGTCTTGATCGGGCCGTCAGCCGACGCCTTGCGGCCGTTGATCGTGACCTCCTTGAAGAATCGCTCCACTTTCAGGTTGTGCATCAGGTTGTCGGTGTAGTAAGGCGGGGTGTGGCAGGTCGCGCACTGGCCTTTGCCGAAGAAGATTTCCTGGCCGCGCATCTCGCCCGCGCTGGCTTGGGCGGGATTGAGCTGGCCGAAAAGGTTAAGCTTGGGCGCGGGCGGAAAGTCGAGCAGCGCCTGGAATTCCGCCATGAAATGCACCTGGCTGCCGCGCTCCAGGATATTGGTGCCCTTGCGCGTCGCATCGGCCGGAATGCCGTCGAAATAGGCACCGCGCTGCTCGAACTCGGTGAAGTCCTCCACGTTTTTCATCGCCCGTTGCGATCCGAACAGGCGCTGAATATTCACGCCCCGCAACGATGGCGTGTCGATGCGATGGCGATGCTCGTTGGGCCGGATGTCGCCGACCGTGTGCGTGGAGGCGTTGGTATGCCCGTTGGCGTGACAGTCGAAGCAGGCAACGCCTGGGTGGGCCTTCAGGCTGCGGCGGTCTTCGGTGGCGTTGAACTGCTGCTGGGGAAACGGCGTGACCAGCAAGCGCAATCCTTCAAGTTGCTTGGGATTGAGGATGTCCTTGAACAATTCGTTGAAGTTGACCAGTGTCACCAGTTTCCCTTGCGAAACGTCGCCCAGATCCGGCCGCGTCGTCAGATAGATCGGTGCCGGGAACTCGGGCAGAAAATGATCCGGAAGGTCGAAGTCGAGGTCGAAGCGCGTCAGATCCCGATCGGTCTGCCGCCTGGTTTCCTCAATCAGAAACTGCGGGAAGACCATGCCGCCTGCTTCGTGGTGAGGATGTGGCAAGGGCAGAAAGCCGGCCGGCCAGAGTTGTTTTTCCTTGATTTCCTCCGGCGACAACGCAGCGAGTTTGTCCCAGGTCATGTCTTTGGGTAACCTGACGCGCACGCCGTCTTGCAGCGGCTTGCCGCGCGACATGACTGTTCCGTTGGCAGGCCGATCGGCAAGGTCGTAGCGCTCCGCCAGCAAAGCCTGCTGGCGCTTTGAGAACTTTGGCTTCTCCGCTTGCAGGCGCTTGGTCAGCGTGGAGAAGTCCTCGTCGGCAGCCAAAGCGGTCAGCGCGGAGCAGCCAAGCAATGCGGCGGCCAGCCAATGGATTCGTGATAATGCGGGCATGTCGCTGCTCCTTAATCGCGATTGACGTCGACAGCGCTATTCCCTACTTCGGAATCTCAAGCTTGTTGACGCACTGGTGGCTGACGGCTGTCGGGAACATCACAGCGCCGTTCGGCACTTTTGCTCCATCCGGCATTCAAGCGCCTGGCCCGCAATCCATACACCGTTCTATCAATCCAGAACCGATGTGCAGGTTATGGTTGAGATCCCGTAGTGCGGTGCGTAGCCCTTCTTCAATGACCGGATGATAGAAAGGCATTTCCAGCATTTCGGAAACCGTCATGCGTTTCTGTGCCGCCCAGGCCAGCAGATGTCCGATGTGCTCGGCGGCGGGGCCGAACATTTCCGCACCCAGGAACAAGCCGCTGCCTTGCTCTGCATAGACTTTCAGAATTCCTTTGTTGCGCAACATGACCCGACTGCGGCCCTGGTCCTCGAAGGACACGAGTCCTACGGCGAAGCGATCCTTGAAGTGCCGGTTAATCTGGTCAAGACTGAAACCGACCGATGCCACTTGAGGATCGGTGAACACCACCGCCAGCGGCGTGCGGCGCAAACCGGATCGCACATCAGGATAACGTCCGGCATTCTCCCCGGCAATGCGCCCCTGATCGGCAGCTTCGTGCAGCAGGGGAATTTCGTTGCTGGCGTCGCCGGCAATAAAAATCGAACTGTTGCCACACTGCAGGGTGTAGCGGTCGAACACCGGCGCGCCACGTTCGTCCAGTAGCAATCCGGTGTTTTTTAGTGCAAGACCGGCGACATCGGGAGCACGACCAGTCGCCGCCAGCACAAAATCGAACAGTTCAGCGTGCCAGGTGCCGTCCCGGTGCAGGTAATGAACTTCGACTCCGCTAGCGGAGTCGCTGACTGATCTCACCTGAGCCGTCGCATCCAGATAGAACTCTTCATTGTAGGTCTGGTTGGCGTAGTCGCGAATGGCCGGGTCACGAATGCCGGCAATACCACCTCCTACGCCGAACATCTTGACACTCACGCCCAGGCGACTCATCGCCTGCCCCAGTTCCATCCCCAGCACGCCTGGACCAAACACTGCCAGGCTTTTCGGTAAAGTAGGCAATTCGAAAATGGTTTCATTGGTCAACAAACGCTTGCCCAGCCCTTTTAGATTTGGCGGCAGGATCGGGATGCTGCCCGTGGCGATCACGATGCGCTTGGCATGAATCGACTGGCCCTGCTCTGTCATCAAAGTATTGGCATCCTGAAAACCAACCTTTGCCGTTAAGCGGTCGCTGTTTGGAATGGATTCGACAGATTCCAGTACGAACCCGACAAAACGATCCCGCTCGCGCCTCACCCTGACCATCACCGCCGCACCATCGACCGCTACGCCTTCCACATGCACCCCGAATGGATCGGCATGACGCGCCTGATGAGCGGCTTCGGCTGCGGCAATCAGCAATTTACTCGGCATGCAGCCGACACGTGCGCATGTGGTGCCGTAGGCGCCCCCTTCGATCAGCAATACGGAATCTGTATGGGCTCGGGCAGCCCGGTAGGCGCCCATGCCTGCGGTGCCTGAACCGATGATGGCGACATCGACATGAATTGGGATCATGGGGAATGCTCCGAGAAATATTTCGAATAATAAGTCGGAGCTTTGGCGATATCTGTTCGATACCGCACAGAGCGCTGGCTTGGCGAAGCGGAGCATACCGATCACGGATATGGCGAACGAAAAGCAACCGGCCGTGATCCGAATTCAATCTGATGCTTTTAGTGGAGAACCTTATGACCCAATACGAGATTGCTGTTGTTGTCGGCAGCCTTCGCAAAGATTCGTTCAACCGCAAGTTGGCAAACGCGATCGTGAAATTGGCGCCGCCGGAATTTTCATTCAAGCAGGCGCAAATTGGCGATTTGCCGCCCTACAACCAGGACGACGATGCAAACCAGGCTGTGTCCGTCAAACGGCTGAAGGCCGAAATTACGGCTGCCCAAGGTCTTCTGTTCGTTACGGCCGAATACAACCGTTCGATTCCTGGCGTGCTCAAGAATGCCATCGACCATGCCTCGCGTCCTTATGGACAAAGTGTTTGGGCAGGCAAACCCGCCGGTGTGTTGGGCGTTTCGGTCGGCGCCATCGGCACCTCCATGGCGCAACAGCATTTACGCAATGTCCTGACTTACCTGGATGTGCCTACGCTTGGGCAACCCGAAGCATTCATCCAGGCGAAGGATGGGTTGTTTGACGAAGCCGGCAACATTGGTACGGACAGCAAGAAATTCCTGCAGGACTGGATGGATCACTATGTCGCGTGGGTGAAAAGACACGCATCCTGACAATCCACACAACGACGGAGATAAACATGAAATCCGATGCAATCTTGAAGTTTCTCGCCGATTCGCGCCACTACTTTGGCATGTAGGTTGTAGCGTTAGCCACCAGAACAGGAGCCGCACCATGATCGAAAAAACCGCCAGCGTGCATTGGGAAGGCCAAGGCAAGAAGGGTCAGGGCAAGATAAGCACCGAGACCGGTGCGCTGAAGCACTACCCGTACGGCTTTGCGAGCCGCTTCGAGGACGACCGGCGCGGCACCAACCCCGAGGAGATCCTGGGCGCAGCCCACGCCGCGTGTTTCACGATGGCATTTTCGTTTGCCTGCGACAAGGCCGGGCTGGTAACCACCGACGTCGACACCACGGCCAGCGTGCGCTTGTCCAAGCAGGGCGAAGGCTTCGTGATCGACCGCATCGCGCTGACGATGCAAGCCACGGTGCCCGGCATCAACGAAGCGCAGTTCCAGGAAATAGCGGCCGCGGCGAAGCGCAACTGCCCGTTGTCGAAAGCTCTTGCCAGCGTTCCGGAAATCACGCTGCAGGCTACGCTGCGGTAGAGAATTCGGCGATGAAGATTGCCCACGAGTACCGGTTGATGTGAAGTGTACGGCGACTGACACCATGCCCCGACCCGGTTCTGCCGTTCTCGCAGCCCTCAAGACGCTATTCGAAACCAAGCGCGGCAAAGTGCTGCCCCTGCCTCCCAAGCTGGCACGCCTCTATGGATGTCTGCGCATGCCGCTGCCACGCTCACACCCGCATGTCTTCAGCAATTTCGTGACCACGCTGGACGGCGTCGTTTCACTGACTGCAGAGGGACACGCCAGCGGTGGGGACATCAGCGGATTCGGCGCCCAGGATCGCATGGTGATGGGCCTGTTGCGCGCCATTGCCGACGTGGTGATCATCGGCTCCGGTAAACGCCGGCAAACTGATCCTCGTCGAAGGCGGGCCGCGATTGCTGGGCGAATTTTACGCCGATCACCTCATCGACGAGCAGTTTCTGACGCTTGCGCCACAGATAGCCGGACGCGACGTCGGCGACGGACGGCTTAGCCTTGTCATGGGAAAGTCGTTCGTGCCGAGCAACGCCCTATGGGGGACCTTGGTCGACGTGCGACGCGGCGGCAGCCATCTGTTTCTGCGTTACTCATTTCCATAATCGCGCAGCAATCCCACTTGCAAAGCCATAGGAAAACAATATGAACCAATTCGTCAGCATGCTTTCGGAATACGGACTTTTTCTGGGCATCCCCTTGGTCTTCCTGGCTATCGTCGCCTGGGTCTGCCGGCCCAGTGCGAAAAAGCGCTACCAAGCCGATGGAAACATCCCCTTCTCAGGGGATAAGAAGAGATGACAAAACACGGCAGGTCGCTCCAAACATTTGGTTGAGCTATGTGAATATAGGGTTGCATCTGATGTTCTACGACTCCAGGCAACAGGGAAACATTTCGATAGCGGACACCAACGAAGCAAGTAAGATTCAGCAATCCGGCCACGATAATCCCTTGGCGCATAGTGTTGCTCAAGCGGAGGAGTAACAAACATGCATGAACTCCTCTGCGCTGCACTTGCCAGACTGCGCGGGGTCACTGATGGGCAATCGATTTTTTGGTAAACAAGACGTCCTTCAGTTTGTCTGAAAAAGTTGGGTCCTTGCGCCGTATCCACTCCAGCAGCATGGCCGCGTGTTCTTTCTCCTCATCCCGGTTGTGCACCAGGATTGCCTTGAGTTCAGCATCCTTGCTTACATCAGCACGTTGGTTGTACCAATCCACAGCTTCCAACTCTTCCATCAGCGAAACAATTGCTCTATGCATGTCTCGTGTCTTGCCGGACAGTTCATCTATGGACTCGTGATAACCGATACTCGCCATTTCATTCTCCTTTGGGGGTTAATGCTGGTATGTTCAGGCGACTCAATTCAGCCTGTTTTCAGCTTATGGGTTAATGCATGCCATCGTCTGTCTGCTATCGCACATACCTTCGGCAGGCGGCTTTCTTGCGTAGGTTAAGAGCCACGCCGGCTGAGGATAGCTCGGCTAAAAATTGGTGTCAGGGCTGGCGCGACAGCGTCTCGTCGAGGAAGCCCAACAGCGCGGCGATGACGGTCAGCAGCACCGGTCCGATGATTACGCCGACCATGCCAAAAGCCGAGACGCCGCCGATGACACCGACGAATACGGCGAGTATCGACACCGGCGCGTGGATCGAAATCAGCAACGGCCGCAGCAAGTTGTCGGAAACCGACACGCCCGTACCCCAGATCAACATGAAGATCGCCCAGCCCCATTGCGAAGTGGCGAACAAATAGACAACTGCCGGCGCCCATACGAAGGCCGCGCCGCCCACCGGCAGCAGCGCCAGAACTGCCGCCAGCACGCCGAACACGACAGCCGAGGGCAGCCCCGCGATGGCGAAGCCGATGCCCACCAGCCCACCCTGGACGAGAGCGGTCATGATCTCGCCGTAGACCACGGCGCAGGTTGTGTTACCAATCAGCTTGAGCAACTCAGTCCGGCGTTGGGGCTCCAGCGGTACCAAGCGCACGGCACGGGCGAGCATTTGGCTGCCGTCGCGCAGCAGAAAGAACAGCAGGAACAGCATGATGAAGAAATGGATGACCGTGCTCAAGGCGCTCAGCACAAAGTTGCCGCCCGTAGCCGCCAGCGACTTCATCAACAGTTGAGCGCCACCGACCAGCCAGCCCTCGATCTGTTCGGTGGTGGCGGTGATGTTCTGCTGCAGCCACTCGGCAAAACTGCCAATGAAGGGGTATTGCTTCATTTGCGCGAGCAGGCTGATGTCGAGGCGCAGCGGCTGTTGTTGCAGGCGCGTGATCAGGTCCGTGACCTGGTTCGCGAATGCCACGCCAAGACTGACCAATGGTCCGGTGAGTACGACAGGCACCAGCACGGTGATGATTCCCGCCGAAAGGCTGGCGCGTCCCTTCAGCTTGCGCATCAGCCAGCCATGCACCGGCGCCAGCAGGAAAGCCAGGCAGATGCCCCAGGCAAGCGCGCCCCAGAAGGGTGCCAGCATCCAGTACAGGGCGATGGCGAAGAGGGCTGCGACGACGATCACGAAGCCTTTGGTGTAGAGGTCCAAGATTCCTCGCTAGGGCAATTGTGCCACAAGATCGCGTGCGGATTCCTCGACGATACTTCTCATGGAAACATATTCCTCAGCCAGCGATTCATGCGAAACGGTTGACTCCTGGGAGCCTTCCCATGCAACCGAGCCGTCGTTACTGTCCCAGATTTGAAGGAACAGCCGAATGGTGCTGGTCTTGGTTTCCACCACACGGACCCCCAGAAAACCGAATCGGCTTTTCGATTCCTGCCGGAACGCGCCAAGCTTGAGTTGCGCCAGATAGCGCATCCCGGTCACTTCGGCCACTTTTTGGAGGGTCTCGCGGTCGAAGATGCCGGTTAAGCGGTAGTCTTCAAACATCTGACGGTATTCGCGCGTCAGTCCCTTACGATTTATCGAACTAAGTGTTTCCGGGAGGGCCACGATACGCAGGTCGGGGCGGACCTTTTGCAATACTCCGGTAAAAGCCAGTGCCAGGGCTTGCTTATCTTCTTCCTGCCCCGTTATCGAAGACGGTGTAATAAAGGCCATTCCCGCCGCTCGGAGTTCTTTCTGCTGCAGATTGATCGCCAGCACCTGAATGGTCGGACTTTTTTGCTGGGTTTCTGTCCTGATTTTCTGGCTGGCACAAGCGCTTAGCAACAACGCAAACCCTATGGCTAACAGAACGGGTAGCTGTTGCTTCTTCGATGCGACCTTTGGCTTGATCCCTTTCATGATGCTCTTCCGGTAATGATTGGGCGATGACTGGGAGCGCCGTACTGGGTTACTAACGCTCACTATGGATGAGGATAAGCATGAAATCCGCTACGGTCTGTACGCCAGCACTCATAGTTGCAAGGGGGTAACCGGTTTCATCGGCTAAGCGCTACGAAGCGCCATCGCCTTCCTGATTCTGCGTAAATATGCGAGTGCCTCACAGCGATAACCCCTCTATGTTGTCTGCCGCACAGTGTGCTTGCTGAGTCGGGTGTAACGTGTTTCTCGCCGGGATCAGATGCGGCGCAAATGAAGTACTACTTATCAGGAGACTTTGATGGGCAGGATATTGTTGCTGATGGCCTTGGCTGCCTTTCTGCTCGGCGACTTCGCCGGGACGGGTAGTCGCATGGATCCGCTGGAAGGATTTGATCGCGTCATGTTTGCACTTAGCGACAATCTCGACAAGACTGCCATCAAGCCAACGGCTCAAATCAACCAGGTGGTTCTGCCGCCGACGATGCAGCTCGGCGTGAGTGACTTTTTCGCCAATTTCAGCGATATTTTCATCGACGCCAATAACCTGTTGCAGCGGAATGGGCCAGACCTCATCAACGAGGTTGGGCGGATACTGGCCAACACCACGCTCGGTGTTCTCGGCTTCCTTGATATCGACAGTTGGGGCAGCGTCGAGAAACACGAAAGGACTTCGGCCAGCCTCTCGGCGCCTGAGGCTTAACCGAGGGTGTCCAGATTGTCCTTGCATTTTTTGGCTACGCACTGAGCGCGGCAGTATTGGCCTCACACCCGACCTGAGCAGCGATCAGCCGACGCGGTCGCTTCGTGCGCAACCGAACAGACGACGAAACGTTGGCAGGCTACGTTCACCCTATTCGACAATGGACTGCTCCACTCCCTCCCCGCGCGCCATGGACAATCAAAGACAATCTGGAATGGGTATCTGGTACCACCTGGCCCAAGCGACACGCCTGGTTTTCTGGCTGCTGCTGATCGGGTTCTTGCTGCTGCAAATGTTTGGCGACGGCGATTCGACGCAGAAGAAGCGCGATCTTCTGCTCGATCAATTCCAGACCGAGCGTAAATCCAGGGTGATCGCCTTGATTCACCGCCAGGAAAGCCGCAGCTTTCTGGGCGTGCCGGTATCGGGTGCCATCAACATTGAAGACTCCGAGGCGGTCCTGCGCGCGATCCGGCTGACTCCCGACGACCAGCCCATCGACCTGATTTTACATACGCCGGGCGGCCTGATGCTCGCTGCCGAGCAGATCGCCAAGGCGCTGGTAGAACACAAGGGCAAGGTCACGGTGTTCATTCCGCACTACGCCATGAGCGGCGGCACCCTGATCGCGCTCGCCGCCGACGAGATCGTGATGGACCGCAATGCCTTGCTCGGCCCCGTCGATCCGCAAATCGGGGACGTGCCGGCTGCCTCCATACTCCAGGTTTTGAAACTCAAGAAGGCCCAGAACATCAGCGACGAGACGGTGATGCTGGCCGATATTGCCGTGAAAGCCCGCTTCCAGGTCGCCCGTTTCATTACCGACATATTGACCAAACGCTTGCCGCTGAAAGAAGCTCAGAGGCTAGCAGTAATCCTCAGCGAGGGACGCTGGACGCACGACTTTCCGTTCACTGTCCAATTCGCCCAGCAACTGGGTCTGCCGGTTACGACGCAGATGCCGCGTATTGTGTATGCACTGATGGATTTATATCCGCAGGCGAACACCCGTCGCCCCTCGGTAGTCTATGTGCCGATCCGGGGCTTCGGTGAAAGCAAGGGCGAGCTTGCCACTCCGGCCCCTGGCATTCCCAATCCCGGAAAGTAAGTACGGTGCTCAAGAAGCAGGCTGAGGCTGCCCCCCCGCGTTCGACGCAAGCAAGTGCCAAGGTATCCGATATTTCGTCCGCGTCGGTTCCGGCCACCCTCGCGGCGCTCGGCGTGGATGCCACGGCTGGCCTTGCAAGCGCAGAAGTGGCGGCGCGGCGGAAGGATCATGGCTACAACGAGATTGCCGAACAACAGAAGCATCCGGCTCTCAAATTCCTCGGGAAATTCTGGGGCGTTTCGGCATGGATGCTCGAGCTGATCATGGTTCTGTCGGCTGTCCTCGGGAAATACTCGGACTTTGCAGTGGTCAGCGCTTTGCTGGTCGTCAATGCCGTGGTGGGGTTCATGCAGGAGCGCCGCGCCGCAGACGTCGTCGAAACCTTGCGGCGGCGCTTGCAGGTCAGTGCGCGCGTGCTACGGGATGCCAGTTGGCAAGCCATGCCCGCACGCGAACTGGTTCCCGGCGACATCATCCGCTTGCGCCCCGGTGACATGATCCCGGCGGACGTGAAGCTTCTCAGCGGCATGCTGAGCGTTGACCAGTCGGCTCTCACCGGCGAGTCACGGGATGCCGACAAGGCCCCCGGCGCAGTGCTCTCCTCTGGCTCCGTGGTCCGCCGCGGCGAAGGCAATGGGGTGGTCATTCTCACCGGGGCGCAGACTTACTTTGGCCGAACCACCGAACTCGTGCAGGAAGCGCGTCCGCAGCTGCATATCGATAGGGTGGTGGCCAGGATCGTGCGCTGGCTGTTCCTCGTCGTCGGCATCTTGCTGGGCATGGTAGTCGTCATTTCCCTGCTGCGCGGCACGCCGCTGCTCGCGATGGTGCCACTCATGCTGATCCTGTTGATGAGCGCGATCCCGCTGTCCCTCCCGGTCATGTTCACGGTCAGCATGGCGGTCGGGGCGAAAGAACTGGCTAAACGCGGCGTGCTGGTCACCCGCCTTAGCGCCGCTGAAGATGCAGCGACCATGGACGTACTCTGTGTGGATAAGACGGGCACGATTACCATGAACCAGTTGGTGGTCACCGACGTGATCCCGCTGGAACAGGCGACGGAAGCCGACGTGCTGTACGCCGGCTCACTTGCGTCGCAGGAAGCCAACCAGGACCCGCTCGACCTCGCGTTTCTGGCCGCCGCCAAGGAGCGGCACATCTTCGACGGCCGGCCGGCAGTCTCACCCGTCTCCTTTGCGCCCTTTGATGCGACGACCCGGCATACCGAGGCCGTGGTCGAACAGAATGGGCAGCGGCTGCATGTGATGAAGGGCGCCGTGGATACTGTCGCCCAGGCCTGCGGAGTACAACCTGCGGCGATCGAGGCGCTGGAAGCGCGGGTCAGCGAAGCAGCACTGAAGGGCTATCGGACGCTGGCGGTGGCGCAAGGCCCCGAGTCGGGCGCGCTCACCATGGTCGGATTGGTGAGCTTATACGATCCACCCCGAGCGGACGCCAAACAACTCATTGCCACACTCCACGACCTTGGCGTTGCGGTGAAGATGCTCACCGGCGACGCGCTGGCCGTCGCCAGTGACATCGCGCACGAAGTCGGGCTGCCGAACATCCAGCGCATGGCCGACCTGAAGGCCGCGGGCGCTCCTGCAGGCAATGCCGAGGTTGACTTGTTGGCCGGCGCCGATGGGCTCGCCGAAGTTTATCCGGAGGATAAATTTGTCGTCGTGAAGCACCTGCAGGCTGTGGGTCATGTGACCGGCATGACTGGCGACGGCGTCAACGATGCGCCGGCGCTGCGCCAGGCGGAAGTGGGCATCGCCGTCAGCACCGCCTCCGACGTGGCCAAGGGCGCCGCCAGCGTCGTCCTGACCGAAGCCGGGCTGACGAATATCGTGGCCCTGGTCGAGCAGGGGCGGACGATCTACCAGCGCATCCTGACCTACATCATCAACAAGATCAGCCGAACGATCCTGAAGACTGCATTTGTCGCCATTGCTTTCGTGGTGACCGACAAGTTTGTGATGTCCGCCTTTACGATGCTGCTGCTGGTCTTCATGACGGACTTCGCAAAGATTTCACTGGCCACGGATCACGTTAGCCCCTCCAGGAAACCGGAGACGTGGCTCATCGGTGGCCTCATCGGCGTCGCCGTGGTGATTGGCGTCTTGATGGTCGCAGAGGCGCTCCTCGGCTTGTGGATCGGCTGGTCACGTTGCGGATTGGCGACCAGCGACAATGCACTCTACACCTTCAGTTTCCTGACCCTGCTCTACTTTGCCGCGTTCTCCATCGTGTCCGCACGGGAGCGCCGCTGGTTCTGGGCAACGCTGCCCAGCAAGGCTTTTATGGCGGCTGTCGCGGCGGAAACGCTGGTCGGCACCGCCCTGACCTTCGTGGGTCTTCCTGGACTCACGCCATTACCGGGTTGGCAGACGCTCGCGATTTTTGTCTATGCGATGGTTTCGTGTCTTGCCGTGAACGATGCGGCGAAGGTCATGATGATCAAGCAGTGCGTTGCCAAGCCGGCATCCGCCCTTTCCAGAACGCCTTGTGCGCTGTAGGAGGAAAATAATATGAAGATTGATTGCGAGGATTTTCGCATTCCGGAAGGTGAAGATGTCAGGCTCGCAACGCGTCAGACGACTGTCAGGCCTCTCTACAAGTCGCACAAAGACTACCGGGCACTGATCGAAGAGCACATCGCCGAACTGTCTGCGCAGCAGAGCCTGCTGTATGCCAACAACAGCCATTCCCTGCTGCTGATTTTTCAAGCCATGGACGCGGCCGGCAAGGACAGCGCCATCAAGCATGTGATGTCCGGGGTAAATCCTCAGGGCTGCCAGGTGTTCAGCTTCAAGCACCCGAGTACTGCGGAGCTGGCGCACGACTTCCTCTGGCGAACCACCTGCTGTCTGCCTGAACGTGGACAAATCGGCATCTTTAATCGCTCTTACTATGAAGAGGTGCTGATTGTTCGCGTGCAACCCGAAATTCTCCGCAGCGAAGGGCTGCCAAGCGACGCATTGGCGGCGCAGGACTTCTGGGAGCAACGCTACCGGTCAATTGCCGATCTGGAAAGCCATCTGCACCGTAATGGCACCCGGATCATCAAATTTTTCCTGCATCTATCGAAGGAGGAGCAACGCAGCCGCTTTCTTCGCCGCATCGATGAGCCGGAGCATAACTGGAAGTTCAGCATGGCTGACATCGAGCAAAGAAAATGCTGGAAACAATACCAGGAGGCTTATGAGGCGTGCCTCGGCGCAACCAGCACTGTCAACTCTCCGTGGTATGCCGTACCGGCCGACGACAAGCAGAATGCCCATCTGATCATATCCCAGATCATTCTCGATGCGCTAAAAGGGCTGCGCATGTCCTATCCCAGGCCCGACCGCGCGCGTCAACGCGAACTACAGGTGATCCGCAAGCGGTTGGCGAAATGACTGTCGCTACTCGTGAGTCACTGTTTCTCGAAGAAACGGATGGCGTTTAACAATTCGGGAAAGTTGTAAATAATATAGTCTGGCTTGACGCCTTCTTTTTCCTGCGCCCCCTGGTTTGACTTGAAAAAAACCGTTTTCATCCCTAACCTTTGCGCCCCATAGACATCGCGGTACATGTCGTTGCCGACAAACAGAACCTCGGACGGCTCCATTTTCATGGCGTTCAACGCTGACTTGAACAGGCGTTCGTCGGGCTTGCGGTAGCCGAAGTGTCCCGAGATGATGACCGGATCGAAGTAACCGGATAGCCCAACGACGTTCAGCTCAGGAATGGCGTAGGCGGTCTGCCCATCGGAAACGATTGCCAGATGATATTTCTTATGCACTTGCCGGATAGTCTCCTCTACGCCGGGATAGAGCTGCAGGCGGAAGCGTGACGCGGCACGGTGCGTCTCGGCAAGAATTCTCGGCAATTGTTCCAGCTTCTTGGTCGGAAGATGGTGGGTGAACTCTGTCGCATGTTTCGTGATGAGCTCGCGGAAAATACTTATGGCATCGAACTCCGGGTAGCGCTCATCGTAGGTCGCGCGTTGTTCCTTCATTATCTGGAAATACAGATCCTTAACAACTTTCGGTTCGAGTGCTATGCCCTGATACGACAGCAGATTGCCGATAACGCGATACACATCGTCGTGCCATTCGTTGGTGTGGATATCCGAAAGCGTGCCGTTGATATCGAAAACAATGCCTTTGACGATCATCTAATACCTCCGCAGGCATTCTATTGCCTCGCCGATCAGGCGATGGCGGTATTCGCCTTCGACCCAACTGTTTCGCGCAATACGCAGCAGCGTAATTCCCATGTGGAACGGCGTCCTGCCGGTAATCGATTGAAAGGCGCTATCGCGGTTGGGGAAGTGGCAGGCATATTCCCAGAGGAAGTGGCCAATGAAAGGATCGGCGGCATACTTGTTGCCAGTTGCCTGCATGAAGAAATGCTTCAGTTCGCCGGCGATGCGGCCGGCGTCGAAAACACGATCGGCGCGCTTGGTTCTCTCCAGATCGAAAGCGATGACTTGTAATTCGTTGCCGAACATGAAGTTCTCAGGTGTCGCATCGCCATGCACCAGCACCTGCTGGTCCTGCCACATCCTCGGTTGATTGCGCCACTGGTCGCGCAGCCAGTACAACTCGGCGGCCTGGCTCTCTCCGATGGCCCGGATTTCACTCAGCTTGTTGATCAGGCTATCCATGTAGGCGCAATCCTGGTGAAAATCGACCCCCACGCCGATGGCGGTCCGGTTGTGAAAGGATGAGAGAAAGTAAGCGAGGGCGGTCAGCTTGTGATAGAGCTTGCCGTGGTCGTGGTGATGAATCGCTTCCAGGATCACCTCGCTGAGCAGTTGCCCTTCGCAGCATTCGGTGACCAGCAGCGCATTCAGAGAATAGTTGCGGCCCAGCGGTCTGGCAACGTGGTGAGGCCGGCCCGTCAAGCCGGAATTGCGCATCATGCACAGGTTGTCGAATTCGCGCGTCAGGCGCGAATCGGCCTTTATGGCGTCGCGTTTTCTTGAGGTACGAAAGAACTTGCCGATGACCTTGGTGCCGGTATTGCGGTCTTCATACAGGTACACGTCATTCGAGCCATTGAGTCCGAATACCCGGTATTTCGAACTGCAAGAGGCGCCGTTGATCTGCGGCTGAATGTCATGCTGGAGATAACCGTGCAAAGGGTCGCGTTCCGATAAGTGGCCAAGATAATTTCTGCTCATTGTTGTTGATTCCAGAACCTGACACAAAACATATTGCAGCGTCGTTCGCAGACTCCGTATCCCATCTTGCGTTCGCGTATTAACGCTCCTCAGCCGCATGCTGTTCCTTGCCGAACATGCAGTCTGTACGGCACCGTACGAATGGCACGCGACAGCGCCGTGCAGCGTGTTGCCGAAAATGGCGTGCAGCAAGTGGCATCCGTGTGGGATAGCGTACAGACGGCAACCTTCGCTTGATTCATAGTGGGGGTGAGGTCGCTTTCACCCTGCATTACGTGTTTTCAGGCCGTGCTGTAGGCACCCAGCCAGTGGTCACGAGATGAGTACCAGGAAATCGATCTTGATCCCTGATTCCACCAAATCGAAGAAAGGTTATCCAATGCTCTACACTATCGCCGTCGTTCTGATCATCCTGTGGCTGCTTGGGCTGGTCACTTCATACACCTTGGGGGGATTCATCCATATCCTCATCGTGGTGGCCGTCATCGCGGTCCTGCTGAGGATTATCAGCGGACGCAATGTCCTCTGACCAGAACCCTAGAAACAACTGCAGGCACTGGTACCCGCATCAGAACTTGGGGTACTGGTACCCGTATCTGAACTTGGGGTACTAGGGTCTTGCATCGCGAACCAACTGCCCGCAATCGCTATCCATTCCTGGGCCGGCGTCGATCAACGGGATCAGCACCAGCAGTGGACTTAAAATGCCCAGCGCAACCGCACCGAGTCCACGCGTGGCTACGCGGCCTTTGTCGACGCCGACATTGGGTCCAGCAAAGCTGCCGCGAACATAGATCGGACTGCGCAACGCCACAGGGCTGGTTTCCTTGGTTTTCTGATTGAGCGTCAGATCCAGCTTCTCCTGTCCCAGATCGATGCTGCCGGTGCCGACGATGGTGGTAACCTCGGTGTCGAAGATCAGTGCATTGGTGTGCATGATGCCGTCCTTGACATCGAACTCGGCCACTCCACAGCGCACCTTGATGAGTTTGTCGCCCGTGATTTTCAATTGCAGCATTTCCCACAGATGCAGGCCGACTTTTTCCATCATCATCTTGCTGATCTTGCCGCCATCGACGACCAGTCCCACCTTGCCGTTGGAATTCGCCAGCATGCGCCCAACCGAGTTGCCTTTGCCGGCGAGATCGAACTCGCCGTTGACCTGGCCTATGCTGTTCTTGCCCAACTCAAAAGTCGGAAACAGCCTGGCAAGCAGAATTTTTCTTACCCTCACCTGGGCCTGCGCCTGAATCGGATCCTTGCGCCCATCCAGAGAGATCACCGCCTTGAGCTGGCCGCCGGCCAGGCCGAAATCGAGTGGAGCGAGCGTCAGCACCGAATCGCGCAAGCGCAAATAACCAACCAGGCCTTCAAGCGGCAGCTCTTTGACACGACGGATGGTCTTGGCGCTTAACTTCACTTCCGCATCGACGCTGCCCCAACGGTCTGTCTTGAAAGGCATGTCGGGCAACACGCGCGTTTGTGCAGGCGCTTGCGCCAGTTTTGCTGTAGCTGGTTGAGAAGGCGTTAGAGCGGCTTGTTTGGCGGCTTGCAGGCTGCCCTGCCGCGCCCCTATCACCGGCCCGAGATCATCCAGATCGAGCAGATTGGAAACCACCTCCGCTTGCAGGGCTGGGCGTTTACCGCCGGTATCGACTTGCAATGACCCGGCGATATCGCTGGCGCCGACGCGGCCCAAGAACTTCTCGAGGCGCCAGGTATTCCCGCTATGCAGCAGGTGCCCATCGATCTTGTAGGCACGCGTTGCCGGAAACGCGATACCAAGCAAGGGAAAGAGCTGCTCGAGGCTGTTGCCGCTCAGGGCAAGTTGCATGTCCAACGCGGAGAATTTGAGCAGGCTGGTGATGGTGCCGTCAGCCCGCAGGCCGGTGTGGCCAATGCTGGCGTCAACTTTCAGCGCATACGGCGTGCTTTCGTCGCGCATCGCCAGTACCGGTCCGCCGCTGCCACGAGCCTTGAGGGGCAGGCCCTGGTATTGCCCCAGCGCGGTGAAGCTGACGCCTGCTCCAGCGGGCGCGCTGTTTGAGGTTGAAAGTTCAGCGCGGATGCTGGTCTTCTGTTCGGCATCGTCGTAACCGAGCGTGCCATGATCGAGCGTCAGGCGGTCGATGCGGATGCGTGCCTGTTCGTCCTGCTGGTCGATATCCAGCAGCCAGTTTTTCCTGCCGCCACTGCCGTGCTCCAGAAACACCACCGGACGCTCCAGCCGCACTTCGGGAAAGACGATGTTGCGCACCAGCAACTGCGGCAAGTCGATCGCGATTTCCACCGCGTCGGCGGCGACCATTTGCTTTTCCCTGGCCCAGGACGGATTGGCGAATGTCACTACATCGGCGTGAATGCGCGGCAAAGGCCAGCCTAATTTCACTGTTAGCTCGCCGTTGATGGCCAGTTCGCGACCTGTTTTTTCCTGCGCCATGCGCTCAATCGGCCCGCGCAACCAGTTCCAGCCGAAAATCGCGATATAAAGAACCGCCAGCAGGACAGGGGCAATGAAAGCGCCAGCGACCCATTTAAGCAAGCGAGGCAGCGTCATGTTGATTTGGGATATTTCCTTCGAGATAAGCGAGTACCACTATTCACATTACTTCTTGTCCCCACCGGCCCCCGTCTTGTTCTTGCCCTGCAACGACTTGATCAGCCCGTCGATGCCGCCGCTGCGCACCTCGGCGGCAAATGATTCGCGATAATTGATCACCAGACTGATGCCTTCGACTTCGATATCGTAAACCTTCCATCCTGCCGGCATCTTCTCCAGATAATAGTCGAGCGGAATGGATTTGCTGCCTGCCTGGGCGACCTGTGTGCGCACTTTGACATCGGTGTCGGCGGCATTCATTTTGAAAGGTTTGAACTCTATGGTCTGGTTCTTGTACTCGGTCAGGGCCTTGGCGTAAGTGCGCACCAGCAGGGTGTGGAACTCGTCGGCAAGCTGTTTCTGCTGTGCCGGGTTGGCTTTCTTCCAGTCGCGACCGACGCCCAACCGGGTCATATGCGTGAAATCGAAGTGCTGCTGCACCTTGGCGGTGATCAAGTCCATGACCTTTTTGCTATTGCCGTCCTTGATCTCCTTGTCGCCGCGAATCACCTGTAGAACCTCATTGGTGACGATCTTGACCAGGGCGTCGGGAGCCATGCCTGTCGTCTGGGCTTGCGCCAGGGCGACAAACAAGGTGGAGAGCAGCATGAAAAATAATTTTGGATTCATTTTTTGATTCCCTGTAGTTGGCATCTACTGTGCCGCGATAATCCGCATCCGTAGATTCAAGGGAAAGAATGAACTTCCTGCCAGGCCGAGTCTGTGCGCCAGCGAACACATACCGACTCACCGCTGCCACAGGATATGAGCATCTTCCAGAGGAACCGACACCTCATCGCGGAATGGCATCAGTCGCGCTGTATAGTCCGACGCTGGGCGGGCAGCCGGAACGCCTGCACGATAGGCATAGCTGTTTGAAGCGCCCACCAGTTGCCGCACGCGCTTCATCTCCACTCGCTCCGCTGCGACGCTGTGATCGCCGTTGGCATAAAGCTCGACACGCACTGCCTCCGGGTCGAGCTCATCAAGATAGATTTGAACCTCGAATAGGTGCTGCCTGCCATCGGTTTCAAGTTTCATATCGCCGAAGCGCAGCTTGGTCCAATGCTCATCCAGTGCCTGCTGCCACTTCACCACGCGCACACCCAGTTCCCCCTTGTCGGCCGCGCGCGCATGGTAGGCTGACATCGATGGAAGGTAATGTTGCTCGGTGTATTCGATCACCGTGCGGTTGGCGCAAAAAAGTGGTGTCAATCGCGCCATGCTTTCTCGCATCCGTGTGACCCAGGCGCTGGGAATGCCTTGTTCATCACGCGCATAGAACTCGGGGATCACTTCACGTTCAAGCAGGTCATAGAGGGCTTCGGCTTCGCTGGCGTCCCAGGCGGGGTCGTCATCATGTTCCAGACCATCTCCCAACGCCCAACCCACCTCCGGAGTGTAGGCCTCGGCCCACCAGCCGTCCAGCTCCGAGAGATTCAGGCCGCCATTGACCAGCACCTTCATGCCACTGGTTCCACACGCCTCCCAAGGTCGCCGGGGCATGTTGATCCAGACATCGACTCCCTGCACCAGACACTCGCTCAAGAGCATGTTGTAGTCGCTGAGGAAAATCACGTGGCGGCGCACCTCTGGCCGTTGAATGAACTGTGTCCACTGCCGAATCAGGGCCTGCCCGACTTGGTCCGCTGGATGAGCCTTACCTGCGAGGATGAGCTGTACCGGACGTTGCGGGTTAGTCAGCAGGCGCAGCAGCCGCTCCGGATCATGCAGCAGCATGTTGGGTCGTTTGTAGGCGGCGAAGCGCCGTGCAAAACCCAGGGTCAGTACGTTGGGATCGAAAACCTGCCCTGCCTCCGTCACCGCTTCGGGCGACGCGCCGGAGGCGGTCAGTTGCCTGGACCAGCGCTCGCGCACGTAGACCACGAATGACAGACTGGCGGCGATGCGAAATTGCCAGAGCTTGGCGTCGGAAACGCGGCGTATACCTTTCCCCAGGGTTTCCGTCGTCCCCAGCCAGCGGCCCTTGCCACAGGCTTCCGTCCAGAGGTCATCCGCCTCCGCGGAGTCCCATGTCGGCATGTGCACGCCGTTGGTGACGTGGCTGACGGGTACCTCCTCCGCCGGCCAGTCAGGGAAGAGAGGCTCAAAGAGGTGCCTGCTCACCTGTCCATGCAGGCGACTTACGCCATTGACTGCACCGCTGCCGCGGATCGCCAGATAGGCCATGTTGAAACTCTCCGATGGGTCATCCGGATTCCGGCGGCCGAGCGCCAGCAGGTCGTGGAGACTGATGCCAAGCTTCCTGGCATACCCACCGAGGTATTGTTCGATAAGAGCCGGAGTAAAACGATCGAAGCCCGCAGCCACCGCCGTGTGCGTGGTGAACAGGTTGCCCGCACGCGTCACAGCCAGAGCCACGTCAAAGGGCTGGCCTGTTTCCTCCATGAAATTTCGGGCGCGTTCCAGCACCGCGAAGGCTGCATGGCCTTCGTTGAGGTGACAAACTTCAGGCTGGAGACCGAGCGCGCAAAGCAACCGCCACCCACCGAGCCCAAGCACCAACTCCTGTTTCAGTCGCAACTCCGGCCCGCCGCCATACAACTCGCTGGTAATGCCGCGATGCGCGGGGTAATTCGCTGTGTCATTGCTGTCCAGCAGGTACAGTTTGACGCGACCGACCTGAACCTGCCAGGCGCGCAGCCAGACCGAGTAGCCGGGTAAAGTAACTCCCAATCGCAACCACTCCCCATTCGGTTTGCGCAAGGGTGTGATTGGCAACTGCCCGGGATCGTTGTACGGGTAAAGCGCCTGTTGGGCGCCATCCTGGTCGATCACCTGGCGGAAATAGCCCTGCTGGTAGAGCAACCCGACGCCGACCACCGGCACGCCCAGATCGCTGGCGGCTTTGAGCTGGTCGCCGGCCACATTGCCCAGCCCTCCCGAATAGATCGGCAGGGCTTCGCTCAACATGAATTCCATGCTGAAATACGCCACACAAGTCAGGGGCGCATCGGGATGCTGTTGCTGAAACCATGCGGGCGCCTCCTCCGCCTGCTGCTTGGACTGCACCAAGGCATCTATCTTGTTGCGGAAGATCGGATCGGCGAGGGTACTCCGAATCTTCTCCCGCGAGACCGTCTGCAGGACATCGCACGGGTGATGCGTCAGGTCCCACAACACCGGATCCAACTGCCGCCATACTTCGTCGGTGGCATGATTCCACGTCCAGCGCATATCCAAAGCCAGTTCGACCAGGGAATCGAATCCCTCGACGTCGGCGGGAAGAAGGCTGGATATCGGGTGACTGACCCGTGTTGGTTTGCTCATAGTTCAAACATGATCACATCGCCGCTGGCGCGAGATTTGAAGTTAATCAACATGACTTTGCTCTTTGCAAACCAGCCAGTTGTTAATTCTCCACCTCTGTCCAAGCCAGTCCGTTCGGTGCCGCACAGAATGGCCGCTGACTTGAGTCCAATCTCTACACCAGCCGGACCATTGTTCGGGGCAGATACCTCGATCCGAGTTCAAGTTATCAAGGAAAAAAGCATGAAGACAAATACCCGTTCAAATCTGGACTAGTTACAGAGAAAACGAGATGCGTCCATTAGATATTGCGTTTCACCGCTGGCGCATGCGGAGAATGCTGAGGCGCAATCCGATACCTCACCGCATCTGGCAAAGTGTGACGCAGCGCGCGGTGCTGCTGAAAAGGCTTGATGCCGTGCAAATGGCGCATCTGCGCGAAATGACGACGTGGTTCATAAATCAGAAATCGATCAGCGGAGCCCAAGGCTTGGAAGTAACCCCGTCGATGAAAATCACAGTGGCTGCCCAGGCCTGTTTGTTGATCCTGAATCTGGGTGTGGAGTATTTCGACGGATGGGTCGAAGTCATACTCTATCCAGGAGCATTTCGCGTCAGTCGCCCAGAGATGGATTCCTTTGGATTGGTTCACAATGAAGCAAACGTTTTAACCGGAGAGTCATGGCTGCGCGGCCCGGTAATTTTGTCCTGGGAAGATGTGAAACGCGACACCTATCATTATCACGCCGGTCATAACGTCATATTGCACGAGTTCGCACATAAGCTGGATAGTCTCAATGGGGTGATGGACGGCATGCCGTCTTTGACTCGCGGCATGATTCGCAAAGATTGGGCCAAGGCATTGAGTGAGGCCTATGATGCACTGCGCCTTCAAGTGGCAGCAGGAAAGTCGGCTTTTATCAATCCTTATGCCGCTACCAACCCGGCAGAGTTTTTTGCCGTCGTGAGTGAATACTTTTTTACTGCGCCAGATATTTTGAAAAACTTCTGTCCGGGTGTTCACAAGCAACTGATGCTTTTTTACCGATAGCTGGCACCGCATTAGGAAACCCCTGATTCAGTCTTTCCTTATCTGCTCTTCGCCATTCGTTGCAGAATCATGACACGTGTTTCCCGCGCCACTGCTGCAAATGGCCCCTCCATCCTTAGCGCCCGATCAATTAGCGCCAAAGCTTCATCCTGCTTTTCTTGATCCGAAACGGTCTGGGCCAGATTGTTCAACACCACCACTGAATCCGGGTGATGCACGGCAGCCTGGCGTAACACGGCTTCGGCTTCCTTGAGTGCGCCTCTTTCGTAGTAATGATTTGCCAGCGCGATGCTGGCCGTGAGATTGTCCGGCCAGCGCTTGAGAAATGTCGTATACGCCAGCGTGACGGCGTTGATATCGGCAACACGCGCCATGGCGACGATGGCCGCCAGATAGCTCGATTCGGTGGCCGTTGCCGGGATACGGTCGGGCGGCAGGGTGACCATGGCCCAGTAGTCACTCTTCTTCCAAGTGTATTCAAAAATCGTGAACGGAACAGCCAGGCGTTGGCTCTCGCCGGAACGCAAGAGTAATTCGCCCGCAGGATAGTCGAAACCGGCAACCACCGCGTAGTGCCATTTGACGATGGGCCAGATGCCGTTATTCTGAAGCACAATCACCGGATTGCCCGCCGCCACTTCGCGCAGCAGGTCATCGAAGCGCGGAGCGAGCCGGTACGAAACCATTCCGTAGCGGCGCGGCGCGGCCTGCATGTCGACCTGCAGACTGCCCTGACGCGCGGGAAGGTAGACTTGGCCAACAAGATTCTCCGGCGTAATCTTTGCGCCGGAATAAACCAGGGTCGTCGCCAAAGCCGCCGGGCCGCATTGGTAATCCTGTTGCGGAAAGAACGGCACTCCGACCAACTCAACCTGGTTGGCAACGCCTGCCGGCCAGGCATTGCGCAACCCCATGGTTTGAGGAACCAGGGACGCGCACCCCGACAGCGCAGCAAGGATAAAAGCGCCCGCAATCAGGCGGGCGCTTTTATCCTGTCCTCCTTCCCTTGACGGGGAGGGGGAATTATTTCCACGCAGGTTCACCGTTTATCGGCGGAAAGCGAAATACCAGATGAAGAAGACAACCAGTATCAGCGCAATCAGGCCATCTCCGCCGACAGGAACAGCATTGATTTTCCCGGCGAGTGTGCGGACTTCCTCATCGGTCATCGCCGCCACGCGATCTATGGTCGATTTTGCGTCAAGACCCACCGACTGGAACTCGTTAATTGTCTCGGCACGGCTCAGAAGGTTCACCACCGTATTGCGGTCAGCTTGCGCACTGAGGGTGGTGCTCACCTGATCGATACTGATCATGCTTGCCTGCCCGGATTGAAAAGGTGCCATGATCAGTGCGACGACCAAGATTCGGTTAATCAGATTTCTAATTGTGAGTTTCATATCGATCTCCATTGATGATAGGGTTGAAACCTGCGCTACACGAACAACTTTTCAGATCTCGTCGCGACTATCCGCTGGCTGCTGACGCCGATCTGTGCGGTATCCCACATAGCGGTCAGTTGTTCAGCAAGAGCTGCAGGATCAGGCCGGTGGCAATTGCCACCAGAACATAGTCGCCACCCGTTTGAACCCAGTGGTAACCACGCGGCGGGGCACTCAGTTGGTGACCGCGCCAGTCGTCGACCACGTACTGGCGGTGACGATACTGATCCGGCAGGCGCTCGCCCCTGCGAAAGTCGTGGTTCGGTCCGGCACCACGCTCATCGCGATGCTCATCGTATTGCGCACGACTATCACGACGATCCGACTGGCGATCCTGGTTGTCGCGCCGATTCTGCTGGCCTTGTGCCTGTTCATTGCGGTCGCCATCGTTGCGATCTCCATGACCTCGACCATTGCGATCGCTATTACCCTGGGCGAAGGACAATCCTCCGCTGCTTAAGGATATTGCCAGGATCACTGAAACAACTGTTTTGCTTTTCATGTTGGACTCCAATTGATTGGGAAGTGCCGCATTCGCCGCGCGCACCATCTCGTGCCCCTTGTGCCATCGGTGGATATGACCTGGAACGGGGTTGCCGTTCCAGGTCAGGCGTTGCAGGCATTCGTCCAGGAAGGGAGGGGAACCTAAAACGAACGTCTGCCGTCATCTTGCCTCTCTGCGGGAATAGGTTCTGTACGCTGGCGCACGGAGCGACATGAAAAACAACCGGATGATGCAGGCACAAGTACGGATTACGGACACCGGCAATTGACAGCGAACCCCGAATCATGAAATTCAAGGACTATTACGAGATTCTCGGCGTTCCGCGCAGCGCCACCCAGGACGACATCAAGCGTGCCTATCGCAAGCTGGCGCGCAAGTACCATCCGGATGTGAGCAAGCTTGCCGACGCCGAGATGCGCTTCAAGGAACTGGGTGAAGCCAATGCGGTACTGAAAGATCCGGAGAAACGCGCGGCTTACGACCAGATGGGCAGCCAGTGGAAGACCGGGCAGGAATTCCAGCCACCGCCGGGATGGGACACCGGCTTTGAATTCACTGGCGGCGATTTTGGCGCCGATCCGGGTGCCGATCACAGCGACTTTTTCGAAGCGCTGTTTGGCAGTCAGGGTCGTGCCGGACCGCGTGCTACCCGCCACGTGCAAGGGCGGGACCACCACGCCAAGGTGCTGATCGACCTGGCGGACGCCTATCACGGCGCCCAACGCAGCATTTCGCTGCGCATGCCCGCGCTGGATGCGCAGGGGCGAGTCACCCTGCAGGAGCGCAGGCTGGATGTAAGCATTCCCAAAGGCGTGCGCGCTGGTCAGCACCTGCGCCTGGCCGGCCAAGGCGGCCCGGGGCTGGACGGCGGAGCGGCGGGTGACCTGTATCTGGAAATTGCCTTCAGCCCGCATCCGCAATTTCGCGCCGACGGCCGCGATGTCTATCTGGACCTGCCGCTGGCGCCTTGGGAAGCCGCGCTGGGGGCCTCGGTTACCGCACCAACGCCGGATGGTCCGGTGCAACTGACGATTCCTCCCAACTCGGTGGCGGGCCGCCAGTTGCGCATGAAAGGCCGGGGGATTCCCGGCACACCGCCGGGCGACCTGTACGCGGTGCTGACGATTGCCCTGCCGCCGGCCGATAGCGATGGTGCGCGCAAGACTTACCGGGCGATGGCGATGGCCTTCGATTTCAACCCCCGTAGCCACCTGGAAGGATGACCCAGCATGAACCAAATCACATATATTCAAGGGCTGGTGGTCGAAGAAACGGTCCATTTGACGCTGATGGAACTTTGCCAGGCCTGCAGCGCAGAAGAAGAGCATGTGCTGACCTGGGTGTTTGAAGGCGTGCTGGAACCCATCGGCGAGTCGCCGCTGGACTGGCGCTTCGGTGGCGAGTCCCTGCGCCGCGCGCGACTGGCATTGCGGCTGTCGCGCGATCTGGAAGTCAACCCGCCTGGTGTGGCGCTGGCACTCGATCTGCTCGATGAAATTGCCGCGCTGCGGGCGCAGCTGCTACGCCGAGGAAAGTAGCCGCGCGAAATTGTGTCAAAAATGTGTTTTGCCTATGTACGCCAGCGCACAGCGCGTTGGGCATGGATGACGATAATCGAGATATGAATAACAGCTACTTCCCATGGAGAAAATCATGAGCCAACCTGTCAATGCAATAACCGACCAACTGATCGGAGAATTCAACACGCTAGTCAGCCAAGCGGAGGAATTGATGAAGTACGCGGCCAATGCTGGCGGGGATAAAGCTGGCGCCTTGCGCACCGGGGTGGAACAAAACCTGGCGACCGCAAAAAAGCGCTTGCGCGAACTTCAGCAGGCAGCGACGAAAAAGACCCTGGCCGCGGCACATTCGACCGATGAATATGTCCATGAGAACCCCTGGCAAACTATCGGCGTGGTTGCCGGTGTGAGTGCCGTCATCGGCGTGGTGACCTGCCTGTTGCTGAATCGCCGCTGATTCATTGGCTACTAACCCTGGCTCATTGGCCAATGACTCCGCCAAACTTTTGCGGGCCTTGACTTGAGCAGGCCGGTCAGATGGCATCGATCACTGACTGGTGCAGTCGTATGCAGGCGGTTCTAGGCAAGTCTCTGAACGCCTGGATCGACCATCGCGCCAGCAGCAAAGGTGCGGCGCTGGCCTTTTATACCCTGTTCTCGATGACGCCCATCCTGATCCTCGCGATCGCCGGCGCCGGCTATTTCTTTGGCGCCGAGGCAGCCCAGGGCGAGATCATCGGGCAAATCGAAGCGCTGGTCGGACACAACGGTGCGCAGGCAATCCAGGCCTTGCTGGCGGGCGCGCGCGACCCTGGCCGCGGACTCCTGGCAACCATGATCGCGAGCGTCTTGTTGCTGGTGGGCGCCACCAGCGTTTTCGTCGAACTGAAGGGCAGTCTCGATGAGCTTTGGGGCATCGTGCCGCCCAAAGGCCTGGCGATCATCGTTTTCCTGCGAACCGAACTGCACTCGTTCGGGCTGGTGCTGGTGCTGGCCTTCCTGCTGCTGGTTTCCCTGGTGATCAGCGCAGCGCTGGCCATGCTGGAGCGTCATGCCGGCGGGATATGGAGCAGTTCCTACGGGATCCTCGCCACGCTCTCCACGGTAATTGCCTTTGGCGTCATTGCCAGCCTGTTTGCGGTGATTTACAAAGTGCTGCCGGCCGCCCCGCTTTCCTGGAGCGATGTCTGGATCGGCGCCGCCTTCACGGCGGGATTGTTCAGCCTGGGGAAATACGCGATCGGCTTGTACTTGGGCACCAGCAGCGTGGCCTCGAGCTTTGGCGCGGCTGGGTCGCTGATCGCACTGTTGCTATGGATCTATTACTCGGCACAGATATTCTTCCTGGGTGCGGAGTTCACCCGACAGTACGCACTGGGCTTTGGCAGCCTCCGCCATGGGGAGCAATGCCTGACGGTGTAACTTTCGCCCGAAATTCGTTTGTTTTGTACGGCGACGCACAGACTGCGCCGTAGTTTACGTTCAAGATGGCCTCGAAGTTTCGGTAGGTGTGGATTTCGAGGAAACGGCAATGTGTCGCTTGGGTTTCGGATTAGCGCTTCTGGTAATGGCTGTGGCGGCAAATGCCGCAGAGTGGGAGAACGGCGTTTTTTTCCGCCAGCCCGATTTATTAACGGTGCATATCGCTCAATTCGACTTTGGCGGATTGGCTCGCGCCCAGCCCTACCGGTTATCCCTGAGTATCGTACCCATCTACTCAGCGGTCAATGTGACCTTCGGGTCAGGCCTTAATCACACATCGCAATTGCCCCCTGTTACCGAAAGCCGCAACGCTTGGGCAACAACCAACAACTGGGGACAGTTTTTTGACAAAGACCATCCTTCATCGTTGCCACTTCTGCGCCTCGAATCAAAAGGCGAACGGTTTGAGATCAAACCCCGCCGCCATTCGGTGTCGATACAGTGGAGCAAAACGTTTCAATGATTCATCCATCGAGCTCAGCCCATTGATTAGGCAAGGAACGACCATGAATAGGTTCAATCTCAACGCAATCGCGATTTGCCTCGTTTTCAGCGTTGTCGCGATGGCGCAAACCACTCCGAACGAACAAGGCGCGGCTGAAGAAAGCGGTAAAGAGGGAGTTGCGCAGCCAGAAAGAAATATAGGTTTCAAACCCTCAGAGGGCGCCATTTTCGAAGCGCGCGTCGCTGAGGCGGACGCCGACTACTCGATTGCCAAGGAAATATGCGATGACAAGACGGGGAATGTCAAAAACGATTGTGTGAAAGAAGCCAAGGCTACCGCGGTTGCCACCAAGGCAGACGCAAAGCTGCGGATGAAAACTGCCAACGCGCAAAAAAAGGTCGCCAAGAAGTCTGCCAAAGCAAACAGCAAGGCGAATGAATAGGACGCTGAAGCGCAAGCAGAATCAGCATCGGACAAGCGCTTTGCCGATTATTCAGTGGTGCAGGAAAAGTGCAATGCATTGGCAAATGACGCAAAAAAGCAATGGTATGAACGAAGCCAAGGCGCGATTCGGCAAGTCATGAATTGCGCCGGGATTGGTAGCCCCCATTCGAATCGTTGTACGCTTATTAAGGAAATCGGCCATGTCAGAAACTGCAAGAGGCACTTCCGTTGCCGACGACGTCGGGAAGGCAGATGGCATCACCGAGGACCAGCGCCAGGAAACCTTGCTTATAACCGGGGCCCTGCAAAGCGCGATTTTCAACAGCGCTAATTTCTCGAGTATTGCCACCGACGCCAAGGGCGTGATTCAGATCTTCAACGTCGGCGCCGAACGCATGTTGGGCTACACAGCCGCCGAGGTGATGAACAAGGTCACGCCGGCCGACATTTCCGATCCGCAGGAGGTGATCGCACGCGCCAAGTCGTTGAGCGTCGAACTCGACACGCCGATTGCGCCAGGCTTCGAGGCCTTGGTATTCAAGGCCTCGCGCGGCATCGAGGACGTCTACGAGCTGACCTACATCCGCAAGGATGGCAGCCGCTTCCCGGCGGTGGTGTCGGTCACGGCCCTGCGCGACGCGCAAAACGAAATTATCGGCTATCTGCTGATCGGCACCGAGCTCAAGGCGGGCGCCCTACAGAGCGCCATTTTCAACAGCGCCAATTTTTCGAGCATCGCCACCGACGCCAAGGGCGTCATCCAGATATTCAACGTCGGTGCGGAACGCATGCTGGGCTATACGGCGGCCGAAGTGATGAACAAGATCACGCCGGCCGACATCTCCGATCCGCAGGAAGTGATCGCACGCGCGAAATCGCTGAGCGTCGAGCTCGGCACACCGATCACGCCGGGCTTCGAGGCTCTGGTGTTCAAGGCTTCGCGCGGCATCGAGGACATCTACGAGTTGACCTACATCCGCAAGGATGGCAGCCGCTTCCCGGCGGTGGTGTCGGTCACGGCCCTGCGCGACGCGCAAAACGAAATTATCGGCTATCTGCTGATCGGCACCGACAACAGCGCCCGCAAGCAGATCGAAGCGGAGCAAAAGAAGCTCGATCAAAGGCTGCGCGACCAGCAGTTCTACACGCGCTCCCTGATCGAATCCAACATCGATGCGATCATGACCACCGATCCGTCCGGCATCATCAGCGATCTCAACAAGCAGATGGAGGCGCTCACCGGTTGCACGCGTGACGAACTGATCGGCGCACCGTTCAAGAAATACTTCACCGATCCGGAGCGCGCCGAGGAGGCGATCAAGCGGGTGCTGAGTGAACAGAAGATTACCAACTACGAACTCACCGCACACGCCAGGGACGGCAAGGAAACGGTGGTGTCATTGAATGCCACCACCTTCTACGACCGGGACCGGACGCTGCAGGGCGTCTTCGCCGCAGCACGCGACGTGACGGAACGCAAACGCCTGGATCAAGTGCTGCAGGAAAAGAATACCGAGCTGGAAGGCGCCAAGTTCGTGGCGGAAAAAGCCAACCTGGCGAAATCCGAATTCCTTTCCAGCATGAGCCATGAACTGCGCAGCCCGCTCAACGCCATCCTCGGCTTCGCCCAGTTGATGGAATCGGAATCCCCGCCGGCAACGCCCTCCCAGAAGGAAAGCATAGCCCAGATTCTCCAGGCTGGATGGCATCTGCTGAAGCTGATCAACGAGATCCTCGATCTTGCCAAGGTCGAGTCCGGACAGGTGCCGCTGTCCGTGGAGCCGGTGTCGCTGGCCGATGTCATGCTCGAATGCCAGGCCATGAGCGAGCCTCAGGCACAACAGCGTGACATCAAACTGACTTTCCCCAAGATCGGCATCCATTACTTTGTCCTTGCCGATCGAACGCGGTTGAAGCAGGTTTTGATCAACCTGCTTTCCAACGCGATCAAATACACCAGCAAGCAGGGGAAAGTCGAGGTGGAATGCGCCGAGAGCATACCTGGAAGGATCCGCGTGAGCATCACGGACACCGGCGCGGGGCTGTCGCAGGAACAGATGGCGCAGCTCTTCCAGGCATTCAATCGTCTCGGGCAGGAGGCCAGCGGCGAGGAAGGCACGGGCATCGGACTGGTGGTGACCAAACGATTAGTCGAGCTGATGGGTGGCTCGATTGGTGTGGAAAGCACTGTCGGGAAGGGAAGCGTGTTCTGGTTCGAACTGGATTCGACCGCTGCGCCACAGCTTGCCGCAGACATAGCCGAACCCATGGCAGTGCCCCGCACGCAAGTTCGGCAAGACGCGCCACAGCGCATTCTGCTCTATGTAGAGGACAACCCGGCCAATCTGAAGCTGGTCGAGCGGCTCATCGCGCGTCGCTCCGACACTCGCCTGCTAACCGCAGTGGATGGCGATCTGGGCATCGCACTCGCGCGCAACAACCAGCCGGATGTGATCCTGATGGACATCAATCTGCCCGGCATCAGCGGTATTCAGGCGCTGAAGATCCTGCGTGAGGATCCGCTTACGGCGCACATCCCCGTGCTTGCCATCAGTGCCAATGCCATGCCGCTCGATATCAAGAAAGGCACGGAGGCCGGATTCTTTCGCTATCTCACCAAGCCGATCAAAGTGGATGAGTTTACGGAGGCGCTGGATGTGGCGCTGGAGTTCGCCGGGAAGGCAACTGATAGGGACGGAAACAGAGATTCTCATGATTAGTGCATCGGACATTCTTCGCAGCAAAATCCTGATCGTCGATGATCAGCAAGCCGATGTCCTGTTGCTCGATCGCCTGCTGCGAGGGGCCGGCTATACCTGCGTTACGACGACGATGGATCCGCATGAGGTCTGCGAGCTTCACCTCAAGAACCGCTACGACCTGATCCTGCTCGATCTTCAGATGCGTGGCATGGACGGATTCCAGGTGATGGAGGGACTCAAGGCAGTCGAAACGGGCGACTACCTTCCGGTCATCGTTATTACCGCTCAACCGGTTCACAAACTGCGCGCGTTACAGAGCGGCGCCAAGGATTTCATCAGCAAACCGTTCGATCTGGCCGAGGTGCTGCTGCGGGTCCACAACATGCTGGAAGTCCGCCTGTTACATGAGGAATCTCGGAATCACGGCAAGGTGTTGGAAGCCCTGGCGCTGAATGACCCATTGACAGGGCTTGCGAACCGGCGGTTGCTGGATGAGAGAATGTCGATGGCCCTGGTCCATGCGCGCAGGAACAAGAGCGCCATGGCGGTGATGTATCTGGATTTGGATGGATTCAAGCAGATCAACGACAGCATGGGGCATGGCGCCGGGGACGTTCTGCTTAAAATGGTCGCAGAGCGCCTGGTGGCAACGGTGCGCGCGGAGGATACGGTGGCGCGTCTGGGCGGTGACGAATTCGTGATCGCACTGTTGCACGTCAGGGATACCGACCATGTGGCGACAGTGGCGTTAAAAGTGATCGAAGCCTTGTCGCAACCCTACCTCATCGATGGTCATCCCGTCAGCATAACCGCCAGCGCCGGCGTCGGCATCTATCCCAGCCATGGCGAGGACCCGGACACGCTGATGAAGAGCGCCGACCTGGCCTTGTATCAGGCCAAGCACGCGGGCAAGAACGCCTTTCGAATCGCGCAACGGGCAGACCTGCCAGCGGCAGCTCCCAGTCGACGCAGCGATCCACATGATTAGCCCGGCGGATATTCTTCGCGGCAAAATCCTGATTGTCGACGATAAGGAAGTCAATATTCGTCTGCTCGAGCGGATGCTGCGCGGCGCCGGTTATGATTCCATCACGTCCACAACGGACCCTGGCGAGGTCTGCGAACTCCACCGCAAGAACCGTTACAGCCTGATCCTGCTCGATCTCCAGATGCCAGGCATGGATGGGTTCCAGGTGATGGAAGGCCTGAAGGAAATCGAAGAGGGCAGTTATCTTCCAGTCCTCGTCATCACCGCGCAGCCGGATCAGAAGTTGCATGCGCTTCAGGCTGGAGCCAAGGATTTCGTCGGCAAGCCGTTTGAGCTGGCCGAGGTGCTGGCGCGCGTTCACAACCTGCTGGAAGTACGCCTGTTGCATGGGGAGACCAAGAGCTACAGCAAAGCGCTGGAACAAAAGGTTGAGGAAGTCGAGGCCAGTCGCGATCTGATCCGTCGCCAAAGCGACGAGGTCAAGCGACTTTACGATGAGATCGTGACCGAGCAGAAGCGCTCGATCGAATTGAGCCTCCAACCTGGCGCCATGGTGGGCGTCGAAAAGGAGGAACGCCTCGCCACGCACTGGTATCGGAGCCTGAGGCTCCGTCACCCCTGGCTGCAGATCAATCTATTCACCGCCTTCGTCGCCGCCGCCGTGGTGGCCCTCTTCCAGGGAACCATCGACCGGCTGCTGATCCTTACCATATTTCTGCCCGTGCTGGCCGACCAGTCTGGCAACACCGGCAGCCAAGCGTTGGCGATTACCCTGCGCGGGATCGCCCTGGGTGAACTGAAATCTGGCAAGGAGAAAGCGCTGGTCAGGAAAGAAGCGCTGCTGGGCCTACTGAATGGTGCTGTCGTTGGGCTGGTGGCGGCAATTGCCATGTTTGTGGTCGCCACCGTCCAGCATTTGCCCAGTGCCATCATGCTCAGCATCGTGGTGTTCCTCGCCATGATCGGTAGTTGTGTCATCAGCGGCGTCTGCGGCGCCTTCGTGCCTCTGATCCTGAAACGGTTCGGCGCCGACCCTGCCACGGCATCAAGCATTTTCCTCACCACTGCCACTAACGTGGCGAGCATGGGGATACTGTTGGGGCTGGCGACGGTTCTGGTAAAGTGAATGCCCTGAACCAGGGTATTTTGAGAAGAGTCTTATGCGGCACATGCGTCAGCAAGCCTGTCCGAGTCAATGAACTCGCCGAGAGGGGACTCGACTACCGTTATCTCCAACCGGATTGACTGGAGAATTTTGAAATGTCCATAGATTCGACGCTCCAGCCTTGGTGGCTTGACCCGCTGTCAGCAGATCCGGCTGACCTTGCTGCCGTGGCCACCGGCTTGTCTGGTGCAGAGGCCAAAGCACGGCTTACCCGATTCGGCCCCAATCTATTCCGCGAACGGCAGAAAAAATCGCTGCTGCTGCAATACCTCACCCGCTTCAAAAATCCCTTGGTCATTATCCTCCTGGTCGCCAGTGCAGTTTCGGCGTTTACCGGGGAGGTCACCAACTTCCTTATCATTACCTGCATCGTTCTGCTGAGTGTCACGTTGGACTTTGTCCAGGAGTATCGCGCCAACGCGGCTGCCGAGAAGTTAAGGCTGTCGGTTTCGCTTCGGGCCATCGTACTGCGAGATGGAAAGTCGCTGGAAATCCCGGTGACTCAGGTCGTACCCGGCGACATCGTGCTGCTCTCGGCCGGAGACTTGATTCCGGCGGACGGCAGAGTGCTTGAAGCACATGATTTCTTTGTCAAGCAGGCACTGCTGACGGGTGAATCCTACCCGGTGGAAAAGCGCTCGGGCGTCCTCCCCGATAGCGCCACCGATCTTCAGGAAGCGACTAACGCGGTGTTCATGGGCACGTCGGTCATCAGCGGCAGCGCCCGCATGCGCGTGGTCAAGACTGGAACCGCTACCGCCATTGGAGAAATCGCCGATAGCATTTCCCGCCAGTCGGAGCCCACATCGTTCGAGATCGGCACGCGCCGTTTCGGCATGCTGATCATGCGGCTGACGGTCCTGATGGTGATGTTCGTGCTGCTGGTTAACGCCATGTTTCACAAGCCTTGGCTGGAGTCCTTCCTGTTCGCCGTGGCCCTGGCCGTTGGGCTGACACCGGAATTGCTGCCGATGGTGATCTCGGTTACGCTGTCGCGTGGCGCCCTGCGCATGGCCAAGCAGCACATGATCGTCAAGCGGCTGTCGGCAATCCAGGACCTGGGCTCCATGGATGTGCTGTGCACCGACAAGACCGGCACGCTAACCGAGGCGAAAATCCGCATGGAAAGACATGTGGATGCGCAAGGCCAGTCCAGCGACCGAGTCCTTGAACTGGCCTATTTCAACAGCTTCTTCGAAACCGGCCTAAAAAGCCCCCTCGACGAAGCCATTCTCGAACACCAGCACATCGAGATTGGCGCCTGGAAGAAGATCGACGAAGTGCCCTTCGACTTCGAGCGTAGACGCGTCTCCGTGCTGATCGATAACGGCGAGACGCGCTGGCTGGTGGTGAAAGGCGCGGCCGATGAGATCGTCGGGCTGTGTGCGCATTACGAGGCGGACGCCGCCAAGCTCCAGCGGCCCATGGATGAGGCGGCACTGGCAGGCATTCGCGAACAATACCATGCGCTGGAAGAGGAAGGCTTCCGGGTGCTGGGCATCGCCTGGCGCCAGGTGCCGCTGGACCATCCCCATGCCGTCGTCGGCGATGAAGCAGAACTGGTGCTGGCAGGGTTTGCCGCCTTCCTTGATCCTCCCAAGGTGAGCGCGGGATCCGCGCTTGAAGCACTCAAGAAGGTCGGCGTGGCGATCAAGATCGTTACCGGCGACAGCGATCTGGTCACTCGGCATGTCTGCGCCCAATTGAGGATACCGGTCACGGGGCTTCTGACAGGCAAGGAAATCGCCCAGATGGACGACCATGCACTGAGCGCCCGGGTGGAAACGGCAAACCTGTTCTGCCGCGTCAATCCAGCGCAAAAAGACCGGGTGATCCTGGCACTCAAGGCCCGCGGCCATGTGGTCGGCTACCTGGGCGACGGCATCAACGATGCGCCATCACTGCATTCGGCGGATGTCGGCCTGTCGGTGGATTCGGCCGTGGATGTGGCCAAGGAGGCGGCCGACATGATCCTCCTGAAACACGACCTGCATGTGCTGCATGCGGGTGTTCTGGAAGGGCGACGTACCTTCGGCAATATCATGAAGTACATCATGATGGGCACCAGCTCGAACTTCGGCAATATGTTCAGCATGGCCGGGGCAGCGCTATTCCTGCCTTTCCTGCCGATGCTGCCGACGCAGATCCTGCTCAACAACATTCTCTACGATATCTCCGAAATACCGATCCCGCTGGACAAGGTGGATGCAGTGGATATTCACAACCCGCGGGTGCTCGACATCAGTTTCGTTCGCAATTTCATGCTGGTGATCGGGCCGATCAGTTCCGCGTTCGACTTCCTGACCTTCTACATCATGCTGGTGGTATTACAGGCTGACGAGAAGCTTTTTCAGACCGGCTGGTTCGTTGAGTCGCTATGTACCCAGGTTCTGGTGATCTTCATTATCCGCACCCGCGGTAATCCGCTGAAAAGCCGCGCCCATCCGCTGCTGACGGCGACTTCCCTGGCGATCGTGGCCGTCGCCGTGGCTTTGCCGTTCACACCGCTGGGCACGTATTTCGGCTTTGTGCCGCCCCCGGCCAGGTTCTACCTGATCCTGGGGGTCATGGTGCTCGTTTATCTATTCGCAGTTGAACTGGCTAAACAGGCTTTTTACCATTGGTCCATGCGATCTACCGGAAAAGTTTGAGAAGCACTGCCAGAGAATGTCTGAAAGTCCGCAGGGCTAAGTCATTCTCCCTCCGCTCGACTTTGAGCTGACTAGCTCAGTGTGTCAGCGCACAGACGCTGTGCATATTTTTTGTCATTCTCTTCAACCTGAAACCTCGCAATTTTGCGGTTTTGAGATACTTCGTGATTGAAGTGGCCGGGAAAGGAAGGACAGGATAATGAACAAGGCCAGGGCGACAGCTGGTATTCACCACACTGGCATCAAACATAGTAAGGCTTCCTCCCGCACTCACAGTACTTTGGCGCGTGCATCCGATTGGCTCTGGCTTTTGCTGGCATTATCAGCGGTGGCGTTGATCTGCCTGTTTTAGCAGCGCCCGGCGTGGGGCGATCGGTGGACACGGATAACCGCCAAATCGGCTACAAGCATTGCCCGGACTTGATTCAGACACAAATCGCGGCCCAAGCAACGCAATCCACAAATCCAAATTTCCTTCACAACAACCAAACCTATCCTTTTTTGCTTTCGCTCGCACCCGTCTTGTTCTTGTTCTGCAAGGACTTGATCAACCCGTCGATGCCGCCGCTACGCACCTCGGCGGCAAATGATTCGCGATAATTGATCACCAGACTGATGCCTTCGACCTCGATATCATAGACCTTCCATCCTGCAGGAAGCTTCTCAAGATAGTAGTCGAGCGGAATGGCCTTGCTGCCCGCCTGATTGACCTGGGTACGCACCTTGACGTCGGTGTCGCCGGCATTCATTTTGAAAGGCTTGAACGCTATGGTCTGGCTCTTGTATTCGGTCAGCGCCTTGGCGTATGTGCGCACCAACAGGGTATGAAACTCGTCGGCGAGCTGTTTCTGCTGCGCAGCGCTGGCATTTTTCCAGTCGCGGCCGACGCCGAGTTGAGTCATGTGGGTAAAATTGAAGTGCTGCTGCACCTTGGCCTCGATCAACTCCATGGCCTTTTTGCTATTGCCGGCCTGGATATCCTTGTCGCTGCGAATTATCTGCAGAACCTCATCAGTGACGTTCTTGACCAGGACGTCGGGTGCAATCTCCGGCGTCTGGGCTTGCACCAGCGCGGCAAACCAGGCCAAGAGCAGCAATACAAGATATTTTGGATTCATTTTATTCTCCTGAAGAGGGCACGACGCTATTCTTCGTCGTTCCGGTTGCGTGGCGCATTACCATCGAAAATCTGGTTGCGGCGCCGCTGCAGATAGGCGCTGCGGACGAAGGTGTAGCGGTCGAGTGCCGCTTCGTCGAGGATTTTTTCGGCGGGGAACATCTGTGCCCGATCGCTAAGCACACGCGTCACAATCAGCGTGTTGCGGTCGGATATCGGATACATGTTGGACACGGGGTCGACGCTCAAGTCGAGCGCCAGGCCAAAGCTGTCGCGCACAGTGCGCGGCCCGAAGAAGGGCAGGACAATATAGGCACCTTCGCCCACACCCCAGGCGCCAAACGTCTGACCAAAGTCCTCATCGTGTTTTTCAACGCCGAGTTCGCTCGCGACATCGCGGAAGCCGAGAACACCGAGCGTGGTGTTGACCAGCACCCGCCCAACGTCGTTGATGGCGTCAGGCATTTTTCCCTGCAACGCGTCGTTGGCGGCGATAAAGATATCGCCGATGTTGGCGAAGAAATTGCTGACACCGTGTCCCATCACTGTCGGCAGAACCGCCTCGTAGCCTTGAGCCGCCGGTTTGATGACGATCTTGTCGAGATCGTCGTTAAGCGTGAACATGGCGCGATTAAACCCTTCCAGCGGGTCCTTGGGGTTGCCGGTGCTGGCGCAGCCACTGAGCAGCAAAGCAGCAGCCAGCGTCACTACCAGAAATCTTCTACCCATTAATTTTTCCTGCCTTCTGTTCATCTTTCCAATCCCACCTCCGGTATGACCTGACTTTTCGCATTGCGCCATCTTCAACCCCTTTGCTGACCTTCCCGGGCTAACCGAAATCCGTCTCTCGCATCTGGATACCGGTACAGAGCGCCACGATAATCGCAGTTCGTCTATTCGTAGAACAGGATGAACCTCGCACTATGCCTGGTCTGTGCGCCAGCGTACCCTAACAAATGGGCACTTTCTATTCTGTTCATGCGGAACGCTTTTCCGAATTACGACAATGAAAGGTTCGACCGAGGCTTGGGGGTAGAAGAGGTCATTGGGAAAACCAATAACCGGCGCCGCGCGACTGATTAATGCAATGTGCAATTTATTGACAGGCAATACTGTCTGCATACGCGGGGTTAGTTGGTGCACGACGAGCCGCTGGGGGCTAATCCTCGCTGTCTGTTCTTGCCCGTGTATAATATGTCTTCGAATAGTGCCAATAGTGTGAATCGCGCCTTGCCGTTCAGGGGATAGATGCGAGTTAGGTGAAGCCGCCTAGAGCGGCTTTTTCGTTGATGCAGATCATTGCTCCAGTAATTTCGATATCCGCCCGATAGCAACATGAACTTCCCCAACCACAAACCAGCCAAGACCGGTCCTGATCTCCACACTGGGAAAAACCCGGTGCGCCGAACCAAGCCGCCTCAAATACCACCGATAATCGTCGCGATGCTAAAAAGGCGCCGCAAGGCGGCTTTTTCCGCACGCTCTTGATGTAATTTGCCCTTGAAAGGAACCTGAATGATATTATCCCAATCCCGCATTCTGCTAGCCGGCGCAGTATCCATGCTGACGCTGTGCGCCTGCAACCCACCCGACCTCTCGAAAACCGCCGCGCCAGGCAAAGCTGCCGTAGCCGCCACGGTGAATGGCACTGCCATCAACGAAAACCGCGTCGATATGTTGGCCAAGCAGCGTGCTGCGCAAGGACAACCTGATAATCCCGAGTTGCGCAAAGGAATTATTGATCATCTGGCGATGCAACTCCTGATCTCCCAGGAAGCCATCAAGAAAGGATTGGACAAGACCCCTGAAGTAGTGGACCAGATGGATCTGACCCATCAGTCCATCCTGGCCAACGCTTTCATTCAGGACTACTTGAAGAACAGTCCCGTCAGCGACGATATGCTCAAAGCCGAATATGAAAAAGTCAAAAGCCAGATGGCCGGCAACGAGTACAAGGCGCGTCATATCCTGGT
Source organism: Sterolibacterium sp. (assembly GCA_028713555.1). GTDB lineage: Bacteria > Pseudomonadota > Gammaproteobacteria > Burkholderiales > Rhodocyclaceae > JACRAR01. Next base: position 8,735 of record JAQTOA010000008.1, on the reverse strand, counting down.
TGAAAAGGAAGCCGATGCCAAGGACATCATCGCCAAGCTGAAAAAAAATCCAAAAGCCTTTGAAGCTCTAGCCAAGGAAAAATCCACCGACCCCGGATCAAAAGCTAACGGCGGCGATCTAGGCTGGTTCGACCCGCGCGGCATGGTGCCGGAATTCGGCGCGGCGGTAGCCAAGTTGGAAAAGGGCAAATTCACCGAAGAACCGATCAAGTCACAGTTCGGTTATCACGTGATTATGCTCGAAGACTCCCGTCCGAAGGAGATTCCGCCCCTGGATCAGATCAAGGGGCCCTTGCAACAGCAAGTACAACAGCAGAACCTGAAAAAGCTGTTTGATGACCTGAAGGCGAAGGCGAAGATTGAAATCGTCCAAGCTGCCACGGCAACTACGCCTCCGAGCATTACAGAAGCTACGCCGCCAAAGGAAAGCCAGCCCGAAAGCAAGCCGGCTGAAGCTGGAAAATAAAACCCATCAGTTGCCTCAAAGGACTGGCCGGGCTACGCTCTTACCGCGTAGCCCGGCCAGTCGCTCGATGAATTTCCGCTCTGGATTGAACTGCATGCACAGTTCCGCCAGCTAGCCGCCAGCCCATGTCGGGGCGGTTTCGCCAACGTACGCCCTTTTGTCGATTGCGGCAACACACCGGCGTAACCAAGGCCAAGCGGAGCCTCGGCAGCTTCACGGCGACTCAGTGCAAGGTTCTCTGATCCGGAACCAAACGCAGTCCGATATTGATGATCAAAATCCTGTGACCCTGGACGACGACGCTGCCCTTGCGCCGATTGTTGCCGGTGTCGCTATATTCGAACTCGTACACTCGCCGCAGTTTCTGTTGCCCCTCAGCATCACGTGCCAGTTTCAGACTGGCGATGGCGACGGTATCGTCAAGCAACAGCAAACCTTCCACCTCGCAGGCTCTGCGAGCAGCCGTGATGGCGATATCCCTTGCCTTAAGGCTGTCATACCATAACCAAACGAGGCCACACAGGAAGATCAGACCGATAAACTCGAAGCCCGGCATAGAGAATCACAGCCAATCAGCACTCAAGAAGAGGAAGCGCGCCTCTTGCGCACGAGAGGAATCACGTCAATGGCGCATCACGGGCTGGTCCAGAATGCCATCATAGGTATCGATGAAGTCTTCGAACTCTTCCTGGTTATGGCCTTCCATGAGAAAGTTTCCGAATTCGGTGCGCATGCGGTCGGCAGCCGCACCGCGGAACAAGCCCATCCGACCACTGCGCTTATCCAAAATTTCAAGCGCGTCATGGCCTGGATAATCAATCAGGTAAAGCAGCGGACTGCTGAACAGTACATTCATTGCATGAACTCCAATTAGCATCTGATGCTTAGATGTGGGCAATGCGGCTAGGTTCAAGTGCTGCCAAGTTGGCTGAACTACTTTGACACGCAGGAAGGAGATGACCATTCGCGGCGGTAAAGCAGTTGCCAGAAATGCCCGCCATTGCCGCGTCGCCAGGAGAAAAATACAGAGCATCAGGCAGGACCAGACGATCCGATGGGCAATAATCTGAAGCGCCGGCACATGGCTAAGCCACTTGAAATAAATCGGGATCGAGCCCTATATCGTACAAGCGCCTAGAGCGCTCCAGATGCCTCGATTCATCAGTCATGCTGATTCACCAAGAAAATCGGCCATCATTCCCGAAGTCCTGCGCAAGCGTCGAGAGAGAACCTGGGCCAAGCAAAACATGAAGCGATAGGCAAGTGCTGGATATTCCGCGGCAAACCTCTTGAGGCCTTCCTGATTGAACGTCAGATATTCGCAATCCGAATTGACAACACAGGTGGCAGACCTTCTTTCGCGGTCAAGCAATGCCATTTCGCCAACGATACGGCCTCGTCCCTCGCAAGACAGCAATTGCTGTCCATGCTCCCCTCCCTTGAGTATCGAGATGCTCCCCTGGGTAAGAATCAGCATGAAGCTTCCCTGGTCGCCCTCTTGGAAGATGACTTCTCCTTTTTTCGCTGACTGGAACATCATGAAGCGGCCAACGACTCCCAACTCCGGATAGGAAAAACCCACAAAAAGATTGAGACCATCAAGAATATCGGCAATACTACTTTTCATTTTTGCATAAACCTTTTATACGGCAAGTTCGGTATGTAGCATCCTGCCAAGCTGGTATATTGCAACACCCTCCCCGCCAAGTAAAGCCTGCTAAAATGGCCGGCCGCGCAACATTCACAGCCGCCATGAAACGCTCCCGCATTCCTCGCCGCGCTAGGCAGACACCGGACACCGAACAATTGGTTCGCCTGGCGACAGGACTCGGCCTTTCCGGCAGCCGCATTGAAGATGCTTTTTGGGAAGCCCGCCTGTGTACATTGATCGACCGGCTGCTGGAAGACGGCGATGAGGCCGCGTTAACCGCCGCGCTGGACCAATTATATGGTGAACAAGAACGCGCTTACGACACCCTGGCCGATCTGCTCGAAGCGCGTTGCGAAGGCCGAATTTATCATGGTCAAACGGGCGATAGCAACGAAAGCAAGTCCGGCAAGGCGTTGGACCTGCTCTTGTTCGTCGCGCCAATTCTGGTCTGGTCGCGCTTCACCATTCCTGCCGGAGCAATTCCCGCGCCCCAACTGGCCAATATCCGGGTACATCTGCAGGCGCACGTGTTCGCCGCCGCTGCGCGCATCGGTCTGGCAGACTTTCTGTTCAGTCCGGATCAGTTGCCGCAAAGCTACTGCGACACTGCTGCGCTTGCCGAACGCCTTGGCAAAGCCGCGTTGCACAGCACTGACTTGCACCTCAACCCGGGCCAGATGCCGGAAACTGTCAATTTCCTTTCGGATACGCGCTACCTGCTTGGCGTCGTCGCCGTTCCAAGAGGCACCGCCCTGTTTCGCTGGCAGGAGGACGATAGCGACCGCAGCGAAGTTTTCAAGCAATGGCGCATCCAGGGTGGCGAAGCCCTGCGCCCGCTGCTGTCCGGTTGCGCCAGCGAACTGCTGTTGCCGCAGCCCTATCACGCCGGCTGCCGCGATGCCGACCGTCTCTCTCGCCCCTATTCATTGCGCGCCTCAGTAGCCTACCTCAGCACCACGCTCAACCTGACAGCAGCCGAGTTGCATGCCGTGATCGCGCCTTTCTACGACCAGCGCATGGAGGAATACCGTATCGGTTTCACCCTCAAGAATTCCAACGCGGTGGTGCACGGCGTGGTCTGGCCACTGCTTGACGCCGAGGACGATGTCACCGACATGGCCGCACAGATCGAAGCCGTGCTACGCGAGATCGATGTGGGTAAAGTGACTGTTCTGGACCATCGCCTGACCATCGAATATTGCGACGACTGCGGCGCTCCGCTCTACCCCAATCCGGAAGGCGAACCGGTGCACGCCGAGTTGCCCGAAGAGCAAGCTGAGGTGGTTTCGCGCCACTTGCACTAGCACTTCAAAAACACTCGTCAGTTCGGCGAGTATTCCTTTGCGTTGATTTCCGGAGTCCTTCCTGAAACCAGGTCGGCGAGCAAGCGCCCCGAGCCGCAGGCCATAGTCCAACCCAGCGTGCCATGGCCGGTATTGAGATATAGGTTGGGATAACGGGTGGCGCCAATCAAAGGCACATTGCCAGGCGTCACCGGGCGCAGGCCGGCCCAAAATTCAACCTCAGCGGATTCACCAGCATTGGGAAACAGCTTCAGGGCACGCTCCAGCAAAGCCGTGCAACGCACCTCGTTGAGCGAAGTATCGTAGCCGGTAAATTCAGCCGTCCCGGCAATGCGCAGGCGATCCCCGAGTCGGGAGAACACCAGTTTGTGCTGATCGTCAATCAGGCTCACCATCGGAGCCATGCTATTGGCATTGAGCGGGAGCGTTGCCGAATAGCCTTTACCCGGAACCAGCGAGATTCCTATGCCCAGTGACCGCAACAGCAAAGGCGTGTAACTGCCCAGCGCGGCGACGTAGGCATCCCCCGTCAGCACTTCGCCATCCTGAAAACGTACGCCGGCTATGCGCCCGCCTTCCCGCAATAACCCATCGATGGTCACGCCATAGCGGAAGTTCACCGCGCGCTGCGCGCAAAGCGTTGCCAGCCCTTGAGTAAATTTACAGGCGTCGCCAGATTCATCGCCGGCAGTAAAAGTTCCCCCGACCAGCTTGAGCTTGCTGCCGGTTAAGGCCGGCTCAATGAAGTGGCATTCGGCAGCGCTTTTGACCACCCGTTCGCAACCGTATTCGCTCATCAAAGCAGCTTGACGGACGGCACGGGCGAATTCTTGTTCGTCGAAATAGAGATGCAGGATGCCGCGTTCAAGGTGATCGTATGTTATCCCGGTAGCCGGCCTTAGTGCCTGCAAGCTGGCTCGGCTATACAGGGCGAGACGCAGGATGGCAGCGATGTTGGCGCGCGTTCTTGCCGGTGTGCACTCCCGCAGGAATTTTAGCCCCCAAGTCCACTGCCGTGGGTCTGCGCGCCAACGCCAGAGCAACGGCGCATCCTCGCGTCCCAGCCATTCGAGGACTTTCAGCGGCGCGGCAGGATTAGCCCAAGGTTCGGCATGACTGACGGAAATCTGTCCGCCGTTGGCAAAACTGGTTTCCTGCGCCGCGGTCGGTTGTCGATCGACGACAACCACCTCATGGCCGGCCTGCGCCAGATACCACGCCGAGGTTACCCCGACGACGCCAGCGCCAAGCACGATAATGCGCATTAGCTACCCCTCCCGTCAAGATTGAACTTATCGCAAACACGCCGCTCGGAGATAATATTCATCCGGCCGATTATACTTGTTAGCCTTGGAGAACCCGATGAGAAAAAAGATAAACGACACCGAATGGCAAACTCGACTCACGCCTCAGCAATATCACGTCACGCGCGAGAAAGGCACCGAGCCTGCTTTCACGGGCGAGTACTGGAACTACCATGATAATGGAATATTCCGTTGTGTCTGCTGTGGGGCCGCGCTGTTCGACTCGATGCATAAATTCGATTCCGGTTGCGGCTGGCCGAGTTTCACCGCGCCGAGCGACGCTGCCAATGTCGCTGAAACTCCGGATACCAGCCACGGCATGCGCCGTACCGAAGTGCTCTGCAGTCAGTGCGATGCTCATCTGGGCCATGTTTTCCCCGATGGCCCGATGCCGACCGGGCTGCGCTATTGCATCAATTCCGCGTCGCTCAAACTGGACAAGAAGTAGGCAGCCCTGGCCGGTATAATCCCCCAATGAAATTCTTCTTCGACCTGCTGCCCGTTATCCTGTTTTTTGCCTCCTTCAAGATTTCCGAAGGCAATCCCCAAGCCGCTGCCGAACTGATTGGGCCGATGCTCGGCGCCATCGGTCTCGACGCAGCAATCAGCGCCCAGCAGGCACCCATTCTGGTTGCCACGCTGGTCGTAATTCTCGCCACTGCCCTGCAAATCGGCTGGGTCTGGCTGCGCCACGGCAAAGTCGACAAGATGCTCTGGGTGAGCTTGGTGCTGGTAGTGTTCTTCGGCAGCCTGACGTTGATTTTTCACGACGAGACCTTCATCAAGTGGAAACCGACGGTGCTCTATTGGGTATTCGCGACGGTACTGCTGTTCTCGGCCCGCGTACTGAAAAAGAACTTGATTCGCGGCATGCTCGAAGTCCAGGTGCAATTACCCGCCCCCCTGTGGAATAAACTCAACCTGGCCTGGGTAGGATTTTTCGCGCTGATGGGCGTACTCAACCTGCTGGTCGCCTTCGCTTTCAACTTCCCCACCAACATCTGGGTCAATTTCAAATTATTTGGCGGCATGGGTTTGATGCTGCTCTTCGTCGTCGCCCAGGGGATTTTTCTGGCGAAATACGTTGAGGAGAAGTAGCCATGCTTTATGTCCTGGTCGGCGAAGATAAACCCGACAGCTCGGAACAACGCCTTGCCTCACGCCCGACCCATCTCTCCCGACTGCAAGCCTTGCAAGCGGAGGGTCTTATCGTGCTGGCTGGGCCGATGCCGGCGATCGACTCCCCCGACCCCGGCCCAGCCGGTTTCAGCGGCAGTTTGATTGTCGCCGAATTCGAATCCCAGGCAGCGGCGGAAGCCTGGCTCGCCGCCGACCCTTATGTCGCTGCAGGAGTCTTCGCCAAGACCTGGGTGCGCCCGTTCAAGCAGGTATTTCCACAGTGACTGTGGTTGATACGATTCGCGAGCGCCTTGCTGCCCTGCAACCGCAAACCCTGGAAATTGCCGACGACAGCGCTCTGCACGCCGGCCATGCGGGTGCGAAAAGCGGCGGCGGGCATTACCGCGTGATCATCGTCTCGCCGCAATTCGCCAGATTGCCTACTCTCAAGCGTCATCGCCTGGTGCATACTGCGCTGGGAACGCTGATGCAGCGCGAGATACATGCCTTAAGCATCACCGCCCTAACGCCGGAAGAGAGTTAATTTATAAAACGGCGGTTTCCGGAGCGTTCCAGATATGGCCATGCCGCACGCACCTGCCGGATCCGCCCGCCGCACAGTCACCCTGCTGTGCCTTGCCGAAGTGCTCAGCATGACCGGCTTTGCGGCTTATCCCGCATTCCTGCCGATGTTGCGCGAAGCATGGCATTTCAGCGATACCCAGGCAGGATTTGTTGGCGGCGCCTTCTTTTTTGGCTACATGCTGTCTGTTCCCCTGCTTTCAGGCATTACCGACCGGCTTGATGCACGTAGCGTGTTTGTTTTCGCCTGCTCCCTGACTGCCGCTGGAACGACAGGATTTGCCTTGTTTGCCGACGGACTGGCTTCCGCGGCCCTGTTCCAGGCTCTAACCGGTGCCGGACTGGCAGGCACCTACATGCCCGGCCTGAAGGCGCTCACCGACCGCGTCAGCGGCCCGTTGCAGGCACGCTACATCGCTTTTTATACCGCGACCTTCGGCATCGGCACCAGCGTATCGCTGCTGTCCGCCGGTTGGCTCGGCAGCCTGCTGCCTTGGCGGATCGCCATCGGCATGATGACGCTCGGACCACTGCTGGCCGGTGCCATTGTCCTGTTTGGCCTGTCTCCAATGCAACTGCATGCTTCCCGTCATGCCCCTTGGTGGCCGCGTTTCGATCCGGTTCTGGCGCTGCCGGAAATCCGTCCCTTCCTGTTCGGCTATGCGGCCCATTGTTGGGAACTGTTTGGCCTGCGCTCCTGGATGGTGGCTTTTATCGCCTTTGCTTACCTCACTTCCCAGGCCCGGCAAGCATGGCTCTCGCCGACCGAAGCCGCCGCGCTGATTAATCTGCTGGGATTGCCGGCGAGCATATTCGGCAACGAGCTGGCCGGACGCATCGGACGACGCCGTTGGATCGCTTGCGTCATGGCGGCTTCCGGCTTGCTGTGCTGGCTGGCCGGCTTTGCGGCAACCTGGTCATGGTGGCTGATGCTGTCTACCCTGGCTGTCTATTACACTGCTGTGTTGGCGGATTCCGCTACGCTGACCGCTGGCTTAGTGGCGGCAACCCCACTGGCTCAGCGTGGCGCGGTGATGGCCTGGTATTCTTTGCTCGGCTTTGGCTCGGGATTTGTGGCGCCGCTGATCTTTGGCGCCACCCTCGATGTGGCTGGAGGTCACACCAGTCCATTGGCCTGGACAATCGCTTTCGGCAGCCTCGGCCTGGGCTGTCTGGCATGGGCCATCCGTAATGTGCGGAAATAGGCGCCTCCCGGTAGGGAGAACGGCGAACTAATCGAAAAGATTGCTACTCCTAGCTTGGTAACCCTACAATTTTTTCCATCTTGGTAAGTTTTTTTCCGTTACATCTTGTTTGCCTTACCAATACGCACTAGACTGACACAAAGGCCCTTGAAGTAAAAGGGAATACCCGAGAAAATAAATCGGGAGCTGAAAATGGAAGGGTTTTGCTAACCACTGGAGGAGGATGCCATGGATCTGAACACATTGTTTATGGTGACATTCGTAGTCGTCTTGGCAATTGGTTTCTGTTGCATGGGAGGATATTGCTATTGCACTAAAAAGAAGCAACCACCGGCTGAGGCAGAAAAGTCTTAGACCGGCGGCAATGCGGGCGTGGCTTAGCACGGCAACTCCGCAAAGCCAGAGGGTAATAGCAAGAAAGCCGGCAATGTAAATGCCGGTAGTCTGGTTGTCACCAACAACCAGCGGGATGGTTGATAGATAATTCTTACGAACTCGCCCATGGAGAGCGAGGGGTTAGCTGTCGCGTTAATCTGTCGATAATCTTACCGTGCTCCAAGATGCAACGCGCCAGTATCGCTATACGGTCAAATAATGGCGACGCCGTTTGAATTTTGAGCAGGTGTAGGCGCAGTCAACATCATTGACGATGTCGCTAACACCGCCATAAATCAGTTTGCCATCACAACCTAAGTTTTTATTGGTGTGAGCCAGTGCGATCATGGTGCCACCCTTTAGCGCGAAAGCCCTCATGATCTTGGTGAAGCGACTGGCCTTCGTTTTGTCCGACTCTCACATAGAAAGTAACAGCCCCCGCCCCCCAGGTTTCCAGGTTTTCAGTTTCCCAGGACGCCCAGTGGGGGCGCCCAGCAGGGCGAAAAGCTGAAAACCCCCGCCCATTCGTTGTCGCAAAGACTCCGTCATGTGCAGATTGAACGACCATTCCAGCAACAGCCAGAACTGTTCCGAATAGGCTGCTAGTTTGACTGTGTCAATAAATCCGCCAATCTGCCGATAAAGAGATATCTTTGATCGACAGGAGACGGTGATGGAAATGTACGACGACTTGCAAAGATATCTTGATCATTTGTGTGGCGCATTGGG
>JAQTOA010000007.1 GCA_028713555.1 Sterolibacterium sp. | reverse complement strand
TTCCCGAAGTCGCCAGAAAAGAATGCTGGGATTGCCAGGAATGCTTCGCCTTGTGCCCCACTTCCTACGCCCAGGCCGCCTACCTCCTGACCAAAGCCCTCGCGTTTCCAACAACAACAGCCACACCAATCCCAGTGAAATAGGCGACTGCGCCCTTCAGGGAACACTCGGCGGAGTGAGCCTGTTTAACCTGAAGTTCGCTGTAAGCGAAGAGCGGGGGTTCCCTGTCTTTCGGGCGTCTAACGTATTGCGGCAGAACCATCTGCACACCATGCCCAGGGCATGAAGCTTCCCGGCCCAGTTAGATAACTGGTTAGGTGAATACCGGCAGCCTGACAGGCTTCAAGCACGGTCGGTAAGCCGCACCAGTCCCTCGAGGTAGTTGGCTGCCTCCAGTCGCCAACGACTGAAGTAACGCAAGTTACTTCAGTTTCGCTGCCTTAAGAACCTCATCTGAAATTACACCGCTTATATGCAGCCGTACCAGAATCCTCAATGGTTCCGGCATGTTTCTTCCAGATTCATAGCGAGAGCCACCTGATTGCGTGACGCCATAGCGAGACCAGAAGTCTCTTTGGTTGAGACCAAGCTTGTTGCGGAATTCAGCAAGGTCTTTGGGGAGGGGTTTGAGCTTCGACTTCGTTGTCATGATCAGTATCACTCCTGAATAGGTTTATTCCGAGTCCTGCAATTTGTCATTATAGTGAATGCGTCAATTTAAGTTGTCTCAAAAGCTTGCAACGGCCATAAGCCAATTGGCATGGCGGCTGCAGTCATTGCCGGTTGTACCGCATTGCAGGTAACATTGATCGGCCGGTTCCCGTGTTTTACATATAGCCTAGCACCGCCAGTTTCACGTTACCTCAGGAGATGGTCTATGACTCTCAAGCATCTAAATGTCCACGTGTTTGGCGTGGTGCAGGGAGTGTCGTTTCGGGCCTATACCCAGGATAAGGCGGAATCTATTGGACTCACCGGGTTCGTGTGCAACGAACCGGACGACACGGTCTATATTGAAGCAGAGGGGAAGGAAGACGATTTGGCGCTGCTAGTTCGCTGGTGTCACGAAGGCCCGATGTTGGCGAGAGTCGAGCGGGTAGACGTGACAGAGGGTCCGCTCAAGAATTTTCAGGATTTTCACGTCACTTGGGGGAAGCAACGATAGCCAGCCACCCTCACCGTACTCGACCATAGATTGCTACAGATTTTCTCCGCGCCCATGCCCACATCTGGTCGCCCAGCGAAAAGTGCCACCACTCATTACCATGGCGGCAGAATCCGGCCGAGGCCATCACCTTGTTGAGAAGTACCCGGTTCTCGTGAGCAGCAAGCATTAACGGCGAAGTAGCGTTAGCGTAGTAGTCAGGATAGGAACGCTCGGTCGTCTCGTCAATCGGGCTGCCCATCTCGATCTCCTGTCCTAATGCGTTCTGAAGCGTCAAATCGACAGCCGCACCCGTACTGTGCGGTGGCGGAGTACGCAGATCATCGCTCGGCACACCCCAGAATTCGAACACCCTGCTTGCCAATACCCCATACAAGTCGGGATCATGCCCCATCAACTCACTTAGGTCGCGATAGGAAGCCAGAGACCGTCCTGCGCGCTCAGCCTGAAGGCGAAACTCCCGCCAAACCATGAATGCCTGTACCGGAACCGGCCGATAGGCGTCAAATAGTTTTAGTCTCCAGCCTGGCCTGCGAACGTTAAGTTCATCGTGAGCCTGCAACAGCGCGTCAAGGACACACTGCCTAAGCATCCACGGTGATGCCTCTCCATAGGGTGCCTCAAGCACAACATAGGGATGGGGCTGCGTGAAGGAAAAGGGCTCGGCTGGAATGTCGACTAGAGGATCGTTGCATTCTTCGATGGGGATAGTCTGGTAGGTTTTCATGTCGATGTCAGCGCTGTGGCGTTTCAGCATTATCCCCTTCATCCTGACGAGGCTTGCTCATGCAAGACATGAGCAACAGCAATTCAGGCCCTGTGGCAAACGGAAATAGAAGAATTGGCAAAGCCAGGGAAGCAGAGGTCCGTTGAACTCGCAGAGCATGGCTTCGACGAAGTTGACAATTTCGGCTGGGACCTCCGACGACATGGTAAGAAACAGATCGAGATCGCGGTCACGCCTAAACGGCCCAACGGAGTAGCGTTTACGCCAGCCATAGGCTCCGCTACCCATACACTGCACGATGATTTGAAACATGCTTCTTGGAAAATTTGACAGGTCAATACATATCAGGACTCTGCTATGCCAATATTCGCCTCATAATTTCAACCGCCCTGTCCCTGCTCGTCTTCGACTTCTTCGTAGCCGGTGATCATTGCCTTGTAATGCACCCAGGGCGTATCGCTGAGGCTGGACAAGTAGGGATGTATGAAGATAAATCCCGAGAAAAAGAAGAAACAGATGACATGTACCGAATCTACGACGCGCACGCCGCCAAACATTTCCACCATGGATGAAAAGTGCGAGACATCCCAAAGCAGCAGGCCAGTGAAGAACTGCACAGGTACCATGAGTACCATGACGATTAGATAGGTCATGCCCTGCAGGGGATTGAATTTGTGATTGATGCTCACATGATGCGGATCGGGGTCGCCCCTGAGGATACCGTATCCATAGTATTGCAACTGCCGAAGATACTTGGTCGGGCTAAGTTCGGGGTAATAGACCTTGATCTTGCCGGTAAATAGATAAAATCCCAACCACAGCAAGAAATCGGCGACCAGTACAAAGCCAACCCAGTTGTGAACGACCACCGCTGTCTTGAATGACACCAGATGAATCAGGTCGAGATACCTGATTTGCAGGCCTGTGGCGATCAACAAGATGAAACCGAAGGCATTGGTCCAGTGCCAGATCCTGATCGGGAGCGGATTGATGTAGAGCTTTTCCATGGCCAACTCCTGCTATATTGAAACGTTGTCATCGGAGCAGCGATCCACGGGGCAAATTTAACTGCCGGCTTGTGTCGATTCCGCGCCCTTCTCGGCCTCACGCTTTCCCCAAACCCTTCTAAAAAGCAGCTTGAGAGTGATGTGCGCAATCGGCATACCGATGGAACCGATCAAGACAAAAGCCCGCGCCTAATCCAGCAACTTACCGACGATCGCTTCCTCGTCTGCGACACACACTGTTTTGCGATCACTCCGGACATGTTTTCCTACCCAGTATAGGTCGGTGCGAAGCCAAGTGCTACAGTGGCATCAGCACACGGAGTGTGTTCCTGAGGGGCTGGATGCTGATGCCAGTACGTCACGACAGTTGCGTGATGGTCTCCGGCAGCAGGGCTGGTCAGTCCGGGAATCAGGCGATGCCGCCTGGGTGTTCTCAGTTTGAGAACCGCAAAGGGGCGGTGCTTGGTGACATGATCCCATTCGATTCTTAACAGCAAACCATTGGGATGAGGCACCAGCAAAGTGACATAACTCGTTGCAGCGGGTAAGACCGACGGTAAGGCCGTTAGAAACTAAAAACCCGCAAAGCCTTTGGCAGTGCGGGTTTCAAGTACATCATTGGCGGAGACGCAGGGATTCGAACCCTGGATCCAGTTTTTGACCGGATGCTCCCTTAGCAGGGGAGTGCCTTCGACCACTCGGCCACGTCTCCGAAGGGCGCGATCATACTCGCTTCACGTTCCAAAGGTCAAACTCAAGCTGCTGCCTGATCCAAATCAAACACCTTGTGCAATGCCCTCACCGCGAGTTCAAGATATTTTTCGTCGACAACCACCGAAATCTTGATTTCGGACGTCGAGATCATCTTAATGTTGATGCCCTCTTCGGCCAAAGCACGAAACATCTTGCTGGCAATGCCGGGGTGCGAACGCATCCCCATGCCCACCGCGGATACCTTGCAGATTTTGTTGTCGCCGGTAATGTCTCGCGCACCAATTTTGGCTTTGGCATTTTCGAGAATGGCTAGCGCCTTGGGATATTCGCCGCGGTTCACGGTAAAGGAAAAGTCCGTGCTACCATCGTGCCCGATGTTCTGGATAATCATATCGACGTCAATATTGGCTTCGGCAATTTCACCAAGTATCTGATAGGCTATCCCTGGCCGATCGGGGACGCCAAGAACGGTCAGCTTGGCTTCGTCACGGTTAAAAGCAATGCCGGAAATAATCGGTTGTTCCATGTTTTTGTCATCCTCGAAAGTAATCAGCGTACCGGGGCCTTCCTTGCCCAGTTCCTCAAGACTCGATAGCACGCGCAATTTAACCTTGTACTTGCCGGCGAACTCCACCGAGCGAATTTGCAATACCTTGGAGCCAAGACTAGCCATCTCGAGCATTTCCTCAAAGGTGATGGCGTTCAGCCTGCGCGCTTCGGGAACGATGCGCGGGTCGGTGGTATATACCCCATCGACGTCGGTATAGATCTGGCATTCGTCCGCCTTGAGCGCCGCCGCCAATGCCACGCCGGTGGTATCCGATCCACCACGGCCGAGCGTGGTGATATTTCCTTTGGCGTCAACCCCCTGGAAACCGGCAACAATGACAATGGTATCGTCATCAAGGTCGGCACGCATTGCCTGGTCATCGATACTGAGGATGCGCGCCTTGGTGTAGGCATCATCAGTAAGGATCCTTACCTGGTTGCCGGTATAGCTTCTGGCCTTGAGGCCAATCTCTTTCAACGCCATCGCCAGCAATCCGATCGTGACCTGCTCGCCGGTTGAGACCATTACATCAAGTTCGCGCGGATCAGGCGAGGCTTGAATCTCCTTGGCAAGCCCAATCAAGCGGTTAGTTTCACCGCTCATCGCCGAGACCACCACCACGAGTTGATGCCCCCGGCGTTTCCAACTGGCCACGCGCTGGGCGACATTCTTGATACGCTCTGGGTTGGCGACCGAAGTGCCGCCGTATTTTTGAACTATGAGTGCCATATTCCGTCTAGCCGATTTGAAAAATAAAATTGTAACCGATTTCGGCGCATGATAGTTTGCCCGCCAAGGACCGCCACGCACAGGCCACGGCTGCAGCGGAAATTTTGCATTGTATGTTGTTAGTATAATAGCTATACTCGATCTGCTATTGGTATTGACTATTCTGTACAAGCTGTTGTGATTTAATGTTGCATATACCCTTTAGAGGAGGATCCCATGAAGAACGCGGAAAAGATTGATGCGCGCGAAATCCGCCGCAAGATGGGCATAAATCAGCAGCAATTCTGGTCAAAGCTCGGCGTCACCCAGAGTGGTGGTTCACGCTATGAAAGCGGACGCAATATGCCACGCCCGGTACAACAGTTGCTGCGCCTGGTGCATGTCGAGAATATCGATATTGCCAAAGTCAAGCGCGATGACTTTGAAGTTATCGAATATCTGAAAGCACACGAACCCGAAAAGCTCAAGTCGCTAAAGAAATTAGCTCGCGCCAAATCAAAAAAAGCGTGATTGTTTAGGGGCTGATTCGCACCGACAGTCCCAATTGACGCACTCGGTCCGCCAGCTTTTCTAGCCAGGCTTGCGGCAAGCATGCCAGGCGCGGTGCTTCGGCTTGCATTGAGTGACGCGCCAAGCCATATAAATGTACCCCTTCCAGGCTTTCTTTGACCTTTCCCAGCACATCCAGCCAGCTGGCTATTTCCATTTCGCTCGGAGCAAAACCGTCGAGCGCAAAACAGCAAGTCTGCCCCCAGGTTGCACATATTGAACTGCAATCATTCAATCGTCTGATGACGCTCGCAGGCTCAATATCTGCACCGTTGACCAGTGCAATCCTCTTCCTTGTACCGGCATCCAATTTGAACCAGACCTCGCCGTTGGCTTGACTCAGCCGGACGATGCCTTGACGCACTGCCGGCTTGCCGATCAGGCTGCCATTTGTGATCAGACGCAGTTTGATCCGGCCCAGCAGATTGAATTCATCCATAAGCCGTGTGACAACATCTATCGCCGGAAGAAAATCGCGCGAACTGGTTGGCTCGCCGTTTCCTGAAAATGCGATATCTTCGATACGCCTTGAATCTTCTGGCACGCGCAGGCTCATGAATTCGCCATGCAGCAATTCCCTCAACATGGTTCTCAGCTCGATTTCCAACAAGGCCAAGTCAATGGATGGCGCCCCTCCACGTGTCAGATTGGGCACCTGGCAATAGATGCAACGCCAGTTGCAGGCATTGTTGGGATTCAGGTTGATCCCGACAGATACGCCGCCAGCACGGCGCGAAACCACTGGATAGACATAAGTCATGCCGGAGCTGTCGCGACCATGATCGCTGCTATCGAGTGGTCGAGTTTGCCGGGGTTGTGGAATTGTCAGGCTCATCGTTATTCGGCTGGTATGGGGCGGGTGCTATAATCCTCTTCAATCTGCTCTTGCCGCAAGCCCTTCCATAAACTATTCCATGCAGATCACTCGGCGCCTCGAGTTTGACGCGGGCCATCGCATTCCCGACCACCAGAGTCAGTGCCGCCACTTGCACGGGCACCGCTACGCCATCGAGATCACTCTTTCTGGCGACATCATACAGGCCGGCGGCCAACCGATGAACGGCATGGTCATGGATTTCTCCGAAATCAAGTCGCTGGCTAAACAGCATCTGGTTGATGCTTGGGATCACGCTTTTCTTGCCTATCGCGGTGACACTGCGTTGGTTGCCTTCCTCTCCAGCCTGCCCGACCACAAAACAGTACTATTGGAGGTCGTGCCCACAGCGGAAAATCTTGTGGCCATCGCTTTTTCCACTCTAAACAAGGTTTATCTCGATGCCTATGGCAACCATTTGCGTCTGGAATGCGTACGTCTCTTCGAAACCCCTAATTGCTGGGCTGACGCCCTGCGTTCGGACTTTGCTTTAGGTTAGCGATAAAATGAACGAAGCCAATTCACTGATCGTCAGCGAGTGCCAGCAAGGCATCCTGCGCGTTGAAATTTGTCGCCCGGAGAAGAAAAACGCTTTAACCAATCCGATGTACTCGGCACTGGCCGATATTTTTGAAGCCGCCGACCGGGATAAGGATGTACGCGTAGTCCTGATCCATGGACAACCCAAGGTATTTACCAGTGGCAACGACCTCGGCGATTTCCTAGACCACCCGCCGCTCAGCGAAGTCCCTCCTCCGCCGGTTTTCCGTTTCATAAATTCTTTCCGGGTGCTCTCCAAGCCATTTATCGCGGCCGTCTCCGGTGCTGCTATCGGCATCGGGACGACTATGTTACTGCATTGCGATCTGGCCTATGCCGGCGAAAGCGCGAAATTCCAGTTGCCTTTCGTTAATCTCGGACTGTGCCCTGAAGCCTCTTCCAGCCTGTTGCTGCCAATGCTGGCCGGCCATGCCCGGGCTGCGGAAATCCTGTTATTTGGGGAACCCTTCAGTGCCGACAAGGCGCTTGAGATCGGCTTGGTCAATGCCGTGCTGCCCGATGCCAGCGTTCTCGAACATGCCTTGGCCCGAGCGCGCAAACTGGTTGAAAAACCCGCCGCATCAGTGCGGCTCACCAAGCAGTTGATGAAACGCGCCCAGATGGCTCTGATCGAACAGACGATACATGAAGAAGGGCTGCATTTCAGGAGGCAGCTAGTCTCGCCCGAGGCCAAGGAAGCTTTTGCCGCTTTCCTCGAAAAACGCAAACCCGATTTCTCGCGTTTTGCCTGAGCAACAGCTTCGATGAGGCTCCCCCTGAAATTAAGCGAGGATGCCTCAGGCAAACCCCACGGCCGAATGCGGCGTAGCATTCTTGATATTTCGTTATTGGTGGAGACACTTGATGGAACGCATCACGATTTCGATTGATGAAGAGCTCGCTGCCGAGTTTGATCAGCTTATCACCAATCGTGGCTACAAGAACCGCTCCGAGGCCATACGCGATTTGGTGCGCTCCCATCTCGAAGCTGCACAGGCAAACAATGTCCAAGATGGACACTGCGTCGCCAATCTCTCCTACGTTTACAACCATCACGAGCGCGACTTGGCCGAGCGCCTGACGACCTTGCAACATGACCAACACGATCTGACGGTCGCCACCATGCACGCCCATCTCGATCACGACAACTGCCTTGAGAGCGTCATCCTGCGTGGCTCCACGGCAGCGGTGCGGGCTTTTGCCAATGCGCTGACAGCAGAGAGCGGAGTACGTCACGGACAACTGAATCTCGTCACCGTGGACATCAGCGGCGGTCATGACCATCACCATGGCTATATTCCCCGTGGCAAAGTGCGAACCCACGTGCACATGCGGCCAAAAACCTGATTGGCAAAGCACCTGATTAAGGCGCCTTACCGTCGCTGGTAGCTCAGCGGCGGTTCCAGATTGCAGCGTTGCAGCAAGTCCGCCTCGGCAAAGATTTCGGCCGGCGTCCCGTCAGCCTTGATGACCCCCTCATTCATCACCAGTACCCGTGAGCACAGGTCAAGGACCATATCCAGGTCATGGGTCGCGATTATCTTGGTGTGATCAAATCCGGCCAGGAGTGTGATTACCCGCCGTCGAGCGGCCGGGTCGAGGCCACTGCTTGGTTCATCCATCACCAGGATGGAAGGCAGCATCGCTAGTACGCCTGCAATTGCCACCGCACGCTTCTCGCCTCCAGACAGCCGATACGGAGGGCGTTGCCGCAGATGGCTAGCACCTACGGTTTCCAGGGCGTGGACGACACGCGCCTCGATGTCTACCGCAGCCAGTCCCAGTTGTCCGAGCCCGAACGCCACATCGTCAAACACGGTAGGCATGAACAACTGGTCATCTGGATCCTGAAAGATCATGCCGACGGTGCGGCGTATATCGGCAAGATTCTCGCTGGTAATCGGAAAGTCGCCGATGCGCACCTGACCGCTTGTCGGCCTAAGCACACCATTGAGATGCAGCAGCAAGGTGGATTTTCCTGCACCATTACTGCCAATGATAGCCACCGACTCGCCGTGATGAATCAGAAAACTGACCCCTCGCAAGGCAGCCTGGCCGTCCGGATACACGTAATACAAGTCCCGCGCTTCAACAAGGTGGTGGCTCATGATGCAACATCAAGCATCAATTGCCCCAACAACGTGGCCAAGTCGGTTGTGCGAACGACAATAAATCCACTTAGGCATAGCACAAGAAACACCGTATCGATGCTACGCCATCGCTGCGCTTCCCGTATCGGCATGTGGCCCTCGAATCCTCTCGACAGCATGGCCCGATGGATACGCTGGGCGCGCTCCAGGGTCCGGAGCAACAAATGGCCTAGTAAGGAACCATACACGGCAAGCGGGACGGCGTTCGCCAGTCCCGAACGCAGCTCACGAGCCAGATTCATGCGCCCGAGTTCGCCGGCCAGCACCAGAGTGTAGCGATGCAGGAACAGCAACTGCGTTGTCAGCACCGTCGGTACGCCTAGTTGATCAAGACCGGCGCAGAACCGATAAATGCCCATGCTAGCCACCAGAACTACCGCAGAACCGACGGTCAAGGCAACACGCACAAGAATCGAAATGAACGACAACCAGCCACCTGCAATGGGTTGCCTCAGCAGTTCCATGCGAGGAACCGGATCGAACAAGGGATTGAACAGGCCGATCATCAGCGCAAAGGGCATGGCCATCAATACCTTGATGCCCACTCGATGCAGCGGGACGTCACCAAGTCGCGCAAGTACGACCGGAAAGATCGCAAGCGGCAGCAGCGCTGCTATCGCGTAGCGTTGAAAGGAAACGACGATGGCGATGAAGGCAACGGTGACGAGGATGGTGGCACGTGGATCAAGCCGGGACAACCAGGTAGACCTACTAGCCAGAGCATCAAGTAAGCGGACTTCCCGGAGCAGTGCTTCGATACCGCTCATGGGAATCCGCGCCGTTGCCGGCGTCTCCGATCAGACTTGCCGAGGTACACGTGCACGACGTGGCCTCAGGAGATAGCCGATCCCCGCGACAAGAATGAGGGTACCCATACCACCGAGCACACCTGCCAGCGAGGTTTCTGCGTCCACCGAAGGCCATGCCTGTTGCGCATCAGACTCGCCCGTACCCACTGATGTTTTTTCTTCGGTGGGCGCAAACTTATAATCCGGCAACGGGGCGATCTGATGTTGCAACTGGGCAAGTGTTTGGTGAATGGACGAGTTGCCAGCCCCAAGTTTTGATTGCCCGGTGACTCGTGCGATGGACCACTCCAGGCCATCCGGGTACGACGAGGCGAATCCGGACAGCAGGCCACCCATCACCGCAGCGAGGCATCCCAGCGTCACCACTATCCTGGTGGGAAACAAGGCAGATGACAGAACATTAACCGACGCGGAGGCGTTGGCATCCACCAAATCAGGGCGGGCTTTTCGTATGAATGCGATCACTACGGCTGTTGCAACTCCCTCCACCAGACCAATAGCTAAGTGGATCGGTTGCATCAGTAGCAGGAAAGTTCTCAGCGGCAAGCTGCTGATTCCGGACATCTGCATCTCGATGACCACCCCGAAGGCACCCAGTTGCAAACTGATGATCGCTGCAAACACAGTAATGACCGCCAACCGATTTTTAGAGGGCGCTTCGCCTGCTCGCTTGACCAGGGGACAATAGATCAGAGGATAGGCGATAAAACACGGAAAGACACCAAGGTTGAAAATATTGGCACCCAAGGCGAGCAAACCGCCGTCGGCAAAAAACAGAGCCTGCACGGTCAATACCGAAGCAATAACAACGAAGGCTGCTGGTCCGCCGAGGAGAATGGAAAGCAGCAAGCCGCCGCCGATATGTCCGCTCGAACCGGTAGCCGGTATCGAGAAATTGATCATCTGGGCGGCAAACACAAAGGCGCCGAGTACCCCCATCAACGGGACCAGATGCTCCCGAGCATCGGTGCGCAGGCGCTTTGAACACCAGCCGAGGGCAACGGCTGATGCCACGCAAAAAGTCGCTCCAACGGCAGGTGAAAGAAGGGCATCGGCCATATGCATGATGGAACCACCCAGAGGCGGCGTATGAGGAATTTTAAAATTGTAATACCACTTGGGCGACATGAGCAAACTATCGATGAATTGAACTGCCAATCGGATGGCTCAATGTTGGCAACTTACGGAATGGTGGCGTTTAAACATTTTGAGTGGGGCCACCAAGAGCATTCTGAGTGGCGGAATAAATCAGAATAAGCAGTCTGCCCCCCCCCAAATGAACTTGTACCCAGCACCGGACGGTATAATGCGATGCGCAATGGAGGTATGCCAGAGCGGTTTAATGGATCAGTCTTGAAATTTGTGTGGGTAGTACATAGGAAGCTTGGCAGAGTGGTCGATTGCACCGGTCTTGAAAGCCGGTGAAGCGTGTTTTAAGTAGTTGATTATTAAAGGTTTTTTCTGATCGTTTCCGCAACTTGCGGAAATCATTTCCGCAACCCCTCGGGGGCGCGGGCAAAAGTTGGAAGCGTGGCCGAGTGGTTTAAGGCAGTGCTCTTGAAAAGCACCGATGCAGGAATGTATCCGTGAGTTCGAATCTCACCGCTTCCGCCAGTCCTCATTTGGTGGGCTTGACGACCTCGCCAACGCGACGATAGACCTTCTCGGTTATCTCTTGTTCGGTGTGGCCCAGCAGCTTGCTGGCGTGCTCTAACGTCATTTCGGACGCGGCCTTCGGGCGAATGTCGCGGAACTGGAAAGCCCGGATGCGGGCGGCCAGTTCGACGTTGCCTTCCTCGTCGGCCTTTACAGCGGCATCGCTGCGCGCCTGGTCGAACCGAAGGCGCAGCGTGCCGGCATTCAGCGCCTTGCCGGCCGGCGTAGCAATCAGGAACAGACTAGCGACCTTGCGCTCGCGGCCCTTGATGCGGTCGATGACCTTGCCCAACTCGGTGCGCACGCCTTCGTCGTCCAAGAGAATGCGCAGCATCTTGGCGGTCTTGTTCTGCTTCACGCCGAGGGCACCGTCCTTAATGTCGGAAAGGCGCATCTTGAGCACGTCGGCGGGCCGCTGGCCGGTCAGATAGTTCAAGTCCATGGCGTCTTGCAACTCGACGCAGGCGACGGCATACACCGCACCCCACACCACGTCGTCGGCGTAGAAGTCGCGCGGGGTTTCCTTGTTCTTGCGCACGCCCTTGACCGGGTTTTCCTTGGCGGTATAGCCCCACTCGCGGGCCATGTTCCAGATATGGGAAAGCAAGGATATTTCCCGATTCGCGCGCACCGTGGCCGGCTTACCTTCCTGACCCTTGAGCTTTGACTTCCGACTGTCTCGATATTGAGCAATGTACTGCGGGGTCACGGCGTCAATCGGTGCATTGTCGAACACCTTGCGCAGGAACTTGAGCGAGCCGAGATTATCGCTTTGCGTCTTGGCCGCCTTGGTCGGTATCACGTCGCGCTGGTAGCGGTCGAAAATGAAGCGCATCACGCTGGTTTCGACCGGGGCCGTGCGACATTCCAACTCGGCCCACTTGCGCTTCGCTTCGTTCAGATCGTGGCCGAGGGGTATTTCCTTGCGGTTGCCTTCGGCGTCGCGCCCGTTGTAGTAAAACGATTCCCACGTCTTGCCGCTCTTGAGCGTGCGCACACGGCGCAGCATTCGCGGCGGCAGATCACGGGAAGGTGGGGTTTTCGGGCGCATCATAATAGCTTACTCCAAAGCGGAAAAGTCGGGTCGCCACGCTGACTGCAAACCCGTGGCGGTCGGTTGCACGCCGGCCAGGCGCATGCGCGCAAACCAGCGTCCGACAATCGGGCGGCCGCTGGCATTGACCACGTAAGACCAAGCGTTCTTATCCAGCCACTCGCGCTGGCTGGCGACGTGCTTGTAGCCCGTTACCTCGGCCAGTTCGTCGGTGGTCAGGAATTCGGTTTCAGTCACGGCCGGCTTGTACCTGTCGCGGCACGGGGCCTGCTCGCGCACGTCATTGACGGCCGAGTTGGTGGCGATGTGCTCGCGCTCCTGGGCGAGGTCGATTTCGTCAGCCATTACAGGCCACCCCGCTGTTGGTCCTCGAATTCAATCAACAGGTTGAGGAAGTGGCGCGCCTTCTTCAAGTCCTCGACCCCGTTCTTCTTGCGCCACCGGCTCACGTACTTGATGACGCAGCCCTCGAAATAACCGATGCCGTTCTTGTGGATGTACTCGACCGGCTGGATAGCCATGTCCTTGTAGTGATTGCCGCCCACCTGGGTGGTGAGGGCTGCGGCGTACTCGGGTCGTTCTTCGCTCATCGTTGTTTCCTCTTCATGGCTTCAAGTAGTAGGTCTTGCACCTCGCGCTTCGATTCGCGGCGGGCTATCACAAGCTCGTCCACGGTGTCGGCGGCGACGATGTGGTGGATGAACACCGGGCGGTCGTGCCCGGCTTGCGCTTGGCGCGTGGGGCCGATGCGCTCGATGATTTGCTGGAACTGTTCCAAGTCCCACCAGTGGCCGAAGAAGGCCAGGATGTTGCCGCCGTCCTGTAGGTTCAGGCCGTGGCCGGCACTAGCCGGGTGGGCGAACAAGACCGGGATCTTCCCGGCGTTCCAATCGCGGATGGTTTGCGGGTCTTTGTCCAGGGCGCGGCCTTTGGGGAAGGCACGCTGCAGGCGAGCGAGGTCACTCTTGAAGTGGTAGGCCACCAGCACCGGCATGCCGGCCGCTTCCTCGATCACGTCCTCAAGCGCTTGCAGTTTGGCGTCGTGAATCTCGGCAAAGGCGCTGCACGTGTCGTCGGTGTAGATCGCGCCGTTGGCGAGTTGCAGGCACTTGATTGTTTTGCTCGCCGCGTTGAAGGCTTCCACCTCGGTGCCGCATTCCAGCGCGAGGAACATTTCGCGTTCCATGTCCTTGTAGAGGCGCCGGGCCTTGGCCGGCAACTCCACGCGGATGACGTTGACGATAGGCTCGGAAATGTCGAAGTAGTCGCGCGCGTCGAGGGACAGGCAAAGGTCGCGCATGCGGTCCTCGATCTGCTCCTGGGCGAACGGCAGGGGCGCAAGGCGCACGGCGTGACGGTCGTTGCCCACCTGGATGGACTGGAACCACCGGGCCTTGAATGCCTCGAAGCTGCGCCCCAGGCGCACGCCCTTGTCCAGGAACCACGCCTGGCCCCACAAGTCCTGCAACCCGTTGGGGCTGGGCGTGCCGGTCAGTTCGATGAAGCGGTCGACCTTGCAATGGGCAACGCGGGCAAGCGACTGCGCGCGCACCCCGCCCTGACGCAGGCGGAAGGACTTTAGCTTCGTGCTTTCGTCGGCCACCACTTTGCGGAACGGCCACTTGTCGCCGTAGTGTTCGACTAGCCACGGCAGGTTGTCGTAGTTGGTGGCGTAGATCGTCGCCGGCCGCTTGAGCGCGGCGCGGCGTTCCTCGGGCGTGCCGACGACGGCCGACACTTCCACGTTGCGCAGGTGCTCCCACTTCTTCGCCTCGTCCGGCCAGGTGCTCGCGGCCACGCGCAGCGGGGCGAGAACCAGGGCGGGGCCAGGCTCGGTGATTTCCAGAATGTCGAGCGCGGTCAGTGCGGACACGGTCTTGCCCATACCCATGCCGGCCCACACGGCGTCGCGCTGCTCGTCGAGAATGTGGTCGATGACGGGCTGCTGGTACTCGCGTGGGATGAATGCGCGGCGGGTCACTGTTACACCAGGTCGGCGGCAGGTTCAGCAGCAGGCTGCAAACGGTAGTCGTGAGCCCAGCAAGGGGGGGTCTCGGGCGCGGTTACGGCATGCGGGCGCAGCGGCATGATTACCCCTACAAAGTTCTCGTCGGCCAGGTCGATTAGTGCTGCGCCATCGTTGCCGTTGAATCCAATGGCCGCGAGGTGCGGGCCTTTTCCGCCGTGCAGAATCGACCAGGCTTTCGCCAGGGTGCCGGTAAAACGTGGGTCAAACTGCGCCGGCTGGCCTGATACTTTGGCAGGGATGACGCGCCGAAAATCTGGAAACTTGCCGTCCATGGTTTTGCCGCTCATCGACAGGCCGGCATAGGTAAGCGTTACCGGGCGAGCATTCGACACCGGCACCTTTTCGCCCTTGCCGTCGTCTTTGGTTTCCAGTTCGCCGATGGTGATTTCCACCATGCCGCTGGGCTTGATAGCCTTGAGCAGGTCGTTGGGGATAATGATGTCGGTCAGCGGTGCGTCGACTTCCGGCTGCTCGCTTTCGACGCGAAAACACCCGAGCATTGAGCCATTGGTTGCAACAAGGCGCGACTCGGTGGCGCCGATTTCCAGGTTGATGCCGTTCAGGTAGTAGCGCACGTCCTTGTCAGAAGCGAACAGCTTGAGCACGGCGATGATTTCAGCGCGCACGGTGAGTTTGATTTCCATGGTGGTTTTCCTTATCTGTTTTCGATGTATTCAAAGCCGACACCAGCTTCCAGGAACATGGCCGAGGCGCTGCGCATGTCAGCGGCCCAGCGTTCGCCGAAGCCCTCGGCAGGCATCTGCGCTACCACGCGGGCAATGCCGGCCTGTATCAGCTTGGCCGCGCAGCGTGCGCACGGCGGGTGGGTCACGTAGATGGTGCAGCCTTCCACCGGGCGGCCGGCGAACAGCAAGGCGTTTTCCTCGGCGTGGATGGTTCGGCGCAGCTTCTCGTCGCGGTCGAACAGGGCCTCGTCGGAATCGCACACGGCGCGCGGGAATCCGTTGTAGCCCATGGACACAATGCGGTTCTTGCTATCGACGATGACGGCGCCCACGCCCGTGCTCGGGTCTTTCGACCAGGTGGCCACCAGATTGGCGAGGCCCAGGAAGCGGCGGTCCCACTTGCTCATGCCAGCACCTCGCTTTCAACGTGCAGCGTCATGCTTGCGACTTGTGGGCAGTGGCCCACCTTGCGGCGCGATTCGATGGCGTGGGCGTTGTAGCTGGCCGTGCTGACAATCTCGCCGGCCTCATTCAGGCCCAACAGGTGCGCACCGCCGCGCTCGGTGATGGCGACAACCAACCAGAAGGCGGTGTTGCTGCTGTTGCCACCAGCGGCGTACAGGTCGCCGACCTTGAAGCGTAGCGAATTCGTGACGTTTTCAGGGATCGCTATCTTCATGCCAGCACCTCGTCGACGCGCTCGCAGGAATCGACAATCTCGACACGCTGGCCCATGCGGCGCATGCGCTCGTGCTCACGTACCTGGTGCGGCTTGGCCTTCTCGCCGGGGGCTTTGAGTTCCACCCACAGGGTTTTGCCCGGCAACATGGCGAGGCGGTCGGGCGCACCGTGGCGGCCTATCCACTTCACCTTGCGGACTTCGCCGCCCATGGCCTTGACGCGCTCGACAAGGTAGTTCTCGATGGTGCTCTCACGCATGGCGGGTGCGCCTCCATGCAGTTTTGAGGGCGAGCGCGCGGCCGTAGCCGAAGCCTCGATACATGCGATAAAGGCGGTACAAGGTCATAGGTCAGTCCTTCCGGTAGCGATAGGCTTCAAAGCCGGCCGCAGCGAGCGGCAGGCCCTTGGCCCAGGTGGGGGTGGTTGCCATCAAGCCGGCCAGGTGGTCGGCGTTGAATTCGTCGCGGTCCTCGGCTTCGGTGATGTTCTCGTCATGCACCGAGAGGACGATCTGGTAGCCGGCCGCCTCGATGGCCGGCATGTTTCCGGCGAGCACGTCACGGCTTGCGGCCTGGGTCACGTTCTCGGCCAGCTTGCCGCCGTAGGTCTTGAGGCGGGACCACTTGCGGCTGTACTGATTGACGCCCATGTAGGACAGCTTGCCGGCGTCGTCGAGTTGCGGGCTGGGGTAGCAAAGGAAGCGGCCGGACGGCAGGCGGATACGCAGCCAGGCGCCGTCGCGGCGCAGCTTCAACATGCGGCATTCATAGGTCACGCCGGGGCGCATCACGGCCATGCGTGCGGCTTCTTCGAGGTCTTTCCAGAATGAGGAAATGGCCGGGTGGGCGTAGCGCCACGAGCGCTTGAAGGAATCGCAAACCAGCCAGGCGCGGTCGGACAGGCCAAAGGTCGGGCGCTTCTGCTGCTTCGTCCATTCCAGCGCCCTGGTGGCCTCGCCCAGGATCGCGTCGGGAATGGCACCGATAGCCTGCTCGCCCATGGCTTCGAGGTCGATGTTGTAGGCGGCCGCGAAGGTGAGGAAGGCACCGACCCCGCCTTCGTAGCCGAGGGCGAGTTCCTGCACCTTGCCGACCTGGCGGTTGTCCTTGCTCACGGCCTCGGGCTTAATGCCGAACGACTTGGCATAGGCCAGTTTGTAGAGGTCGTGGCCCATGCGGATGGGCTCGCCCTTCGCGTCGAGTTCCAGGGCGATGGGCTGGCCGGTGAGCACGGCGTGGGTCATGGCCGTACCGGTGTGCCACTTGCCGTCCAGGCCCTTGCAGGTATCGAAGTCGCGGAAGGCTTGCAGCTTCCATTCCTCGCCGGCAAGCCAGGCGAGCACGCGGCCTTCGATGTTGGAGAGGTCGGCGACCACCAGCTTCTTGTCCTTGGGCGCGACGATGCACCCCCGGATTGCGCTGCTGGTCAGTTCCATGACGTTGGCGAACAGCAGATCCTCGCAATTCGCTTTCAGGGCTTCGATGCCCTGGTCGATGGCGGCCTGCTTGAGCACCGGGCGCGGCAGGTTTTGCGGCTGGAACAGGCGCCCGGCCCAGCGGCCGGTGCGGCTGGCGCCGTTGAATTGCAGCGTGCCGCGCAACCGGCCGTCGCTGCTCACCGCCTTGGCAAGGGTCTTGTACTTGCTGGTGCTGGTGGTGCTGGCCTGCAAGCGGATGGCGAGCAGTTCGCGCAACTCGGCCGGCAGGTCGGGGTCGGCAATGCGCCGTTCCAGCGTGCTCTGCTGCATGTCCGGCAGGTCGATGCCGTAGGCCGCGACCAGGTGGCGCAGCAGCGCGTCGCGCTGGGTGGCCGCCTGCACCGCGCCCTCGGTCAGTTCATGGGTGCGGGCGGCGAGCACCTTCTGTGCGCGCTCCACGGCGCGGATGGCAGCATGCGCCAGGTCGGTGTCGACCATGACGCCCCGGTCGTTGATCGTCTGGTCGAGGTGCCACAAGGCGAGTTCTTCGCCCTGGTAGTTCCAGGCCGGCAGCTTCTTGTCGACCACGCGCATGGCCTCGATGTCGAGCCCGGCGTATTCCACGAACTTGGCCCACTCGGCGGGGTGCGTTTCGCGCGTGGCGCGGCGCACCTTGCTGGTGGCCGGGCGCGGCTTGCAAAACAGTTGAATCAACTGGCGGCCGGCCTTGTCCTTGGCCTTGTCGGTGGGCACCTTGAGGATGTCGCACAGATCGCCCAGCGAGCCCGGCAGCGAATGGGCCAGGGCCTTGACCATGGTGTCGCGCCAGCGGGGCAGCGGCAGCCGGTAGCCGTTATGCCAAAGCACCGTGCGGTCGAAGTGGGAGTTGTGGGCGTAGAGGATGATGGCCGGGTCGTAGAGCGCGTCGGCCAGGTCGTCCGGCATCAAAGGCCGGGCGGTGCAGTCCCATACCTGCACCGGGCCGTCGTCGATGGCGTAGGCGAAAAGCATTATTTCCGCGTCAGCAGCGTAGGCATGCGTGCCGTTGGTGATAGGCACCGCGCTGTAGGTTTCGAGGTCAAGCCAAAGGGTCGTCATGTTCTTTTCCGTGTTCGCTTTGCTGCTGGTGCTCGGTGCGCTCCCCCGGTAACGCCCAGGGGCCGAACACCAGCAGCAAAGCGCCCGGCCCGAAGGCCGGCGCGCGGGGGTTAATGGGGCATACCGTCTGCGCCGACGATCACCAGGCGCGGGCCGCTCGTGGTGCTGGCCTTGGCGAGGGATTCGTGCAGCGCGTTCAGTGCGATGGCGCCGAGCTTCTGCGCGTTGGTTTCCGCAGCCTGGCCGACCATCACGGGCGGCTCGGTGGTCAGCCGGACAGCCACTTGGCCGTCCGGCTCGTCCTGGATGGAGATATGGACGAGGGCCACGGTTACACCAGATCGTCGGCGGTTGCGCCTTCGGCGATGTCGTCGAACTCGTCCTCGCTCGCAGCACCGCCACCAGCGAAGGCGTCGCCGTCCTTGTAGAACTGAACACCGCGCAGGCTGGCGTTCACGCGCTTGCCGTAGTTGTTGTCCTGCGCCCACAGTTCGACGCTGGCATTCACGTAGCAGCCGGCGTAGGGCTTGCCGTCCTGCTCGGTGAGCGGGCTCTTGTCCTTGTCGATGACCAGCGGCCGGGTGGTGGCACGGGCGGACACGTACAGGTTGCCGGGGAAGCCGTCATAGTTCGACTTGAGGTCGCCGTCGTGCAGGGCCACCTTGTCCTGGGCGCGCATCTGCTTGAGGATGGCGTCGGCCTTGGCACCCCACTTGTCCTTGGCGACTTGCTCGATGGCCTGGTTGAGGGCCTTCACTTGCGGGTCGGCGGGGTCGAGCAGGAACGAGGCGGAAAACGCCGGCTTGCCTTCGCCATTCACGGTCTTGGCTTCGAACAGCACCGGGAAAGCTAGGCGCACGTTGTTGAGTTTCAGTTTCATGGTGGGTTACTCCTTAAAGAATTGGGGGAACTGACGCTTGACCCGCTCGGTGGCTTTGTCGATCGCTTTCACCCTGGCGAGCGGGTCATGCCCAGGGATCGGGGTTTGTGCCGCCTGCTGTAGCAGCCGTGCGGCTTCGAGTGGCAGCAACTTGGCAGGCGGCTGGTTCTTCACACCAAGTCCTCCACGCTGTCGGTCACGTCGGCGAACTCGTCGGCGGTGGCCTGAATGACCAGCGCCGGGCGCTTGTCGGATGCCGGGGCCACGCTGGGCTTGCCTTCGGATTGGGTAATGAGGCCCTGCAACTTCGGCCACTGGCGCGGGCCTATAGTCCCGGCCTTGTGCAGCTTCTCGGCAGTGGTCGGCGAAATCAGCGAGAAGTCGTACATTTCTTCCAGCTTCATGCGCATGGACTTCATGGTCTGCTCGACCTCGGCGTCATTCGTCCAGCGGCGGGAACCGCGCCGACCTTCGACCAGCTTGTAGCCGGGCACCGGATGGCCGGCCAACAACTCGGCCTCGGCCTTGGCACGGATGGCCTTGCACCAGCCCTCGATCAAGTCGGCCGCGCCCAGCAGGTTGCCCAGGGTGGCGTTGTCGAAGGTGCGCTCGGCGGCGTGCTCAAGTTGCGGGGCCACCGGCTGCGTGGTATCGACGAAATCGTCGGCCACGGTGGCGAGCACGTGCTCGGTCAGCGTCGGGCAGATCGCCTTGGCCTTGCAGAAGCGGCATTGATCGTTGCCGGGGTTGAGGTACTTCTCGTGCAGTTCCTTGTAGTTGCCGTGGTACTGCATGGCCGAGAAGCAGCGCTCGGCGCCGCGCTTGACGTGCTCGGCGAACAGCGTGCGCAGGTCCGGCACGTTGCGCACCCATTCGCTGATATGGTCGAGGCGGGGCTGCACGATGACGACGCGCGCGGTATGGAAGTCGCCGAGGAATTCGAACTCGTTGAGCGCGGCCAGGGCGTAAATCTGCAACTGCTCGTTGTTCTCGGCATCGACCTTGACGCCTCGGCCATACTTCAAATCGACGATGACCAGTTCGTTGCCGGCCAGGATCACGGCGTCGGACGTGCCCTTGGCGTCGGCTTCGCCGGTAATGGCCTCGATGCTCAAGCGCTGCTCGACCATGAGTTCGCCGTCGATGCTGCGCACGTAGTCGAGATATTTCTGCACGTGGCCGGCCATGTCGTCAGTGACTTCCCAGCCCTTGCCATTCACCTGGATGACGCGGCCCAGGTATGCGGCGGCATCGTTGCCGGCGGTCAATGCCATGGCGGCCAGTTCGTGCGCAGCGGTGCCCTCGTCGGCGAAGTCGCTGGAATCGTCCGGGCACGTCGCCTCAAGGGCCACGCTGCCGGGGCATTGAAGCCAGCGGTGCGCGCTGGATGGGGAGAGTTTGGCGTGCTCGCTCATTCGGCCACCTCGTTTTCGGTTTCAACTTCAACAAATTCGCCAGTGGCGTCGAGGGCGTACCAGGTGTCCGGCTTGATGCCGTTGTCGCCCACCTTGCTGGCGCGGATATGGACCAGGCGGCTGTCGTTCTCGTCGCGGTAGCAGAGGACGATGGCGTTGCCAGCGGCAGCGCGGGCACGGCCTTGGATGCCAAGCGACGCCGCGACGGATTCGGCGCCCTTCACTTCGGCGCCCGAGTAGTCGCCCGCGTTCGTGGCCGCCGACTGGTAGCCCGTGTTCGTGGCCGCCGAGTAGTCGCCCGTGTTCGTGGCCGCCGAGCGGTTGCCCGTGTTCGTGGCCGCCGAGCGGTCGCCCGTGTTCGTGGCCGCCGAGTTGTCGCCCGTGTTCGTGGCCGCCGAGTGGTCGCCCGCGTTCGTGGCCGCCGAGTAGTCGCCCGTGTTCGGGGCCGCCGAGTGGTCGCCCGTGTTCGTGGCCGCCGACTGGTAGCCCGTGTTCGTGGCCGCCGAGTAGTCGCCCGTGTTCGTGGCCGCCGAGTAGTCGCCCGCGTTCGTGGCCGCCGAGTAGTCGCCCGTGTTCGTGGCCGCCGAGTAGTCGCCCGCGTTCGTGGCCGCCGAGCGGTTGCCCGTGTTCGTGGCCGCCGAGTAGTCGCCCGTGACGAGGGTCTGCTCAATGGATTTGTCCAGCTTGCCCATGACCCAATCCACGGCGCGGGCGACCAACACCGGCAGGCCGATTTCAGCCTCTACGGTGAGGGTGGCGCTGGCGACCTTGCTGTCGCCGTCGTGCCGGCTGATCTGGCCGGATGCCTTGACCACGGCGAAGCGGCTGTCGGCTGGGTTGTAGTAGTTGAAAACGTCGAGCGGGTACTCGCACGAATGGAAACCCGACGCGCAGGCTTTCACTTCGCCTTCGTGTTCGTAGGTCTTGCCGACCTCGAACTGAAAGCCGCGACATTGCAGGGATTGATTGAAGCCCTTGAAGGCCGTAACGACTTCGCCGGTGGGCTGCGCTTTGGTGCGCTTCTTGGTGGTAGCCATGTTGTTAGGCCCCGGCTTCTTCGCAAGCGGCGATGACAGCAGCGAACTGCTCGGGCTTCACGTCGGGCAGCTTGCCGGCGCCGAACTTCGAGAGCACGGCGACGGCAGCGTCGCGGCCCTTGGTGCGCGCCAGCTTGGTAACGGCGTCGGCGGTGTCCTGGTAGGTCGGTGCGTCGGCCGGGTTGTTGGCGTGACCGTGCAGGGCCTTCTCGGCTTCGCCGGCAGTCATTTGCGTGAGGGCTTCCGGTTTCTGGTCGGCGGCCTGGGTGGTTTCGGTGGCGGCTGCAGCTTGGGCTTCGGCCTTCGGCTCTTCCTTGGCCTCGGTCTTGGAGGCTTCCTTCTTGGTGCTGGTGGCCTTGCCCTTGGCTTCTTCCTTGGCGGTTTCGGCAGCGTGGCCGACACAAGGCGAGGTCTTGGGCAACTCGATGCCGCCGACGTTGAGGGCGGCCATTACGGCGTTGAGTTGCGCGGGGTTGCTGATAGTTACGGTCATCGGGAACATGGGCTTACTCCTGGTTGGTGGTTACGAGGTCGGTCAAACGGGTGAAGAAATCCCCGGCGTCGTTCGCCAGGGCGCGGAATTTGGCGGCGAGTTCGAGCAGTTCTTTCAACTGGTCGGGCTCGTGGATGTCTTGGTCGTTGAGCAGGGAGAGCAGCGCGGCCTGGTCTTTCAGGCTGGCCGGGTGCGACTCGATGACGGCCTTCACGTCGTCGGTGCCGACTTCGTACTCTTCGAGCAAGTCGGCCACCGGCTTGTGTTCGCTGGCCTCGTCGAGCAAGCGCTCGAAGCGTTCGAGCAGTTCAAGTTCCAGCGCGGTGCTGGTCAGCGGGTCAATCTCGGCGCGGGCCGAGGCGAGCAGGTGCTCGTCGTCCATGGACTTGGCGAGTTGGGCGGTCAGCATTTCGCGCGCTCCAACAGGTTCAAGCCGATGCAGATAGCGTCGCAGGGGTGCGACGCGATAATTTTCAGATTGAGGCCGGCGCCGCGAACGCGGTACAGGCGGCCGGGAATCAGGGGGGTTGCGCTCATCGTTTCCGTCCTTTCGTTGTGACTGACGGACGAATTATTAACCGCGCGGTTATCGCTTGTCAATAACCACGCGGTTAATTTTTTGAGCAAGAAAAAGCCCGCGCTGTGGCAGGCTTAAAAAGTCGGTACTGGCGGGACGGCGTTATTGAGTGAAGATCGCCAAGGCGGCCACCGCGCAGTAGTAGGTTGCGCAGGCGATGACGACTTGACCGGGCGCAATGTTTGAAAGGAACCCGCCAATTATGGCGAGCGGTATCGAGCCCACCATGATGAAGGCCAGGACACGGCCTGCCCCCTTGCGCTTCCAGTCTTTCAGCAGGTCGTCAAGTTGCTCCATTGACATGCTGATTCGTTCGTCAGGCGGGCGTGTCATCGTCTGGAAAGTATTGCCCTTGCCCATGCGAGCGCCACGGCGCGGTCAAGATCGGTAGCGGCTTCCCACGCCTTCACCACGTATTCCAGGCCTTCAACAGGCACGGGAGCCTTGGGCGGTAACTTATCAGGCTCCACCAGGTCGGCAACGTCAAGCCAGCCCGCTTCTTTGTGGCACCGTTCCTCAATATGACGGGCGCTGTCCTCGGTGATGCGCCTTTTCTCCGACGCAGTCTCCGAAACCCACCGATTGACCTGCGGCGGCTTGAGGCCGACAGCCACAGCAAACGCCGTTTGGTTGCCGCCGAAGTCGTCGTCTATGAGGCGCAGCAGGTTGGTACGCCGTGCTTGATAAATATCCATGCGGTTATTAAACCTCCTTAGTTCGCCAAGTTGAAGTCCCCGGACGGTTATTGACTATTATAACCGAGCGGTTAATAATGCGCCATGGACACGACACTGCTAGATCTGTGGCGAACCCTTAGCAAGGGTGATCGAGAAAATTTCGCCAAACGGTGCGGGACAACCGCGAACCACTTACGCAACGTAGCCTACCGCCTGAAACCTTGCGGCGAGGCACTGTGCATCAACATCGAGCGGGAGAGCGGCGGCAAGGTGCGCTGTGAAACCCTGCGGCCGGATGTCGATTGGGGCTATCTGCGCACTTCCGGTGACTTCGAGGAGGTGCGCGGATGAAAGGCATAACCGACCTTGCCGCTGGCACAGCGGCTGAGCACCTGGTCGCCGCTGACCTGCTGCTCAAGGGCTACAACGCCTTCCTCGCCGACCAGTGCTGTGCCTACGACGTGGCCGTCGATATTCAGGGCCGGTTGGTTCGGTTGCAAGTGAAATCGACCCGCACCCCACGCCCAATCCCAAACAACCCAAACGCTCGGCCGGCTTATATGTGGTATGTCCGGCGCGCTGGAAAAGGTGGCGCGAGGGTCTATCAAGCCGATGCCTTCGACATGCTGGCGCTGGTAGCTTTAGACACTCGGCAAATCGCCTATCTGCCGCCTTCCATGCAGGTGCAAACGGTTCATATCCGCACCCACGAGGATGACGCGCCGCCCGCGCACGGCGGGAAGAGCGGCAAGACCTTTTCACAATTCACATTCGACAAAGCCGTCGCCGAGGTAATCGCATGAGGCCCTGGAATCTGATTGAGGGCGAATGCTTGCCCGCACTGCACGACATGCCCGACAACTCGGTGGACGCTGTGATTACAGACCCCCCGTATTCCTCGGGCGGATTTTCCCGCGACGACAAGGGCAAAGACCCCGACGCGAAGTACACACAAAGCCAATCGCAAGGCCGGTACCCGACCTTCTCGGGCGACTCGCGCGACCAGCGCAGCTACCTGACCTGGTGCTCGTTGTGGATCGCCGAGTGCGTGCGCATCCTCAAGCCGGGCGGCTACTTCATGGCCTTTACCGACTGGCGCCAGCTTCCCATCATGACCGACGCGGTGCAAGCCGGTGGCGTGTTCTGGCGTGGCATCGTGGCCTGGGACAAGGGCCGGGGCTCGCGCGCACCGCATAAAGGTTATTTCCGGCACCAGTGCGAATACGTGGTGTGGGGCACCAAGGGCGCCGCCATCCAGTTGGAGCACGACGGCCCCTTCGACGGCTGCATTCAGGCCGTCGTCAAGCGCGACGACAAACACCACATGACGGGCAAGCCGACCGCGCTCATGCGCGAACTGGTGCGCCCTGTTCTACCAGGGGGGGTAGTGCTCGACCCGTTCGCCGGCAGCGGCACAACAGGGGTCGCTGCAGTCCTCGCCGGCCGTCGTTTTATCGGCATCGAGCGCGAGGCCGCCTATGCCGAGATTTCGCGCAACCGACTGGAAGCCGCCGAGGCCGATTTCTACGGCGTCGCCGACCTGGTGTGAGGGGCGCGCGATGACTTCTAATTTCCAACAATACGGCCGCGCGCTCCTTGGCAACGGCTACCTCATCATCCCGATTAAGCCGGGCCACAAGCGGCCCGCGCTGGACAACTGGCAAACCGCGCGCCTCGGCGCCGCTGACCTGACCCGCTACCCGGCGCACGGCGTCGGCGTGCTTTGCGGGCAAGGCGCCCAGCCCATTGCCGCCATCGACGTGGATACCCTGGACGAGGCCCTGGCCGCGCGCTTCGTGGCGTGGTGCCAGGAACACCTCGGCGCGACGTGCGAGCGCGTGGGCAATGCGCCCAAGATTCTGCTCGCCTACCGGGCCGAGGCCGAGGGCTGGGGCAAGGCCACCGGCGCCTGGTTCGAGGACTTGGGCGGCGGCCGGCACCGGCTGGAAGTGCTGGGCAAGGGCCAGCAGTTTGTTGCCTACCATATCCACCCGGACACGGGCGAGCCCTACGAGTGGGTGGATTTCTTCGGCGGCCTGGAAGCGATGCGCGCGGGCGACCTGCCCATCATCACCGAGGCCCAGGTCGAGGAAGCGCTGCAGGTGTTCGAGGTTATGGCCGCCGAGGCCGGGCTGGTGCGCGTGTCGGGCAGCCGGAACAAAGCCGGGGGCATGACCTCGGCGCCGGACGACGACCCCTTGATGGCCTTCGAGCCCCCGGTCGGCATCGACTTGAGCGAGGCACGGTGCCTGGTGGCCTATGTCGATAACGAGGACTACGACACCTGGCTGAAAGTCGGCATGTCGCTGCACCACGAGTTCGAGGGCGACGGCACAGCGCTGGATTTGTGGGACGAGTGGTCGAGCACGGCCAGCAACTACGCCAGCCGCGAGGACTTGGAGAAGCGGTGGGAATCCTTCGGCCGGTCGGGGCGCAACCCGACGACGGCGCGCTGGCTGCTCAAGGTCGGCAACCAGGGCAAGCGCGACGCGGTGAAAGCCGAGAAACGCACCGCGCTGGATGATGCCAAGGGCCTGATTCTGTCCTGCAAGGACTCCATCGACCTGGTGAATGATGTCGCGCGCAAGGCGGGCGAAGCGGCCGGCACGGATCTGGCCCTGCGTGCCGAACTGGCCGGCCTCATCCGGGCGCGCTTCAAGGAACTGACCGACACCGCGCTGCCGGTGGCCGACGTTCGCGCGGCCATGGCGGGCGGCCGCAAGGTGGTGGAATTCAGCAAGCAGCGCCGGCAAATGACCGAGTTCGGTAATGCCGAGCGCATGCTCGACCACTACGGCGACGGCCTCATGTACGTGCCCGAGATCGACGGCTGGTTCATGTGGACGGGCATCTACTGGCGCCGCGCGGCCGGCGTCGAGCTTGAGCACCTGGCGAAGGAAACCATCCGCGCGCTGCCCGACGAGGCCAAGACCATCGAGAGCGACGCCGAGCGGGCCGAGTTCTTCAAGTTCTGCGCGATTTCCCAGCGGGCCGTCATGGTGCGCAACATGGTGAGCCTGGCGCAGTCCGACCCGCGCGTCGTGGTGGGCATGACCGACCTCGACAAGCTGACGCACCTCCTGGGCGTGGGCAATGGCGTGGTCGATCTGACCACGGGCAAACTGCTGCCACCCGACCAGGCGTACCGCGTGACTACTATCACGGCGGTGGAATTCGACCCGGCCGCAGCGTGCCCCCTGTTCGAGCAGACCGTGGCCGACGTGTTCTTCGGCGACGCCGACATGATGGGGTTTTTTCAGCGCCTCGTGGGCTACTCGCTGCTGGGTCGGCCGGATGAGGACGTGCTCGCCATTCCTTACGGGTCGGGCTCCAACGGTAAGAGCACGGTGCTGGGGGCCATCCGCGACGCCCTGGGCGAGCACGCCAAGATGGCAAGCGCCGACACCTTCTTGAGTAGCGGCGCAGCCGGTGGCAATGCCGGGGCGGCGCGCGAGGACGTGCTGCGCTTGCGTGGCGCGCGCTTCGTCTATGTCAGCGAGCCCGACGAGGGCAGCGAACTGCGCGAGGGCCTTATCAAGTCCATGACCGGGGGCGAACCGTTGCCGGCGCGCGGCCTGTATTCCAAGACCACGGTCGAGGTGGCGCCCACGTGGGTTGCCTTCATGCCGACCAACCACCGGCCCATCGTGAAGGGCGACGACCACGCCATCTGGCGCCGGCTGCTGCCCGTGCCATTCACGCGCAACTTCGACCAGGACTTGACGCTGACCAAAGACCCCGACCGGGCGGCCAAGCTGGCGGCCGAGGCGCGCGGGATCTTGACCTGGTGCGTGCGCGGTGCGCTGGCCTACCAGAAGGCGGGCCTGCAGCCACCGGGCGCCGTCCGCAAGGCGCGCGACGACTACAAGAGCGACATGGACTTGCTGGGGGAATGGCTGGACGAGTGCTGCGAGGTAGGCCCCAGCCACGTGGAAACCAACGCCCGGCTGTGGGCCAGTTGGGAAGCCTTCGCAAAGGCGCGCGGCGAGCTTCGGTTCATCGCTTCGGCTAAGAGCCTGGGGCGCCGGTTGCAGGCGAAGGGCATGGAGCCGGTACTGAATTCCTACGGATTGCGCGGGCGGGGGCTGCTTGGCATTCGCGTGCGAGTGGTTGGGGATTTCGAGTGAGTGCGCAACTTTTTGCAAGCTGCATTTTTCTGCGCGTTTGTTGCGTGCAGTTTTCTGCAATTTGCAATTTGTTGCGCGCTCGCTGGCGGGGTGGCTATCAGGTTTGGATCGTTTGTTACGTTTCTACCCCTTTTTTAAGGAAATTCCTCATACGTGTACATGAAGAAGTTAGTCAAAAAAGCATGAGAAACGTAACAAACGATCCATGCATCAATTTGCGGATTGAAGGGAGGGCGGCGCATGCAGAAAACCGTGGCGGTGAATGATGCCGGTTTGCGAATCGGTGAGGATCATCCGAATGCCAAGCTGACGGATGCCGAGGTGGAGCGGATTCGCTCGCTGCACGAGGACGGCATGAGCTACGACGCGCTGGCCGAGAAGTTCGAGGTGAGCAAGTGGGCCATCGGCCGGATTTGTCGCTATGAGCGTCGGGCGCAAACCCCGGCGAACTTCAAGAGCGTGCACGTGCTGGATTGCGAATAGGCTGGAATGGACGCCATGAAATTGACACCTGAAAAGCTGACCGCATTTTGCGCAGCCCTGGCCGAGACTTGCAACGTCGGCCGGGCGTGCGCTGCCGTGGGCATTTCACGGCAAACGGCCTACAACTGGCGCGAAGCCGATGCCGACTTCGCCCTCGCCTGGGAACGTGCCATGAAGGCCGGCCTGCTGGCCCTTGAGGATGAAGCGCACCGCCGTGCGTTCGAGGGCACCGATGAGCCGGTTTTCTACAAGGGCGACGAGTGCGGCAGCGTGCGCAAGTACAGCGACACCCTCGCCATCTTCCTGCTCAAGGCGCACGCCCCCGAGAAGTACCGGGAAAAGACCAGCATGGAACTGACCGGCGCCAACGGCGGCCCCGTGCAGATCAGCGACACCGAACGGGCCGCCAAGATCGCCGCCATTCTCGCCGCCGCCAAGGCCCGCAAGGACGGCGATGTTTCCGACCTCGTTTGACCCGGCGCTGCTGGCCTACCTCACCCCCGAGGAACTGGCCGACCTCGACGCGCTCATCGTCAGCGACCCGACCATCTGGCGCCCGCTGCCTGGCCCGCAATCGCTGGCCTTCCACTCCACGGCCGACATCATCGGCTACGGCGGCGCGGCCGGTGGCGGCAAAACCGACCTTGCGTGTGGCAAGGCCCTAACCCAGCACCAGAAGGTGCTCGTGCTGCGCCGCGAGGCCACACAGCTAACCGGCATCATCGACCGATTTACCGAACTCATCGGCGGCCGCGACGGCTACAACGGCCAGGAAAGGATCTGGCGCCTGCCCGGCAAGCAGATCGAGTTTGGGTCGACGCCGAACCTGGACGACTGGAACAAGTACCAGGGCCGCCCCCACGACCTGCTCGTGTTCGACGAGGCGGCCAACTTCCTGGAGTCCCAGGTGCGTGCGCTGCTGGGCTGGTTGCGCTCGGTTGATCCGACCCAGCGCTGCCAGGCGCTGCTGACCTTCAACCCGCCGACGACGGCCGAGGGCCGGTGGATCACGGCCTTCTTCGCCCCGTGGCTCGACAAGAAGCACCCGAAGCCGGCCAAGCCCGGCGAGTTGCGGTGGTTCGCCATGATCGACGGCGAGGAAGTCGAGGTGGAAAGCGGCGAGCCCTTCCAGCATGGCGCCGACCTCATCAAGCCGATGAGCCGGACGTTCATCCCCTCGCGTGTCAGCGACAACCCCTACCTCATGGGAACCGGCTACATGGCAACCCTGCAATCCCTACCCGAGCCGCTGCGCTCGCAAATGCTCTATGGCGACTTCAACGCGGGCATCGAGGACGACCCGTGGCAAGTCATTCCGACCGCGTGGGTGGAAGCGGCCCAGGCACGGTGGAAGCGGCCCGACAAGCTGGCGCCCATGGATTCGCTGGGCGTGGATGTGGCACGAGGCGGCCGCGACAACACCATCCTGGCCCGGCGCCACGGCATGTGGTTCGACGAGGCCCTGGTCTATCCGGGTAAGGCGACACCAGACGGCCCAACGGTGGCCGGGCTCACCATCGCCGCCAAGCGCGACGACGCGGTGGTGCATATCGACGTCATCGGCGTGGGCTCGGCGCCCTACGACTTCCTCAACGAGGCAGGCCAGCAGGTCGTCGGGGTCAATGTTGCCGAATCCGCCACCGGCACCGACAAGTCCGGCCGGATGCGCTTCAAGAACCTGCGCAGCGAGTTGGTGTGGCGGATGCGTGAAGCGCTCGACCCGACCAACAACACCGGCATCGCGCTGCCGCCCGACCCGCAACTGCTGGCCGATCTGACGGCCTACACGTGGGAGTTGTCGGGTTCGACCATCTACGTGGCGAGCCGCGAGCAGATCATGGAAAAAATCGGGCGTTCGCCCGACTATGGCAGCGCCTACGTGCTGGCCCTGCTGGATACCCCGAAGCGCCACCTGTTCCAAGATGCACGTACCAGGAGGATGGCGTCATACGATCCCTACGATAATTTGCGATAGGGAAAACCATGAGAGGAAAACGGCTAGAAGGTTTGGAGGGCCAGCGCTTCGGGCGCCTGCTGGTGCTCGGCATGATCGCGGAGCACGGCAAGAAAACCCGCCTACGCTGCCGGTGTGATTGCGGCAACGAGGCCGCACCGCTCGCCGAGAACGTGCTGCGCGGGCTGACCAAGGGGTGCGGCTGCAAGGTGCTGACCGGCAACCAGACCCACGGCATGCGCGGCAGCCCCGAATACAAGTCGTGGAACATGATGCTGCAACGCTGCACCAACCCGCGAAACGCACGATGGAAGCACTACGGCGGCCGAGGGATTGCGGTTTGTGACGAATGGCGCGACTTCGCCAGTTTCTTCGCCAATATGGGGCCTCGCCCGCCTGGCACCTCGCTGGATCGCGTCGACGTGAACGGCAACTACGAACCCGGCAACTGCCGGTGGGCCGACGCCAAGACCCAGGCGAACAACAAGCGCACTACTTGACGCAGTTGTAGGCGATTTCGAAGTCGGTCACGTTGCCGGCGAACTGCGCGTGCTTGCTGTACTTCGCGCAGTGGGCGTCGGCAGCTTGCAGGGCGCCCGTGGTGCCGCGCGGCGAATGCGCCCAATTCACGGACACCGCGTTTTCGGTGCCCTCGACGATGAACGGCGGGCGTGGCGTCGTCGCGCAACCTGCAGCGAGCACTCCCAGCGCAGCAATCAAAGCGGCTTTCTTCATCGATGTCTCCCTGTTGTCGGTTGCAGATTGCATTTTACCGGATGCACGTACCGAGAACCACGCCCCATACGCTGCGCGCATGGAACCCACCATCCGCACCATCACCGTCGACGAAGCCTTCGACTCGCCCATGTTCGCCGCCCTGTGCGACGAGTACCGGGCGGAATCGTTGCGCAACCCCGACATGATGGGCGCACTACCCGACCGCGAGGGCTACGCCCGCATGGTCGACGCCGGCCTGCTGCACCCGCTGGGTGTTTTCGTCGGCGACGAACTGGCCGGCCTTTGCGCCGTCATGGTCACGCCCGTGCTGCACTTTGGCGGCCGGGTCATCGCCTCGACTGAAACCCTGTTTGTCGCCGAGGCGCACCGCGCTGGCGGCGCCGGCATGAAGCTGTTGCGCGCGGCCGAACAGGTGGCCGCCGAGGCAGGGGCTGGTGGCCTGTACGTCACGGCCCCGACTGGCGGGCGCCTTGAGCGCCTGCTGCCGCATGTGGGCTACCACGAAACCAACCGCGTGTTCTTCCGGGGGCTGCTATGACCGGGCTCGTGGCGGCCGAGGGCCGCATCCCAGCCATGGCGCCCAAGGCCATCGACAAGGTGCGCCAGTTGGAAGCCCTCACGCGCGAACTGCCCCAGGTCGAGATTGCCACCGAGCACGTGCTGCACGGCGGCATGTACGCGCGAACGATCTGCATACCGGCCGGCGTGGTGCTGACCGGCGTGTTCATCCGCGTGCCCACGCTGCTGGTGTTCGACGGCCACGCCACGGTGAATGCCGGCGACGAGGCCACCACGCTGACCGGCTACCACGTGCTCGCTGCCAGCGCGCACCGCCGCCAGGCATTCCTCGCCCACGCCGACACCCGCTTGACCATGGTGTTCGCCAGCCAGGCCAAGACCGTGGCCGAGGCCGAGGACGAATTTACCGACGAGGCGCACCTGCTGTTCTCACGCAAGCCGGGCGCCATCAACCGCATCAACATCACAGGAGAGTAACCATGTCGGGTGGAGCTACCGCAGTCATGGCCGCCGCCGCAGTTGCCGGCGCCGCCATCGCCTACAACAACGGCCAGGAGCAGAAGAAGGCCGCCGAGAAGGCGAGCCAGCAGGCCGAAGCCAACGCCAAGAAGCAGGAGAAGTCCGCCGACGAGGCGACCAACCGCGCCAACCAGAAGCGCGCCGATACCGGCGCCGCGCTGGACGCGGCCTCGCAATCCGGCAAGGCCGGGGCATCGGGCACCATGCTGACCGGGCCGCAGGGCGTTGATCCCAACATGCTGAACCTCGGCAAGAACACGCTCCTGGGGTCTTAACCATGGCCGACGTGTCCAAGCGCAAATTGCTGCTTTCGCGCTGGGGTCAGTTGCACAGCGAGCGTTCCAGTTGGGTGGCGCACTGGAAGGAAATCAGCGACTACCTGCTGCCGCGCTCGGGCCGCTTCTTCACTGACGACCGCAACCGGGGCGAGAAGCGGCATAACAACATTTACGACAGCACCGGCACCCGCGCGCTGCGCGTGCTCGCTGCCGGCATGATGGCCGGCATGACCAGCCCGGCGCGGCCCTGGTTCCGTCTCACCACGTCCGACCCGCAGCTTGATGAGTCGGCGGCCGTCAAGGCGTGGCTGGCTGACGTGACCCGCCTCATGCAAATGGTGTTTGCGAAGTCGAACACCTACCGCGCGCTGCATTCGATGTACGAGGAATTGGGCGCCTTCGGCACCGCCAGCAGCATCGTGCTGGCCGACTTCGATACCGTCATCCACCACTACACCCTGACCGCTGGCGAGTACGCCCTCGCTGCAAACAGCCGGGGCCAGATCAATACCCTGTACCGGCAATTTCAAATGACCGTCGCGCAAATGGTGCGCGAGTTCGGCCGCGATAGTTGCAGCCCCACGGTGCAAGGCATGTTCGACCGTGGCGCCTTGGAACAGTGGGTCACGATCATGCAGGCCATCGAGCCCCGCGCCGACCGCGACCTGACCAAGCGCGACGACCGCAACATGGCGTGGAAGTCGGTC
Source organism: Sterolibacterium sp. (assembly GCA_028713555.1). Classification (GTDB taxonomy): domain Bacteria; phylum Pseudomonadota; class Gammaproteobacteria; order Burkholderiales; family Rhodocyclaceae; genus JACRAR01. Next base: position 131,192 of record JAQTOA010000007.1, on the reverse strand, counting down.
TATTTCGAGCAGGGCGGCAGTGAAGACCAGATCCTGCGCGAGTCCGGCTTCAAGGAATTCCCGGCCTTGTGCCCGCGCTGGGCCGTGGTCGGTGGCGACATTTACGGCAACAGCCCGGCCATGGAAGCGCTGGGCGACATCAAGCAGTTGCAGCACGAGCAACTGCGCAAAGCCCAGGGCATCGACTACAAGACCAAGCCCCCGCTGCAGGCACCCGCGTCCATGAAGTCGCGCGACGTGGATACCTTGCCGGGCGGCATTTCCTTTGTCGATGCGGCCGCCCCCAACGGCGGCATCCGTTCGGCCTTCGAGGTCAATATCGACCTGTCGCACCTGCTGGCCGACATCCAGGACGTGCGCGAGCGCATCAAGGGCGGTTTCTACGCCGACCTGTTCCTCATGCTCGCCAACGGCACCAACCCGCAAATGACCGCCACCGAAGTGGCCGAGCGCCACGAGGAAAAGCTACTCATGCTCGGCCCGGTGCTGGAACGTATGCACAACGAAATCCTCGACCCGCTCATCGAAATGACGTTTTCGCGCATGGTCGAGGCCAACATCGTGCCGCCCCCGCCCGACGAATTGCAAGGCATGGAACTGAACGTCGAGTTCGTCAGCATGCTGGCCCAGGCACAACGCGCGATTGCCACCAATTCGGTGGATCGCTTCGTCGGCAACTTGGGCGCAGTGGCCGGCATCAAGCCGGAAGTCCTCGACAAGTTCGACGCCGACCGCTGGGCCGACGCCTACGCCGACATGCTCGGCATCGACCCCGAGTTGATCGTTCCAGGCGACCAGGTGGCGCTAATCCGCCAGCAGCGCGCCGAGGCGGCCAAGGCCCAGCAGCAGGCCGCACTGCTCAACCAGGGTGCCGACACCGCGCAAAAGCTGGGCAGCGTCGATACCAGCAAGCAAAACGCGCTCACCGACGTGACCCGCGCATTCAGCGGCTACACCTGAGAGGAAACCCGACATGATCGACATGAAACTCAAGCCCGAGGCCAAGACCATGCTCGGCGAGCCTGTGGAAGCGGACACCCCCGAGTACCCATATGGCCTGCGCATCTGCCTGGACAACGAAAGCCTGACGAAACTCGGCATTACCGAACTGCCGGCCATCGACGCCGAGTTCAAGGTGACCGCGCTCGCCTGCGTGGTCAGCGTCAGCCAGCACGAAAGCCAGGGCAGCGACAAGCCGCACCGCTCGGTCGACCTGCAAATCGAAATGATGGAACTGGCCCCCGCCAAAGAGGAAGCCGGCGAAGGCGGCCAGTCCTCGGCGCAGCGCATGTACGCGAACAGCGGCATGAACGCTTGACCGCTGGTGCACGTACCTCAAACGCATGCGCATAGATTGCGGCCATGAGCAGCTACGACCCGACCGACATCCGCAGCCAGGAACGTGCAAAGGCCGACACCGACCTGCGCAACAAGCTGGCAAAGGATACCGAGGAGGCCGACTTCAAGTGGCTCATGGGCAGCAAGCGGGGGCGTCGCATCGTGTGGCGCCTTCTGGATCGAGCCGGGGTTTTCCGGCTTTCGTTCAATACCAACTCGATGACGATGGCGTTCAGCGAGGGCAGCAAGAACGAGGGCCTGCGCATTCTGGCGCAAATCCACACGCTCTGCCCCGAGCTTTACCCCGTAATGGTGAAGGAACAGGTACATGACAACCGAAACGCTGATGACGGAAGCCGCAACGACCACTGAAGGCACGACCGCATCTGAACAGGCCACCCAGCAACCCGCTACTGGTGCGGGCGAAGGCGGCCAACAGCAGCAAGCGTCCGAAGGGCAAGGCACCCAAGGCCAGCAGGCCGAAGGCACCAAGACCGAAGGCGAACAAGGGAAGAAGCCGGAAGGCGCACCCGAGAGCTACGAGTTCAAGGCTCCCGAGGGTGTGCAGTTCGACGACGCCGTCATCGGCGCTTTTTCCGAAGTCGCCAAGGAATTGAACCTGCCCCAAGACCAAGCGCAAAAGGTGCTCGACAAGATGGCCCCGGTAATGCAGGCGCGCCAACTTGAACAGTTCCAGGCCGCCCGCGTCGAGTGGGCGGAAGCCGCGAAAACCGACAAGGAGTTCGGCGGCGACAACCTGGCCGAGAACCTGGGCGTGGCAAAGAAAGCCCTCGACACCCTCGCCACCCCCGAACTGCGCACGTTGCTGGACGAGTCCGGCCTGGGCAACCACCCCGAGGTTATCCGGGTGTTTTACCGGGCGGGCAAGGCAATCAGTGAAGACCGTTTCGTGACCGGCCAGGCTGGCAAAACCAACCAGGGCGACGCGCGACGGCTGTATGCAGCATCCAACATGAATCCGTAATCAGGAGGCTTAAATGGCAACTCTTTCCAGCACCAACCCGACCTTGGCCGATGTCGCCGCCCGGATGACCCCGGACGGCAAGATCGACCCGATGATCGTTGAAATGCTCAACGAAACCAACGAAATCCTCGACGACATGACCGTCATCGAGGCCAACGGTTTCACCGAGCACAAGACCACCGTTCGTTCCGGCCTGCCGACCGGCACCTGGCGCAAGCTGAACTATGGCGTGCAGCCCGAGAAGTCCCGCACCGTTCCGGTGAAGGACAGCATGGGCATGCTCGAAACCTACGCCGAAGTCGACAAGGCCCTGGCCGACCTCAACGGCAATTCCGCCGCGTGGCGTATGTCCGAGGAGCGCGCCTTCATCGAAGGCATGAACCAGACGATGGCGTCGACCTTGTTCTACGGCGATTCCAGCGCTGACCCCGAGAAGTTCATGGGCCTGGCCCCGCGTTACAACAGCCTTTCGGCTGAAAACGCCATGAACATCGTGGACGCGGGCGGCACTGGCAGCGACAACGCTTCCATCTGGCTGATCGTGTGGGGGCCGAATACCTGCCACACCATCTACCCGAAGGGCTCGCCGGCCGGCCTGCAATCCCGCGACTTGGGCGAGGACACGCTGCTCGATGCCAACGGCGGCCGCTACCAGGGCTACCGCACCCACTACAAGTGGGACATCGGCGCCGTCCTGCGCGACTGGCGCTATGTGGTGCGCATCGCCAACGTGGATGTCTCCGACCTGACCAAGAACGCCAGCGCTGGCGCCGACCTCATCGACCTGATGACCCAGGCGCTCGAACTCGTGCCGAACATCGGCATGGGCCGCCCGGCTTTCTACATGCCGCGCAAGATCCGCAGCTTCCTGCGTCGTCAGATCACCAACAAGGTGGCCGCCTCGACGCTGACCATGGAAGAAGTGGCCGGCAAGAAGGTGGTGACGTTCGACGGCGTACCTTGCCGCCGTACCGACGCGCTGCTGCTCACCGAGGCCCGCGTGGTGTAACCGGCTGGGGGCGGGTAACACCGCCCCCGCTCAAAGACAACAGAAAGGACGAACATCATGTTTATCGACAAGAACCTCCAAGTCTCGAACGAGCAAGCCGTCACCGCGTCGGCCGCTTCGACCGACGTTATCGACTTCGGCCAAGCCAACCCGGACGTCGGCCTCGACGACCGTAGCAACATGGTCATCACCGTGGATGAGGCCGCGACCGCCGCTGGCGCCGCGACCGTCACGTTCTCGGTGCAGGATTCCGCCGACAACTCGACCTTCGCCGACGTGGCCGTCACGGCCGCCATCGGCAAGGCCACCCTGGTGGCCGGCTACCAGCATGTCATCCCGATGCCCACCAAGCTGCGCCGCTACTGCCGTGTGTACTACACGGTCGGCACCGGCCCGCTGACGGCCGGCAAGTTCTCCGCGCAAGTCGTGACCGGCATCCAGCAGAACGTTGCCAAGCCCGACAGCGCCCGCATTGCTTAATGAGGTGACAGCATGAAAGTGATCGCACTCAAGCAGGGTTATTTCGGGAAGCTGCGCAATCCGGGCGACGAGTTCGAGGTGCCGGACGGTACCAAGGGCTCGTGGTTCGAGCCGGTGAAGCAGAAGGCCGAGGACAAGAAATCCAAGGACAAGCCTGCCGACAAACCGGCTGACAAGCCTGCCGACAAACCGGCTGACAAGCCCGCCGACGACCTGGTTTGATTTTCTCCAAGGTGGTAGCCAGCAGCTTGCGGGGGCCTTGTGCCCCCGTTTTTCTAGGAGGTGCCCATGGCCTCGGAAGTTGATATTTGCAACCTCGCGCTTGCACGCCTGGGCGACAACGCCACGGTGGCGAGCATCGACCCGCCCGAGGGCTCGGCCCAGGCGGAACACTGCGCGCGCTTCTATCCAGTCGCGCGCGATTCCCTGCTCGAAATGCACGCCTGGAAGTTCGCCACGCGGCGCGTGCTGCTCGCCCAACTGACCACCGACACCTGGAACTGGTCATTCGCCTACGCCGAGCCAACCGGCGTCATCAAGCTGTTGGCCGTCCTGCCGGCTTCGGCGGCGAGCGATGCCGACACCCAGGAGTACGAGGCGGAAACGGACGGCAACGGCACGCCCATCATCCTGACCGACCAGGAAGGCGCCAGCCTGCGCTACGTCGCGCACGTAACCGACACCACGGTGTTCTCGCCGCTGTTCGTCGATGCGCTGGCCTGGCTGCTCGCTTCCTACCTGGCCGGCCCGGTGCTCAAGGGCGACGCGGGCGCGGCCATGGCGAAGGCTTGCCTGCAAAGTTTCATGCTCGCCCTGTCGAACGCCAAGACCTCGGACGCCAACCAGCGCAAGGTGCGGCCGGAACATAAACCCGACTGGATCGCGGGAAGGTAAGCCATGGCGAACATCCGCACCCTGCAGCGCTCCTTCGCTGGCGGCGAAGTCTCGCCGGAAATGTTCGGCCGCAACGACGACGCCAAGTACCAGGCGGGCCTCGCGCGCTGCCGCAACTTCATCGTCAAACCGCAAGGCCCGGCCGAGAACCGGCCCGGCTTCGCCTTCGTGCGCGCGGTGAAGGACTCGACCAAGAAAGTGCGGTTGATCCCCTTCACCTACTCGACCACGCAAACCATGGTCATCGAAATGGGCGCGGGCTACTTCCGCTTCCATACCCAGGGCGCCACCTTGATGAGTGGCGGCAGCCCCTACGAAATTGCCAACCCCTACGCCGAGGCCGACCTGTTCGACGTTCATTTCGTGCAGTCGGCCGACGTGCTCACCCTGGTGCATCCGAACTATGCGCCGCGCGAACTGCGCCGCCTGGGCGCGACCAACTGGCAACTCTCGACCCTGTCCTTCGCGGCCCCCATCGCTGCGCCCGGCGCTCCCACGCTGGTGGCGGCCGGCCATACCGCCGTGAAATACACCTACTACTACGTGGTCACGGCGGTGGATGCCGATGGCGTCAGCGAGTCGGCGGCGTCGGCCTCGTCGAGCGTCGGCAGCAACTTGTTCGAAACCGGCGCCACCGTGACCATTTCGTGGGCGGCGGTGACCGGCGCCTCGCGCTACAACGTCTATAAACAGCAGGGCGGCCTGTACGGCTACATCGGGCAAACCTCGGGCCTGTCCATCGTCGACGACAACATCACGCCCGACCTTTCCAAGACCCCGCCGATTTACGACACCGTATTCAACGCGGCCGGCGAGTATCCCGGCGCCGTGTCCTACTTCGAGCAGCGCCGGTGCTTCGCGGGCACGACCAACAAGCCGCAAAACATCTGGATGACCAAGTCGGGCACCGAAACGAATATGAGCTATTCGCTTCCCATCCGCGACGACGACCGCATCGCCTTCCGGGTGGCGGCGCGCGAGGCGAACACCATCCGCCATATCGTGCCGCTCACCCAACTGCTGCTGCTCACCTCATCGGCCGAGTGGCGGGTCACGTCGGTGAATAGCGACGCCATCACCCCGAGCACCATCAGCGTGCGGCCGCAGTCCTACGTGGGCGCCTCGAACGTGCAGCCGGCTATCATCAACAACACCCTGATCTACGGCGCGGCCCGTGGCGGCCACGTGCGCGAACTGGCCTACAACTGGCAGGCCAACGGCTTCATCACCGGGGATCTATCCCTGCGCGCGCCGCACCTGTTCGACACGTTCGACATCGTGGATATGGCCTATGGCAAGGCGCCGCAGCCGGTGGTCTGGTTTGTCTCAACCTCGGGCAACCTGCTGGGCCTCACCTACGTGCCCGAGCAGCAGATCGGCGCGTGGCACTGGCACGACACAGACGGCGTTTTCGAGTCCTGCACCGTGGTGGCCGAGGGCGGCGAGGACGTGCTTTATTGCATCGTTCGCCGCACGATCAACGGGGCCAGCGTGCGCTACGTCGAGCGCCTGGCCTCGCGCCAATTCACCGACCAGGCCGACGCCTTCTTCGTCGATTGCGGCGCCACCTACTCGGGCGTGCCGGCCGACGTTATCAGCGGCCTGGGCCACCTCGAAGGGAAAACCGTCAGCATCCTGGCCGATGGCGCGGTGCATCCGCAGCGTGTGGTCACGGGCGGCAGCGTCACCCTGGACATCGAGGCCAGCACCGTGCAAATCGGGCTGCCCATCGAGGCCGACCTGCAAACCCTGCCGCTCGCCGTGCAGTTGCAGGACGGCAGCTTCGGACAAGGCCGGTTCAAGAACGTGAATAAGGCGTGGCTGCGCGTCTATCGGTCGTCGGGCATCTTCGTGGGGCCGAGCACCAGCGAACTGACCGAGGCCAAGCAGCGCACCACCGAGCCCTACGGATCGCCGCCCGCGCTCAAGAGCGACGAAATCGAAATCACGCTGACCCCGACCTGGGGCGCAAGCGGGCAGATTTTCGTGCGGCAGGCCGACCCGCTGCCGCTCACCGTGGTGAGCATGACCGCCGAAGTGGCCCTCGGTGGGTAGCGGCGTGCACGTGGCCGCAAATCGCTGCATTACCTTGGGGCCATTCCTTCGGAGTATCGCGCATGGGATTCACCTCTAGCCAGCTTGCCACCGCGTCGCTTATCGGTCAGATCGGCGGCGGGGTCACGTCCGCAGTCGGCAGCTATTTCAGCGCGGCCACGCAAAAAGCCACGCTCAAGGGGCAGGCGGCCGTCGCCGACGTCAACGCACGCATCGCCGAACTCGGCGCGCAGTCGGCCCTCAACCAGGGCCAGCAGCAAGTCGGGGCGCTTACCCTCAAGGCGGGGCAACTCAAGAGCAGCCAGCGCGCGGCCATGGCCGCCAACGGCATCGACCTGGGCGTCGGCAATGCGGCCGAGATCCAAGCCTCGACCGACATCATGAAGGAAATCGACGCCAACACGCTGACCGCCAACGCGGTGCGCAGCGCGTGGGGCTATCGCACCCAGGCGGTGAATTTCGAGAACGAGGCCCTGACCAAGCGCGCGACGGCCGGGGCCATCAACCCCTTCGGTTCGGCGGCCGGTTCCCTGCTGGGCAGCGCTGGCAGCGTGGCCGGTTCCTGGTACTCGCTCAACAAGTCCGGGGCCTTGAAAGGCACCATGTTCGAATTGGGGTAAAGCATGCCGCGCGTTCCGACCTACGATAGTTTCCAAGCCACGCCCAACACGCTGCCGCAAACCCGCATGACCATGCCGGAAATGCCGGACGTGGCCGGGCAGCAGGCGCAGCAAATGGGCCGCGCGATGATGGCCGGGGGCCAGGGGCTCGGCCAGGTGGCCCTCGACATGCAGCAGCAGGCCAACCAGTTGCGCGTCGACGATGCCCTGAACAAGGCCAAGGAAGCCGCGCTGCGCCTGACCTACGACAAGGACGCCGGCTTCACCAACCTGAAAGGCATCAACGCCCTGGAACGGCCGGACGGCAAACCCCTGGCCGACGAGTACAGCGACATCCTCAAGCGCAACATCGACGACATCGCCGGCAGCCTGGGCAACGACGCCCAGCGGCAAGCCTTCGCGCTGCGCTCGAACGACATCCTCACCGCGATGCGCGGCAACGCCATCCAGCACGAGGCCCAGGAATTCAAGACCTACGCGCTTTCGACTTCCGAAGGCATCCAAAGCACGGCCCTGCGCGAAATCGGCCTGAACTGGCAGAACCCCGACACGGTGAATTCCGCCGTCGAGCGCATCCGCGCGGAAACCTACCGGCAGGCCCAACTGCTCGGCAAGTCGGCCGAGTGGCAGGAAGCCCAGGCGCGCAAGCTGACCAGCAACGCGCACAAGGTTGCGCTGCTGTCGGCGCTGGAACAGAACGACCCGGCCTACGCCGACGCCTACCTGCGCAAGTATTCCGGGCAAATGGACGCCGACGACATCCTCACCGTGCGCGGGCACGTGACCAAGGCCATGGACGCCCAGGTGGGGGTCGCTGCTGCCGGCGAAGTCATCGGGCGCATGCAGCCCCGCATTCAGGTGGGCGAAGCCGAGCGCGCTTTCAACATCGCGGTCGGCACCGAATCGAACGGCCGCCAGTTCGGCGCGGACGGCAAGCCGCTGACCTCGCCCAAGGGTGCCATCGGCATCGCCCAGGTCATGCCCGACACCGCGCCCGAGGCCGCCAAGCTGGCCGGCCTGCCGTGGGACGAAAACCGCTACAAGAACGACCCGGCCTACAACAAGGCCCTGGGGCTCGCCTACTTCCAGAAGCAGCTACAGGAGAACGGCGGCGACCTCGCCAAAGCCTACGCCGCCTACAACGCCGGCCCCGGCCGCCTGGCCGACGCCGTGAAGAAGGCCGAGCAGTCCATGAAGCTGGCAAAGAACGACCCGGCAGCGGGGCGCACCTGGCTGGATTACATGCCGCAGGAAACCAAGGACTACGTCGCCAAGAACATGCGGGCGTTCGAGTCCGGCCAGGGCCAACCGCAGCGTGCGACCTTCCAGGAAATCGACGACCAACTGCGCGCCGACCCGCGCCTGGCGAACAACCCGGCCCGCTACAAGGTGGCGCGCGAAGAAGCCAGCCGGCGCTTCGAGGAACAAACCAAGGCCATCAAGCAACGCGAGGAAGAATCCGTGACCACGGCCATGCGCGGCATCATCGAGAACGGCGGCCGCTGGTCTGACCTGCCGGTGGCAATCCGCGCCGCCGTGCCGCCCAAGGAAGTGGATAACCTGATCGGCTTCGCGCAGAAGATCGCCAAGGGCGACGACACCACGAGCCTGTGGCTTTACAACAAGCTGACCAACAACCCCGAGCAACTGGCGCGCATGAGCGACAACGAGTTCTTCGCACTGCGCCGCGAATTGTCCGAGTCCGACTTCAAGCATTTTTCCGCTGAACGGGCCAAGCGCACCGGGGCCACCACGGGCAGCAACGGGCCGGGCGACCTGAACACCCCGGCCATCAAGCAGTCGCTCGATGAGCGCCTGCGTATGCTGCAAATCGACCCGACACCCAAGGACGACGGCGGCAGCGATTCGGCCCGCATTGGCGCCATCCGTCGCTTCGTCGACCAATACTTCACGGCCGCCCAGCGCGAGGCCGGCAAGAAATTCACCGATGCGGAAGTGTCGCAGCACCTCGATGCGCTGTTCGCCAAGAACGCCACGTTCCGGGGCTGGTTCTCCACGTCGTCCGGCCCGATGCTCACCATGAAGGTGGGCGACATCGACGGCACGACCAAGGACGGCATCAAGGCCGCATTCAAGCGCCAAGGCATCGATAACCCGACCGACGCGCAAATCCTCAACGCTTACTGGAACATGAAGGTCGCCCGTAAATGAGCAACGAATTCGACGCCGCCGTAGCCGCTGCCATGCAACCCGACCAAGGGCAAGCCGCCCGCGTCGGGTTTTCTGTTGCAGCCGACACCAACCCCGACGCCTACGCCGAGGCGCAGCGTGTCGCCCGGCGCACGGGCGTGCCCGTGGACACCGTCCTGAACATGCCCAAGGAAATGGCGCGCCAAGACGCGGTGGGAACCATCGACTTCGACACCCTGGCGAAAACCTCGCCGGCCACGGCCGCACTGCTGTCCGACGTTGAGCGCGCCAAGGTGGCCCACGACAACCTGCCCAGCATGACGGCCATCGAGCGCAGCTTCTTGGGCAATATCACCGAGCCGGTGCAGCGTGGCCTCGCGCAAGGGCGCCGGGGCCTGACCCTGCTGTTCGACCAGATGGGGATCTTCAAGGGCCTGGAACGCCAGCAAGCGGCAGCAGCCGCAGCGCACGGCATCAGCTACGACCCATCCATCGAACTGGCCGTGCGCCTGGCCCAGCAGCAACGCGAGGTCGAGCGCTATCCGGTGCCCGAGGACATCGCCAAGGGCATGCAGGACATCAGCAGCGCGCAAAGCATGGGCGACGCCTTCACCGCGATTCGCACCAACCCGCGCGCAGTGCTGGAAACCACGCTGCAATCGCTCGGCGCCAGCACGCCGGCCCTCGTCGGCGCGGCGGGCGGTTCCGTGTTCGGCCCTGGTGGCACTGCGACGGGCGCCGGCCTGGGCAGCTTCGCCGTGGAATACAGCAACACCCTGCAAGACGTGATGGACGAGAAGGGCGTGAACGGCACCGACGCGCTGTCGATTCGCGCCGCGCTGAACAACCCCGAACTCATGGCAGCGGCCCGCGACAAGGCCCTCAAGCGCGGCATTCCGGTGGCGATTTTCGACGCCCTGACCGCTGGCCTGGCGGGCAAACTGCTGGCCGGCGCCAAACCGACCGTCGCCAGCGTCGGCGGCCGCGCGGCCGGCGAACTCGGATTGCAGGCCGGGGGCGGTGCAGCCGGCGAGGCCGGGGCGCAACTGGCAACGGGCGAGTACAAGCCGGGCGACATCCTCATGGAAGCCATCGCCGAAATGCCGACCGCCATTGTTGAGGTGCCGGCCAACTATCGGCACGCCATGGAAGGCGCCCAGCGCGCGCAGAAGGGCGCGGAATTCCTCGACAACCTCAACAAGCTGGCGGCCGCCGACAAGCTCGTCGCCCGCGACCCGGAAACCTTCGAGCAGTTTGTCGCGCAAGCGGCCGAGGCCGGCCCGGTGCAGCAGGTGTTCATCAACGCGCAAACCCTCATGCAGTCCGGCGTGGCCGAACAGGTGGCTGCCGTGTCGCCGGCCGTGGCCGCGCAGTTGGGCGAAGCCCTGCAAACGGGCGGCCAGATCGCTATCCCGGTCGAGGAATACGCCGCGCGCATCGCGCCCACCGAGTACGCGCAAAGCCTGCTCGATCACCTCAAGGTGGAGCCCGAGGGATTCAGCCGGGCCGAGGCGCAGGAATTCATGCAAAGCCACGCCGAGGAATTGCAGGCGGAAGTCGAGCGCACCCTGGCCGAAAAGCAGGGCGACGACACCTTCAAGGCATCCGCCGAGGCGGTGCGCGCCGAGGTCAAGACCCAACTCGACACGGCCGCGCGCTTCACCGGGCCGGTGAATGACGCCTATTCCGCCATGGTCGGCAATTTCTACGCGGTCACGGCGGCCAAGGTCGGCACCACGCCCGAGGAACTGTTCAAGCGCTACCCGCTCAAGGTCGGCGCCGAGCGCATCGACGGCCAGCAGTTCGACCAGGTGAAGGACGGCAACGCTCCGAGGACAGACACGAGCATTGAAGCGCAGCCGGATGGCTCGCCGGCTACCCGCCCTTCGAGCGCTATTGTAGGTCGGATTACCGGCGAGGAAATCGCGCCGCGCGATTCCGACATCAAGACGCTGCGCACGGCCGCGCGCAAGTGGTATGCGGACAACCTGAAAGGCAAGGCGGTCGTCAACGCCGTGTCGGGCCGCGAGGTTCAATTCCGCGATGCCGGCAAGGCGTTCAGCACGTCGGCCAACCCGGACAAAATCCGCCTGTTCGCGGTACTGCGCGAGGTTATCGCCAACGGGGAGTTCAAGCGCGAAACCCAGCCTATCGACCTGGCGCGCGAGCCGAACGTGAAGGCGTATCACTGGCTCACCGCCATGGTGGAAATCAACGGCAAGCCGCAGGAAGTCGGGGTGACCATCCGCGAGGATGACAAGGGGCACCTGTACTACAACCACAACCCCGTAGAAGAAAAGGCACCCGACCAGCAGAGCCGCACCGCACCGGATCACAAATCCGGGGGTAGCCCCGAGGGGGATGCCTTCAACCAGAGTATAGAGCCGGACGGCGGCGATATCAACTTGCACCTGCTGAACCAGGCGGCGCGCGGCAGCTTCAACCCCGCCACGCTCTCGATTACCCTGCTCAAGAACGCCGACCTCTCCACCTTCCTGCATGAGTCGGGCCACTTCTTCCTTGAGGTGCAGGCCGACATCGCCGCCAAGTTGCAGCAGGAAGCCGAGATTTTCGGCATGGATACCCTCAAGCCGGGAGAGCGCCAGATCCTCGCCGACAATGACGCGCTGCTGCGCTGGTTCGGCATTGAGAGCCTGGCCGAGTGGTACAACCTCGACTTCGAGCAAAAGCGCAGCTACCACGAGCAGTTCGCGCGCGGCTTCGAGGCGTACCTGTTCGAGGGCACGGCCCCCAGCATTGAACTGCAAGGGCTGTTCCAGCGCTTCCGCGCTTGGCTGCTGTCGGTCTATCGGGAATTGAAGGCGCTGAACGTCGAACTCACCGACGAGGTGCGGGGCGTGTTTGACCGCCTGCTCGCTACCAACGAGCAGATCACCCTGGCCGAACAGGGCCGCAGCATGATGCCGCTGTTCACTTCGCCGGAACAGGCCGGCATGACGCCCGAGGAATTCGCCGCCTACCAGGCGCTCGGCGTGGATGCCACCGCCGAGGCCATCGAGGATTTGCAGGCGCGCGGCCTGCGCGACATGCGGTGGCTGCACAATGCGCGTGGGCGCATCATCCAGCAGCTACAGAAAGAAGCAAAGGCCCAGCGCGCCGATGTGCAGATCGAAGTGCGCCGCGAGGTCATGAGCCAGCCTATCTATCGCGCCTGGCAATTCCTCACCGGCAAGCTGACCGCCGACGACAAGTTCGCACCGCCGGCCAAGCGCACGTCGAGCCCGGATAGCATCGACGAAACCCAGGATTCCCTGTTCGCGGCCATCGCCAAGCTGGGCGGCCTGAATCGGGCGGCGGTGCAGTCAGAGTGGGGCATCGACCCGAAAGAGCGCATCCCCATGCCGGCATTCGGCAAGCATGTGCTGCGCCGGGAAGGTGGGCTGTCCATCGACGCCATGGGCGAAGCGCTCGGGCAGTATGGCTACCTCACCCTGGACGAGCACGGCAAACACGACTTGCGCCAGCTTGAGGACAAGTTCTTCGAGGAACTGCGCGGCAACACGCAATACTCCATCGCCTACGACTACGCCGCCGACATGGAAACGCGGGCCGGCGACCAGGTGGTCAATCCCCAGGCGCTCGGCGCCGGGCGCTTTGACCTGGGCGAACTCAAGGTCATGGGCCTGCCCGCCGAGGTTATCAACGCGGTACAGGCGCGCCGGATGACGGCGGGCAACGGCCTGCATCCCGACATTGTGGCCGAAATGTTCGGCTTCACGTCGGGCGACGAACTGGTGCGCAAACTGGCCGAGGTTGAAACCCCGAGCGCGGAAATCGAAGCGCTCACCGACGTGCGCATGCTGGAACGGTACGGCGACCTGGCAAGCCCCGAAGCCATCGAGAAGGCCGCCGACAAGGCCATCCACAACGACGCCCGCGCCCGCTTCGTGGCGACCGAGGCCAACGCCCTGGCGAAGGCCACCGGCCAGCGCAAGGTGCTGACCAGCGCCGCCAAGGAATACGCCAGCGCGCTGATTGCTCGCCTCAAGGTGCGCGACATCAAGCCGGGCCAGTACGCCAGCGCGGAAGTGCGCGCGGCCAAGGCCGCCGAGAAGGCCAGCAAGGCGGGCGAACTCGCCACGGCAGCGGCCGAGAAGCGCAACCAGTTGATTCAGAGTTACGCCACGCGCGCGGCCTACGACGCTCAGGAGGAAGTCGATAAGGGCTTGCGCTACCTCAAGAAGTTCGAGGGCGACATCAAGACCCTGGACGCCGACTATGCCGACCAGATCGGCAACCTGCTGGAACGCTTCGACCTGCGCAAAGGGCAGAGCAACAAGGCCGTCGACAAGCGCACCGCCCTGGCCGAGTGGATCAAGGCCCAGCGCGAAGCCGGGCTCGAGCCCGACATTCCCCCCGAACTGGAAAACGAGGCATTCCGCACGTCTTACAAGAATCTGACGGTCGAGGAATTCCGGGGCCTCGTCGATACCGTGCGCCAGATCGAGCACCTGGGCCGCTTGAAGCACAAGCTGCTGACGGTAGCCGACCAGCGCGCTTACGAGGCCGTGCGCGACGAAATCGCCGCGAGCATTCACGAACACGCCCAGGGCCGCGAGGCGGACACCCGCACGCCGACCACGAACATGGGCCGGGCCTTGTTTGAACTCAAGCGCTTTTGGGCGTCCCATATCAAGGCGGCCACCTGGGCGCGTGTCATGGACGGCGGCAAGGACGGCGGCCCCATGTGGGAATACTTCGTGCGCAGCGCCAACGAGCGCGGCGACCAGGAAACCACAATGCGCGCCGAGGCCACGGGCAAGCTGTCGGAAATCCTCGCCCCGGTGTTCAAGCTGGGCCGGATGGGCGGCAAGGGGCAATTTTTCCCCGGCATCAACCGCAGCCTGAACCGCGAGGCGCGCCTCGCCATCGCACTGAATACCGGCAACGCGGGCAACCTGCAGCGGCTACTCGGCGGCGAAGGTTGGACCATGGCCCAGCTCACCCCTGTGCTGCAATCCCTGACCGCTCAGGAATGGGCAGCGGTGCAGGCCGTGTGGGACCACTTCGAAAGCTACCGGCCGCAGATCGCCGAGAAAGAGCGCCGCGTCTATGGCAAAGAGCCCGAGTGGGTCGAGCCGCAACCCTTTGCCGTGACCACGGCGGACGGTGCCACGGTCACGATGCGCGGCGGCTATTACCCCATCAAGTACGACCCGGCCGCCAGCCAGCGCGCCGAAGAGCACGCCGACGCCGAAGGCGCCAAGCGCCAGTTGCAGGGCGCCTACACCACGGCCACCACGCGCCGCAGCTTCACCAAGGCGCGCGCCGAGGAAGTGCAAGGCCGGCCGCTGCTCTATACCTTGTCGGGCATGTATTCGGGCGTCAATGACGTAATCCACGACCTCGCCTGGCATGAATGGCTGATTGACGCTAACCGCCTGCTGCGCTCGCATACCATCGACGCGGCCATCCGCGACCACTACGGCCCGGAAGCCAAGCAGCAATTCAAGACCTGGGTGCAGGACGTGGCCGAAGGTGAGAAAGGCGCGGACGCGGCGGTGGATCTGGCCCTCTCGCGTTTGCGTCAAGGGGTGAGTGCCGCCGGCCTGGGCTTCAATGTCATGAGCGCGCTAATCCAGCCGCTCGGCATTACGCAATCCATCGTGCGCGTGGGCGCACCTTGGGTAGCGCGCGGCGTGACCAAGTACCTGGCTAACCCGCTGGGCCTGACCCGCGACGTGGTGGGCAAGTCCTCGTTCATGGAAAACCGGGCGCGTACCCGCTTCCGCGAATTGAACGAACTGCGCAACCAGGTGCAAGACCAAACCGCATTCAACGAGTTCGTCGGGCGCTATGCCTACTTCCTCATGATGCGCTGTCAGCAAATGGTCGACGTGCCGACCTGGTGGGGGGCGTATGAAAAGGCCATCGCCGGGGACAACGAGGAAGCCCGCGCCATCGCCCTGGCTGACCAGGCCGTCATCGACACCCAAGGCGGCGGGCAAACCAAAGACCTGTCGGCCATCGAGCGCGGCGGCCCGGCGCAGCGGCTTTTCACCGTCTTCTATTCCTTCATGAACACGGCCTTGAACGTCGGCGTGGAAAAGACCATGAGCGCTGACACCCCGGCCAAGCGCGCGAAGCTGGCCGTCGACTACGCCATGCTCTACGTGGTGCCGGCCGTGCTGGGCTACTTCATCAAAAACGCTTTCACGCCGGGCGACTCGGGCGACGATGACCCCGAGAAGATCGCCAAGAAGCTGGCGGCCAACCAGATCGACTACCTGATGGGCCTCATGGTCGTGGTGCGCGAATTCGGCGAGGCGGCCAAGATCGTGTCCGGCGCCAACGACATGGGCCGCGACTACACCGGGCCGGCCGGTTTGCGCCTCATCGCCGACACCGTGAGCTTGGCGAAACAGGCGCACCAGGGCGAGTTCGACGATGCCTTCCGCAAGGCGTCGGTCAATGTCGTGGGCGACCTGTTCGGCCTGCCCAGCGCGCAGATCAACCGCACCATCACCGGCACCAAAGCCCTGGCCGAGGGCAAGACCGAAAACCCGGCCGCCATCGCCTTCGGCTTCCAGGAAAAGCGGTAGGCCGTGGTGCACGTGTCGGTGCTCTTGGGGGATAGCCTTGCCGCAATCTCCCAGGAGCGCAGCGCATGACGATTTCAAGCACAACCCGCAAGGCCGGCCCCTTCACAGGGAACGATGTAACGACGGCCTTCCCGTTCGCCTTCAAGGTATTTTCTGCCAGCGATGTGGTGGTGGTGCGCACCGACTTGTCCGGCGCAGAAACGACGCTGACCATTTCAAGCAACTACACCGTCACAATCAACGCCAACCAGGACACCAACCCCGGCGGGACTGTCACGCTACTGGCTGCGCTGACGAGTGGCTTTCTGCTCACCCTTACCAGCGGGGTGCAAGCACTCCAACCTACGGACTTAACGAACCAGGGCGGCTTTTACCCGAAGGTGATAAATGCCGCGCTGGATCGCCTCACTATCCTGGTGCAGCAACTTGCCGAGGCCGTGTCGCGCAGCGTGAAAACTGCCATCTCTACGCCGCCTGGGGTCAACTCGACGCTGCCCGCGCCTGTTCCGTACCAGTTGATCGGCTGGAACGCCGATGGCACCGGATTTCAAAACACCGACCCGACCTACTCGACCGCCCTTGCCACCGACTTGGCAAACTCAGCGAGCGGGAAAGGCGCTGCCCTGGTTGGGTATGGTGGCGAAACCGTGTATCCGTCAGGAACTGTCGGCTCAAAGTTGCGTGAGCATCGCAGCCTTCAAGACTTTTGGCATTCTGGGGATGGCACGGATTACACGCCTGCACTTCAGCGCGCCATGGACTCCGGGGAGCCCGTAATTAGCGGGCTTGGCAGAGATTACACAGTCGGCGGAAGCGTCACCGGGCGGGGCAATCTACGCCTTGAAAATATCACACTCAATGCGCCAGGTCTTTCGAGCAACGCCTACATTCTCAACTTTTCAGGTGCAGATGGCACGCCGCAGGCGCTGGCTGCTGATGTTGCCGAGTCTGCGTTCTCGTGCCAGCCGGGATCAACTTCAGGTTTCGCCGTTGATGGCTGGGCGTGGATTGCCTCAAGTGCCTATTGGAGTCCTGCCAGTGATGACAACGTGACAATGGGCGAAGCCGTGCGAATCGCAGCCATCTCGGGTGGCCTGCTCTATTTCTACACGGGAACCGCTTGTGCATACACCGTGGCGGATGCGGCGACGATTACCCCAATTTCTACTATTGACGACATCATCTTCGATAACGTCCAAATGGCCGGCCCGGTATCTAGCGGCAACCAGTCGGGTGTAAAGTTTGATCGCTGTTTCGGTGTCGAACTGCGAAACGTTAGGACGACCGATTTTGACTACTCGCATGTGGTATTCAATCGCTCGTTCGGGGCGCGAGTTTGGGGCGGGCGCGCCAACAAGACAGGAGCGCAGGAGGGGCTTGACTACGGGATCGTAGTATCCCAGGGCTGCTTCGACGTGGCGGTTGATGGATACACAGGATCGGCAATGCGCCATATTATCACCATTGGTGGCAGTGCTGGCGTGAGCCGCCATGTCTCTGCCGTTAACTGTCGAGCGTTCAACATGACTGACGCCGGCATGGATTCGCACTCGGCTGCTATTGAGGTGAATTACAGCCACAACTTCATATCGCACAGCAACGACGCCGACAGTGAAATGGACGGCATTTCGGCGCAGTGCGCCCAGCTTACCGCTATCGGAAACCAAATCCACAACTGCCGACGACACGGCATCGACTGGACGCCTGGAATCAATGCGGCAGCTTTTGGGGGAGTCGTGTCGCTAAACAGTTCGGCCAATAAATTTTGGCACGTACAACCTAAAGTTGGCAGTGGCACTGCCGGCGCGATTACGGCCAGTACCGCCAATTATGCCGGGGCGGTGGCTGTTACCGTGGTGTCGTCCATCGGGGATCAATCCTCTGGGTTTGACGATCACGTTCTAGTGCAGGCGAATAGCTCGCCAATCCGCAAAGTCAACGTAATTGGTGGTTCGACGCCTAAGCCGTGCCTGATTCGCGGCGTGCATATCTACGCCAAAAATTCCGATATTGAGCAGGTGGCCATCAACGGTGGTGCGTATGAAGTTTCCAGCGGCAACGAAATTATCTACCTGCAAGGCAATGCGGGGGTGGCCAAGGTAAAAAATTGGGCGGTTGGCGGGTGCTCGTTAATCGGCACCGGAGCCAACACCGGGCTTCGACTGCTTGAAACCGACAACGGTGTCGAGAGCGGCCTGACGACGAAAAACTGCTCTAACCAGATCATCGTTGATGCCAACTCAACGGCGTACCAACTCAAGACCGGCGCAGTAGGAAAAACCGCATGGGCCGGCGCAACATTGGCCGATGGTACAAGCGCCGTGGTTTTGGTAACGGTTCCTGGGGCTGCCTATGGAGACATCGCCACCTGTGCTGTCGGCGCTGCTCTACAGGATGCGACGGTGAGCGCGAACGTCACCGGCAGCAACACGGTGAAAGTCGTTATCCAAAACGAATCTGGAACATCCAGAACCTATGCCGCGTGTGATGTTACTGCGGCAATTACCAAGGTAAAACCCTAATGTATGAAAAAGACCCGACAACCACCCCGGCTTTTGATCGGCGAGCACCGCACGAACCGCTGCCTTGCCAAGGCCATGAAAAGCGCTTGAGCATCACCGAGCAAAGCGTTGCGCACATGGAGCGCACTATGGAGGCGGTGAGCACCAAGCTGGACTTGATCCTCGCCCAAATTACGAAGGTTGCCATCCTGGAAGAGAAGCACAGCAACCTGATAATCGACAACGACCGGGCACATAAGAAAATCGGCGACCTCGGCAAAGAGATGTCTGACCTCGCCAAGGAAACGCGGGCGTTTATCAACTACTCACAGGGCCGCGACAAGGTGCTGTGGGCCATCGGCGCCGGGGTCTTGCTGCTCGGCGTCAAAGTGCTTTTCTTTGCTGCATCACACGGGATGACACAATGATCGAAACTCTGCTCGGTACTCTATTCGGTGGCCTGTTCCGCATGGCGCCCGAAGTCCTCAAGTGGCTAGACCGCAAGGACGAGCGCAGCCACGAACTCGCCATGTTCGACAAGCAACTGGAAGCCGACAAGCTGAAAGGCGACCAGGCGCTTGCGCAGATCAACGCCCAGGCCGACGCCAGTATTGGCGCCGCCGAGGTGCAGGCCATTATCGAGGCTACCAAAGCCCAGGCGGTGCAGACCGGCATCAAGTGGGTGGATGCGCTCAATGCGCTGGTGCGCCCGGTGCTGGCCCTGCAATGGCTTATTCTCCTATGGCCTGCCGTTGTTGTGGCAGGCTTCGCCCTGGCCGTACAGGCAGGCATCAACCCGCTTGAAGCGCTGCGGGCAGCCTTCGGCGTGGATGAAAAAGCAATGGCCGCCAGTATCGCGTCCTTCTGGTTGGTGGATCGCAGCCTGCGCAAAATGTCGGGCCGATGATCCCCGAAGCCCTCCTGGCCCTCATTCGCAAATTTGAGGGCCTTCGCCTCAAGCCTTACCTGTGCCCGGCCGGTGTGCCGACCATTGGCTACGGCCACACAGGGCCGGACGTGCGTATCGGCACGCCGCCCATCAGCGAGCCCGTGGCCGAGGCGATGATGCAGCAGGACGCCGAGGTGTTCCACCGCGCGGCCGGCAAGTTGTCACCCGTGCTGTGGCTGGAAGGCGACGCCAAGCACTCGGCAATCGCCGACTTCTGCTTCAACCTGGGGACGACGCGATACAAAGCGAGCACGCTCAAGCGGCGCGTCGATGCCGGCGACTGGCACGGGGCCGCCGAGGAATTGCAGAAGTGGGTGTGGGGTGGCGGTCGTAAGTTGCCCGGCCTGGTGGCTCGGCGCAGTGCCGAGGCTAATCTTCTGACTTGAGCACGCCACGGCAAGCGTAGGCGCTCATCCCTGCGCCTACCAGGTAGGCCAGGGCGTTGAGGTTGAACCAGAAAAACACCCCGGCAACCACGGCCAGCGCGCCCAGGACTTTGTGCTCGGTCGTCATAGCAGGCCCCTTAAAATCGTTTCCGCATGTACCCCGTAGCCTATCGCATAATCAACGGGTTACAATAGCCAAACTTTGCAGGGTTGCGGAAAAGTTTTTAACTTAACGTGTTGATTTTCCTCGTTTTCTCCGAGGACTTGAAAACCGGCAAGGGGAAACCCTTCGTGAGTTCGAATCTCACAGCTTCCGCCAATTGTTTCAGCAGAAACCCGCACTGCTGTATCGGGTGCCATAACTTTGCTGCAGCGACAAAGTTATGCTTTCAAAGTTAGGGTGAGACATCCCCGGCCTCGATTCCGAGGGATTACCCATAGGCTGAGATAGCGGTACTTACCCGTAATAGGTCGAGGGGCGGATATCCTCGACAGTTCTGACGAACTTGTCACTACTCATGGAGAAATTATGATTCACATGGCTGCCGGTCGTTGGGCCGGATTCGGTATAGCCGGCAATTTTGCCGGACACCTGGCGCAAGCCGGCGAGGTAAAAGATTTCGCGTCCCTGAAGAACGGCGGCGAAGGCCCCAAGGGAATGTTCCCCTTCCACCTGTCCATTGATGGACATTTCCTGTCCGTTGATCCGATCTCCAGTTCCGATCTATTCTTACCCGAAGGGGCCCATGTCCAATGCGAACCTGAGGTAGCACTGGCTTGCGAACTTCACTACGGTTCCGGAAAAGCCGTGAAGATAAGACCACTGGCGTTTGCTGCCTTCGACGACGCCTCTATCCGCCGCGAAGGTGCGCCGAAGATCAGCCTCAAGAAGAACTGGGGGCTCGGCTCCAAGGGACTTTCTTCTCGCTGGATCAAGCTTTCCAATGGCCTCGATTCCGGTTCAGAACTGGATACGTGGCGGATTGCCTCATTCCTGGGGCGAGATGAGGTATGGCATGCTTACGGCATCGACAGCCCGGTGGCGGAATACACTCTGTATGGCCCCGCCTTGACTGCTTGGATCGAAGAAAAATTGACATCCCAGGCCGACGAGGGACCGCTTGAGGATCTGTCGTCCCTGCTTTCCGTGGCTGGTCGCCCAAGGCACGCCGTAATCACCATCGGAGCCACCCGTTATACGGCTCTTGGCGAGACCACCTATCTCCAACCCGGCGATAGCTTCGCTGTGGCCGTCTACGATCCCCAGGTGGTCGATCCCGTGCAACTGCCAGAACTGTGCTCCAAGGGTGCGTCGGTCGACGGACTATCGCTACTGGTCCGCAAAGCCCGTCGGATTTGAATCATGGCGCCATTGGCTTATTGAAGGCAAGCGGCCTGAGGGGAAAAGCCGAAAGCTGGAAGAGGCGTACCCGTTTCAAGCAACGTCTTCGAATTGCCAAGAATTATGGGCCAATCATTGCTACAAGCCCGAAAGATGATTCTCGCACGATCGGCCTATTGGTTTTTTGCTTCGCGCAAAGAAACTGCGAAACGGTCTTTACCTCACCAGTCAAGGCGTGAGATCCGATAATTCCCATCGAGCCTCAGGACAACTTGCCATCGACATAAAACCACTGCCCGCCTTCACGCAAAAATCGGCTGATTTCATGCAGGCGCTGAGCACGGCCATTCACCTTGTAGCGGGCAATGAACTCGACGAAGGCGCTTAGTTCATTCTGCTGTTCGTGTCGCAGCACTTGCAGCCCAACCCACTTTGTCCCCGCGTTGTCCATGTCCAACGCCAACGGACGCGTAGATAGATGCCAAGTAGCCAGCAAATAGGCTTCGCGCAACAGGACATAGGCCGTGTAGCGCGAACGCATTAAGGCTTCAGCCGTGCCGGCAACCTCGTCGCCATCCAGATAGCGGCCACAGCAGCGGACATAACTCGTGTTGCTGCCACAGGGGCACAGAGTATCTTCGATTGCCGCATTGATTTTCTTCAAGCGCTTCCCTCTGGCGACCTGACATATCAGCTTCGAGCCATTTTATTCATGAAGGACTGCTCATCCCATTTCGCTGCAAGTTTAATACTGTCAGCACTTGATCAGAGCAAGAACACCGTGGGACTAAACAACTAGGATCTCTATGGCGACGGCGAGTAGTGCATCCAAAGCAAACATGAAACGGACATAGCCGCTGCAAACCCCTATAATTGCGCATGAATCCCGCCCCGCCCGCCATGGCCGATGATGTGCCTGCGGTTGTTCAACCGGGCAGCGACATCGCGTCGAACCTGTCTTTTGATCAGCTGCCACTAGCCCCAGCCACCTTGCTCAACCTGCAGCAATTGGGTTACCGGCAGATGACGGCGATTCAGGCAGCCAGCCTGCCGCTCGCGCTGGCCGGCCATGACCTGATTGCGCAAGCCAAGACCGGCAGTGGCAAGACAGCGGCCTTTGCGCTGAGCTTGCTGACCAAACTGAACCCCCGCCGTTTTGCGGTACAAGCGCTGGTGCTCTGTCCGACGCGGGAACTGGCCGACCAGGTGGCTCAGGAGATTCGCCGCCTGGCGCGCGGTGAAGACAATATCAAGGTGCTGCTTCTGTGTGGCGGCAGCACCATGCGCCCGCAGATGTCCAGTCTGGAGCACGGCGCCCACGTCGTGGTCGGCACGCCTGGCCGCATTATGGATCACCTGCAACGCGGCAGCCTCGATCTGGAAGCACTCAATACGCTGGTGCTGGACGAAGCCGATCGCATGCTCGACATGGGATTTATTGACGATATCGTCGTCGTGGCGCAAGCGTGCCCCAAGGAGCGGCAGACCCTGCTGTTCTCTGCCACCTATCCCGAAGGCATTGCCGCCCTGAGTCGGCAGTTTTTGCGCCAGCCACAACAGATCAAGCTGCTCGAAAAACACGAAGGCAGCAAAATACGCCAGCGCTTTTATGAAGTGGCCAATGACCGGCGGCTCTCTGCCGTCACGCTGTTGCTGAACCACTACCGGCCAATCAGTACCCTGGCATTTTGCAATACCCGGCAGCAATGCCGCGATCTGTTGCAAGTATTACTGGCCGACGGCTTCGTCGCCTTGGCATTGCATGGCGAAATGGAGCAACGTGAGCGCGACCAGGTGCTGGTGCAATTTGCCAATCGCAGCTGCTCGGTATTGGTAGCCACCGATGTCGCCGCGCGCGGTCTGGACATTGCCCAACTGGAAGCGGTAATCAATGTCGATGTCACGCCAGACGCCGAAGTGCATGTTCATCGCATCGGACGCACCGGACGCGTCGACCAATCAGGATGGGCGCTTAGTCTGGTCGGCAGCAAAGAGATAGGGCGCGTCGGCAACATTGTGAGAGCTCAAGGCGGCAGCGTCGAATGGCACTCCTTGAGCGCTCTGCAAGTCATCGGCGAGGAAGCCGGCAAACCCCTGCTGCCACCTATGATCACCTTGCGGATTCTGGCCGGGCGCAAGGAAAAAATCCGTCCCGGCGATGTGCTGGGCGCACTGACCGGAGAAGCCGGCTTCAACAAGGAGCAAATCGGCAAAATCAACGTCACGGAATTCACCACCTATGTCGCCGTAGAGCGCAGCATTGCACACGAGGCGCTCCGCAAGCTGTCGGCCGGCAAGGTTAAGGGCAAGCAACTGAAAGTACATTTTCTGCAGGGCCAGGCCGGCCAGGACATCACGCCTCACGCATGAAAACCCCAAAGAGACTCCAGGCACTGGTTGCCGAAGGACTGGTAGACGAGGTGATTCGCCAGTTGATGAGCGGCAAGGAGGCGACGGTATATATCGTCCGTTGCGGTGAGGAGATTCGCTGTGCCAAGGTTTACAAGGACGCCGACCGACGTAGCTTCCGCAATAATGCCACCTATCAGGAGGGCCGCAAAGTCAAGAACAGCCGGCAGGCTCGGGCCATGCAGAAAGGTACGCGCTACGGCCGCCAGAAGCAGGAAGAAGCCTGGCAAAGCGCCGAGGTCGATGCTCTGTATCGATTGGCCGCCGCCGGCGTACGCGTCCCGCAACCTTACCTTTGCCACGAGGGCGTGCTGCTGATGGATCTGGTGATCGATGCCGATGGCCATCCAGCGCCCCGACTGAACGATATCGAACTGTCGAAGGAGCAGGCGCTGGAATTTCATGCCGAGCTGCTCAATCAGGTGGTCCGCATGCTGTGCGCCGGAGTCATCCACGGCGACCTGTCCGAATACAACATTCTGGTCAGCAGTGACGGTCCGGTGATCATCGACTTGCCGCAAGCTGTCGATGCGGCCGGCAACAGCAACGCCGGACAGATGCTGGAACGCGACGTCGCCAATCTGGCAAGCTATTTCAGCCGCTTTGTTCCCGAGTTGGGCGCCAGCGAATACGGCAAGGAAATCTGGCGGCTATACCAGGCCGGTCGGTTGAGCCCAGAAAGCAAACTGACCGGCCGCATCAAAATCGAGCATCGCCTCGCCGATGTCGACGCAGTGCTGGAAGAGGTCAAACTGGCACTGCAGGAAGAAGAACGTCGGCGCTTGTATCAGGCTTAGCTAGCCACCCTAGTGGGCTGAGCCCTTCCCGGGTATCAATTCATGTTCCAATGCTTCGCCAGCACTGGCCAAATTTTCCTGTGGATGTTCACGGCAGTATTTATCGAGCCAAAGATAAATCGACTCGTTGTCGGTGGCGCCGAGAAAATCCTGCCTGGCCTTGGCTTGGCGCCCGGCCAGGTAACCGAGAAACCAGCTCTTGCTGATGAGCACCGGAACCTTGTTCATCTCCTTGAATCCCTCGGCGAGATTCCTCTCCTCTGCCCATTTGTGGCAGCTGCGTGAGCCACGGGCTTCGGCAGCCGCCAAGGCGGCGGGAAAACACAGACCACAGGCGGCGAGAAGAAACGCGCGCCACCTCATTTGCCGGTTCTCTTCTGCTGCAACTCGTTCATCAAGTCCTTGGCACCGCTAGCCGTATCCCTGAGCGGATGCTCGCCGCAGTACTTGTCCATCCAAGTGAAAATACTGGCGTTGTCTTGGCTGCCGAGAAAATTCCGGCCACTGCCGACGCTCAAGCCGGAGAGAAAGCCGACCAGCCAGGAGGCATTGCTCAAAGCCAGGTTGTCGGACTTCTTGCGCTGGGCCACCCATTCGCCGCAAGAGGTCGCGCCGCGCACCACGCTATCGGCGGCAAGGGCGGGTAAAGGCAGGCAACTGATGGAGATTAGGAGTAGCAGTGCGCGATGTGTCATGAATCGTCCTTTGCAGTTCAGTGCCACCAGGTCTCTTCAATTACCGCTACTGGCGCTCCTTGCTCTCCAAGGCCGCTTTGTTGATATCAACCGTATAACGTGCACGCACTCCTGCCAGCCAGGCGGAGAAATCCTCGTCGGCGACGATACGTGCATATTGCTCGCGCAGCGATTTGCTGCGGGGATTGTCCTCAATCCCCGCCACAAATGGTTTGACCTGACCGATTCGATAGAGGGCATAGCCGCCATTAGGCAGCGCCACACCGGTGTACGCCGGCAACTTGGCGACATTGCCGGAGAATATTGCGCGCACAGCTTCCGACGTGAAACCGGGAGCGCTTACCCGCGAAATACTATGGGCAGTTCCCCAGGCAAGATCGATCTGCTCCCCCTTGACCAGTCTGTCCAGGGTGGCCTCGCCAGATTTCTGCGCCAGTTTCAGTGCTTCCTCGCGCACCAGGCGTTTCTCGATATCCGCCCTGACAACCTCCAGTGCTTGCAGAGCGGCGGGTTTGTGTTCCAGTACCCGAGCCGCGATCAAAGTTTTTGGGGTCACTTCGATCGCTTCGGTATTGCGTTTGTTTTTTACGGCATCGTCGGCAAACAACGCCGAGTTCAACTTGGCATTGCCAAACAGCCCGGGAGCCGGGCTATCCTTGGCGATCCAAGGTCCCTGCTGCAGAGTCAGCTTGAACTTGTCGGCAGCCGGCTTGAGGCTGTCGGATTGTTCGTAGACGGTGTTGCTGAATGCTTCGGCAACTTCGGCATATTTTCTCGCCGCAGCCTGTCGCTTCAGTTCATTGGCAATTTCACTGCGCGCTTCCTGGAAGGGTTTGGCCCGCTCCGCCTTGATTGCAGAGAGCTTGATGATGTGGAAACCGAAATCGGATCGGACAATACCGCTGATTTCATTCTCCTTGAGCGAAAAGGCCGCATCCTCGAAAGGTTTGACCATCGCGCCGCGACCAAACCAGCCGAGGTCCCCACCTTTTTCTGCGGAACCCGGATCCTGGGAATACTGCTTGGCCAACTTGGCGAAATCGTTGGGAGATTTCTTCAGCAGCTGCAGAATATCCTCGACCTTGGCTTTTGCCGTCTTGACCTCGGCGTCCGGAGCACCCTTGCCAGCGGACAGCAG
Source organism: Sterolibacterium sp. (assembly GCA_028713555.1). Classification (GTDB taxonomy): domain Bacteria; phylum Pseudomonadota; class Gammaproteobacteria; order Burkholderiales; family Rhodocyclaceae; genus JACRAR01. The sequence goes on along the minus strand of JAQTOA010000007.1, from coordinate 104,880 downwards.
GATGTGGCTGGCGCGGCGTTCCTCTCGCTGCTTGTAACGCTCGGCCTGACTCTGATACCAGCTGTTGATCTCCTCGTCAGTGACGGAAACCTGAGCCAGCAACGCATCCTGGCTCAAGGTCAGGTACTCGGCGCGCAGCAGTTCCGGCGTTTCAAAAACCTTGCGATTGGCTTCGTAATAAGCCTTCACCGCCTCGGGGGTTGGCTTAACTTGCGCGGCGAATTGCTCAGGCTTGAGCAGCAGTTCACTTACCTCGCGCCCTTCCTGCAGCGCAGCGATCCAGTGATCGCTGGCAAGGCGCGCCGCGACGGCCCCCTCGCGTACCGCGAAGATGCTCCGCTGGAGCGAAATATCCTGGCGCAAGCGTTGTTCGAATTCACCTTGGCTCAAGTTCTGGGATGCCACGTAAGCGTCATAACGCTGCCGCGAAAACTTGCCGTCTTCCTGAAAGCCTGGCTCAGTCTGAATGATCTCCCCGAGTTGCGCATCGGTGACCAACATCCGCGACTTTGCGGCATGCAGCGCCAGCACGCGCTGGTTCACCAGGGTATCCAGGACCGCCCGGCGAACCTCGGGAGTGTCGAGCATTGCAGCGGGAATATCCCGTCCGAGTTGCTGACGCATGCGATCCTGCTGCTCGCGCAATGCCTGCTGCAATTCCTGCGGGGTAATCCTGCTACCGCCGACGCTGGCTACATCGATGCCAGCGCCCGAGTTGCGGACATAGGATTCGACGCCCCAGAAAGCGAACGGCAGTGTAATCAGGCCAAGGAAAATCTGAACTATCGTGCGGTTGTTGCGGATGTAATCGAACATGCTGATCTACCGTAACGATGACTGGGTTGAATACAAAAAAGGCGAACCAAGCCTCACGGTTCGCCTTTTCATCTGGCGGAGTGGACGGGACTCGAACCCGCGACCCCCGGCGTGACAGGCCGGTATTCTAACCAACTGAACTACCACTCCAAATTCTTGTAGCGTAAATCGATACTGCTTCGCGACCATATCTGCTGGAACGCCTGCATTATACGAGAAGACATGCTCTCATGGAAGCGAACTAATTAGGCTGGCGGTGCAATCTTGATGACTTCATCAATGGTCGTCAGTCCGGCGGCAATTTTCAGTGCGCCCGAAATACGCAGCGGCTTCATGCCATCGCGCGTCGCCTTGTCGCGTATCTGCGCGAGGTCGGCCGAGCTGTTGATGAGTTGTTTAACTTCTGGCGAAAGCAGCAGAATCTCGTAAATCCCGATACGCCCCAGGAAACCGGTCATGCGGCATTCGAGACAACCCACCGGATGGTAGAACTGCGCCGGTTTGCTGGATTTCCACGGCGCCACCAGTTGATTCCACTGCGCCTCATCCTCGGCGCGCAAGCCGCCGCTTTTCTTGCAATGCGGACAGAGGGTGCGCACCAGGCGTTGCGCCATCACGCCAAGGATGGTGGAGTTGAGCAGATAGGCCGGCACGCCCAGATCGAGCAGACGCGTAATGGCGGATGGGGCGTCATTAGTGTGCAACGAAGACAGCACCAGATGGCCGGTGAGCGCCGCCTGGATCGCCATGTCGGCAGTTTCGGCATCGCGAATTTCACCGACCATGATGATGTCCGGATCCTGCCGCATCAGCGCCCGGATGCCCTCGGCAAAGCCCATATCAACGGCCGGCTGCACTTGGACCTGATTAAAAGAGGGCTCGACCATCTCGATCGGATCCTCGATGGTACAGACATTGACTTCTGGCGTGGCCAGCTTCTTCAAAGTCGTATACAAGGTTGTCGTCTTGCCCGAACCCGTTGGACCGGTCACCAAGATGATGCCGTTGGCCTGGGCAGTCATCTGTTCCCAGCGCGCATTGTCTTCGTCGGAAAAGCCCAGATCGCGGGTATCCCGCACCAGCACTTCTGGATCGAAAATTCGCATCACCAGCTTCTCGCCGAAAGCGGTCGGCAAGGTGGATAGGCGTAGTTCGACCTCTTGGCCCTCCGGCGTGCGGGTCTTGATCCGGCCGTCCTGCGGTCGGCGTTTCTCGACGACATCCATGCGCCCGAGAATCTTGATACGGCTGGTCATGGCGTTGAGCACTTGCATCGGGATCTGATACACCTGATGCAGCACGCCGTCGATGCGAAAGCGGACGATGCCAAGATCGCGCCGCGGCTCGATATGGATATCGCTGGCGCGCTGCTCGAAAGCGTACTGCCAGAGCCAGTCGACGATGTGTACGATGTGCTGGTCGTTGGCGTCGAGCGTGCGGTTTCCCTTGCCCAGTTCGACCAACTGCTCGAAGTTGGATACTCCCGAAACGCCGCCGGCGTCACCCGACACCAGCGCCCTCTTGACCGACTTCGCCAGGTTGTAAAACTCGACTTGGTAACGTGCGATGTCAACCGGATTGCTGATGACGCGGCTGATCTTCTTGCGCAGGATCGGCTTGAGTTCCTCCTCCCAGGCGCGCTCGAAAGGCTCGGAAGTGGCAACCACGACCTCGTGCGATTTCACCTCCACCGGCAGCACCCGGAAACGCGTGGCATAGGCGCTGGACATCAGCTCGGTAACCGCCGAAAAATTCACCTTGAGCGGGTCGATGTGGAAATAGGCTAGCCCCGCCCAGCGCGCCAGCCATTGGGTCAGCGCCTCCATGTCGAGGATGCGGGGGGCGCTGCCTGGAGCCGGGGTAAATTTCCATTTCTGGTCGGCGATAGCGATCAGCGGATGAATGTCGCCACGGAAATAGCGGCGTTCCTGCTTGAATTGTTCAGCCGTCGCGGCCGGCACCAAGCCATCGGCAACCAGGGCGTCGATCGTCTCGACCAGGCTCAGGCGATGTTCCCTGCCCGGTGAATCTGGCGCGGGGGGTTTCATGCGGGCTACCGTTTGACATACTTGAAATACTCGATCAGCTCGTGCAGTCGAATCGAGGTGGCATCCAGCTTGCCCGCGCTGCTTCGCGCCTCGGCCAGTATGGCCAGGCTGGATTCGATGGCGCTGGCGATCTTGCTGGTATTGTGCGTCACTTCCTCACTCGCCAGTGATTGCTCGCCCGATGCGCTGGCGATATGCCGCGCCATGTCGCTGATACGCTCCCCGCGTTCCGCCGACTTGAGCAATCCGTCCTCGGTACGATCCATTTGAACATCGGTCTTCTTCACCTGTTCGCCGGCCGCATCCATGCTACCGACCGCAATCTGGGTTGCCATCTGAATGGCTTGTACGGTCTTGCCAATTTCATCGGTCTGGACGCGTGACCTTTCGGCCAGCTTGCGAACTTCATCGGCAACCACGGCAAAACCCCGCCCCATCTCGCCCGCGCGCGCCGCCTCAATTGCCGCATTGAGCGCCAGCAGGTTGGTTTGTTCGGCGATTTCATGAATCCCCTGGGTAATTGTGCCGATCTGTTGGATCGACTGAAACAGGTTGAGCATGGTCTGGCTCGCCTCGGACACCGTGGTCACCACGGCTTGGGATGCCGCGCGGCTTTCCTGCATTTGCGCCGTGACTTGCCGCAAGCCAACACTCGATTCGGTGACAGCATCGGCGGCGGCCTGGGCCGAATCGGCGACTTGTCGCACCGAGGCACTGACCTCCTCCATGGTGCTGGCAATTGTCATCACGGCATTCGTTTGCTCCTCAGACTGCTGATACACCCCATCCATCTCATGGCTCAGTTCCTTGGCATTCTCGCCGACCGTTCCGGCCATGCCAGCGATCTCGGCCATCATCACCTTGAGATGGGTCTGCATGGCCAGCAGTCCGTCATTGAGTTTGCCCAATTCGTCCAGGCCATGGATCGGGATTTCATCGGTAAGATCGCCCTGGCTGATATGGTCGAGGCGCTGGGTGATTTGGTTGAGAATGCCCAAGGTCTTGTTCTGCATCAATACCAGCGTCACGCCGACGGCGATGCTGAGCGCCCCCAAAGCCTGCAACAGGCCGCTGACCACTCCCGCGGACAAGCCAAACGATTCATGAAACAGTCCTAGCATCCCACCCAGGCATTGCAGCACAATCATGACCACTGCCAGGCCGACAAGTTTGCTGCGCAGCGAGACTCTTTGCCAAGCGGGAGGCTCGGGAATACTTGCGCCACTAGCATTAAGCGATTTATACAAGGACTCCGCGGCGGTAATCTGTTCGCGCGTCGGCTCGGAGCGTACCGACATATAACCGATGGTTTGATTGTCCTTGCGGACCGGAACGACCAGCGTATTGACCCAGTAATGATCGCCATTTTTGCGACGATTCTTGACTATGCCCGTCCACGGACGACCGTCCTTGATGGTATTCCAGAGCCAGGCAAAGGCCGATGGCGGCATGTCGGGGTGGCGGACGATGTTATGATTTTTGCCAAGCAGTTCCTCGGGAGAAAATCCGCTGACCTCGAAAAACGTATCGTTACCGTAAGTGATGATTCCCTTAAGATCGGTCTTGGAAACGATGTATTTACCTTTGGGAAAGGGATATTCGTTCTGGGTTACGGGTAAATTGGTCTTCACGGCGATCACCTATGCTTGAAGGGAAGAAGAATTTGGCGCTTGTGCTGAGGCAAGTGGAAAGCAGAAAAATGGGTACTGCCGGCAAATAGCAACCATGCTCATGGGGCTAATGATACATCGCTGAAAACGGTAAGGATAGCCTGTAAGGATAGCCAGATGCTTGTCATGACAAACAGCCCGTTGCGGCATTTCCCCGGGTGGCTGGTGGTCGCCTTGAGCACCACCTTGCTGTCGCTACCGACGGCCGCAGAATCCGGATCGATCCTGCTGAACGGCACGGTCTTCGCTACCGGCCGGTCGGCGCTGGCCAGCGCGGATTGCGGCCAGGCCCGCGACGCCAGCCGGTGTCTGGCGATACGACGGGCGCGTGAGATTTGCCAAGTCAAGAAAGGGGTTGCCAAGCGCCATTGCCTGCAAAAAATGATGCCGGCGCCTGATTGCGGCAATGCCCCCGATCCGCGCCGCTGCCAGGCTCGCCAACAGGCGCGTCTGGCCTGCCAAGGCAAGCCAGACAAAGAACTGCGCAAATGCCTTCGTCAGGCGAACTCGCCGCCCATCTCCAACATCAACTGATTAATCCGCCGCACAAAACCCGCAGGATCATCAAGTTGGCCGCCCTCGGCGAGCATCGCCTGGTCGAACAGCACTGCCGCCCAATCGTCGAATCTTTCTTCCTTGAGCTTGATGCGCAACACCACCGGATGCTTCGGGTTGATCTCGAGGATGGGCTTGGATTGCGGGGCTTGTTGGCCGGCAGCCTTGAGCATGCGCGCCAGATTGCCGCCGATGTCGTGTTCGTCAGCGACCAGGCAGGCCGGGCTATCGGTAAGGCGATGGGTGACACGCACTTCCTTGACGCGCTCGCCGAGCGATTTGGCAATTTTCTCGGTCAGTTCCTTGAACTCGCCGGCTTCCTTTTCCTGCGCCTGTTTCTCTTCGGCATCTTCCAGCTTGCCCAGATCGAGCCCGCCCTTGGCCACCGAAGCCAGTTGCTTACCTTCGAACTCGTGAAGATTGCCGATCACCCACTCATCCACGCGCTCGGACAGCAACAGCACCTCGATGCCTTTCTTGCGGAAGATTTCCAGATGCGGACTGTTCTTCGCCGCGTTGAAGCTTTCGGCGGTAACGAAGTAAATCTTGTCCTGGCCATCTTTCATGCGCGCCACATAGTCGGCCAGCGAAACGCTCTCCTCGGCAGTGTCGGCCTGAGTTGAAGCAAAGCGCAGAAGGGCGGCGATTTTCGTCTTGTTGGCAAAGTCCTCGCCAATGCCCTCCTTGAGCACACCGCCAAACTCGCCCCAGAACTTACCGTATTTGTCTTTGTCATTTCCGGCCAGATCCTCAAGCAGGCCGAGCACCTTCTTGGTACAGCCGGCGCGAATCGCCTCGATGTCCTTGCTCTCCTGCAAGATCTCGCGCGAGACATTCAGCGGCAGGTCGTTGCTGTCTACGACGCCGCGCACAAAGCGCAAATAGTGCGGCATCAGTTGCTCGGTATCGTCCATGATGAACACGCGCCGCACATACAGCTTGATGCCGTGGCGGACGTTGCGATCCCACATGTCGAACGGCGCGTGCATCGGGATGTAGAGCAGCTGGGTGTATTCCTGGCGACCCTCGACACGGGCATGGGTCCATACCAACGGATCTTCGTAATCGTGGCCGACGTGCTTGTAGAACTCGCGATACTCCTCTTCGCTGATCTCGCTCTTGGCGCGCGTCCACAAGGCGCTGGCCTGGTTGACGGTTTCATCCTCGGCGGTGACTTTCTGGCTGTTGCTGTCCTTGTCCCACTCCTCCTTCTTCATGAGGATGGGCTGGAGGATATGATCGGAATACTTGCGGATCAGCGTGCGCAGCTTGAAACCGGAGAGCAGACTGTCCGGACCTTCACAGGCATCGTCGCGCAAGTGCAGGATGATTTCGGTGCCATGCGCGGGACGTTCGAGCATCTCGACGGTAAACACGCCGCTGCCTTCGTCCGCCATGTCGCATTCCCAGCGCACGCCCTGGTCCGGCTGCTCGCCGGCGCGGCGCGTCAGCACCGTAACCTTGTCGGCAACGATGAAGGACGAATAGAAACCGACGCCAAACTGGCCGATCAGGTTGGCATCCTTCTGCTGGTCGCCGGAAAGCCTCGAAAAGAATTCGCGCGTGCCCGACTTGGCGATGGTGCCGAGGTTTAAGATGACCTCATCGCGGCTCATGCCGATGCCGTTGTCGATGACGCTCAGGGTATGCGCCGCAGGATCGTAGGCGACGCGGATCTTCAGCTCTGATTCGCCCTCGAACAGCGCCGCATTGTGCAGGGCCTCGAAACGAAGCTTGTCACAAGCATCGGAAGCGTTGGAAATCAGCTCGCGCAAAAATATCTCGCGGTTGCTGTAGAGCGAGTGGATCATCAGCTGCAACAGCTGTTTTACTTCTGTTTGGAAACCGAGCGTTTCGCGCTCGGCCGTGGCATTCGCGGTCATACTAAGCTCCTGAAAGAAAAAGCAATCCCCGAGATGGGGGCGGTGGCGGGGAATTCAAGCTACTACCCTAGAAACAAAAGCGGGCACTAGTCGTAGCGAATCTCTACGATTTCGATCTCACGCAGTCCAGCCGGACTCTGGAAACGCACCAGGTCTCCCAGCCGGGCTTTCAGCAGTGCTCGCGCCAACGGCGATATCCAGCTGATGCGTCCGGCATTGATCTCGGTCTCATCGACGCCGACAATCTGGATCGTAGTTTCCACACCGTCGGCATCGACAATCGTCACCCTGGCGCCGAAGAAAACCTGCTCCACATTTTCCTGCTGGCGCGGCTCGACCACCACCGCGCTCTCCAGCCGTTTTGCCAGATAACGCAAGCGCCGGTCGATCTCGCGCAGGCGTTTCTTGCCATAAATATAGTCGCCATTCTCTGAACGATCGCCATTGCCAGCAGCCCAGGAAACCACCTGCACCAGTTCCGGCCGCTCGATCTTGAGCAACTGCTCGAACTCGGCGCGCAAGCGCGCATGACCTTCCCCGGTCATATAATTCTTGCTGCCCAAAGGCAGTGCTCCGCTTGGTTCGGCGGGCAACCCGGCGTCGGACTCGTCCTCTTCCCTGTCGCTTTCCCTGACAAAAGATTTGTTCATGCCGCTTGCTTGATCGCCAATAGCGCCTGATTACGCAGCGTTTTGAGAAGAGACAATTCCTTGGCAGGAATGACGATCTCGCCGGCCTTGTCCTTGTCGCAATAAATCAGCCCGACCGGCGAGCCCTTGAGTATCAGCGGGAACAACACAAAGGTCTCGGCCGGCACATGTTTCCGATACCACGGGGGAATGCGATCCTTGATTTTCTCATCGTTGACGTTGGCAATGATGATATCGACGCCCTTGGCCGTGGCCACACGAAACACGTCCGGCGCAATGCCGAGCGGAAAACGGAAATGCGGCACAAGCTCGCTGGTCGTCGGGCCGAAGCCGAAGCGCCCGACCATCTGATTCGACTTGGGATCGCGCAGGCAGAACAACACCCGCTTGAAACCCACGGCCCGATACATAGTTTCGAGAGTGATGCGCAGGACATCGTTGAGCGAGAAATTCTCCACCAGCGAATTGCTGATATCCAGGATTCCGGCAGACAGGATGGCATGCGCATCTTCGACGGGCGCTGCCCGTCCGCCCTGCTCTTCACCCATCTGCAGATCGCCGCCGATCTGGGTGTCGGACAGCACGGTATCCGCAAGATCGTCGTCAAATTCCAGTACGGCGTCATCATTCCCGAATTCGGTCAATTCCTTCGCGCCGGACCACTCTTTGAGCTGGCGCACGAACGGACTCTGTTTGAGATTGACATGCAGGATCGCCGCCACTTGGGAGAGTTCCTTGAAGGCATTCTCAATGGTCTCGTGCAATTGCGTCCCATTGATTGAAACGCTGCGAGAATACCGATCGGTAAGCTGTTTCAGCGACTTGGCTCTTTCCTCCGACGAGCCGTCGGCAATCGCCTCGCACAATTCGTTGGAGATCCCGGCTACCACGCGCAGGGCTTCTTCTCGACCGGCGGGCTTGGAAACCGAGCCGGCCGGCATGCGCCGCATGCTGTTCACGATAGTACTGGGGAAACCCCAACTGCGCGCGATGCCGATGCCCAGTTCTTCCAGGGATATCCCCAGAACCTGCCTGACGGCGGCTTCCTCGACGCAATTCCTCTGTTCCATCACCTTGCGCACTTCCACGATTTCATCGGGGAAATAGTATTGCGCCAGCAGTCGGCCGAGTCCCTGAAACAAGGCGCAGATGAAAGCTTCCTCGGCATCGCGCGGCACCAGGCTCTTGCTGATGTCGCGCGCCAGCAAGCCGGACAGATTGGCGCGCAGGAAAGCATCCTTGAGCAGGGCGGCATTCGCCTTGTTCTGCAAATGTTCGAACAGCAGCACGGTGATGGCGATATTCCGGATGGCATCGAAACCCAGCACCACCACCGCGCGCGAAACGGTGCTGATGCTGCCGCCGCCGGCCTGGCGGTAGAAGGCCGAATTGACCAGGCGCAAAATCTTGTTGGTCAGCGAAAAGTCCTTGAGGATGGTGTCGGAAAGTTTGGTAATGCTTTCCTTTTCCGAATCAGAAAGCTTGTTGATCGAGGAGACCGAATCCGACAACGCCGGAAAATCCGACTTGTAACGCATCCGCCGCAGCAGGAAATCGAGCGTGCTCTGCTGCTTGGCGTCGACGCCATCAGCCGCGCCTAAGGCCTGGTCGGATTCAAGATAAGCGGTCAAAGCCTGCTGCATCTGCAGCGCACTGTCATAACGCAGCTTGGGATCGTGGGCAACCGACTTGAGAATGATGGCGCCAAGGCGCTCGTCGATTTGCAAGTCGGCGGGTAGTTGCACCGGCTCGCGAATAATTTTTGCCAGCATCTGCATCAGGCTATCCGCCTGCCTCACACGCCGGCCGGTCAGCATTTCCAGCAGGATCAGGCCGACAGCATAGATATCGGTCTTGGCGTTGACCGTGCGACTTCCCGCGTATTCCGGTGACATGTAGGGCGGCGAACCCATCAGTCCCTGTTCCTGCGCTGCCTGCTGGTCGGCAACGCGCACCGCGATGCCAAAATCCATCACGCGCGGAGTTCCCTTGCTGTCGATCAGAATGTTGGAGGGTTTCAGGTCGCGGTGAATAATCCCCTGGGCATGGGCTTGGGCCAGCGCGTCGAGGACGGCAACCGTCATCTCCGCCGCGCGCACCGGCGTCAGGGGCTGGTCGCGGAGCAATTGGGAAAGATTGCCGCCATCGACGTACTCGAAAACCAGATAAGGGTCGCCATCCTGCTCGCCGGCCTCGAAAATCGGCACAATATTGGCGTGGCGCAATTTGCTGACGGTGCGCGCCTCGGCCAGCAGGGACTGGTTATCGCTCTGCTCCGGGGTGCTGAAATGCAGCGTCTTGATCGCCACCTCGCGCTGCAGATGGGGATCGTTACACAGATAAACCACGCTCTGGGCGCCACGGCCAAGCTCGCGCAGGACTTCAAAACGACCGATATGCTGAGGCATGTAAATATGGGGGAAGATATGGCGTTGGATAGGCCTCAACCCTAGCAGATAAGGCTGTATTTGTTAAGTCAGGATTTGTTATAGTAAGATTCGCCTATGCTACCTATCGAAAATCCAGAAGACCTGCGTGCCCTGCTGCTGGACTTGACCACCGAGCATCACGATCTCGATGTGGCGATTGGCCAGATGATGGACTCTCCCACCTCGGACGAGTTGCTCCTGCGGCGGCTGAAAAAAAGAAAACTGCATCTGAAAGACCGGATTGCCTTGATCGAGCGCCAGCTCGATCCGGACATTCTCGCCTGAGTTTTCTTTCGGCCTCAACGGGCGGCCTTAGGGCGTGCACTGCGTTCGCACGCGTTGCGTGAACGGGTACAGTTCCCAAGACCTACTGTTTCGATACCTCAGGTCGGCGAGTACCTATAATCCAGTAGTAAAAAATACCCGGCTTCGGGTATTTTTTTTCTCCAGCACTGCCGAAGATAATGCGCTAAGGGAATGGCGACGGTTTGGTCTTTCGGTGTTTGTTCGGTGTTGCCAACTAGCAGATGGCGTTCAACCCTGTCCGGATGGATTGAGCGCTATTTGCGCTATACAAGGCTCCACGAAAACCATTTACCGGGTTACCACCCGCACGAACAGTCGATGCCTTATTGGTTAAGTAGATTTACGTAACTCGATAAGCATCCTTGCGAATATCTAGCGCATCAGGAATGTTGTTGAATTCGGCTTCGATTTACCGTGAACCCGAATCCCGCAAGCAATAAGGAGAACCCATGAAAACCATCATGTTGGTCGACGACTCGGCGACCATCCTGCTATCCATCTCGAATATCCTCGGCAAGGCGGGATATGCGGTGGAAAAGGCCAACTGCGCTGCCGATGGACTGAAGAAGTTCAGCGCCAGCGTCAAGGTTGATCTCTTGATCACCGACCTCAACATGCCCGGCATGAACGGCATCGACTTCATCAAGGAAGTGCGCAAGCTGCCGAACTACAAGTTCATGCCGATCCTTTTTCTCACCACCGAATCACAGCAGGCCAAGCGCGCCGAAGCCAAGGCAGCCGGCGCCTCGGGCTGGCTGGTCAAGCCCGCCACCGCCGACGAACTGCTCGACACCATCAAACTGGTCTTGAAATAATGCCTCCTCCGCTGCAAGAGATTCGCAAGCTGCTGTGGCGCAATTTGCTGGTATACCTTGCTGTCGCCCTGGGCGCGGCGCTCATCATCGCGATTTTCCACATGGAATACGACAACTTTTTCATTCCCTTCCTGGGCCTGTCGCATCACACCGGCGACACCCTGGGCATCTTCGTCACCCTGATGTTCACCTATGCCGCCTCGCTCATGGTTTCCAAGGCCGTCTACAAGGACCTGGCTTTCGGTTTCTCCCGCTTGGAAGACGAAAAAACCAAGCACGAAACCGAACTTGCCACCGCCGCCGAACAGGTGGCGCGGGAACTGCGCCAGGTCGGCACCTACAACAATGTAGTACGCAGCCAACTCAACACGGTGGTTACGGAAACCGAGAAAGCCGCCTTCGACATCGCCAGCCGCCTGCAAAGCATCGATGGCGTGGTGACCCACCTCAACAGCTTCGTCGACTCCAGCACCGTAGAGGCGAACCAGATGCTGACTCAGTCCGAGGCACGCATCGAACGCAACCGCGAACTCATCACGACGCTGGATGAATATATCCAGGACCGCATCGTCATCAGCCAAACGGATCGGCAAAACGTCGAGCAAGTCGTCAAGGAAGCCAATTCGCTGGGTTCTCTGGTGGAACTGATCCGCAGCATCTCCAGCCAGACCAATCTGTTGGCGCTCAACGCCGCCATCGAGGCGGCGCGCGCCGGCGAAGTCGGACGTGGTTTCGCGGTGGTGGCCGACGAAGTGCGCAAGCTTTCGGGCGCCACCGACAATGCCGTGAACCAGATCAACCAGGGCATCCAGACGGTGGCCAAGTCGATCGCCGCGCACTTCAAGGACAAAATGACCCACGAACACATCGAAGCAGAGCAAATAGCACTGAAGAGCTTTGCGACGCAGCTTGACGATCTTGGCAAGAGTTACCAGGAAGTCACCGACCACGAGGCGCAGGTGATAACGCAAATCCGCTCATCCAGCCAGGAACTGGCCGAGATGTTCGTGAATGCGCTGGCCAGCGTGCAATTCCAGGATGTCACGCGGCAGCAGATCGAACAGGTGATCGACGCGCTGAACCGCCTCGACAGCCACTCGGGCTTACTGGCCGAACGGCTGGATCAGATCGACGATCCGCATTTCCAATTCAAGCCGCTCACCGAACATCTGGACCAGATGTACGGCAACTATGTGATGTCGTCGCAACGTGATTCGCACCACGCCGCCATGGGCAACGCGCCGCCCCAAGGCGACAAAGACGCGGCGCGGCCGAAAATCGAGTTGTTTTAACGGCAGCCAGGGATATCCCTCAAGGAGCATCTAATGAATACCACGGCAAACACCGAACGCATAGCAATCGACCAGGACCTGACCATCTACCATGCCGAAGCCCTCAAGAAGGAACTGATGGGCAATCTTGAAAATCGCCGGGTAATCGAGCTGGACCTCTCCCAGGTCGCCGCCATCGACACCGCCGGCATCCAGTTGTTGATGCTGGCCAAGCGAGAATGCCAGAAGCAGGACAAGACCCTGCGCATCGTCGCCCACAGTCCGGCGGTGCATGAACTCATGGACTTCTACAACATCGCTGGTTTCTTCGGCGACCCCCTGGTCATCCCCGCGCATAGCGCCGCCTAGGAGAGCACATCATGGAAGAAATCCTCAGCGTCTTCATCCAGGAAGCCCGCGAACAATTGACCGACATGGAAGCCGGTCTGATGCGCATGGAACAGGGCGATCATGACCCGGAAACCCTCAACGCCATCTTCCGTGCCGCCCACACCATCAAGGGCGGTTCCGGGGTGGTCGAGCTGGGCATGATCGAGAAATTCACCCACGTCGTCGAAAACGCCCTCGATAAATTGCGCAACAACGAAATCCAGGTCAGCAACGACCTGATCAGCGCCATGCTGAACTGCTGCGACCATATCAACGCCCTGCTCGACCTCGCCGAAAACGACCAGCGCGAACCCGGCGCGGAGCTGCAAATCAAGGGCGAGACGCTGGCCAACACCCTGCGCGGCTTCCTCGGTGGCGCGGTCGGGCCGAGCGCCAAGACCACCCCTGCCGAACAAACCGCCTCGGTGGAAAGCGAAGGCGGCGGCAAGACCATGAACGACTGCTGGCACATCTCGGTGCGCTTCGGCCGCGACGTCCTGAGAAACGGCATGGACCCAGAATCGATCCTGCGTTACCTGCTTTCGCTGGGCGAGATCGTGCATATCACCACGATTGCCGACGCCCTGCCGGAAGCCGCCGAGATGGACCCCGAATCCTGCTACCTGGGTTTCGAAATCAACTTCCGCAGCCATGCCGACAAAGCCGCCATCGAAAAGGTTTTCGACTTCGTCCGCGACGGCTGCGAGCTGCACATCCTGCCGCCCTTCAGCAAAGTCACCGATTACGTCCAGCTGATTCTGGAACTGCCCGAAGAAACCATGCGGCTGGGCGAGATTCTGGTCAAGAGCGGCGCGCTGACCCAGGAAGAACTCGATGAAGGCCTCGCCGAGCAGCAAGTCGGCAGCCAGGCGGCCCAAGCCGAAGGCACGCCGGCCCCGCAGCTCGGCGAAATCCTCGTCGAGCGCCAGATGGTCCAGCCGGAACTCGTCGAAGCCGCGGTCGCCAAGCAGAAACTGGTCTCCGAAAAGAAAGCCGACGAAGCCCGGCTGATCCGCGTCCATGCCGACAAGCTCGACCTGCTCATCGACCTGGTCGGCGAACTGGTGATCGCCGGCGCCAGCGCCAACCTGCTGGCCCAGAAAAGCGGCCAGACCGTGCTGGTCGAGGCCACTTCCGTACTTTCGCGGCTGGTCGAAAGCATCCGCGACTCGGCCCTGCAACTGCGCATGGTCCAGATCGGCGAGACCTTCAACCGCTTCAACCGGGTGGTACGCGACACCGCCAAGGAAATCGGCAAGGAAATCGAACTGGTGATTACCGGCGCCGACACCGAACTCGATAAATCGGTGGTCGAAAAAATCGGCGATCCACTCATGCACCTGGTCAGGAACGCCATGGATCACGGCCTGGAGCCGACCGCCGTGCGCCTGGCCAAAGGCAAGCCGGCCGCCGGGAGAGTCGAGCTGAACGCCTTCCATGACTCCGGCAGCATCGTCATCGAAGTGGTCGACGACGGCGCCGGCCTGCCCAAGGAGAAAATTCGCGCCAAGGCCATCGAGAAAGGCATCATCGGCGCCAACGACACGCTCAGCGACCAGGAGATCGCCAACCTGATCTTCGAAGCCGGCTTCTCCACGGCAGAGAAGGTCACCAACCTGTCCGGCCGCGGCGTCGGCATGGATGTGGTCCGCCGCAACATCCAGGCGCTGCGCGGCACGGTCGAAGTGCAATCGCAAGAGAACATCGGTTCGCGCTTCATCATCCGCCTGCCTTTGACGCTGGCGATCATCGACGGTTTCCTGGTTGGCGTGGAGCAATCCTCATTCGTGATTCCGCTGGAGATGGTGGTGGAATGCATGGAATTGCAGAACGCCTCGGTGGACCGCAACTACCTCAATCTGCGCGGCGAAGTCCTGCCCTTCGTGCGCCTGCGCGAACTGTTCGAAGTCGGCAGCGAAAGGCCCGGCCGCGAGAACGTGGTGGTGGTCAAGGCCGGCGGGCGCAAGGCCGGCATCGTCGTGGATGTGCTACAGGGCGAATTCCAGACCGTGATCAAGCCGCTCGGCGGGTTGTTCCGCCATCTGCGCGGCATCTCCGGCTCCACCATCCTCGGCAGCGGCGACGTCGCCCTGATCCTCGATGTCCACGCGCTGGCGAATCTCGCCGCCGGCGCTGAAGAACACGCGCTCGCTGCCACCGGCGCGCGCAACTGATGGGGAGAGCCGTCATGAATTGGATGAAATACAGGGTATTTCTGCTGGCGCTGCTGCTGCCAGCAGTAATTTGGAATGCACAGGCATCCCCCAGTCAAGGCGGCCATGGCGTTCACTGGACCTATGACGGTAACGAAGGCCCCAAAAACTGGGGCAAGCTTTCGCCTGACTACCAGAGTTGCTCCACTGGAAAGGAACAGTCCCCCATCAATATTGCCGGAAGCAAGGTGGCCGGTCTGCCTGGTATCGGCGTCGAATACCCACAGACGGGCCTGCGCATCATCAATAACGGTCATACCATCCAGGTCAGTTATGGCGCCGAAGGAGGCGCTTCCTTGGGAGGCATGCCCTATCGGCTGGCCCAGTTTCACTTTCATGCGCCGAGCGAGCATACCCTCAATGGCAAACCCTTGGCGATGGAAGCGCATTTGGTGCACAAAGATGCCGAGGGCCGCCTGGCGGTGATCGGCCTTTTCTACAAAGAGGGGCGCGCCAATTCCTTTCTCAACAAGTTCTGGAATGTCATGCCCAAGGAGGCGGGGCCTGAGCGTTCAGTTGCCGACACCACGCTGCGCATTGCTGAAATGCTGCCCAAGGACAAGTCGTACTACTACTACAACGGCTCTTTGACAACTCCGCCTTGCAGCGAAGGCGTCAAGTGGTATGTCTTGAAACAACCGCTGGAAGCTTCCAGGGAGCAGATTCGGGAGTTTGCCGCCTTGTTTGGCCACAACGAGCGGCCAGTACAACCCCTGGGCGGACGAACCATCTACACCGTGCAAGACACGGGCAGTATCGTTCCCGTCGCTTTGGCTGCCTTGGGCGCAAGCGGTAGCCCTAGTTCGAAGGCAGATGACGGCGGACATGGCGGGGCGAGCCAGGGTGGGGATTCCCATGGCGCCGGAGCGGTCAAGCCCAGCGAATCTCATGGACAAAGCGGCACAGGCAACAAGGCGGAGCACGAGGGTAGTTCTGTTTGGGCAATATTGACCTGGATCGTACTGGGTCTGGTGGTATTAGGCGCAATTCTGGCGGCATTTCAATCGTCACAAAAAAGGAGCAAGACCATGTTGAATAATCTCAAAATCGGCGTCCGGCTTGGCTTAGGCTTTGCGGTCACGCTGGCCCTGCTGTTCACTGTCTCTACGGTCAGCTACACTCGGCTCGTGCTGCTGAGCAGCGAAATAGATGATTTGATGGGGGTTGATTTTCCCAAGGTGGTGCAAGCCAACGAAATGATCAATGCGCTCGACACTGTCGGCCGTCAGTTGCGCAACGCCTATATGTACTCGGGCGCCGAATCGCAAAAAGCGCTGGATGCGATTCCAGAGCAAAGAAAGATTCTCACGGATCGCATCGAGAAGCTGGAAAAAACCATCACCAGCGAAAAAGGCAAGGAAATGCTGAAGAAAGTGGGCGACGCCCGCACAGCCTATGTGGCTTCGATGGAACATTTTGTGGAGTTGCTCAAAGCCGGCAAGCGGGATGAGATTATCGTTCTCCAGCAGGGCGAAATGCGTAAGACCCAGGCAGATTACCGGGGAGCCATCGACAATCTGATCGACTTCCAGACCAAAGTCATGGAAGATATGGGCAAGAGTGTCGACGAGCAGGCCGCGGCGGCGGAACGCCTGGTGCTGATCCTCTCTGCGGCGGCGGTAGTATTGACACTGGCCTTCGCCTTCCTGATCACGCGCAGCATCACCAAGCCGGTGGGCGAGGCGCTGGCGGTCACCCAGCGTCTGGCCGAAGGCGATCTGACGGTGCGCATCGAGAGCACCAGCAAGGATGAAATCGGCCACATGCTCTCGGCCCAACAGGGCTTGATCGAAAAACTCAACCAGATCATCGGTGAAGTGAACACCGCCTCGGAGGCCCTCAACAACGCCGCTGGCCAGGTTTCGCAGACCGCCCAGTCCTTGTCGCAAAGCTCCAGCGAACAAGCGGCTTCGGTCGAAGAAACCACCGCCAGCATCGAGCAGATGACCGCCAGCATCAACCAGAACACCGAGAACGCCAAGGTCACCGACGGCATGGCCAGCAAATCCGCCACCGAAGCCGCCGAGGGTGGCGCGGCGGTGAATGAGACCGTCGAGGCGATGAAGCAGATCGCCGGCAAGATCGGCATCATCGACGACATCGCCTACCAGACCAACCTGCTGGCCCTCAACGCCGCCATCGAAGCGGCCCGGGCCGGCGAACACGGCAAGGGCTTCGCGGTGGTCGCCGCCGAGGTCAGGAAGCTCGCCGAACGTTCCCAGGTCGCCGCACAGGAAATCGGCCAGTTGGCCGGCAGCAGCGTCGGCATGGCCGAGAAGGCCGGCAAGTTGCTGGATCAAATGGTGCCCTCGATCAAGAAGACCTCCGACCTGGTGCAGGAGATCGCCGCCGCCAGCCAGGAGCAAAGCGCCGGGGTGGGCCAGATCAACAGCGCGATGGGCCAGTTGAACCAGGCCACCCAGCAGAACGCTTCGGCTTCGGAGGAACTCGCCGCCACCGCCGAGGAAATGGGCGGACAGTCGACGCAACTCACTTCCCTGATGTCCTTCTTCAAGCTCAATCAGGAACAGGGGGCGGCATCAATTGCCCGGCCCGTGGCGCGAGCACAAACCGGCGCCGCACGCAGCAAGTCGGCGGCTCCGGCGGCCAAAGCCAAGGCAGCCACCAACGAGCAAGATTTCGAACGCTTCTGAGCGGAGGTTCGCCATGGGAACCCAAGTTCAAACTCAAACTCCACAGCAGGCGCTGACCGCCGCGCGCCATCTGGCGGCGGCCGGAGAAGCGCATCAATACCTGACCTTCGCGCTGTCCGGGGAGATGTACGCGGTCGGCATTCTCAACGTCAAGGAGATCATCGAATACGGCAACCTCACCGAAATCCCCATGATGCCGGCCTTCATCCGCGGCGTCATCAACCTGCGCGGCGCGGTGGTGCCGGTGGTCGATCTGGCGGCGCGCTTCGGCGGATCGCAGAGCCAGGTAGGCAAGCGCACCTGCATCGTCATCGTCGAGATGCGCCAGGACGACACCAAGCAGGATCTCGGCATCATGGTCGATGCGGTCTCCGAAGTGCTGGAGATTCCGGGCACCGAGATCGAGCCGCCGCCGACTTTCGGCGCCAAGATCCGCGCCGATTTCATCGCCGGCATGGGCAAGGTGGCCGGCAAGTTCGTCATCCTGCTCGACATCCAGCGCGTCCTCTCGGTCGATGAGATGGCTACCCTCGCTTCCGTCGGCGGTCAGACCAGCGCCACTGAAACCGCTGCTGCCGCAGCATAGTACATAGTTATCAAAAGATTGAAGGACCAAACCACTACCTCGTCATTCCGGCGAATACCCTTGGGCACTCGAGCCGGAATCCACTATGTTTCTGGATCCCGGCCTGCGCCGGGATGACGCATTTATTAATCAAGTTACACCTGATTGACTACTAATAAAGGCTATCAGAATGCGCTCCCCTACCCTATCTCTTGTTACCGGGCTGTTGCTGACTGCTGCGGCCACCTCCACCTGGGCAGCTCAGCCGCTGATTACCGACGACACCGGCACCCAGGGACTCGGCGGCAACCAGCTTGAGTTCGCCTACAACCGGGACGAAGCGGAACAGGACGGCATCAGCGTGACCACGCGCGTGCTGCCGTTCACCTATACCCGCGGTCTGAACGAAACCCTGGATGTCTTCGTCGGGGTTGACCATACCCGCATCACTTCAAACCTGCCCGGCGTCGATGCCAGTGGCAGCGGCAATCCGACCGTCGGCTTCAAGTGGCGTTTCTATGAGAACGAGTCCAGCAAGACCAGCCTCGGACTCAAGCCTGAACTAAGCCTGCCGATCAGCGAAGCCAACGAAGCAAAAGGACTCGGCAGCGGCCGCGCCTCCTACGCCTTGACAGCGATCCTCACCCAGGAAACCGGCTTCGGCGCCGTACACGCCAATCTCGCTGCGGGACGGGCGCGTTTCAAAGACTCAATCGCCAACCCGGATGCCACGCTGATCCACGCATCGATAGCCCCGGTCTGGGATGTTACCGAATATTGGAAGCTGGCCCTGGATCTGGGCAGCGAAACGGAACGCGCCGGCGGCAACAAGACCCGCTCGGAATACCTTGAGATCGGCGTCATCTACGCACCCAACAAGGACCTCGACTTCGCCCTGGGCTTCATCCGCCGCACCGATCACACCAGCCCGAACACCACCATCAACGCCGTCACCGCTGGCATCACCTGGCGCTTCAAGTAATGGCCTTTTTCAATGCCTCATTCCTAGGCAGATATACGTAGCACGATAAGCAAAATAGCGAATATCCAGTGCGTCGGGAATGCGGTCGAATACGATCTCGAACTCCATCGGAGTGTTCTCGGTGGAATACCCCGCGTTCTTATTCCCAGTTTCGCATTGAAGGAGGAGAAATCATGACACTAAAGCAAAAATTGGTAGCGCTATTGACAGCAGCCGTCATCGCCATGGCAGTGCTTGCCCTCATGCAGTGGAGCAGCTCGCGCACCCAGCACACCGCCCTGCAGACGATGGAAGCCTTGGATGGAAGTGCCACACTGGTTCTCGTGTTGCGCAAGCACGAGAAGGATTTCCTGATGCGCAACGACCTCAAGTATGAGACCGAATTTTTCAAGACCATGGACCAGTTGGGGAAAGACCTTGACCGTCTGGGTGAGGGAATGCGGGAGTTGGGACTCGATGCCGGCACCATCGATCCGTTTCGCCAGGCATTGAAAGCCTATGGCGACGCCTTCAAGAAAACCGTGACTGCTTCGAAGGCGGTGGGACTCGATCCCAACTCGGGATTGCAAGGCAGCTTGCGCAAGGCCGTCCATGAAGCGCAAACGGCACTGGAAGCCGGCAATAACAACCTGCTGCTAAAGGAACTGCTCACCCTGCGGCGGGACGAGAAGGATTTCCTTCTGAGACTGGACTTGAAATATGTCGAGGGCTTCAACAAGCATTTCGAATCCTTCATGCGCATCCAGGGAGCGGGGGGAGTGGCGCCCAAGATGGATCAGTACAGGAAGGACTTTCTGGCGCTGGTCGAAGGATACAAGACGACGGGGCTGACCCCTGCGGAAGGCACTCAGGGCGTGATGCGCAAGGCGGTGCATGGCACCGATGAAATAGTCGGGCAACTCGATGAGCAGTTGGGCAAAGCGATCGAAGAAAAGATAACTGCGGCGAATCGGAACAGCGTGCTGGTCTCCCTGATTGCTGCGGCTCTGGTGATCTTCCTTGGTGTCTTCATCATTCGCAGCATCCTCAGGCAATTGGGCGGCGATCCGGGCTATGTGTCCGGAGTCGTGGCCGAGGTGGCACAGGGCAATCTCGCAGTACGAATCGACCTCGCCTCCGGCGATACCACGAGCATGCTGTCGGCAATCAATGACATGGTCGTCAAGCTCTCGAACATCATCGGCGAAGTCAACACAGCGGCGGAAGCCCTCAACAACGCGGCCGGCCAGGTTTCTCAGACCGCCCAGTCGCTGTCGCAAAGTTCCAGCGAGCAGGCGGCTTCGGTCGAAGAAACCACCGCCAGCATCGAGCAGATGACCGCCAGCATCAACCAGAACACCGAGAACGCCAAGGTCACCGACGGCATGGCCAGCAAATCGGCCACCGAAGCCGCCGAAGGCGGCACGGCCGTCAAGAACACCGTCGAAGCCATGAAACAGATCGCCGGCAAGATCGGCATCATCGACGACATCGCCTACCAGACCAACCTGCTGGCCCTCAACGCCGCCATCGAAGCGGCCCGGGCCGGCGAACACGGCAAGGGCTTCGCGGTGGTCGCCGCCGAGGTCAGGAAGCTCGCCGAACGCTCCCAGGTCGCCGCACAGGAAATCGGCCAGTTGGCCGGCAGCAGCGTCGGCATGGCCGAACAGGCCGGCAAGCTCCTCGACACCATGGTGCCCTCGATCAAGAAGACCTCCGACTTGGTGCAGGAGATTGCCGCCGCCAGCCAGGAGCAGAGCGCCGGGGTGGGCCAGATCAACAGCGCGATGGGCCAGTTGAACCAGGCCACCCAGCAGAACGCTTCGGCTTCGGAGGAACTCGCCGCCACCGCCGAGGAAATGGGCGGACAGTCGGCTCAACTGACCTCGTTGATGTCCTTCTTCAAGCTCAATCAGGAACACGGCGCGGCACCCTCCGCCCGACCGGCAGCGCGACCCAAAGCGGCAACGTCACGCGCCACTCCAGCTGCGCCGGCGGCCAAGGCCAAAGCCAGCACAGCCACCAACGAGCAAGATTTCGAACGCTTCTGAGCGGAGGTTCGCCATGGGAACCCAAGTTCAAACTCAAACTCCACAGCAGGCGCTGACCGCCGCGCGCCATCTGGCGGCGGCCGGAGAAGCGCATCAATACCTGACCTTCGCGCTGTCCGGGGAGATGTACGCGGTCGGCATTCTCAACGTCAAGGAGATCATCGAATACGGCAACCTCACCGAAATCCCCATGATGCCGGCCTTCATCCGCGGCGTCATCAACCTGCGCGGCGCGGTGGTGCCGGTGGTCGATCTGGCGGCGCGCTTCGGCGGATCGCAGAGCCAGGTAGGCAAGCGCACCTGCATCGTCATCGTCGAAATGGAGCAGAGCGACGTCAAGCAGGATCTCGGCATCATGGTCGATGCGGTGTCCGAGGTGCTGGAGATTCCGGGTTCGGAGATCGAGCCGCCGCCGGCTTTCGGCGCCAAGATCCGCGCCGATTTCATTGCCGGCATGGGCAAAGTGAATGGCAAGTTCGTCATCCTGCTCGACATCCAGCGCGTCCTCTCGGTCGACGAGATGTCCACCCTGGCTTCGGTCGGTGGACAGGCCGGCGCAGAAGCGGTGGCCGAGACCCATTAACGGTCTTTAACGCGACAGATTTTTCCCGGTTGAATCGACTATGCGGCCAATGAAGAAGCCCCCAAGCATGAGCAAGCAAGATGTCGTCGAGGATTTCTGCGACATCTTTACTCTGATCATGGGGTTCGCCGAACTTGCCGCAGCCAACCCGCATATTCGCAGCGACGCCAAACTAGCGCGTTACCTTGATGAAATCCGCAAGAGCGGACAACGTGGCAGCAAACTGGTGCAGCAGTGGGCCATGGACGACAGCGACGCGGCCAAACGCTGACCGATCGATGACTTACCCCATGTCGCCCTGAGGAATTCGCGCCAGCAGTGCCGCCAGTTCAACCGAAGAGGAACATTTCAACTTGTTCAGGATATGCGCCCGATGAACGTCCACGGTACGCGAGCTGATCGCCAGCAGGGCCGCAATTTCGCGGCTGGTGAGACCGCGGGCGATAAGCTCCGCGATCTCCCGCTCGCGGTCGGACAACGTCGCCAGGCAGACCCGGATTTCATGTTGCACGGCCTCTACCGCATGATTCTTGCGTCCATGCGCCAGCATCGCCTGGACAGCTTCGATGAACTCGGAATTGGCAAAAGGTTTTTCAAGAAATTCGACGGCTCCCAGCTTCATCGCCTGCACCGTCGAGCGCACATCGCCATAACCGCTGACCACAATCACCGGCAGATGGCAGTCCAGCGCCCGCAGTCGCCGCAATACCTCGATGCCGCCCATGCCTGGCATGCGCAGGTCGAGCACCACGCCACCTTGCCACGCCGGGGAAAATGCGGCGAAGAATTCCTCGCCGCTGGTAAAAAAACGCGCGGCGGCGCCGATCGACCCGAGCAGTTCCCCATACAGGAAGCTCATGGCCGGATCGTCTTCGATGACGAATACATTGGCATCGGAAATATGCTGCCCTTGCTGCATTGTTTGTTCTGCTCCATGCCCCTTTTACCAACTAGGTTGAATTATATGCGTAAACGGCGAAAATTGACGCCGGATCGGGTAAGTGCGTAGCCATGTTCCCCAACCCGAAACGCATCCTGATCAACCTTCTTCCATCGGACCTTCTGCTGGGTCTGCTGATCTGCGCCATTCTCGCCAACCCGCTGTCGGCGCAATCGGTTCAGGAAACGTTGCCGCGCGCCGAGCAAAAAAACATCCTGCTGCTCTACTCCTATGGCCACGGCGGCAGGGGCATTCAAATATTCGACGATGGCTTTCTCGCCGCCATCAATGCCGCCGGGATCAGCGCCAACAGACTGTATTACGAGTTTCTCGACCTGGAGCGCCGCAAGGAAGATCGGTTGCATCGCGCTCGCTTGCGCGACCAGTTGCTGGCCAAATATGCGTATCGGAAAATCGGCCTGATCATCACGGTGCAACAACCGGCCCTGGGCTTTCTGCTGAATGAAGGCAAGCTCCTGGCTCCAACCGCGCCGGCGATCACCGTCCAGGCGCCGATGCCTGCCGCCGCGAAGGCGGGAAATCGCCGCTTCATCAGCCTGCTGGCTCAATTCGACATCAAGGGAACCCTGGATCGAGCGCTCGAACTGTTTCCAAATACCCGGCGGGTGGTGTTCGTTGGGGGCAGCAGCGAAGCCGACCGGAAAATGGCGGCGGAAGCCGTCAAAATTGCAACGGCCCTGCCGGCCAAACCGGAAATCGAAACCACCGGCGAACTTGCGCTCGATGACCTGCTGAAACGGGTGGCCCATCTCCCCCCGCATACCGTCATCCTATTCCTGCAATACAACCGGGATATTCGCGGCCGCGTCACCCTGGCCTACGAGGTGGAGGGGATGATCGTCAAAGCGGCCAACGCACCGGTTTTTGGCCTGTATGACTTCAACCTCGTCAACGGCGGCATCGGCGGCTCGGTAATCAACGTCAAGACCCTCGGCGAGAAAGCCGGAGTAACCGCCATCGACATCCTGAACGGAAAA
The DNA here is from genome assembly GCA_028713555.1 of Sterolibacterium sp. GTDB lineage: Bacteria > Pseudomonadota > Gammaproteobacteria > Burkholderiales > Rhodocyclaceae > JACRAR01. The sequence continues at coordinate 81,082 of JAQTOA010000007.1, read as the reverse complement.
CTTCAATTGACCCAGCCGGTAACGCATGTGGACAACCAAGCCGTGCCGATCTTTGACTGGGCCCAGATCCAACGCTGGGGCGGCGAACCGGACCGGCTTCCGGACCACAGCGTCTTTCTCAATCGCATACCGACGTTCTGGGAAGAACACAAAACCATGGCGCTCGGCCTGACGATTATTTTTCTATTGCAGTCTTTGACGATCATTGCCCTCATAAGAAACCGGCACAATAGAAAACTGATCGAAGAACAACTCAGGGAGTATCAAACCCGCCTGGAAAACATGGTGCGCCAACGCACCGCCGAACTCAGCGCAGCGCTAGCGGCCGCGCAACTTGCCGACCGAACCAAGGACGAGTTTCTCGCCAACATCAGCCACGAACTGCGCACCCCGCTGAATGCCGTGATCGGGCTCTCCTCCCTGGCCCGCGACCTGACGACCGATGCCAAGCAGCGCGACTACCTGGACAAGATCGCCACCTCCGGCAAGCACCTGGCCCACATCATCAACGACTTGCTCGATTTGTCCAAGATCGCCGCTGGCCGCATGGCGTTCGAATCCATTCCCTTCAGCCTGCGCAAGCTGGTTTCGCGCAGCAATTCCGTGATGGCCCACAAGGCCGCCGAAAAAGGATTGACCCTGGTCGAGCATATCGATGAGGCCGTCCCCGATATCCTGGTCGGCGATCCCCTGCGGCTCGAACAGATCCTGTTCAACCTGATCGGCAATGCCGTCAAGTTCACCCCGAGCGGCGGCATCGAAGTGCGTATCGGCCTGCATGCCCGCGAAAAAAACCGTGTCTGCCTGGACATTGAAGTCGCCGACACCGGGATAGGCATACGCCAGGAAGACCTGGAACGGCTGTTCAAGCCCTTCTCCCAGGCCGACGCCAGCATGAGCCGCAAATACGGCGGCACTGGACTCGGCCTGGTGATCAGCCGGCGCCTGGCAAAAATGATGGATGGCGACATCAGCGTCGAGAGTCGCGAAGGCAACGGCACGACCTTCCGTGTGCGGCTCTGGCTCAGCCTCGGCGAAGCCGGCGAGCAGTCGGAAGGAAAGCCGTCGGCCGGCCAGGAAACCCCGCCGCTATGCTATCGGAATACGCGGGTGCTGGTCGTCGAGGATCAGCCCATGAACCGCGAGATCGTCGCCGAACTGCTCGGCACGGTCGGCATCGCAACGCACATGGCAAATAATGGCCAGGAGGCTCTCGACATCCTCGGCGAAACCGGCCCGGCCGGTTTCGACCTGATCCTGATGGACATCCAGATGCCGGTCATGGACGGCCTGACCGCCACCCGTGCGATCCGGGCGCGAACCGGCTTCGAACAACTGCCGATCATCGCCATGTCGGCGCATACCATGACGCATGAGATCGAGGCCAGCCGCTCGGCCGGCATGAACGATCATATCGGCAAGCCTTTCGATGCCACCAGTTTCCATCGCATCCTGGCGAAGTGGCTGCCTCGTTCCAAGCATCAGGCTTCCCACTCCTCCCCCTTCAAGGGGGAGGCCGGGAGGGGGATGGGTTTAGATACCATGCAAACTACCAACCCCATCCCCCACCTAACCTCCCCCTTGACGGGGGAGGAACCAAGCATCGACATCGCAGCAGGTCTGACCCGTTTTGCCGGCAACGAGACGCGCTACCATCACTGGCTGGCGGATTTCGTCGCCAATGCACCCGGTTACGCAAGCGAGATTCGACAGTCCCTGGCGGCAGGCCAACAGGATGCGGCGCGCAAGTCCGTCCATGCCCTCAAGGGCCGCGTCGGCATGCTCGGCATGAACGATCTGCATACCATCGCCTCGGCGCTGGATATCGCATTGAAACAGGACGATCCCGCGGAGGAATTGCTCGACCGGATGGAACGCGCGGTCGCCCGGGCGAGCAAGGAAATCCGCACGGCACTCGGCCTGGCGCAACAGGCTGCCTCCAGCAGCAGCTACTCTAAGACCGAAGGAGAATAGGATGAGTGATCCATTCAAAGTATTTGTCGTCGACGACGATGCCGTTGTCCTTGAGGTCATACGCGCCATTCTCGAAGCGGAGTATGCGGTAGAAACCTTCGAGAGCGCCGAAGCCTGTCAGGCCCGGTTGGTCGAGGAAAGGCCCGGCATGTTCCTGCTCGATGTCAATCTGCCCGGCATGGACGGCTACAGCTTTTGCCGCCAGATCAAGGACGACACCCTGCTGAACCGCATCCCGGTGACCTTTATTTCCGGCAACGACACCATCGAAGCGCGGCTCGCCGGCTACGATGCCGGCGGCGAGGATTTCATCGTCAAGCCCTTCGCGCCGGAAGAAGTGCTGCGCAAGATCAAGGTGGCGCAACAGATCGTCAAGAGCAAGCGCGCACTGGAGGAACAATATGAATCCTCCGAGTACCTGGCCACGCTGGCGCTGGCCAGCATGGATGAATCGGGCCTGGTCCTGCAATTCATGAGCAAACTGATCGCCATGGATACCGAGCAGGAAATCGCCGAAGGCCTGCTCGAACTGATGCAGCGCTACAAGCTCGACGGCGTGGTGCAGACCCGGGTCGCCCAACGCACCCTGACCCTCAGCGCCGCCGGCGCCAATCTTCCGCTGGAAACCTCGGTGCTCAATCATGTGCGGGGACTGGAGCGCATTTTCGAGTTCCACAATCGCAGCGTGCATAACTTCGAACGCGTCACCCTGATGGTCAACAACATGCCGCTTTCCGACCCGGATTTTTGTGGCCGGCTGCGCGACAATCTTTCCGTCGCCGCCCAGGGCGCCGATTCGCGCCTGCAGGCAATCGAGACCACCGAAGTAAAGAACCGCAGCCAGGCCGGCATCCTGAGCGCCCTCGAAAGCCTGCGCACCTCCCTGGGCAACTTGCGCGAGGACTATCTGCGCGACCGCGCGGCCAGCGCGCAGCTCATGCTGAGGCTCGAGGAAGACATGGCAAACGCTTTCGTCCATCTGGGGCTGACCACCGGACAAGAGGAAACCCTGGAAAACCTGGTGCAGGACTTCATGCAAAAGTTGGTTGCACTGCTCGACCGCGGCGAAGAAACCCAGGCCGCTTTGCAGAAATTGAGCGATCGGCTGGGACAACTGCAATGAACATCAGTGCCAAATCCCCACTCACGCTCTTGGCCGAAGAAGGAAGTCCCAGTGGAACGGGAGAGCTGGTGCTGATTGTAGACGACATGCCGGAGAATCTCGGCGTGCTGGGCGGACTGCTGTGCGAGGCGGGTTATCGCGTCAAGGCGGCAAATTCCGGCCATGCCGCTCTGCGCTACGCCGCCCAGGAGCCACGCCCGGCCTTGATCCTGCTGGATGTCATGATGCCCAACATGGATGGCTACACCGTCATGCAGTATTTGCGCGAATCGCCAGTCACGCGCGATATTCCGGTGATGTTCGTCACGGCTCTGGGCGACGCCCGGGACGAGGAACGCGGACTGCAACTCGGCGCTGTCGACTATATCAACAAGCCCATCACACCCATCGTGGTGCTGGCCCGGGTACGCAGCCAGTTGCTGGCCAAGCGGGCGCGCGATTGGCTGCACGACCAGAACGCCATGCTGGAGGCCGAAGTAGCGCGCCGCATGGCAGAGAACGAACTGATCCAGACCGTCAGTATTCGCGCCCTGGCACACCTTGCCGAGACCCGCGACCCGGAAACCGGCAACCACATCCTGCGCACCCAGCACTACGTCCATCAACTGGCCATCCTCCTCGAAAAACACCCCCGTTTCGCATCCACCCTGGATAAGCACTACATCGACATGCTGACGCGCTCTGCCCCCCTCCATGACATCGGTAAGGTCGGCATTCCCGACCACATCCTGTTGAAACCCGGCAAACTCACCGAGGAAGAGTGGGTAATCATGAAAACCCACGCCCAACTGGGCAGCGACGCCATCGACCTGTCCGAGCAGGACATCGACCAGGCTGTGGATTTCCTCGCGCTGGCCAAGGAAATCGCCCACTGGCACCATGAACGCTGGGATGGCGGCGGCTATCCGGATGGCCTGGTCGGCGACGCCATCCCTATCTCCGCGCGGCTGATGGCGTTGGCGGACGTCTTCGACGCGCTGATCTCGATGCGGGTGTACAAGCAACCGATCCCTCCCGACCAGGCACGCGAAATCATTGCCGCCGAACGCGGCCGCCAGTTCGATCCGGACATCACCGATGCTTTCCTGAGCGGCTTCGCCGAATTTGCGTTGATTGCCGAGCATTACCGTGATCATGGCTGAGTTGGCGACAAGCGGACAAGCTCGAATGAGAGAACAGCAGACAAAGCTCGGCGAGAGCGAAGATTTCTACCATGTGGCATTCATGAACAGCCCGGAGCCCATGTCAATCAGCCGCCTCGAAGATGGACGAATCGTGGATGCCAACCACAGCTATCTGCGACTGCTCGGCAGGACTCGCGACGAAATCGTCGGCAGTACTCCGTCCGACACTGTTCTTCTCCACCCGGAAAACCGGCAACAAGTGGTGGCGGCATTGCGGCGTGATGGCCATGCCGAAGGCATGGAAGTCGCCCTCGCCGCCAAGAATGGCAAGAAGATTATGGTGCTGGTTTCCGCTCATGTGCTCAATTTTCGGGGCGAACAATGCATTTTCTCGTTGGTGCACGACATCACCGAGCGCCATGCCGCCGAGGACCAACTCCGCAAGCTCTCCCTGGCCGTGGAACAAAGCCCGGAGAGCGTCGTCATCACCAACCTCGACGCCGAGATCGAATATGTAAACCAGGCTTTCGTCCGGAACACGGGGTATAGCCGCACAGAAGCCATCGGCCAGAATCCGCGCATTCTGAATTCGGGCAAGACACCGCCCGGGACCTACGTAGCAATGTGGAGTGCGCTCACCCAGGGCCAATCCTGGAAAGGCGAGTTTCACAACCGGCGCAAGGACGGCAGCGAATATGTCGAATTTGCGGTCATTACCCCCATCCACCAGACCGACGGGTGCATCACCCATTATGTCGCGGTCAAGGAAGACATCACCGAAAAGAAACGCCTGGGCGCGGAACTCGACCGCCATCGTTACCATCTGGAGGAACAGGTGCTGGCCCGCACCTTCGAACTGGCGGAAGCCAGGGATGCGGCCGAAACCGCCAACCGCGCCAAGAGCAGCTTCCTGTCCAACATGAGCCACGAAATCCGCACGCCGATGAACGCCATCATCGGTCTCACCCACCTGTTGCGCAACGCCGATCCGACTCCCGCGCAAGCCGAACGGCTTAGCAAGATTGACGCCGCCGCCGCCCACCTCTTGTCCATCATCAACGACATCCTCGATCTGTCCAAGATCGAGGCCGGACAGTTCCAACTGGAACACACCGATTTCCCTCTGGGAGCCATTCTGGATCATGTCCGCTCGCTGATCTCCGACCAGGTTCGCACCAAGGGGCTGGCATTCGAAGTCGATTCCGACGGCGTCCCCCCCTGGCTGCGCGGCGACCCGACCAGGCTGCGCCAAGCGCTGCTCAACTACACCGCCAATGCCATAAAATTTACCGCGCACGGTTCCATCGCCGTGCGCGTCCGAGTTATGGAAGACAGCGGGGACAAGCTTCTGCTGCGTTTCGAAGTCCAGGACACCGGCATCGGCATTCCCCCGGAAAAGATTCCCGGCCTGTTCCAGGCCTTCGAGCAGTCAGATGTCTCGACCACCCGCAAATACGGGGGGACCGGCCTGGGCCTGTCCATCACCCGGCATTTGGCGCAACTGATGGGAGGGAAGGCCGGAGTCGAGAGCGAACAGGGGAAAGGCAGCACCTTCTGGTTCACCGCCCGCCTTGGCCGCGGCCACGGCATCCTGCCGCTCGCCACCACCGACGTTGCCGGAGGCGACACGAACGCCGAGACCCAACTGCGCAACCGCCCCGGCGGCACGCTGCTGTTGCTTGCCGAGGACAACGCCGTGAATCGCGAAGTCGCTCTGGAATTACTACACGGGGCGAACTTGGCCGTGGATACGGCGACAGACGGAGTCGAGGCGGTAGATAAGGCGCGCGCCACGGCCTATGACCTGATCCTGATGGACGTGCAGATGCCCAATATGGATGGCCTGGAAGCCACCCGCGTGATTCACTCCCTGCCGGGGCGAGAGTTCACGCCGATCCTGGCCATGACCGCCAACGCCTTCGACGCAGATCGGCGTGCCTGCCTGGAAGCCGGGATGAACGACTTTGTGCCCAAACCGGTGAATCCGGATGTCCTCTATGCGATGCTGATCAAGTGGTTGCCCGTGACCGGAGGGAATCCCCGTGGGATCACCATGCCAACATCGCCAGCCGCACCAGTAACAAAGACGGCGGCAGGGAGCACGCCAACCCCGGATTCAGCCAAATTGCGGCAAGATCTGGCGGGGATTTCCGGCCTGGACGCGGAGCGTGGCTTGGCGCTGGTGCGCGGCAATGTGACCAAGTATGCGCGGATACTGTCCATGTTTGTCGACTCTCATGCGCAGGACGCAGCACGTCTCTCCGAGAGCATGGCGTCAGGCGATTTTGCGGCCGTCAAGAAACTGGCGCATACCCTGAAAGGTTCTGCCGGCATGATCGGCGCGTCACGAATATCCGAAGCCGCCGCAGATCTTCAGTCTGCTATCCAGCAAGGCAGCGCGGCGGATCGGATCGACTCCGGCCACAGCACGCTGGTCGCCGAACTGACGCCGCTGATCGCCGCTCTCCGCCAGGCTCTGACTGAAAAACAGGAACCGTCGACTGACCAGGATTTATCCCGGCTAAGCGCACTACTGTCGGATTTTGAAGCACTGCTGGAAACCGGGGATATGGCGGTCAACGACTTGGCACGGGAAGAGTCCGCACGCCTGCGCGCTGGCCTGGGCACAACCGGAGAAAGCTTGCTGCAAGCTATCGAGGCCTTCGATTACCAGAAAGCGCTCGAAATATTACGCGGGAGCGGGCACGCTTAGCGCCTGCCATCTGTCCTGTGGTAGATCAATTTAGCAGAAAGTACCCCAGCGTATAATTCCACTACCATGATCGACAGCCCCAACATCACCGATGCCGAGTTCAAGCTTTTCCAGAAACTTATCTACAAGATCGCCGGCATCAGCCTCGCCGATTCGAAGCAGGTGCTGCTGGTAGGACGCCTCGGGCGACGGCTCAAGCACTACGGCCTGGGCACCTTTAGCGAATATCACCGGATGGTTTCCGCTCCTGGCGCGGAAGAGGAATTGCAGGTGATGGTGGATCTGCTCACCACCAACGAGACCTATTTTTTCCGCGAGGAAAAACATTTCGAATTTCTGGCCAAAAACATTCTGGCCAAGCATCCGCCCGGCCGGCCTTTCGACGTATGGAGCGCCGCCAGTTCGACCGGCGAAGAGATCTACACCATCGCCATGGTGCTGGCCGATACTCTAGGCATCAAGGGAAACTGGTCGGTGACCGGGTCCGACATCAGCCAGTCAGTGCTGGCGGTGGCCAAGCGCGGCCTTTACTGGCTTGACCGCACCCGCGGCCTGCCAAAGGACTACCTGCGCAAATATTGCCTGAAGGGCGTGCGCGAAAACGAAGGGAGCTTCATCATCTCCCCGGAACTGCGCAGCCATACCCATTTCATGCAAGTCAATCTGAATACCACCCTGCCCGGCATGAGCAAGTTCAATGTCATTTTCCTGCGCAATGTCATGATCTATTTCGATGGCGATACCAAGCGCCAGGTGGTGGAACGGATTTCACGGCAATTGCTGCCGGGCGGCTATCTGATCATCGGCCACTCGGAAAGCCTCAACGGCATAACCGACTGCGTGAAAGCGGTCCAGCCAACCATCTATCAGTTGCCATGACGCACCTGCCATTGAACTTGACCTTGCCGAACAGGCCCCCTCCGCCGCCGCGCATTTTTCTCAATGCCGGCGATTTCCATTTCGGCGAGGCGCCGCTGCAACTGGAAACCCTGCTTGGCTCCTGCGTCACCGTGACGCTCTGGCAGCCGCGCCGGCAAATCGGCGGCATGTGCCATTTTCTGGTGCCCAGTCGAGCGAAAACCAAAGAAGAGGTTCTTGATGGTCACTTTGCAGATGAAGCCTTCGCCCTGTTCGATCAGGCCATACTGAAAAGCGGCTGCCGCCCCGAGCAATTCCAGGCGAAGCTGTTCGGTGGCGGCGACATGTTCCCTCAGGCACGCTCCAGTCTCAATGTCGGCGAAAACAACATCGCCGTGGCACGCCAGTTCCTCAAGCAGCGCGGCATTCCGCTCCTGGCGGAACATGCCGGTGGCGCGGGCCACCGCAAGCTGATTTTCGATCTGGCCAATGGCGAAGTGCAAATTCGTTTCGCCGATAAACTGAAGGCACAGACGCATGGCTAATGGACCCAAAATCCGCGTAATGATTGTCGATGATTCGGCCGTGGTGCGTCAGGTGATCCGCGAGAACCTGGAGCGGGAACCCGACATCCAGGTCATCGGCGCAGCGGCCGATCCGCTGTTCGCGCTCGATCGGATGAGGACCAACTGGCCCGACGTGATCACCCTGGACGTCGAAATGCCGCGCATGGACGGCATCACCTTCCTCAGGAAGATCATGGCCGAACATCCGACGCCGGTGGTAATCTGCTCATCGCTGGCCGAAAAGGGCGCGGAAACCACCATGGAAGCGCTCGCCGCCGGCGCTGTGGCGATCATCACCAAGCCCAAGATGGGCGTGAAGCAATTTCTCCAGGATGCTTCCAACGATCTGGTCACGGCGGTACGCTCGGCGGCGCGCTCTAACGTGCGCAATATCCATCCCAGCTGCACCTTGGCAGCCCCTTCGCCCAAGCTGACTGCCGACGCGATGCTGGCGGCGCGCGCGGCGGCTTCCACGGCGATGTCGAAAACCACCGAAAGCATCATCGCCATCGGCACCTCGACCGGCGGCACGCAGGCCCTGGAAGCGGTGCTGACCATGCTGCCCGGCGTCTGTCCGGGGATCGTCGTGGTCCAACATATGCCGGAAAAATTCACTGCCTTGTTCGCCGAACGCTTGAACTCGCTTTGCCAGCTTGAGGTGCGCGAAGCCCAGAACAATGACCGCGTAATACCCGGCCGCGCCCTGATCGCGCCGGGCGGGCGCCACATGCTGCTGCGTCGTAGCGGCGCCCAGTACATCGTCGAGGTCGCCGACGGGCCGCTGGTCAACCGCCACAAGCCTTCGGTGGACGTGCTGTTTCGTTCGGTCGCCCAGGTCGCCGGAAAAAATGCCTTGGGCATCATCATGACCGGCATGGGAGACGACGGCGCGCGCGGCCTGCTGGAAATGCATCAGGCGGGCGCCCAGACCGTGGCCGAGGACGAGTCCACCTGCGTGGTATTTGGCATGCCTAAGGAGGCCATCAAACTCGGCGGCGTGGACAAGATCGTACCGCTCGACCTGATCGCCCGTGAGATTATTGCTTACGGATAATACTGATCGCCGATTCATGAATACCTCTCCCTGTCCATCGAGCAAGGAACTCGAACAGCAAGCCAGGAACATCCATCCTGGCCAGTATGCGGTCGAGAACCTCACGCCGATCGCCACCCTGCTAGGGTCCTGCGTCGCGGTCTGCCTGTTCGACCCGAAACTGCATATTGGCGGCCTTAATCATTTCATGCTGCCAGTGCGCACACGCAGCACCGACAACGAATACGATGCGCTGCTGCGCGGCGACTATGCCATGGAGGTGCTGGTGAATGCCATGCTCGGCAAGGGTGCCCAGAAACAGCGCATGGTCGCCAAGGCTTTCGGCGGCGGCAACGTCGTCAGCTCGCTGCGCAAGTCGATCGGCAAGGGCAACATCGAATTTACCCAAAACTGGCTGGAACGCGAAGGCATCGCCCTGGTCTCCTCGGACTTCGGCGGCCCTTGGGCGCGCAAGGTAATCTTCGCGCCGAACAGCGGCGACGCCTTCTGCAAGCGGATTCCCATCACCCAGGAAGTTTCATCGCAGGTCGTGCAGGAAGAAGTGGATTACGAAAACACCCTGCTCGGCCCGAGCAAGCCGCGCGAAAAGAAAATCGAGCTGTTTTAGGACCTATTCTCAGAATGGAACTCGTCCGCATCTCCAAGCTAATGTCCGCGCAGGGAATCTGTTCGCGGCGCGAGGCGGACGACTATATCGAACGCGGTTGGGTCTTCGTAGACGGCGAGCGCGTCACCGAACTCGGCAGCCGCGCCTATCCGACTCAGAAGATCACGCTGCACAAAGCCGCTCAAGCCAGCCAGCAGGCGCGCGTATCGATCCTGCTGAACAAGCCGATCGGCTATGTCTCGGGGCAAGCCGAGCATGATCACAAACCCGCCTACACCCTGATCAATGCGGCTTCCCGTTATCCCGGCGACCACTCGCCGCTGCGCTTCAAGGCCGCGCATTTGAAGGGACTGGTTCCGGCCGGACGGCTGGATATCGATTCGCTGGGCTTGCTGGTGTTGACGCAGGATGGACGCATTGCCAAACGCCTGATCGGCAAGGACACGGAAATCGAGAAAGAATATCTGGTGCGTGTCGAAGGGAAGCTTTCGGCGGCCAATCTGGCTTTGCTGAACTTCGGTTTGAGCCTGGATGGCGAGGCGCTCAAGCGCGCCCAGGTCGGCTGGCAAAACGACGACCAGTTGCGCTTCGTGCTGCGCGAAGGCAAGAAACGTCAGATCCGCCGCATGTGTGAACTGGTTGGACTGAAAGTCCTGGGCTTGAAACGCGTCCGCATCGGCAAGGTCATGCTCGGCGATTTGCCCCTTGGTCAATGGCGTTACCTGGACGATCACGAGAAATTCTAAAGATTCTCCATGCTCCGCTCTCGATACCTGTTCGCTTTCACGGCAACCGTCGTGGCGCTGCTCTGCCGGTCTGTCGTCTGCGGTGCGGCGGAAGCGCAGCACGGCGACATCGACGCCGGCCTGCGACGGATCGAGCATATCGTCGTGATCGTTGCAGAGAACCGCAGCTTCGACCATCTCTACGGACTTTTCCCGGGCGCCAACGGCATTGCCCAGGCCACGCCAGCAACCTGGACGCAGACCGATCATAACGGGCAAGTACTCGCGCAATTACCCGGAGTCTGGAACGACAAGGAGAAACAATTTGTTTCCGCCTTGGCCAATCGCCCGTTCCGCATCGATGCCACGCCTTTCAATCAGGCCTTGAATGTCAAAACCGCCGACCTGACGCATCGCTACTACCAGAACATCGAACAGATCGACGCCGGCCGGCTCGACCGCTACGCAGCCGTGTCGAATGCCGGCGGCCTGGTCATGGGCTACTACGATGGCACGAAGCTGCCGATGTGGAAATATGCCCGCGAGTATGTGCTGGCCGATAATTTTTTCATGGCAGCTTTTGGCGGTTCGTTTCTCAATCATTTCTGGCTGGTCTGCGCCTGCACGCCTTATTTCCCCGACGCGCCGGAAAGCATGAAAGCCCGGCTCGATGACAACGGCAAGCTCAAGCGCCGCAACGATTCGCCACCCAGCGCACTGGACGGTCCGCCCAAGTTATTCGACGGTGAGCTGACGCCCGATGGCTATGCCGTGAATAACCTGCAACCACCGTATCAACCCAGCGGCATTTCGCCCGCTGCCGGCGGCGATCCGCGCCATGCCGACCCGGCCGGACACCCGCTGCCGCCGCAGAAATTCCGTACCATCGGCGATACGCTCTCGGCCAAGGGGATCAGCTGGGCCTGGTATGCCGGAGGGTGGCAGGCGGCACTGGCGGACGGCGCACAGCCTGCAGAGCGCCGCGCGGTAATTTATGCCCGCAAGCCCGGCACGGCCAGCCTGGAGGCGCATCACCAGCCGTTCAACTACTTCGCACGCTTTGCACCAGGCACGCCGGATCGTCAGAAGCATCTGCAGGATGCCGACAACTTCTTTCGGGCGATAGCCGATGGCAGCCTGCCGCAAGTCGCTTTCTACAAACCCGAGAGCAACCTGAACGAACATCCCGGTTATGCCGATGTTCTCGCGGGCGACGCACACATTGCACAACTGGTCGCCAAGCTGCAAGCCGGCCCGCTCTGGCCTAAGATCGCCATCATCGTTGCCTACGACGAGAACGGCGGCTTCTGGGATCACGTCTCGCCACCCAGCGGCGCCGGCTGGGCCGATCGTTGGGGACCGGGCACGCGAGTGCCGCTGCTCATCATTTCGCCCCACGCTAAAAAAGGCCGCATCGACTCGACGCCCTACGACACCACCTCGATCCTGAAATTCATCACGCGCCGTTTCGGACTCGCCCCGCTGCCGGGCATGCGCAAGAATGTCGGTGATCTGACCAATGCCTTCGACTTCGACAGCCACTGAGGCGGTTTTGCTCCATCACGTAGGTATTCAAGCACTCTCGGCAGCGAGTGCAGAACAGGCCGAACTGGCTGGCTTATTCCAATTCATATCGATTTGTCACAGATCAATTTCAACTCATTGAACCCGTGTGAATATTGCATGCCGTCAGGCTCGGGGGTTGATGAAAGGACATCCAGTGACCAACTTATTCTTGGTGCAATTACGTTGCAGCCTTTGCGCGACGGTTCTGAGCTTGTACACGGCCGCAGCCTTGACGGCACCGAATCTGCCGAAGGAGCCCGTCTTGAGGATCGAAACCGGCAGTCATCTGGCCTTGATCACGCGCATCACTGCCGACGCGTCCGGACGCTGGATTGTCACTGCGTCCGAAGACAAGACGGCGCGTCTATGGGATGCCCGCAGTGGCCAGCCCATCTCGGTTTTGCGGCCGCCGATCGGCGCCGAGAGCCTGGGCGCGGTCTATGCTGCCGCCATATCACCGGATGGACGCACGGTGGCTCTGGGTGGCAACTCGGCCTTCGATGGCGGTGGCGGCCATCTGCTTCACCTGTTTGACCGTGCCAGCGCCAGTGTTCCTCCAAAGAGTACGCTTACCGGCATGGAGGCGCCGATCACCCAGCTTGCCTGGTCACGAGACAACCAGTACTTGGCGATTGGCCTGCGCCAACAGGGCCTGCGGGTGTTCCAGCGCAACCTGCAATTTGTCGGCGCCGATCCGGAATTCAATGAGGCCGTGTTTGGCGCCGAGTTTGCCGTCGATGGCCGACTCGCTGTGGCCAGCATCGATGGCGCCATACGCATCTATCAAATCGGACGCAATGGCCTGGAACGCATCGCCCGCAAGCAGGCGCCCGGAGGCAAACCCTATGGCGTAAGCTTCTCGGCCGATGGCCGTACGCTCGCCGTCGGTTATCAGGATCAGGCGAGGGTGGATTTGCTGGACGCGTCCAGCCTCGCTTTGGTGCACAGCATAGAACTCAAGGGCGGCAATCTTGGCCGTGTCGCCTGGTCTGCCGACGGCGGCACTCTCTTCGCGGCCGGCAGTCATGTCAGCGGAGGCCGCTTCCCGGTCTTTGCCTTTGCACAAAACGGTCGCGGCCCGAAGCGCGAAATCGGCCAATTCAGCAATACCGTAATGGCGCTGGCCAGCCTGCCGGATGGCAGCGTTGCCGCGGCCTCGGCCGAACCATCATGGGCAGTGTTTGATCTTCAGGGAAAAACCCAGGCTACCAGCCGCACCCAAAGCGCGGATTTTCGCGACGCCGAGGACAGCTTCAGGCTCAACCCGACAGCGGATGTGGTCGCCTTCCGCTTTTCGTCTCAGGCAGAAGCCATGGTTTTCGATCTCGCTAACGGTAGCATGAAAAGCGGCCCGCCCCCAGGCAAGTTGAGTGCACCGCGAATTCTCGGTGATTCCGGCGATTGGAAGAACTCCGCGGCACCGCGCTTCAGCGGTCGCGCACTGCCGATGAGGCCAGGCGAAGTGGCGCGAAGTCTGGCCATGGCGCCCGGTGATCGCAGCTTTGTCCTCGGCAGCGAGTGGTTCCTGAGACATTTCGGCGTCGATGGCGCCATGCTTTGGGAGCGCCGCGTTCCGGCAGCGGCCTGGGCAGTGAACATCAGCACGGATGGTCGCTGGGTAGTCGCCGGCCTCGGCGACGGCAGCATCCGTTGGCTGCGCCTCAACGATGGATCCGAACAGTTGGCGTTTTTCGTTCACGCCGACCGCGAGCGATGGATTGTGTGGACGCCTTCCGGTTACTACGACACTTCCGTCGGCGGAGAAAATCTGGTGGGCTGGCATCTCAACCGGGCTTTCAACCAGTCGGCCGACTTTTTTACCGCCGGTCGCTTTCGCGATCGACTTTACCGTCCCGACGTAATCCAGAAAGTGTTGTCCTCGGGCGACGAACGCGAGGCACTGCGAGCCGCACAAGCCGAACTGGCGGCGTTGGAAGCCGACAACGCCGCCTTGGCGGCGCCGCCACCCAAGGCCGCCGACAAACCGAAAGCACAACGGCAAGCCCCGGTTGCGGCCAAGGCGACGACTGGTGGATTACCGGCCGCAACGCCAGCGAAGCTGGTGGAAATCGTGCCGCCCATCATCGAACTCCAGTCGGACAGCCAGGTGGAAACCGCAGGCGACCTGGTGACAGTCCGCTACACGGTGCGTACGCCGCCGGATGCCCCGGTAAAGGATATCAAGATTCGCGTCAATGGCCGTCTCGACCGCAGCATCAAGCCCATATCCCAGCGTGGGGTGCAAAGCGAAATCCCCGCCCAGGAAGTACAGGTGCGCGTGCCGCCCGGCAAGGATGCCGAGATTCTGCTGATTGCCGAAAATCGCAACGCCAAGTCAGACCCGGTCAGCATAAAGGTGACTCGCGCCACTGCCGCCAAGATGCCTGCCGCCAGAGACAAGGCCGACTTTGAGACACTCTACATGCTGGTGGTGGCGGTGAATAAATACCCAGGACAGAATGCACTGGAAAGTCCCGTCAAGGACGCTAATGCCTTCAAGTCGCAAATGGCCCGCATTGCCAATCCGCCGACCGGCGCTCGCAAGATCTATAACAATCTTCAGTTCAAGATGCTGACCGACGAGACGGCAACCCGCGAGGGAATTATCGAAGGCCTCAACTGGCTCAAGGCAAACGTCAAGGAAAAGGATGCCGGCGTTTTGTTCCTCGCCGGCCATGGCATTGCCCAGGGAGCGTCCTATTACTACATTCCTTTCAAGCCGGATGGCATGGCCAGCAAACCTGCGGAATGGCTGCCCGGAGATCAAATCGTCGGCACCTTGCAAAACCTGCCCGGACGCGCCATGTTTTTTCTCGATGCTTGCTATTCAGGCGCACTGGCCAATCAGGCATCGGGCAAGGCGTCGAATTCGACCGATATGATCAACAAGATCGACGATGAGCGGGGTGTCACTATTTTTGCCTCGTCCACCGGCAAGGAAAAATCCGGCGAAGATGATGAAAATGGATTCTTCACCAAGGCCCTGATCGAAGGATTGCGAGGTAAGGCCGCGGATAAGGAAGACAATCTGGTATATCCCACCGGGCTCAAGCGCTACGTCACGCGTCGAGTCAAGGAATTGTCGAACAACGAGCAACGTCCGTTCATCAGCGACCATGGAATCGACGAACCAATCGCCATTGTAATCAAGTAACCCCCTAAAACTGGAGATATGACATGACCCCACGTACTCTGCAACACACCATCGCCACTTCTGTCGCCTTCGCCTTTTTGGTCACTTCAAGCGGTTGCGCCACCAACCCCGATGGTTCCTTCAAGAAAAACGCCGACGGCTCCTTCGTCATCGATGACAAGGCCAAGGCTGCCTTGGTGGGTGCGGCCGCCGGCTGCGCTGTGGCGGCCGCCGGCGGCCAAGGCTGCGCCAAGGGTGCGGTGATCGGCGCGGTCGCCGGCTTCCTGATCGGTTGGTACTTCGAATCGAAAAAGATCGCAAACGCCAAAGAGGTCAACAAGCAATACGCCGCCAACAAGAAGACTCAGCCACCGAAGAAAGATATCGTACCGGCCAATTTCACCACTCAGGTCACTGAGGTTCCACCCGATGCCTCCGGCCAGAAGGAAGTCAAGCTCACTTCCAATACCGACATGATCGGTTATGGCGACAAGATCCCGGAGGTGCAACAGAAATACGCCATCTACGACGAGAACAACAAGCTGGTCGAAGAGAAGACCGAAAAGGTAGCTGCCGTGGATGGCGCCGGCCGTTACCAGACCAATTCCAAGTTCAAACTGCCAGCGACTGCCAAGGGAAAGACCTATACCGTCAATACCGCACTGGTCAGCAACAACAAGACCTACAAGGAAAACAGCTACAAGGTGGCCTTTGCCGACGATGGTCGGGTCATCGTACTGGCGATGGCGAACTGATTTCAGGCAGAGATGGCATCGGCACCCTGGTAACACACCGTAGCACCCAGACCTGAACACACTTCACTTGTCATAGATAAATCACATCCCATCGACTCGTTCATGCCCGCATTCTTCCCGCGAATCCGCACCTGGCTTGCCAGCACGCAGAGCAGAATCCTGTTTCTGCTGCTCCTGGCGGTGGCGCCCGCATTTGCCCTGATTCTCTTCTCGGCCTACGAGGAACATCAGCAAGCCTTGGCCGTGTCGCAACGACAGGTATGGGTTTTGTCCCAGGAAATCCACTCGCGCATGCAGGAACTCCTCGAACACAGCCACGGCACCATGCAAAACCTGGGACGCACGCCGGAAGTGCGCGGTGAAGTCGCTGCCGACCAGTGCACCAAACTGCTCTCCGATCTGCTGCAGCTGCATGATCAATACGAAGACATCAGCGTCGCCGACGCCTCCGGCAGGGTTCGCTGCGCCAGCAAGCCCTTGCGCGAGCCGATTAACCTGTCCGAACGCAAGTATTTCAAGAATGCGATCAAACTGCGCAGCTTTGTGATTGGCGACTATCAGACCAGTCCCGTCACCGGCAAGGGCACAGTTCTTCTGGCCGAACCAGTGATCACCCCGCAAGGGAAGATTTCCACGCTGGTTTCACTCAGCATCGACCTTTCCTGGCTGCACCGGATGCTGCTGCGTACGGACCTGCCCTACGGCTCCATTCTCACCTTGCTGGACAGCCAGGGTAACGTACTTGCCGGCTACCGGGACAAGGCGGCGCTGATCGGCCAAAGTGCCCCCGAATGGGGCCAACTCAAAGCCATCCTGAATGAATCGGACAACAAGGTCAACGAAATGAGATTATCCGATGGCGTGGAGCGCCTGACACTGGTGACACCACTCCTGCCACCCGGCTATGGCGGCAACCTGTATCTCTGGATCGGCGTGCCGAGCAATACGTCCCACAGCGAAGTCGTCTGGATGTTGAATCGCAACCTGCTCCTCATGGCAATCACCGCCATCCTGGTACTCGGCCTCGGCAGGGTCTTTGCCAGCCGACTCCTGCTGCGCCGCGTAGCGGATTTGTCCCAAGCCGCGCAGCGCTTGTCTTCTGGCGATCTGTCGGCGCGTACCTTGCTGCCCACGGATGAGAGTGAACTGGGACAACTCTCTGCGGCTTTCAACCAAATGGGAGAAGCGCTGGTTCTGCGCGAGGCCCGGATCACTCGCTACGACGAGGAATTGCATCGGGCAAACCGCGCGCTTGGGGTATTGAGCGCAGTCAACCGTTCGCTGGTCTGGGCTGCCGATGAACCTGCCTTGCTCGACAACGTCTGCCGGGAAATCGTCGCGGTCGGGCGCTATCCATTGGCATGGGTGGGTTACGCCGACGCCAGCACAGAGAAACGCATCCGCATCGTGGCCAAGGCCGGCGACGATCACGGCTACGTCGATGCGCTCGATCTCACCTGGGATAACCTGCCGAGTGGCAGCGGCCCGACCGGCACAGCCATTCGCACCGGACAAAGCGTCATCATTCGCCACATCATGAGCGACCCCCAGTACGCCCGCTGGCGGGATGCTGCGCTGAATCAAGGTTTTGCATCGACGATCGGCTTGCCGATCGTCGTCAATGGCAAGACGATCGGTGCCTTGCGTATCTACGCGCAGGAAGCCGACGCCTTCGACGAACAGGAAATGAGACTACTTCAGGAGTTGGCCGACGACCTGAGCTATGGCATCGCCCATCTCCGCGACGCCATCACGCGCGAGCGCTTCGAGAGAGAACTCGAGCACCAACACAACTATGATGCGCTCACCGGCTTGGCCAATCGCACCTTGTTCCAGGATCGTTTGCGTCAGGCACTGTTGCATGCCTCGCGCAATCAACACCTGGTGGCGGTGCTGCTGCTGGATCTGGACCGTTTCAAGGCCATTAACGATACGCTTGGCCATGGCACCGGCGACGCCTTGCTCAAACATGTCGGGCAATGCCTCGCTGCTTGCCTGCGAACCGGCGACACCGTGGCGCGCTTGTCCGCCGACGAGTTCGCCGTGATCATGAACGACGTCGGCAAGGAAGAAGACGTCGCCCCGGTCGCCCGCAAGCTGCTGGGTGCGGTGATGAATCCCCTGATTCAGAACGGCCATGAAATCCTCATAACCGCCAGCATGGGTATCAGCCTCTTTCCCAGGGATGGCGTCGATATGGACGGACTGATACAAAACGCCAATGCCGCCACCTACCGCGCAAAATCCCAGGGAGGCGACAGCTTCTACTTTTACGCACCGGAGATGAACGAACGCGCTTCCGCCCGCTTTGGCATGGAAGCTGACCTGCGCCGGGCCATGGAGCGTGACCAACTGCTGATGTACTACCAACCCAAGGTGAATCTGGCCAGCGGTGAGTTGTCCGGCGCTGAGGCGTTGATCCGCTGGCGTCACCCAAAAATCGGCATGGTATCGCCGGCGGAATTCATTCCCCTGGCCGAGGAAACCGGCTTGATCCGCCCGCTTGGTGACTGGGTCATCGAAACCGTATGCAAGCAGCTGCGCCGCTGGCTGGATGCGGGATTAAACGTGCCTCCGGTAGCCCTGAACCTTTCCGCGCATCAGTTTCGCCAGGAAAATCTTGCGGCAATGATCCGCCATTGCTTGCTCGGTCAGGATCTCGAAGCAAAATACCTGGGCCTGGAGATCACCGAGAGCGCACTGATGAACAACCTGGACTCGGCGGTGCGCACCCTGACGGAATTGAAACAGCTTGGTTTGAAGATATCGCTGGACGATTTCGGCACCGGCTACTCGTCGCTAAGCTACCTGAAGCGCTTTCCGATCGATCAGCTAAAAATCGACCAGAGCTTTGTCCGCGACCTCACCAGCGATGCCGACGACATGGCGATCTGTGTCGCCATCATCAATCTCGCCCACAACATGAAGCTGACGGTCATCGCCGAAGGCGTCGAAACAACGGCACAACTCAATTATCTGCGCTTGAATGGATGCGACGAAATACAAGGCTACCATTTCAGCTGGCCATTACCGGCGGATGACTTCGCCCAACTCCTGAGAGAAGGCAAGACGCTAAGCGCCGATGCATAGTGACGCGTGGTTGCGTGCTTAACGCAACCAATACATCATTAATCAGGCCACCAACTCAACGATGGTCGCGATCCCCTGCCCCACGCCGATGCACAATGACACCAAGCCGTAGCGCGCGCCGCGCCGCCTCATTTCATGCACCAGTGTCCCCATGATGCGCGCACCGGTCGAACCGAGCGGGTGGCCCATAGCGATTGAGCCGCCGTTGACATTCACTCGCGCAGGATCCATTTCCAGTTCACGAATGCAGGGTATGGATTGCGCAGCGAAGGCTTCATTCAGTTCAATCAGATCGATGTCGCCGATCTTCAAGCCGGCGCGCGCCAAGGCTTTCTGGACCGCCGGAATCGGACCCAGTCCCATGTAGGATGGATCGCAGCCAGCCACCGCACTCGCCACCACCCGCACAATCGGCTTGAACCCCAAGCGCTTCGCGGTCGCGGCTTCCATCATCAGCACCGCCGCCGCGCCGTCGTTGATGCCGCTTGAATTACCGGCAGTGACTGTGCCATCCTTTTTGAACGCCGGCGCCAGTTTGGCCAACTGCTCAATCGTCGCATCGGGACGCGGGAACTCATCCTTGCCGACGACCACCGGATCGCCTTTCTTTTGAGGCAGCACGACAGGCACGATCTCGTCCCGGAACTTTCCCGCAGCATCCGCCGCAGCCCACTTGCGCTGCGATGCCAAGGCAAACTCATCTTGCTCCAGGCGGGTGAGGCCATACTTGCGCGCGACATTTTCGGCGGTGTCGCCCATGCTTTCTTTCGCGTACGCTTCGGTCATCTTTGGATTGATGAAACGCCAGCCTATGGTCGAATCGAAAACCTTCGCGTCGCGCGAGAACGCCGTTTCGGCTTTGGCAAAAACGAAGGGCGCACGCGTCATGGACTCGACGCCGCCGGCGATGAACACTTCTCCCTCGCCTACCTTGATCGCCTGAGCCGCACTGTTCACGGCGTTCAAACCCGAAGCGCAGAGGCGATTGATGGTCTGTCCAGCCACCGAGTAGGGCAAACCCGCGAGCAATGCCGCCATGCGTGCGACATTGCGGTTATCTTCGCCGGCCTGGTTGGTGCAACCCAACAGAACATCCTCGATCAGACTGGGATCAAGACTATTGCGCTTGACGATTTCGGCAATGCACAGCGCCGCCAGATCGTCCGGACGAACATTTTTTAATGCGCCGCAAAACTTTCCGACTGGCGTTCTTACTGTATCAATAATTACTGCTTCACGCATGGGATTCTCCATAAAGTTAAGAAGTTGCGCAGCTTTGCAACCTCCCGGGAATAAGAGTTCTCTACTTTTGTCGGTTATCGACTACCCGCTTCGCCTTGCCTATCAGCGTACGTTCGACCTTGCCCTCTTCGACGACATGCACATCACAACTGACGCCGACATAGCTCTTGATATTGTGCTTCAGTGTTTTGCCAAGGTTCTCCATGCCAAGGCGCCCAACCTTGTCGAGCAGTTCCGTGCGCACCTCGGCATAGACGTCGAGCTTGTCCATCGGGCCGTCCTTGGCGAGGTGCAATTGATATACCGGCGTCAACTCGGGATGCTTGAGGATCAGCTCCTCGATCTGCGAGGGAAAGACATTTACCCCGCGAATGATCAGCATGTCGTCCGAGCGGCCGGTGACCTTGGCCATGCGCCGCATGCTGCGCGCCGTACCCGGCAACAACCGGGTGAGATCGCGCGTGCGGTAACGGACCATCGGCATCGCTTGTTTGGAAAGCGAGGTAAACACCAGTTCGCCCAGATCGCCGTCGGGCAAGGGAGCCCCGCTGATCGGATCGATGACCTCCGGATAAAAATGATCCTCCCAGATTGTCAGTCCATCCTTGGTTTCGACACATTCGCAGGCGACGCCGGGGCCAAGCACTTCCGACAAACCATAAAGGTCCACCGCATCGCAATCGAATACCGTCTCGATTTCTGCGCGCATTGCGTTAGTCCATGGCTCCGCGCCATGCATCCCGAGCTTGAGCGAGCAAGTGCGCGGATCGACGCCTTGGCGCGCCATTTCCTCGGCGATCACCAGCATGTAGGAGGGTGTCACCATGATGATGGTGGGTTCGAAATCCAGAATCAGCTGCACCTGCTTTTCGGTCTGGCCGCCGCCTATGGGAATCACCGCCGCACCCAGCCTCTCGGCGCCATAGTGCGCGCCTAGGCCGCCGGTGAATAAGCCGTAGCCATAGGAGACAAGCACGATGTCATCGCGCCGGCCTCCGGCGGCATGGATCGAACGAGCCATCAGGTCCGACCACATATCGATGTCCTTCTGGGTATAGCCGACGACTGTCGGCTTACCGGTGGTACCGCTGGAAGCATGGATCCGCACCACCTCGTCCATCGGCACCGCGAACATGCCGTATGGATAGTTGTCGCGCAGGTCCCGTTTGTCGGTAAGCGGGAATTTCGCCAGGTCGGAAAGTTGTTTCAAGTCATTCGGATGAACACCCGCCTCGTCGAACTTCTTGCGATATTGCGCGACGTTCCGATAGGCATGACTCAACGACCATTGCAGCCGCTGCAATTGCAATGTGCTTATTTCGTCGCGGCTGGCGGTCTCGATCGGGTGCAAGCCCACCGGGGTATTGTCTGTCATTTGGTGCTCCTCATCACAGCCCTCCGTTCCAACCGTGGAGTTTACCCTCAATTCGCCCGGTCCTGCCACCTCAAGCTTGAGACGCATGCCATTTTTGCAGAGGCCATAAAACGCTTAAAGGGGTATCATGACAGCACGCTCGGCCCCATGGGCGGGATGTGCGAAACAGACTGGGTTAAACCGCAAAGGAGAGGAAAATGGCAAAAAAATCCGATGAGGATGGCATTTACAAAATTGTGGAAATCGTCGGCACCAGCAAATTATCCTGGGAAGACGCGGCGAAGAAGGCAGTGGAAACTGCAAGCAAGACGTTGCGCGATCTGCGCGTCGCCGAGATCATCAAGCTCGACATGAAAGTGGTCGACGGCAAGGTGGTTGCCTACCGCGCCCGAGTATCGCTGTCATTCAAGTACAAAGCATAAGGAAATCGGGAGGGAACCCTCCCGATTTCGTATGTCCGCACCGCCAAACAGTAAATTTGGCGGATTGCATGGCCGGTTTTCAACGAGACCCTGCGCCACGGCAGTCATGAAAACCCACTCCAGACCACGCGTCGCTGCGTTGGTACTGGCCGCCGGTTGTTCCAGCCGAATGGGCGGCGCCAACAAACTCCTTGAAGAACTGGCCGGCATCCCGCTGGTGCAATGGGTAGTCAATGCGGCACTGGCTTCGCGCGCAAGTTCTGTTATCGTAGTCACAGGTTATGCAGCGCAACAGGTGGAAAACCTCGTTGCCGGCCCGCGCGTCAGCATCGTGCGCAATCCAGACCACGCGCAAGGACTGTCGACTTCCCTGAACCACGGCATCGCCGCCCTGCCGTCCGATGTCGAAGGAGTCGTGGTGTTGCTTGGCGACATGCCATACATCGGCGCATCGCACATCGATGTCCTGATTGAGCGTTACGCCGCCCAGCCGTCGATCATCGTGCCGATGAAAGAAGGGCGGCACGGCAACCCGATCCTCTGGCCACGAAGTTGTTTCAAGGAGATCCAGGCCATCACCGGAGATCGAGGGGCACGTGAGCTATTGGCACATCACGCAGATCAGATCGCCAGCGTCGGAATAGACACGGATGCCATCTTCACCGACGTGGATACGATTGAAATGCTTAATATCGTCCGTGCTGTTTGCTGATGTAATTGGAAAATTCCACGTGCTGGATATTCATGCGCCGCAGGATGCCGTGAATCTCGCGGATAATGGCACGCATGACCAGGTAGACGAGCCTGGGATGATCTTCGAGAAGCGCTTCCAGACGATCACGTTTCAGACCAAAGATTTCTGTAGATCCGACCGCGCGCAAGGTGGCGCTATGCTCCAGACCATCAAGAAAACCCAGTTCGCCGGCCAAGTCTTTTGGGCGTAACAAATGCAACGCTATCCAATCCCCGCTGCCGGTTTCGCGCGTCACCGCCAAACTGCCGGATACCACGACATATAAATGATTATCCACCTCACCCTCGCGTATCAATATTTCGCTGTCTGACAGGCTGCGCGGTGTCACGTACTGGGCTAGGCGTTTGCATTGTTCGTCATCGAGTTCCGTGGCCAATGACGAGTTTCTGACCATCAGAAAACTATCGGCACTTGTCATCATTTTCACCATTCCTGTTCAATTGATATCCAACCCATATCTCAATCCTGGCTTACTTAAGTGCCAGTAAGTGAAACAACCCAAGATAAATATATTCGGCACTGGGCAGTATGGATATACTCAGACTGCCGTATTTTGAATACCTATTAACAGGTATTCCGCGACAGCCGGAGCCGTGTTCTCAATTGAGCGACGGTACGGACAATTGAGAACGAGGGAAAACGCCCTAGGGCGTAATCAGCCCCTGACGAATGGCATATTTGGTCAGTTCGGCTATGCTGTGCAGGTCAAGTTTGCGCATGATGTTGCGGCGGTGAACCTCGACCGTGCTGGTGGCGATGTGCAATCGAGAAGCAATTTCCGCCGAGGTGCTTCCTTCCACCAGCAAGTGCAATACCTCAATCTCCCGTCGCCCGAGCTGAGTCTCGGCGCCGCTCTGGGGCTTGACCAGCATAGAAGCAATTTCCTGGCACAGATAGGGTTTCCCCGTCGCAACGGCGCGGATTCCCTGCAACAGCTCGTCCCGGCCGACCGCCTTGTTGACAAAGCCAGCAGCGCCGGCTTCCAGCATTTGGGTCACAATTCGTTTATCGAAGTAGGTGGACAACGCCAACACACGCACGCCGGGGTTCTCGGCGGAGATTCTGCGCGTCACTTCGATGCCGCTGATGCCGGGCATGGCGATGTCCATCAACACCAATTCCGGCAACAGTTCGGAGACGAGCGCCAGCGCCGTTTCCCCATCGCCTGCCTGACCCACCACAGCGATATCCGTTTCCCTCTCCAGCACCGAACAGAGCGCTTCGCGAACAATCCTATGGTCATCGACCAACAATAGTCGTATCACTATTTTCCAACCTCATTTTGCTTCGCCTTGCCAGCGGGAGTATCAGCACCACCACGGTACCGTCACCGGGAGTGCTATCAATGTGAATTTCACCACCACCGTGGATGATGCGTTCGCGCACACTGAACAAGCCAAAACCAATCTCCGCAGAGGGTGCCATAGGCTTCTGCGCGTCGAAGCCGATTCCACTGTCCGTAATACTGAGTATCAAGCGGCCTTCCGCAACTGAAATATCAACGTCCGCGCTGCCCACTTTGGCGTGCTTGTGTACGTTGACCAGCAACTCGCGAACGGCGCGAAACAGCATGCTGCTTGATGCTGGATCGAACGGCTTGGGTTCGCCGTCATCGCTGATGCGAACGCTGAGGCCATAAGAACGATGCATTTCCTCGGCCAGCCATTCCAGCGCGGGGACCAGCCCAAACTGATGCAGTACCGGCGGGCTGAGTTGTAGGGAAAGCGATCTTACAGAACGATTCGCCTGGTCGATCAAGGTCTCGATTTCCTTGACCTGCTGTTGCAAATCGCCTTGCCGACCACTCTTCTCCGGAATCTCCAATGCGGTAAGCTTAAGCTTGACTATCGCCAGGATCTGACCCAGGTCATCGTGCAGGTCCTGCGCGATCGCTTGTCGCTCGCGTTCTTCCACCATCGTCAGCTCTTTTGACAAGGCGCGCAGTTGGGCAGTGCGCTGCAGAACCAGTTGCTCCAGATCATGGTTGAACCGAAAGATTTTAGTTTCCAACCGCTTGCTCTCGGTAATGTCCCGTGCAATCGCGGAATAGGAGACAATGCGACCGCCACGTTCGCTGATCGGGGAAAGCGTGAGCGATACATCAATGCGCTGGCCGTCCTTTCTTACGCGAACGGTCTCGAGGTTGGAAACCGATTTGCCTGACCGGATATTCTCAAGCAGCAACGTATATTCGCCCCCCTTCTCGGGCGGGGTTATCACAGAAACATGTTTGCCAATCACTTCCTCCGCGCTGTAGCCGTATACCTTTTGGGATCCGGAATTCCAACTGGTGATGATGCCATTCAAGTCCGCCGTTGCTATCGCGTCTTCCGAAGATTCAACAATCACCGCATGTGTTTTCAACTGATTATCTATGCGCTCCATACGGCGCAATGCAAAGGTGATGGAAATACCCGCCAGGATGACCAGCAATGCCCCAACTGCAACCATATCGCGATCACGCCGCCAACTGACAAGGGCTTCGTCCAGGGATAATCCCACCGCCGCGTAAATCGGGTAGTCTTTCATCCGGCGAAAAGCAAAGATTCTTTCAATATTGTCTATCGCCGATGGAATAGTGAGTACCCCTTCCGCGTCGCCGGCAAGCAGTCGTTCCTTAATCGGTCCGCTGGTCGCGACAGGTTTGCCCAACTTCTGTTCAACGACGGGGTAACGAACCAGAAGGCGATCTTCGGAATCGCGCAGCGACACTGCGCCGTTCTTGCCTAACGAGAGTGTGGCGTAGAAATTCGTGAAATTTTCGTCCAGCCCCAAATTAACGCCAATCATGCCGCCGAAACTGCCATCGGTCAGACTAATTCGGCGCGCAAGCATTACCCCCCACTTTTTCGATACGCGGCCCAAGATAGCCTGAGATATTACCGGAGTATCTCGGGGTGAGCGCTGCAAGATCTGGAAATGTTCTCGGTCACTGATACTCAAACCTGGCGGCGCGCCCCGTGGTTCGGCAATCACTACGCCCTGGGCATTCGCCAGAGGCATCGCCAGAAAGCCTGGGGTGCGTTGTTGCTGGCTACGCATCAGTGCTTCGATTTCCTTGCGGCGTGAAGCGCTCAGGGCCTTTGCGCCTGCCAGGTCACTGGCACTGATATGATCCATAATTGCCATGAGAGTGATATTGGCGCGTCCAAATGTAGCCGACGCATGCTCATCGACCAGCCGTGCATAGGACATCGCCTGATCGCGAACGCGTTGCTCCACAGACTGGCGCGAACTGACCAGGCCGGAAATCAGGTAAGTAATGAATAACGCAATAAGCACCCAGACGGCGACAAGAACTTGGGCTGTCCTGCCCATCTGGATAAAAGGAAATTGTCTGGACAGCATCCAGGCATTCTACGCCACGCTTATTTCTCCCGCAAAAATCACTCAATGGGGAGACTTAGAACGCAAGGATCAGATCGTATTACGTATTATTTTTCTAATGACAACCAGCCGATTCCGTCAAGCAGCCGTCGCGCCATAGGCATTCCGACTGATCGCACACGCCATCCACTGCCCTGGCATAGCAGTCGAAATTCCCTTCGCTCTGCTGGAGTTTGCGTATCAACTCAATGTTGGACAGGCCACTATGGGAAACATGATATTTCTTGGCCAGTTTGAGCAATTCCTTCTGCGTCATCATGGCATTTCTCCTTCAGGTAAAAAAACAATGTTGAGAAAATTACTAAGCATGTCAATTTTTCTGAACTTTGAGCATGAGTGCTGAAAATCCATACAAGAATCCATTCAAATGCCTTGCGGCTGTCATTGCATCCAATGTGTCCTCGAAATCGACAAAAAACACATATTCCGACGAGTCACATTTTTTCTGGAGATCCACCCTGACAACCGAATTTACTTTACCAAAAGTGCCGGCAATCCTGTTCAGCCCATCTTGAATCTGAGACTCAGACGCCAATAATCGGAGGTTCTTTAGTTCCTGTTGTCGCAAATTAGCGATATCGTGGGTCGGGTCATTCATGTTCATTGATATTCTCCAGTTAGCTTTGGGTCATGCCCGAAAAATCCATACAAAGCAGACTAGCGCCGCACTTGGTTCTCGGGTACTGGTGCCCGCACTTGGTCCTAGGGTACTGGTGCCCGCACTTGGTCCTAGGGTACTGGTGCCCGCACTTGGTCCTAGGGTACTGGTGCCCGCACTTGAGTTCATGGTGCTAGTCGGTCTCTTTCACTCGACGCACACTCAGAAGGAAAACACCCTGTTCCTTTGATTCCACCAGGGACAAATTGAGTTCAACGGGAAACCCGAGTCCTTGAACATCCACCGCCTCGAATCGTCGCCATCCGCCATCCGCACATAAATGGGCGAAGTATCTGGCGCTATAACTCAGCGAAGTGTCACTCAGAATGAAGTTGGAAATAAACGATGAAATCGGCTTACCTGCATAATCGGCAAGATTGCCGCCAAACAGCTTCCCCGCGACAATCCCGCAGCTGAGGATATTGCCCATGGCATCGAGGATTAACGTGGCGCAATCGCCCTCGACGGAAAGCGATGGCGCAGATTGCAATTGGTCCTGATTTCTTGCCAGCTTTTGCGGCGCCAGCATACTTTCGACTACCATGGTTTCCACCCAATCCTCGAGCGCCCTTGGACGCGAGGAATAAAACTAGTTGGGCAAAATATATTCTGCCGGTAGATGCTTGGATATACTCAGGCTGCCGTATTTTGGAATACCTGAAAGTAGGTATTACTCGGCCTGTTCCAGAATGCGTCGCGGGTTTTCGGTGCCTTCATCTACCCTCGAGGTAGACAGCGAATTCCGCGCCCACCTCGGGATGACGCAGGCCGAATGCCACGGTCGCCTGCAGATAACCGAGCTTGGAGCCACAATCATAGCGGACTCCGGCATAGCGATAGGCCAGCACCTGCCGCTCGGCAAGCAACGCCGCGATACCGTCGGTCAGTTGAATCTCGCCGCCCGAACCGGGACGAACATTTTCGAGATGGTGAAAAATGCGTGCCGGCAGCACGTAGCGCCCGACCACGGCGAGGGTCGATGGCGCCTCTTCCGGCTGCGGCTTCTCGACGATGGCACTGATCTGCTCCAGCCGTTCAGCCAGCGGTTGCGCCGCGACGATGCCGTAGTTCCTGGTTTCGGCGCGCGGCACTTCCTGCACGCCGATGATTGCGCATTGATATTTGTCGTAGATATCGATCATCTGCTGCATCACCGGCGGCTCGCCATCGAGCAGGTCGTCAGCCAGTAGTACGGCAAACGGTTCATCACACACTACTGGCTTGGCGCAAAGGATGGCATGGCCCAGGCCAAGCGCTTCGGCCTGACGAATATAGATGCAGTTGATATTCTTCGGCAGCAGGTTGCGGACAAAAGCCAGCGTCTCGATCTTGCCGCGGATTTCCAGCTCGCTCTCCAGTTCATAGGCCTTGTCGAAATGATCCTCGATGGATCGCTTGCTGCGACCGGTCACGAAAATCATGTCGGTGATGCCGGCGGCGACGGCCTCCTCCACCGCAAACTGGATCAGCGGCTTATCCACGATCGGCATCATTTCCTTGGGGCTAGCCTTGGTGGCCGGCAGGAAGCGGGTGCCCAGCCCGGCAACGGGAAATACGGCTTTAGTGATTTTTCTCATGTTTTCAGCAGTTCCAAAAATTGCGTTTCATCGAGGATAGAAATTCCCAATTGTTGCGCCTTGTCCAGTTTGGAACCCGCTTCGGAGCCGGCGACCACGAAATCGGTTTTCCCCGATACCGAACCGGCCACCTTCCCTCCAAGTATCTCGATCCGTTCCTTAGCCTGATCCCGAGTCAGCGTCGGCAACGTACCGGTCAAGACGAAAGTCTTGCCGACGATGGCAGAGGATACCACCGCTGCCGCCTGAGCTTCAGCCCAATGCACGCCTGCGGCGCGCAGTTGCGCAATGACCTCCAGATTATGCGGTTCGGCGAAAAACCGGACGATCGATGCGGCAACTACCTCCCCCACCTCGTCCACCTGCTGCAGGTCCGTTTCGGCGGCAACCATCAGGGCTTCGAGGCTGCCAAAATGGCGCGCCAGATCCTTGGCCGTCGCCTCACCAACGTTGCGGATACCAAGTGCATAGATGAAGCGCGCCAGAGTCGTGGACTTGCTCTTTTCGATCGCCTCCAGCAGGTTGGTCGCCGATTTTTCCGCCATTCGATCAAGGTTCGCCAGTGAGGAAATGTCGAGGTTATAGACATCAGCCGGCGTCTTGACAATGTCTTGATCGACGATTTGATCGACCAGTTTATCGCCCAGCCCTTCGATATCCATGGCTCGGCGCGAAGCGAAATGCAGCAGCGCCTGCTTGCGTTGCGCCCGGCAGAACAATCCGCCGGTGCAGCGCGCGATCGCCTCATCCTCGGGCTTTTCCACCGCCGAGCCACAGACAGGACAGGTCTTCGGCATGATGAACTCGGCGCTCAGAATCGGGCGTTTTTCCGGCACGATGGCGACGACTTCTGGAATCACGTCTCCGGCGCGACGCACGCTCACCGTGTCGCCGACGCGCACATCCTTGCGACGCACCTCGTCCTCGTTATGCAGTGTGGCATTGGTGACGGTCACCCCGCCGACGAAAACCGGCGCCAGGCGCGCCACCGGTGTCAGCGCGCCGGTTCGGCCAACCTGTACTTCAATGGCTTCTACCGTGGTCAGCGCCTCTTCGGCCGGAAACTTGTGGGCGATGGCAAACCTCGGTGCACGCGAAACGAAGCCAAGCTTTTCATGATCGGCGAGAGTGTTGACCTTGTACACCACCCCGTCGATGTCATACGGCAGACTGGCGCGCGCACTGCCGGTGCGCACGAAGTAACCAAGCAGGCCAGCGGCACCTTTCACCACCTCGCGTTCCGCCGCGACCGGCAAACCCCAGTCGGCCAGTTGCGCCATCAGCTCGGCATGGGTAGCCGGCAAGGGGTTGCTCGACTCGGCCACGCCATACGCAATAAAACGCAGCGGCCGCTGCGCCGTGATCTTGGCATCGAGCTGGCGCAGGCTGCCGGCCGCGGCATTGCGCGGATTGACGAATTCCTTGAGGCCGGCAACGCGCTGCTGAGCATTGAGTTTCTCGAAGTCGTGCCGAAAGATCAGCACCTCGCCACGCACTTCCAGGCGTGTCGGTATCACCTGCCCGGATAAACGCAGCGGAATATTTTTTACGGTGCGCAGGTTTTGCGTCACGTCCTCGCCGGTAAACCCATCGCCGCGTGTCGCCCCCTGGATGAACAGACCATTCTCATAGATCAGAGTAATGGCAAGTCCATCAAACTTTGGCTCGACGGCATAGCTGACTTCGCGGTCAGCCAAGCCCAAGCCTTCCCTACAGCGGCGGTCGAAGGCAACCACCTCCTCCTCGGCAAAGGCATTGTTGAGCGATAGCATGGCGACGCGATGTCGTACCTGGCCAAATTCGGACAAGGCCGTGCCGCCGACGCGCTGCGTCGGCGAGTCGGGCGAAACCAGTTCGGGATACTCGGCTTCCACTGCCCGCAGTTCGCGGAACAGGCGATCGTATTCCGCATCCGGAACCGTTGGCCGGTCAAGTACGTAATAGGCGTGGTTATGCCGCTCGATCTCGCTGCGCAGGGCTTCGGCACGCTCGGCAGCAGCGCGGAGAGCTGTCATCGTGTTCTCAGGAATACAGCCGCAGCGCGCGCCGGCCACCGGCGGGAACTTGTTGTGCCGCCATTTTTTCCTGGAATTCGCCGATCTTGATACGGATGGTAGCGAGGATCTCGTCGGATAAGGGCGCGCGATTATCGCCAACCAATGTCCCATCAAAAGCCGCTATCATCCGCTGGGCAACTGCGAGGAGACGATCGAAGGCCTGAGTGCCGTTAGCCACGCGCGGCACATCGATAGCCAAGGTCACACCCGGCAAGGCCAACGTACTTAACCCGCTGGCCGAAAACGGCAATCCGCCCAGGTTGCCCAAGGTAAAAACCGTCTTCCCTTCTGCGTCTTCAGCGTGAAACAAACCATCGTCCTTGAGCCAGAGGTCGGTCTCCGTTGCCAGATCGATCAATTTGGCGGCGGCAAAGGGTTTGTCTTCGAGGTTCACGATATTTATGCCAATGCGCCAATCGACCGCTGCGCAAAATTCATCGAGCGCCCGGGCATGGACAAGAACATCCGCTGCTACCGGCAACTCAGCCAGCACCTGGAAATCCTCGGCCAACTGCCGCACGCCATCCATGAAGCAATTCAGGTCGGCTTCGCTGATCGGACCGCTGCGATCGGCAATTTGCAGGGCGCCGTATAGACGCCGATAGCTCGCCGCATCGTGCGCGTGCAACAGGCGCCACTGTCCGCTGTTCTCATTCCAGCCACTCCAGCGCAAGCGTCCTTCCAAAGCGCCGAACAATTTGCGCTGCGCTGCCCAAAACAGCGGTGCCGCCACCAATTCGGCGGCTTCGATGCGTACCCGGCAATCCACAAGCTTGTCCGCCAAATCATCCGGTGCTTCACTTTCACTGTCATCGGGTTCAGGCAGGTCTTCAATTTCCCCTGTTGCCGCGAAGGTCGGTTCGATACGCATCCCTTCGCCTGCCGATTCATCAGCCGCTGGTGGAGCATCAACACTGTCGGTTGACGCATCATGCATCAGCACATCCGCCTGCTCCGCATGAAAAACACGCTGCGCCAGCTTGCGCTGCTGGTATTCCTGCCATTTGTTATAGCCCCACACCCCGGCCACCGCCGTCAAGCCGGTGCCGATCAGGCTCAGCTGCAATTCACTGAGCGTGCCAAGGGTTCCGAATGGCATTAAACCGCAACCTCCTCGCTCATTCGCAGTGCCTCCTCCATATCGACCTCGACCACGCGAGAAACTCCCTGTTCCTGCATGGTAACGCCGACCAGTTGTTGCGCCATTTCCATGGCGATCTTGTTATGACTGATAAACAGGAACTGGGTCTGCGTCGACATGCGCCGCACCATGTTGCAGAAGCGCTCGGTATTGGTGTCGTCGAGCGGCGCATCGACCTCGTCGAGCAGGCAGAACGGTGCCGGATTGAGCTGGAACAGCGCAAACACCAGCGCCGTAGCGGTGAGCGCCTTCTCGCCGCCGGAAAGCAGGTGGATGCTGCTGTTCTTCTTGCCCGGCGGTTGCGCCAGCACCTGGATGCCGGCGTCGAGGATCTCTTCGCCGGTCAGGATCAGGCACGCTTCCCCGCCGCCGAACAGCTGCGGGAACAGCGCGCCGAAATGCTCATTAACTTTGTCATAGGTCTGCTGCAACTGATCGCGTGTCTCTCCGTCGATGCGGCGGATGGCGTCTTCCAGCGTGCCGATCGCCTGATTCAGGTCTTCCGACTGGGCATCGAGGTAACCCTTGCGCTCGCGCGCCGTATTGAGTTCTTCCAGCGCGGCCAGGTTCACCGGCCCGAGCGCTTCGATTTCCTCGGTGAATCGGGCGATGTCGGCCAGCAGAGCCGCTTCCTTGAGGCCGGGGACCAACTCCGCCAGCAATGGCGCCAGTTCCTCCTCGGTTTGAATATTCACTTCGGCAAGGCGCTGGACAAACTGTTCCTGGTTGAGTTGCGCCGCCTGTTCCTTCAAGCGCAGATCGTTGATTCGCTCGCGTAGCGGATTCAGGCTTTGCTCGACGCGCAGGCGATTCTCATCAAGCGTGCGCAAGGCCGCAGCGGATTCCTCCAAGGCATTGCGCCGGCTGGCCAGCAGTGCTTCGCGTTCCTGGCGCTCTTGCAGCGCCGCTTGCAGCCGCGCTTGCAGGGATTCTTCGCTGATACGGTCTTTCTCGCTCTCCGCCGCAGCCTTGTCGACGGCGACACGCTCCAGTTGCCGACGCGCCGTTTCACTGGTTTGTGCATTGGCTTCCAGTTTGCCGAGGCATTCGCGTTCGGTAAAGCGCACTTCCTGTGCTTCGCGCGCCAGCACCTGTTCCTGGCTGCGCGCCTCGCGCAAGGCGGTGTCGCGGCTGCGCTGGATTTCCATCACTTGCTCGAGTTGACTGCGAGCGGTCGCCAGTTTCTCGCGGAACAATGACGCCTCTTCTTCGGCACGAGCCAACTCGCTACGCTCGTTTTCCTCACCTTGAGCGATCTCGCCGAGGTCGCGATCGATCTGCGCGGAACGTTCCTCGAAGCGCGCCTGCGTCTGGGTCAGCTTGAGCGCTTCGACCTGGGCGGCATGTACCCGTTGCTGCATGGCCTGCACCGCGCTGCGGGCAAGCGCCAACTGCTCCTGGTTTTCCGCCAGTAACGCTTCGGCATGGGTAAGCGCCGCGCGTACCATGTCTTCGTCCGATTGGTGTCGCACCAGGGTTGCTTCCAGTTCCTCGATCTCGCGCTGGCGCTCGATCACGCCATGCGTGCTGGCGTCGGGGGCATACAACACCAAGCCGTGTGCGGTAAGCAGGTGACCGTCCCGGTTGACCCAGCTGCGGCCGCTCTCAGCGGCCTCTGAATAAGCCGGAAAAGTTCCCGGATCCTCGGCAACGGAGACGCCGGCCAGCCATTCATCGAGTACCGCCGACCAGTTGGCATCGTCGCAACGTACCTTGGCACGCAGTGTCAGTTGTTCCGTTTCAGGAACAGCCGCCTGCTGAGAAGGAAAGGCTAGAGCAAAAGTGGTCGGCGGCGGATCGGCGAGCACCGGCGCCAGAACTTCCTTGCCGGCACCCACTGCCGCGATGCGCTCGCGCAGCACGGCTTCGAGCGCCGTTTCCCAACCTGGATCGACATTGATCGACCGCCATAACGGTATCGCTTCCGCCAGCCCGCGCCGCTCCAGCCAGTCGCCGAGTTGGTCAGCGCCGCCATGCTGCCGAACGCGGCTTTGCAACTGTTGCAGGGCATCGCGCCGCGCGCGCGTCTCGGTAAGCGCGCGATGCGCCGCCTGCAAGCGTTCGCGTGCGGCGTGCAACTGCGCTTCGCTGTCCGGCAGGCTGCCCTGCGCCTGAGCAAGAACCTGTTGCTGCGCTTCGAGATCGGTTTCCGCTGTAGCCAGCGTCGCCCGGCACTCGGCCAGCAATAGCGGGGCCGGCTGGCCGAGCGCCTGGCGTTCCTGATCGAGACGGGCGCGGCGCTGGGTGTAGCCTTCCAGGGCGCGCTGGGCATGGATGCGGTTGGCCTCGCCGAGGCGCACGCCCTGTTCGGTCTCATTCACGCCGCGCCGAGCGGCAGCCGTAGCTTCTTCGGCCGCGCGGACATCCGCCTCTGCCTGGGGCAGCCGCGCCGCAGCTTCCTCGTGGCGGGCCACGCTGGTTTCGGCGCGCTGGCGGGCATTTTCCAGCAAGGCCTGCCAGCGCACCGTTTCCTGTTCGAGCTGGCTGAGTTGGCTGCTCCAGTGGGAATTTTCGGTAGCCAGTTGCGCCAGCCGGGTTTCCAGCTTCTGCCGGGTATCGCGCAGATGGGTGATTTCCGCTTCGAGCCGGCTCACCTCGCCCTTGGCGACCACCATTTCGCTTTGCGCCGCATGCATGGCATCGCTGGCCGCGAAATGCGTCTCGCGCGCCTGCTCGAGCTTGGCTTCCAGTTCACGCAACTGGGCGGTTTCGGCATCCAGCCGCAGGGCGGCTTTCTCCACTTCGCGCGCCATGCGTTGGCACTCGGCGCGGGCATCGTTGCGCTTCTTCAGCCACAGCAACTGCTGACGGCGATCGTGCTGCGCCTGCAAGTCGCGATACTGACGGGCGACCTCGGCCTGGACTTCGAGCCGGCCGACCTGGCTTTCCAGTTCGTTGCGAATATCCTCGACCCGCAACAGGTTTTCGCGCGCATCGGCCAGACGGTTTTCGGTCTCGCGCCGGCGCTCCTTGTACTTGGTGACGCCAGCGGCCTCTTCGAGGAACAGCCGCAATTCCTCCGGCTTGGCCTCGATGATGCGCGAGATCATGCCCTGCTCGATGATGGCGTAGGCGCGCGGCCCCAGGCCGGTGCCGAGGAAGACATCGATGACGTCGCGGCGGCGGACATGCAGGTTGTTGATGTAGTAGCTGGAATTGCCTTCGCGATCAAGCACGCGCTTGACCGCGATTTCGGCATACTGCGACCACTGTCCGGCGGCGCGCCCCTGGGCATTGTCGAAGATCAGCTCGACGCTGGCGCGGCCGACCGGCTTGCGTGTCCCGGAACCGTTGAAAATCACGTCCTGCATGGATTCGCCACGCAATGCGGTGGCCTTCGATTCGCCCAAGACCCAGCGCACGGCATCGATGATGTTCGACTTGCCGCAGCCGTTCGGGCCGACCACACCCACCAACTGGCCTGGGAAAAGGACCGTGGTCGGATCAACAAAGGACTTGAAGCCGGCGAGTTTGAGCTTGGTCAGGCGCACGTCTTTGGCTGTTCGAAATTGTCGTTAAGGGTCGCCCTGCAAGCGCATGCCAACTGATGCGGAGCGCAGAGATCGGGCATTATAATGGAAACAACTAGGGTTTCCCCTCCGCAACCATAGACAAGGCCACCATGCCCTCCCAGCCCGCCAAGACGCTAGAGTCCTTCCCCAATCCGGCTCCGCAACGCGATTACCAGATTCACATGAAAATCCCGGAATTCACCTGTCTCTGCCCGAAAACCGGCCAACCCGATTTCGCTACGCTGATCCTCGACTATGTGCCAGACAAATCCTGCATCGAATTAAAGAGCCTCAAGCTGTATGTCTGGAGCTTCCGCGACGAAGGCCATTTCCACGAAGACGTCACCAACCGCATCCTCGACGACTTGGTCAGAACCGTGAAACCGCGCTATATACGCTTGACGGCCAATTTCAACGTGCGCGGCGGAATCACCACCCAGGTCGTCGCCGAGCAGCGCAAGAAAGGCTGGAAGCCGGCGGGGAAAATCGAGTTAGCGGGTTTCGAGATGCAATGATCAGGTGGCGCAGGGTATGCTGAAATATATCCTACTGCCCTTGCCGGGTTCCGATTCGAGCCAGATTTTGCCTCCGTGTTGCTCGACAATCTGGCGACAGATCGACAAGCCCAAGCCTGTGCCTTGCGGCTTGGCGGTGAGCGTGTCGCCGATCTGCTTGAACTTCTCGAACACTTTGCCTTGGAATTCCGGGGCGATGCCGATGCCCGTATCTTCAACGCAAAAACGCACAAATGCCTCTTGCCGTTCGGCATGCAGGCTAATGTGGCCGCGCTCGGTGAACTTGATGGCATTAGAAATCAGATTGATCAGAAGCTGACGCAGGCGAATTTCGTCGCCCGCAATTTCCGGAAGATCAGGTTCGACGTCCCATGATATAACCAGCCCCTTTTTACCCGCCAACTCCTGAGTATCGGCGACGACGCGCTCCAGGAGTTGCGCCGCCGCCAGCGACGAAAAATTCCATTCGACTTTGCCGGCATCCAGTTTGGCCATGTCCATCACGTCGTTGATCAGCAAACTGAGGTGCTCGCTTTCGCTAACGATGATGTCCAGGTTGCTACTGACCTGTGAGGCTGCCCGTGCAGTTTTTCCGTCCACGCCGGCTTGGGGCAAGATGACATCTTCGAGTTTCTTTTTCGCCAGCTTGGCGAAGCCGACTATAGAGGTCATCGGCGTACGCAGTTCATGAGAAACAGTGGAGATGAAATCCGACTTGGTCTGGTCGAGCTGCTTGAGCTCAATGTTGGCGGCTTCCAGTTCGGCGGTGCGTTCGCTGACCTTGGCATCGAGGTTCTGGATGTTGTCCCGCAGGCGATCCACCATGCTGTTGAACGCTGTGGCCACCACGCCGAACTCGTCGTCGCGTTGCAGGGGGCAACGGGCGTCAAGGTCGCCCTTGCCAATGGACAGGGCGGTATCACTAAGCTGTTTCAGCGGACCGAACAACCCCTTGATGAAATAGTAAACCTGCACCAGAGAGAGTAACAATGCGATGCCAAAGACCAGCAGTGCGCGGTTCCTGACAATGCGCGCGCTATTGTCGAGTTCGTCGACATACACCGAAGTGCAGATATACCAGTCGAATCCAGGAAAATAGCGCACCCAGGAAATTTTGTCGTAGACATAGTTGCCGGGGTCGGAAGGGCTGTCCCATTTGTAGCGCAACCCTTCTGGCTTGTCAGCCGCAGCTATGAGCATCGGCGCCAACAGCTGTTT
Source organism: Sterolibacterium sp. (assembly GCA_028713555.1). GTDB lineage: Bacteria > Pseudomonadota > Gammaproteobacteria > Burkholderiales > Rhodocyclaceae > JACRAR01. Next base: position 43,936 of record JAQTOA010000007.1, on the reverse strand, counting down.
GCTGACCGGGTCGACCAAGCCGGCAAAGTTCTTGTCTTCGATGTTGGCATTGGGATGGATGAGCATGTGGCCCTGGCTATTGAAGATATAGACGTAGCCGGTTTCCGCAAGGCGGGTCTTGCGCAATTGCGAGCGCAGTTCGTCGATGGCTACAGCGCGCTGCCGACCAATCGTAGCGTCGATGTCATCAAGATACAGCCCGGTGCCGATGACCAGTTCGAAGGCCGGGAGATGCTTGTAAAAGGTGAGTTGTTCTATCGGTTGCTCTTCGCCCAGGCGCTGCCCCCAATAGGAATAATAGCCCTCGCCCGTGGCTAAGGCGCCCGCTACCATCGGCGGAACGATCAGATGGCCGCGGGTATCGCGCTTCCGGGAAAAATCGGCGTTGTTCAGTTTCGGGTCGGGATGGGCCACCAGCATCGAGTGGTAATCCGACGCCCAAACATAATCGTTGTGTCCGTAGTGAATTTTTCGGATTTCTTCGAGCAGCATGCGTCTGGCTTGATCACGTGTGAGATTCCCCTCGTGCGCCTGCTGTTCCAGCCAGGATGCGCGCGACTCGATCACGGCGATGATGTCGCGCAGCGCCAGCTTGCGCGCCAGCAGGACGGTCTGGCGGTTGTTTTCAAGGCTCTGCTGAATATGCTCAACAGTGTCGTAGACATTGTTGAGTATGGTGCGCGCGGAACGGTACTCGATGCTTTCGATGGTGCTCTGGATGAACGGCACGGAGAGCAGATACATCGCAGCAAACAGTATGACTCTCGTTACTGTGGAGGTCGCGATAACCTGACGGAACAGGGTCGACTTGAACAGGCTATTCAAGCTCATCTCCGTGTCCTAGCCAAGATAGCGCGCCACATCGACTTGATCGATCTGGCTGGCGGCGAGGTGTTTCTGGGCGTACTCGAGGTAAACCCCTTCTGAAAGAAATAAGTCGAACAGCTCGCCGTCGATGTGGCCATCTTTTTTCATGCGGGACATGACCTCGATCGCCCAATTCAGCGTGCCGGCCTTGCGGTAAGGCCGGTCATGCGCGGTCAGCGCTTCGAAAATGTCGGCGATGGCCATGATGCGCGCCGGAATCGAAAGCTGTTCGCGTGTCAGCCCGCGCGGGTAGCCGTTCCCGTCCATGCGCTCGTGGTGTCCGCCGGCGTATTCCGTGACGTTCCGCAAGGCACGCGGAAAAGGAATTTGCGAAAGCATCTTGATGGTAAGGACGGCGTGCTCCTCGATGATTTTCCGCTCTTCCGCGTTCAGCGTGCCGCGCGGGATGCACAGGTTGTAGATCTCGTTGTCGCTGAGCAGGGGAAGCTCTTCGCCACGGGCATTGAGCCATTGCCTGGCGGCGATGCCCTGGATGCGCCTGACATGCTCCGGGGAAATGAATTCGTCGCCCAAGTTGCACTTGGCTAAAAAAGCGAAATCCTCGTCCAGTTGGCGCAAGCGTTCCTGGTAACTCTGTTCGGCAGCGGACTGTCCATTTGGCGAGCCGCCGTAACAGTCGATCCAGGCATCACGCCGCAGCACTTCAAAGCGCAGGGCGATCAGATCGAGACGATCGCTGAGGCTATCCAACTTGGTGGCTTTGTCGACCACCCACTCGGGTGTCACCATCTTGCCGCAGTCATGCAACATGGCGGCGATTTCCAGGACATTCCGCTCCTCATCGTCGAGCGTGAAGGCGGCGAAGGCGCCGTTGTCGGCCAGGTGCGCCTTTTCCGCGAGCATCAGGGCGATTTCCGGCACGCGGCGGCAATGTCCGGCAGTGTAGGGCGACTTGGCGTCGATGGCGGTGGCGATCACCTTGACGAAGGCCGGGAAAATCATCTGCTCGGCGGCGTAAAGCTGCGCGTTGCGCAAGGCACTGGCGGCGACCGAAACCAGCATCTGCGCGCGTTTCATGTCGGCGGCGGTAAATCCTTCGGGGTGGCGCGAGGCCAATACCAGCATACCGAGATTTTCGCCAGGGACGACCAGGGGAAGCCACAGCAGAGATTGGAATTCCTGAGTTTCGCCCGTCCACAGCGGCGATTCCGCCAAGTTGTTGAGGATGTCCCCGAGCGGGTGTTCGACCATCGCGGCGAACAGGCGACTTTCAATAAGACAGGTAAAGGCGCCGGCGGCATTTTCACCAAAATATTGAATCAGGGTATAACTCGCGTCATCGGCATTACGCAGAAACACCGCGCCGAAGTCGGTTGCGTTCTTGCGACCTTCGAATTCCTTGAGCAGGGAGGCCGCCACCGCTGCGGGCTTGAGGGAATGATTGAGTTCGGTGACGGCGCGTTGCAGCAATGCCATCTCACGGTAGCTTGCCAGGGTTTCCTGCGCAACCGAATGGCGCGCATGCTCAGCCTCGATGACGCCTTGCAGGCTATGCACCAAGAAGTCACCCCAAACTCCTGCCGCCGCGCTTGCGGCTTCCGGCGGCAAGCGCAACAGCAATACGCCGCGTGTTTTCCCTTCCAGGGTCAAGGAAAAAGTTTGCACCCCCGGTGTGTCCTCGCTCAGGTCTTGCCCATCTCCGCCCAGCGCCGCCAACCGCTTGCCGCCAAACCATAGCGCCATGCGGGTACCGGAAGGCAGCAAGGGGAATGCGAGTTCAAGCTGTCGTCGCGCCCAGGCTGGCTTGAGATAAGCCGCCGGCTTGCTCATGGTATGTGCAGAATTTTGCGCGCCAGATCGAGAATTTCATCGGGGTCGAAGGGTTTGGTCACGAAGTGGTTTGCTCCCAACTCCAGTCCGCGTAACCGGTCCGACTCCTGTCCCTTGGCAGTCAGCATCACGACGGTAGTGGCCGCCAGTTTGGGATTTTTCCTCACCGCCGTGCAGACATCGTAGCCGTTCATGATCGGCATCATCACGTCCAGGAACACCAACTGCGGACGCTCACTCTCAATCAGCGCCAATCCTTCAGCGCCGTTGGCGGCCATTAGTATTTCCGGTTCACCTTCCAGGTCCTCCAAGGTTTGCTCGAGCAAGGACCGGATATGGACTTCATCGTCGACAATGGCGATTTTTGCGTTTTGTGTGATCATGTGCTTCCCCTGTGCATTAATCGGTTAGTTCTATTGCAGCCCGGTTCGGCTTGCCGAGCTGCATCGGCATGATCATGACTTCCAGCATTGGGGTGGCTTGCAGCATGCTCAAGTCGACCTTGCCAATCAAATGGGTGGGAATCACCACCATGCCCTGAAAGCCGGACTGGATGCGCGCCGGCAGTTCGTCGAGCGGACAATAATTCACTTCGCATCGTGCCGAAAAATCCCCTAGCGTCCGCACCGGAGATTCGTTTGCTTCATGAAGCACAAGGAAATGCACTGTTCTCGAACCAGTGCTTTTCTCGCCATCAAGGAGCAGGTGGATGTTTTCCAGAAAACGCGGTTCGTCCAAGGGTTTGTCCATGGCCAGATCGCCACCCGCCATTTCCAGACCCGCAATGGCCGAAATCACCATGATGGGAATGTGCTGAAGCTCAGGATCCGCGCGCAGTTTGACGATCGCTGTGCGTCCATCCATCACCGGCATGGCAAGATCCATGGTAATCAGGTCAGGACGGTAGCTCTGTGCCGCAGTGATGGCTGCTTGTCCATCCGCAGCGCACATGACGTCATAACCTTGCTCCTGCAAGAGTTGGGTCAGGTAGTCACGTACGCCGTCGTCATCGTCCACCACCAGCACCTTGGGTTTTCCTTCTACGCCTGATGAGGTTTTGTCGGTGCTTGCGCTGATTGTCCGATGTTCCGCCAAGGCAGCAATTTGCGCGGTGATGGCGCCAGTCTCCAGCAGGCTACCCGGCGCTGGCGGTAATGTCAGACTAAATATGCTGCCCTTGCCGGGAACGGAGTTTGCCCAGATACGGCCGCCATGTCGGCTGACGATTTCCCGCGAGATCGACAGCCCCAGTCCGGTTCCCTTGGGCTGGTCGGCCGGAGTGTCGCCATGCTTGGATTGCTGGAATTTGTCGAAAATCGCCTCCGCTTCCTCCGGCGGAAAACCGATACCGGTGTCGCGGACCTCCAGTTGGATCATTTTCCCCTCATTCAGCGAGGCTTTCACCGTCACCGTGCCTTGCTCGGTAAACTTGACGGAGTTGTTGATCAGATTGATCAGCACCTGCAACAAGCGGTCGGCGTCTCCAATGAACGGCGGCAAGCCTTTCTGGATTTCGAGATGCAGGCTGACAGCCGGCTTTGAATCGAACATGCCCTGCGCGGCGTTGGCGGCATCGCGGATGAGGGTTTCAGGCTGGACCGACGCGTCGCGCCATTCGATACGTCCGGCTTCAATCTTGGCAAGGTCGAGTACGTCGTTGATGAGCCGGGTGAGACGCTCAGATTCCTTGAGAATGATTTCCAGGTTGTCGCGGATGCGTTGGGATTTCTTCCGCAAGCCATTGTCTTCCCCCGCCAGCGGCATGAAACTGCGGGAAAACTCGCGATCGATGAGACTGGCAAAACCCCGGATGGAGGTCAGCGGTGTGCGCAATTCGTGGGAAACCGAAGAGAGAAAATCGGATTTCATTTGATCCAGTTTCTGCAAGCGCTGTTTGGCGGTCTCCAATTTGTCAATGCTGTGGGTATCACTGGTAATCCGCTCGATCATCTGGAGCAGGGATTCCTGCATGTGATTCAGAGCCTTGAGCAAGACGCCGATTTCATCCTCGCGCCGTGTGATAACCGCACCGGTCAAATTGCCATTGGCGATTTTTCCGGCAACGGCAACTGCCTCCTTTAAAGGAGAGATAACCTGCGAACGTGCCAACCAGACCAGCAAGCCCATCAGGATGCCGCCCAGCACCACGCCAACCGTGACCACGGTGAGGACGGCATTTCTTACCGCGCCGCTCACTTCGCTCTTGGGATAGGCCGCTACTGTCTCGAAGCCCCAGGGGGCGAAGGTTTCTCTATCTATCGCCCATCCAGGTGTGCTGCCGTTTGCGACGCTCAGGGCAACTTCAGGGGCGACGTTATTGGAATGGAAATGTACCTTGCCCTTGTCATCCATCAGGGCGATAAAGCCGTTGCTCAGAATGCGGCTTTTGGCAATCGATTCCTGCAAGGCCTGCATGTCAACTTTGTAGCCCACGTACCAGACGCCGACAATACTGTTCTGGCTATCGAACATGGGTTCGTAACCGGTGAGAAAGGGATTGCCCAAGATATCCACTTGGCCATAGAAAGCCTTGCCTGCGCGGATAGCCTTGATGGCCTTGCCATTGGGATCAAGCAGGGTGCCGATGGCGCGTTTGCCGTCGCTTATTTTCACGTTGGTGCTGATCCGCACGAAATCCTCGCCAGACTTGGAGAACAGCGTAGCGGTGCCTCCATGGCTGGAGGTTACGCCATCCACCAGCTCGAAGCGGTGGGCTTGGGGCTTGCTGCTAAAAATCAGGTCAGGCGCCGTCTTGCCTTCGACTGTCACCAATTTTCCCTGGCGCGGCATGCCAATACTGCCGCCGCGTCCCATGAGTTCTTTCATCGAGCCCTTCACACGCTCCATCATGATGGCGTCGGTAACGGCAAGAATTCGTCCTATGTTGGAGAGCTTCTCCTGGCTTTCACTCTGGGCGGACTGCTCGATGCTGCCGCTGTTGTTGATCGAAATCGCCACGACAAGGATAAGCGTGGTGACGAGGACAAGGACTGAAACTGGTAATATGAATTTTGCCTGAAGGCTGCGGAAAAACATCTGAATGATCCCCTTTTACCGTCCAGGAATTTCGCGCGCCAATCCTTCGGCGCCGTTGTCGGCCATGATTATCTCCGGTTCGCCTTCCAGGTCTTCCAACGTCTGTTCGAGCAAAGATCGGATAGGGATCTCATCGTCGGCAATCGCGATTTTTATGCTTTGCATGGTCAAAACGGGGAGATAATGATAAGAGAGATCCAATGGGCCTTCCAGAAGTATGGTTGATGCGGGGTACCGCAGTCAATCAGCGGTTTCTGAAATTATTCACCGACCCCGTGCCGCGCCGCAATTACCAAATCCACATGAAAATTCCAAAATTCATGCGCCTGATGGCGAAGTTCAACGTGCACGGCGGGATCTTCACCAACGTCGTCGCCGAGCAACGCAAGAAGGGCTGGAAGCCGGCGGGGAAAATTGCCTTGGCCAGTGTCGAACAGTAATTCCCCGCCATGAGCCCGGCCGAACCTCGCCTGCGCATCGACAAGTGGCTTTGGGCGGCACGCTTCTTCAAGACACGCAGCCTGGCGGCGACGGCGGTTGACCACGGCAAGGTGCTCATCAACGGACAGCGCGTCAAACCCGCCAAGGAGGTGAGGCGCGGCGACACGCTCGATATAAGCAACGGTGAATTGCGCTTTGCGGTGGTCGTTGAAGGCATCAATCAACAGCGCCGACCGGCGGTCGAGGCGCGCCTGCTCTACACCGAGAGTCCCGAAAGCCTGGCCAAACGCCAGCATGCCCTGGAGCTTAAAAGGCTGGCGCCGATGCCGGGAACCGATCTACGCGGGCGGCCAACGAAAAAGGCCGGCAGGCTGATCCGGCGACTTGCCGAAAGTTAAGGGGCGGCTCCAGTCCTGGCGTCCCTCACCCTGGACGCGCCCTGGAGAAATGCTTTTGCGGACGGGAATTACCCGGTCACGCAGACTGGCTATGTTCCAGAGATTGGCTTATGCCCCCGCTTGCGCATATGTTTGCCTGGCGCAGAAGACTTCCTGTCCGGCTGACGCGATGGCGATTGGGACGAGGGTTTCACGCCATTGCTGGTAGGTTTCTTAGGCCCCATGCTGATCTCGATTTCAATGATCTCGTCCCACTGGGCATCCGTGCGCAAACGCTCCGGGATCGACAGCAGTTCACGTAGTCTTGCCTGGGGATTGGGCTGCGGGCTGCGCGGTTGCTCCTCGGTAGTCATGTTTTTTTCCTTATCGAAACACCATGCTGCATGCAGAATGTGCGTTTTTCATCGGCTGACAGACACTTCATCTCATGCTCGGCTTTCAACGCAGTTGACCTGTCGGCATACTCTACGCTGAGCAACAAACGCCGGGGCGGATGAGACCGCGTATAACGTGCGCCTTTGCCTCTGGCATGCGTGCTATAGCGATCAGCCACATTCACGGTGATACCGGTGTAAATACTACCGTCCTCGCATTCAATCATATAGAGAAACCAGGCCATCCTAATACTCGGGTAAACTCAAACGGGATGATATGACTCGCCAAGTTCGTAATTCTACCTCCATGTGCCTATTATGCACATTGTTGCTGGCGTTCTAGCCTGGGAATCGGTAAAAAATCGGCCTGGTTTCATTCTGAACCGAATAAATTGGTAAGCAAAGCATGCAGATACTTCTCGCAGACGATAGCAAGATTACTGCGCTGCCACTCAGCGCATACCTTGAGCGGCAGGGTCATGCCGTTACTTACGTTGAAAACGGGCGCGCCGCGGTTGAAGCTTATCGGCAGAGTCCGCCAGACCTGGTGCTGATGGACGTCATGATGCCGGAGATGGACGGCATTGAAGCCACTCGGCGCATCAAAGCCCTGGGTGGGGCCCGCTGGGTACCGGTGTTGTTGATTACATCGCTGTCCGACCAGGGCGAAATCATCAAGGGTTTGGATGCCGGTGCCGACGACTATCTTGTCAAACCACTGGTTGCGGAATTGCTTGATGCCCGCATACGTTCGATGCAGCGTATCGCATCCATGCAGGATAGCCTGTTCGGTATTCTGAATAACGTCAATGACGCCATTGTCACGATAGACGAAGCCGGGAAAATCCGCAGTTACAACATTGCCGCCGAACGAATCTTTGGTTACGGCGCTACCGAGGTGATCGGCGCAAATGTCAGTATGCTGATGCCATCGCCCTACACCGAAGAGCATGACGGCTACCTGGCTCGCTATCTGCGTGAGAGAACGCCACACATCATAGGAATCGGCCGAAAGCTGCCGGGGCGCCGCAAGAATGGCGAGTCTTTTTCCATGCTGCTTTCCGTGACCGAGGTACAAACCGGTCAAGGCTACCAGTTCATCGGAGTGGTACGCGACATCTCCGAAAAAGAAATGGCACGCAAGAAAGCGATGTCATCGGCCCACATCATTGCACAGCGGGGGCGCTTCATCCAGACCGTCACAGACGCCATGCCTGGCCTGATATCCCATTGGGACAAGGACTTGCGCTGTAGCTTCGCCAACAAGTCCTATCTGGAGTGGTTCGGCAAATCACCACAGGAAATCCTTGGTGCCACCATGCAGGATGTACTGGGCGAAAGCTTGTTCGCCCTCAACGAACCCTATGTTCGTGGCGTCATGTCTGGCCAACGGCAGCAGTTCGAGCAAACCCTGACCAAGGCTGATGGGAGTGTCCGCCACACTTTGGCTTATTACATCCCCGACTTCGATACCGATGGCACGGTCGCCGGATTTTTCGTTTTGGTTACCGATGTAACCGCGCTCAAGGAAGTTGAGCGTTTGAAAGAGGGGTTCGTCTCTGCCGTCAGCCATGAGTTGCGAACACCGTTAACCTCCATTCGGGGCGCATTAGGGTTGGTGCTCGGGATGTTTGCCAAGGACTTTCCCGACAACGTACAGCAGCTCTTGGAGAATGCTAACCGGAACAGCGAAAGACTCACTCTGCTGATCAACGACATACTCGATATCGAGAAACTTTCAGCCGGCAAGCTGCAGTTCCATATGGAAGTACAAGCTTTGATGCCCCTGGTCGAGGAAGCCCTGGCGGCCAATTATGGATACGGGGTGGAGCATCGTGTGCAATTTGTCCTGGTCGAGCGTGCAGATGGCGTCAAGGTTCGAGTAGATAGCCAGCGCCTGGCTCAGGTTCTTTCCAACCTTCTTTCCAATGCCGCCAAATTCTCATCCCGTCCCCCTGAAACTGCTGCGGGCACTGGTACCCTAATGACAAATGCGGGCACTAGTACCCTAGAAACAAATGCGGGCACTAGTCAGGCAATAGTGGAAATAGGTGTGCATCAGATGGACGGCCAAGTGCGGGTTTCAGTGCGCGATTTTGGCCTTGGTGTTCCGGATAATTTTCGCACCCATATCTTCAAAAAGTTTTCACAGGCGGATTCATCCAACTCGCAGCGCAAGGGAGGCACTGGTCTGGGACTGGCCATCACCAAGGAGCTGATCGAGCACATGGGCGGCACGGTCGGCTTCGATTCCAGAGAAGGGAAAGGCGCCACATTTTTCTTCGAACTGCCAGTTTGCGATCCAGCCCAATAATGAGCAGATGACATTGCGCGAACATTGTGCCTGCTTGCATGTCTAGTTTCTTTCACCCATACTCGAAATTCGAAATGGCTAGCTGCATTTCCATCAAGTATTAATGGTGCTGGGGATATCATGTCAGTGTATGTAACGAGTACCGTTTTTCTGCCGGAAAACGTCCTAAATATCCCGATCTATCCGCTCGATGTCTTTACGCGGACCGATCAAGGCAATGCCGAGATCCAGCGCAGCATGACGAATCTGTCTGCGGAAGCGCTAGTGGTGCTGGTGCTGATTGACGGACACGCTACGGTTGGCGATATCGAGCAGAAAGCCAAGCACCTCCCGCCGGAGCAATTGCGCAATCTGCTACGCTCCTTGCTTGGCAACGGGCTGCTACGGCCTGCCACGATTGAAGAGACCGAAGGGCTGGACTTCAGCGCATTTTTCAACGAAACGAAAGGCGGCCCGGAACCTTCCGACGGCACCAAAGCGAGCGCAGCGTTGGAAGCATCAACCGGCGGACCGAAGCTCGAGCGCGAGGGCTATTATGTGAGTATTGCGCGCCGAGCGGTCAAGGCGAAGCAAGCCGAACACGGCGCGCGTTTGCTGATTCTGGTCATCGAGGATGACAGCCACATGGCGCAACTCGTCACGCTGCTGCTCGATGATGCGGGATTCGCAGTGGAGACAGCCGCCTGCCGCGACGAGATTCTCGCCCGGCTGCGCCAGCAACCGATACCCGATGCCATCCTGCTCGACGTGACACTGGGAGACGCGAACGGCTTCGATATATTGCAGGCGCTGAAGAAGCACAGCCTGCTCAAGGCCGTGCCGGTAGCCATGCTGACCGCCGACGCCAGGCAGGAGAGCATCGTGCGTGGATTGGTTGGCGGCGCAGACGGCTACATAACCAAGCCATTCGAACCGAAAGGATTGATCGAGGGCGTCAAGGCCATACTGGGTCAATGACAACGCGCGCCATGCGGAATCCGGATCGGTCACTAGCCGCATGGGTGCCATAGAACCGTTCCAGCAGCCCACTGACAGCCTTGATAATATAGGCCGCCGCGTACAGGCCGTTTTCCACTCAGCGTATCGCCGCCGAATGAAGTTCGCTCACCAAGACTTGGATATGCTCGCGCTGCTCTTCGCTTAATGGCGTTTTCACCTGTACCAGCTGCCTGAGATAATCTTCCAGATTGCGCGCCACGTCACTCAGCCCAGCAAATCCGAAGGTCCTTCCCGATCCGGTCAAGCTATGCACCATGCGGTGCAAGGTTTCAAAGCCCGCCTCATCCCAACTATTCTTAGGCAAATTCTCCCATACCTGTTCCAGCAGTTTAAGTCTTTCAGGCAATTGAGCGGCGTATGAATCACTCAAGAGCTTCAGCTTTGCCTGTAACTCTTCCACGTCAGCCAAGGCAACGCTCCCATATATCCTGGACTGTGCTAGCCAGGGTCATCGGATCAAAGGGTTTGGGAATCACCTCCACCGCCCCCAATTGTTTGTAGCTGGCCACCTCTCGGGGTTGCACCTTGGCGGTCATGAAAATCACCGGTGTGGTGGCGAAATCAGGCAATTCACGCAGCTTGCCCAGCGTAGTCGGTCCGTCCATGCCGGGCATCATCACATCCAGCAAAATGAGTTGCGGTCGGAAAGCCGCAACCTTATCCAGCGCTTCACTGCCGGAACTGCATACTTCCGCCGTGAAGCCGCCCAGCGTCTCCAGCGCCAGCCGCGCTACCATCTGGATATCTGGTTCGTCCTCCACATACAGGATGCGCGTCAATTTGTCTGCCATGGCTATGCCTCTCCCTTGAAACAACTTTCGATCCTATCCAGCACACTGGCCGGATTAAGTGGCTTGACGACGAAACCGCAAGCACCCCTCCTGATAGCCTCCGCGACTGTATCCTTTTTCGCCTCGACGCTTACCATAATGACTTTAGTGGCGGGACTTTGTTCCAGAATGAGTTCCAGCGCCAGCAGACCGTTCATTTTCGGCATGAGGATATCAAGCAGCACCAGATCGGGTTTCAGCCTGTTGCAAACGTCTAGTCCATCGTCGCCATTGGAGGCTTCGCCTACCACTACGTAGTTATCGCCGCTCAGAATCAGCCTGAGCATCTGGCGCATCATGCTGTCATCGTCTATCACCACAACCGTCCTGGGCTTTCCCATACGAGTTCCTAAGCGTTGCCGCGGTATCTCATGCGGCTGGCGCAACAATTGATGCGTGGTCTTGGGCATTTTCATGATGTTCTCCGTAATTTCTCTCCCCCGGGAACAAAGCAAGCGAATTGCAGGTTCAGATCATTCTACTAGTCTACTGCGCACACCGGCAGTTCAAAGTAGAAACACGCGCCTTGGCCTTCCTCAGAATCAAAGCCAAGGCGTCCATCCATATGCTCAATGATTTCCTTGCTGATGGCCAGGCCCAGCCCGGTACCACCCTTGCTTCGGGTATCCGACGAGTCGGCCTGGGTGAATTTCTGGAAAATTCGCTCGCGAAATTCATCTGGAATGCCCGGACCGTGGTCGATCACTTCCACGCGTACTTTTCCGTTGCTTTGGCGCACGGCGACTGCGACCTGACCTCCCTGAGGAGAATACTTGGCCGCATTGGAAAGCAAGTTGCCAAATGCTTGTTGCAACCGTCCACCATCCACACGCACCTGCGCATCGTCAGCTCGTTCGAGCAGCGCAAAGCGCACTTGATACCTGTCTCCATAAGCGCGAATAGCTTCCAGGGTATGCTCCAGCAGCGGCATCAGCGCTTGTGCTTGGAGGTCGAAAGACGCTTTCCCGGCGATCAGCTTATCCATGTCCAGCAGGTCGTCGATCAGGTGGGCCAGGCGGAGGCTGTTCTTGTAGGCGATATCCAGCAATTGTTTTGCCTGTCCCGGAATTTCGCCCAGTGCACCACCGGTAACCAGGCCCAGCGCACCGCTTATCGAGGTGAGCGGTGTGCGCAGTTCATGGCTGACGGTGGAGACAAATTCACTTTTCAGTTTGTCCACGCGCCTGCGCTCGGTGATATCGCGAACGACGCCGATCAGCAGCGGCTTGCCCAGCCTGGCGCTATGCGACACCGCCAGTTCGGCGGGGAAGGTGCTGCCATCTTTGCACAATCCTTCCATTTCGTTCCCTGAGCGAATGATTTCCGCTGTGCCTTTGGCGCGGTAATGTTCGAGGTAAGTATCGAAAGCGTCGAAATAGGTCTCGGTCATCAGCATCTTGATATTGCGACCAATCACCTCGTTGGCGGCATAACCAAACATGGTGGAAGCAGATTGGTTGAATGATTGGATCATTCCGAACTTGTCGATAGTGACGATGCCATCAATCACGTTGTCGAGAATGAGCCGAGTGACCCCGGCATTTTCCTGTAGGAGCTTCTCCTGGGATTGCAGGCGTGTGGAAACGCTATTCAATGCGCTGCCTAGCGCTTTAGTTTCGACAGTTGCGGAAGATACCGGCATGTGTTTGCCAAGATTTTCGTCCAGATTCTCGGCAAATCGAGTTGCCGACCTTAACGCCTGCATCGGGGTCTTTAACATGATCACCAGTAGGGTGAGCGCTGCACCGATAGCTAACCCACTGAACAGCATGGCATCTTTCCAGATTTGCCGGATGATCTCATGCACGCTGTCCAGGCTATAAGTAATCCGTACCCACCCCAGCAAATTGCCAGCCGTAACGGGTTGCCATGCTTCGGCTGCTGCGTGCGGTGCCAAGTGGAGATTCCAGCCAAAGAAAAGCCCATCTTTGTTCTGGATAAAAGGCTTTGCATCCGCTGGCAACTTGATGCGTTCGCCGCCGTAGTGCGGATTGATCACCCCCTCCTGGTTGAGCATTTCGCTTAGTGGGTTGCCGTTAGCATCAACCACCAGAATCGAAAGAATGTTCTGGAAGCTAGCGATAGGAGTGACAACGTCTTCGATTGCGCTCAAATCTTCGGTCACAATATAGTTGGCGCTGACGTCGGCCAGATTCTTGGCGAGTGCAGCCATCTGCGCCGTCATCGAATCATCCGCCATCTGCGATTGCTTGCTTGCGGTATAGCCGCCGAATCCCAGGACCGCCACAACCAGCGACAGTGTTGTGAATAGAATCAGTTGCCCATGCAAACTGCGCGGCAGCCAACCGTAATAGCCATCCCCCAACCGCATTGTGTCAGGCTCGCGCTCTGGCGTGCTGCTATTCATTTTCCGGAACCACGTATTTCTGGATACCCAGCCTTTCCAGAGCATAGAAATCCTGTTCATAGTTCGCCTTGACTGGTTGGGGGGTACGAATCTCCTTGAGCATTTGCCGACCAGCAGCATCGTGCTGCAGTGACAGAAAGGCTGCTGTCACTGCCTCCCTGACTCGCTGAGGCACGCGCGGATGAACAACAACCGGATGAGCCGCGACTCCTGGGGTTTGATACAGAACACGCAGTTGCCCACGAACTTCCGAGCTTTCATCATTGAAGGTGAGGTTAACCCCTCCGCCTGCTGCGACATTGCCCTGGGCGACATGCCGATAAACGTTGGCATGCGTATTCAGATAGCGGGAGTCGAAATTTATCTTAAATCTTTCGGTGAGCAGCGCGCGCATATAAAGGGAAGCTCCGAACGCATTCGGCGCCGGAAATCCAATGGTTTCGCCGTTCAAATCGCGCACAGAATGGTATGGGCTGTCGCGTCGCACCAGCAGAATACCGGTGAGTTGCTGGCTGTCGCGTAACAGTGGCAGATAACCCTGCGCATGTTTGGCCATAATGGCATGGTATGGATTCATGTAGGCAAAATCGTGCTTGCCTTTCGTAAACTCCGCCTCGAATTTTGGAATCGAAGCGGCTATTCTTAATTCCAGGTTAATCCCGCTTTCTCGCGAGATGCGCTGAATGAGTGGCAGCCATTCCCGGTGCAATTGAGCAGGACCATACTGTGGCACCACCGCGAAAGTGTATGTTGCAGATAGCTGCTGAACTTCAGCGGCACTGCTGGAAAACGCCCAGAATGTCAGCAGAAGAAGTTGCAGACAACTCAGATAGCGGGCTTTCATGGTCTATACGGCCTTGTTCGCTGCCATTTAATCCGGGTAATTCTTTCAATGGTCTTTTTCTTCCTGGCATTCCGGAAGATCGACATAAAAAGTGGTTTGCACGTTGGGTTCCGAATCAAAACCTATGCTGCCGCCCATATTCTCGACCATCGCCTTGGTGATGCTCAGACCAAGTCCGGTTCCGCCAGTATTGCTCGTATTGGACACATCGGCTTGAGCAAATTTCTGGAATATTCTGCTCTTGAATTCGTCTGAAATGCCACAACCGCTGTCCATTACTGCCACGCGAATGCGTTGGCCAACACGGGCGACCGCAATCGACACCTTGCCGCCCGGAGGTGAGAACTTGGCAGCATTCGACAACAGATTGGCGAATACTTGCATCAGACGATTTGCATCCACCTTCACCATCACCTCAGGCATTTCGCTCGCCAGCTCGTAGCTCACTTTGAATTGTTCCGCATAGGCACGATTCCCATCCAGCGCTTGTTTCAACAACGGCATGAGCTTGACCGGCTGGATATCGAATTCCATTTTGCCTGCCTCGATCTTCTCCATGTCAAGGATGTCGTTAACCAGCAGGATCAGGCGTTGGCTGTTCTTGTGCGCAACATCGATCAATGGCTTCACCGTGGCTGACAGTTCGCCGGCTACGCCGCCGGCGAGCAGGGCGAGCGCGCCGCGGATCGAAGTCAGCGGCGTGCGCAATTCGTGGCTGACGGTGGAAATAAACTCGCTTTTCATTTTTTCAATCTTGCGCCGTTCAGTGATGTCGGAGAAGGTGATGACGGCGCCGGTTATTTCACCGGCCTCGACGACCGGATATGATGCATATTCCACAGGCAGCGGCTTTTCGCCTTTGCGCCAGAATACTTCGCTCTCCACCCTGCGGTGTTGTCCGTCACGCAGTGCCTGGTAGATGGGACAATCCTCCACTGCATAGGCGGAGCCATCAACATGCTGGTGATGAATTAACTCGTGCATGTCTTTTCCGAGCATATCCGCCACTTCGTAATCCATCATGCGAGCGGCAGCGCCGTTGATGAACGTGCAGTGCCCATGAATATCAATTCCATAAATACCTTCGCCGGTCGATTCCAGCAGCAGCCGCATTTCCTTATGCAAATTGTCCAGTTTCTCCTGGGCTCGCTTGCTTTCCTCAATATTTTGACCGACACCGAGATAGCCGGTGATCTTGCCGTCTTCACTTCTCAACGCGGTGACTGACAGCAGCACCGGAAAACGCGAGCCATCCTTGCGGATATAGTTCCATTCGCACTCATCTACCTGACCCAGGCGCGCCTTGGCGATAAATGCCTCGAACCCAGGCGCCACCGGCACTCCCAGTTCATGGGACAGATTCTTCGCATGTCGGATTACTTCCTGCGCATCATGAAAAATCGCTGGCGTTGCTTTGCCAACGACATCTTCCTCAGGGTAGCCAAGCATCCTCTCAGCCGCCCGATTGAAAGTGCGGATCACGCCATCGGTACCGGTCGAGATCACCATGTAATTGGCACTGTCGAGAATGGCCTGGTTGAGACCGCTCAATTTTCTAAGTTTAGCTTCTTCCTCGCGCAACAGAACGGTCATGTTTTTCGCCAGCGCCAGGGCGTGAGCGCGGCCATTCAAAAGTAGCCAGGCCAATGCCGCGATCAATATGCTGAGCGTAACGCCGACGTTGCTGATCAAATGCAGTTGATCTTTAGCCGCCTGTTGCTCAAATTCCGGCAGGGCATGCACCATGACCGTCCAGACATGCTTGCCGAACGCGATTTTCCGGCTGGCATGAAAAGCACCGTAAGCGGTCTCGCTGCCTTGCTCGACCAGGTTGCTGTCATAGAGCTGGTTTTTCGGGTTTATCTCGCCGCCGTCATAAATTTCCAGATCGACAGTGGCCTTGGTTTCGCCATATTTCTTGCCGAGGACGCCTTTCATCAAATCGTTCATGCGAAACGGTGAAAAGGTCCAACCCACCAGATTGGCAAGACGATCTCCCGCGTGGTCCAGACGCGCGCCATTGCGGTAGACCGGCACATACATGAGAAAACCGGCCTGAGTATCTTCATTGGTTTCCTGCACCAGCGTCACCTTGCCGGAGATGACCGTCGATCCCTCTTCCCAAGCCTGGCGCATGGCCACCCGGCGCACCGGCTCGGAATACATATCGAAGCCGAACGCGCGCTGGTTTCGCCAATCAAACGGTTCCAGATGAATAATTGCGGTATAGATCTCCCGCTCGCCAGTAGGTCTCAGGACGTAATTGGGGAAACCTTGGCGGCGTTCCCGCTCAATGTGGTGCCATTTTTCTGCGGGTCGAATGAGTTGGCTGAAGCCTACCCCCTGAATGCCGGGAAAGTTCGTTCCCAGCTTAAGCTTGTCGACATAGATGCGAAATTCCTCCGGCTCGACAGAGCGGGAAGCGGCGTACAGGCCGGAGGCACCCAGCAGCACCTGTTCATAGCTCTTCAAGCGCGACTGGATGTTGTCTGAAATTTCGTTGACGCGAAACTCGAGTTTTTCCTGCTGAATCTGACGCAGGTCTTTCTTGCCCAGCGTCCAAACTGTATATGTGGCGCCCAGCCCCGCCAATAGCACGATTGCGGGGATCAACCATGGCCGGCGCATCATCGATGCTAACTCTCGTCTTCCAGTATTGCCGTGGCGCGGACCACTTCATCCAATGAGGTCAGCCCACGTAATGCCTTTTTGAAGCCGTCATAGCGCAGATTATGAAATCCCTGTTGCACTGCAATTCGCATGATCTCATCGTAATCGCGCTCACGCAAAATGGCCTCGCGAATCTGCGGCGTCACTCTAAGAAATTCATGAATGGCCAGGCGGCCGGCATAGCCAGTGCCACCGCAGTGTTCGCATCCGGGGCCTTGGTAGAACACCGGCAGTTCGGCCCCCTCCCGCCAATAGAAATACTGGCGTAACTCGTCCGGCTCGGGACGCTGCTCGGTCTTGCAGTACTCGCACAATCTACGCACCAAGCGTTGCCCCAACACGCCGATGATGGACGGCGCCACGATGAAGCGCTCCACGCCCATCTCAAGCAAGCGCGTGGTGGCCTGGATCGCATCGTTGGTGTGCAAGGTGGTCAGCACCAGATGGCCGGTTAACGCCGCCTGTGCAGCAATACGCGCGGTCTCGGTGTCGCGGATTTCACCCACCAGAATCGCGTCCGGATCCTGGCGCAACACCGAACGCAGCACTTCCTGGAAGCCGCGCCCAACTTTCTCATTAATCATCACCTGGTTCAGGCTGGGCACGTCGTATTCGACCGGATCCTCGATGGTGACAATGTTGATATCGCGCGTGTTGATGAAGTTCAGCGCCGCGTACAGCGTGGTGCTCTTGCCGGAGCCAGTTGGCCCCGTCACAAACAATATCCCCTGCGGATGCTTTAAAGTGGTCTTAAGCGGTCGCAACACTTCGGGAGAGAAATCCAGCTTGTCCAGATTCAGGATGGAGCTGCTATATAACGACCCCAGAATGCGCATCACCACTTTCTCGCCGTGCATCACCGGCAGGGAGGAGATGCGCAAGTCCAGGTTCTTCATCGGCAAGCTAAAGCTGAGTCTGCCATCCTGTGACTTGCGTCGCTCGGTGATGTCCATCCCGGCGGTTATCTTGTAGCGCGAGGCAAGCGGCAATCCCAACTCCGCCGGCAGAAACAGCCGGTCTACGAGTATGCCGTCAATCCGGAAGCGCACCACCACTTCATTCTTTTTCGGCTCAATATGGACGTCGGAGGCGCGCTCCTTCAGAGCCAGCAGGATGATCGAATCGCTAAGGTCAACCATCGGCTTGGAATCCAGCAGCTTGGCCAGAGCCACCTCGCTGAGCTGACCACCATGGAATATCTTCAGATCGAAGCTGGTCACCAGGTCATCAACATGATGGACAGTTTGATAGTTAACTTTGATCGCCGAGTCGATCTCGTCCCTGAAACAGAAGACCGGGCTGACTGGCTGCATCAGCAGATTCTCCAGCGCGGCAACCGCCTCCAGGTCATTCGGGTTGACCATTCCCACTGTCACTGCCTTGCCCAGGTGATAGAGCGGGATGGCGTGGTAGCTTGCTGCAATTTGGCCGGTCAACAGCGAGACCACCTCATCCTGAAACAATGTCTTGCTCAGGTTAACGTAGGTGCGGTTGAGTTCGCCGGCCAGCAGTTCGCCGGCGCTATCGCGGTCCAGGTAACTGTCCTGGATCAGGAATTGTACAAATTCGAGCGCATCGTTCTTGGCCGCTCTGATCATTCCCGCCAGCGGCACCGGCGGGACTTGCGCCTTTTCCTGAAAGCGGGCAATCAGCGACTCGGTGAGTTCCATGATTAAAACCTCTTTCTGCGCGTGGACAGCAATTTGCGGATGTCATCCTGGGTTACACGCACCTTGTGCGTAGTCTCCAGAAATTTATTCTCTTTCGCTGCCTGCTGCGCCAGAAATTCGAGGTCGAAGCGCTGGTCGACATCGGTGGTTCCCTTTTGTCCCTGCGCTACATCTAAAACCAGGCTGGTACCGCATCGACCACAGAACACATCGCCGGCTGCAGCAACAAACCCGCAGCGACACTGCCCGGGATCAAGTGCTTCGCCGCAGCTACCGCAGAAGAGGTAACCCGCCGGATTGGTGTGATTGCAACTCACGATTGTCTGCTCGCACTGATCGCCGCCATGTAATCCCCCCATGTCTCTTTGATCGCCTTGTGTAATTCCTCGGCAGTCGTGTTCTTCAGGATGTAGTTCCATGCGCCGTTGTCGATGCACTCCTTCGCCACATCCAGCGCATTCAGCGAAGTCAGCATCAGTACCAACGTCCGGGAGTCGATCGCCATGATCTGCTTCAAAACAGAAATGCCGTCCAGCTTGGGCATGTTGATGTCGAGAATGACCATGTCCGGCCGATGCTCTTTGTATAGGCTCAGCGCCTTCTCCCCGTCCGCGGCTTCGGCGATCACCTGCGCACCAAGTGAGGTGACGATCAGATCAATCAAGCTGCGGATATGGGGCTCGTCATCTGCAATCAATACCCTGACTTTGCGTTTTACCTTGTCTGTTTCCATATTAGCCTTCAGTGTTGTTAGCTCTATAAAGCCAACACGCTCAAACCAGCGCGCAGTTTGCAAGATACTCCAATAACCATTCTACATTCGGATTCAAGCACGCCGTGTACTCTTCGCCAGCTTACTGAGCTTATTTTGTTATAATTCGACGCCTATTTTTGCCCGCAAGCAACCTCATATGCACGGGTCTACTCATGGCGAAACATTTGCAGCGATAAGAACAGCACTCGTTCCAGGCAAGGTGCTCTTTAAGTCCTAATTGCCGCCTTGCTACGTCTATCGGAAAAATTGATCATGCCGGCTATTACTCTGCCCGATGGTTCCAAGCGCAATTACCCGCAGCCAGTAACGGTGGCGGAAGTCGCCGCTTCGATTGGTCCCGGCTTGTCCAAAGCCGCTCTGGCAGGTCGCTGCGACGGCAAACTGGTCGACACCTCCCATCGCATCGAGAACAACGCCAGCCTGTCCATAGTCACCGACAAGGATGCCGATGGCATCGAAGTGCTGCGCCACTCGACCGCCCACCTGCTCGCCTATGCCGTCAAGGAGCTTTTCCCCGATGCGCAGGTGACGATCGGCCCGACCGTCGAAAACGGTTTCTATTACGACTTTGCCTATCAGCGCCCATTCACTCCGGAAGATCTGGTGCGCATCGAACGGCACATGGCAGAACTGGCCAGGGAGGATTTTCCGATCACCCGCGAAGTCTGGCCGCGCGTCCAAGCGGTCGAGTTCTTCAAATCGATCGGGGAAAACTACAAGGCCGAGTTGATTGCTGCGATTCCCGCGGATCAGGAAGTTTCGCTGTATCGTGAAGGCGACTTTGTCGATCTCTGCCGTGGCCCACATGTTCCATCCACCGGCAAACTCAAGGTTTTCAAGCTGATGAAACTGGCCGGTGCCTACTGGCGCGGCGACCAGAAGAACGAGCAACTGCAGCGTATCTATGGCACTGCCTGGGCCAAGAAAGAAGACCTTGACGCCTACCTGCACATGCTGGAGGAAGCGGAAAAACGCGATCACCGGAAACTGGGCCGCCAACTGGACCTTTTCCATCTTCAGGATGAGGCGCCCGGCATGGTGTTCTGGCATCCGCATGGCTGGAGAATCTGGTTGGAAATCGAGCAATACATGCGCGGTCTGCTCGGCGAACACGGCTACCGGGAAGTGAAAACGCCGCAGGTGATGGATCGCGCGCTGTGGGAAAAATCGGGGCACTGGGAGAACTATCACGAAAGCATGTTCACCACCTCGTCCGAGAATCGCGACTATGCGGTGAAACCGATGAACTGCCCTGGTCATGTCCAGATATTCAACCAGGGCATCAAGAGCTACCGCGACTTGCCGCTGCGCTTGGCCGAATTCGGTTCCTGCCATCGCAACGAGGCTTCCGGGGCGCTGCACGGCATCATGCGGGTGCGCGCCTTCGTCCAGGACGATGCCCACATCTTCTGCGCCGCGGACCAGGTGCAAGCCGAGTCGCTGGCCTTCATCGACCTGTTGCGCAAGGTCTATGCCGATTTCGGCTTCGAGGAAATTCTCGTCAAACTATCGACCCGGCCGGACAAACGCATCGGTTCCGATGAAGATTGGGACCGCGCCGAAGCAGCTTTGGCCGAGTCATTGACGGCAAAAGGGCTGAAATTCGAGTTGCAGCCCGGCGAAGGCGCCTTCTATGGCCCGAAGATCGAATTCTCGCTCAAGGATTGCCTGGGACGCGTCTGGCAATGCGGTACCCTGCAACTGGATTTCTCCCTACCGGGGCGACTTGGCGCAGAATTCGTCGGCGAGGACAACCTCCGGCATACTCCTGTCATGCTGCATCGCGCGGTACTCGGCTCGCTCGAGCGCTTCATCGGCATCCTCATCGAGCACCATGCCGGCGCCTTTCCGCTGTGGCTGGCGCCGGTGCAAGTGGTTGTCATGAATATCTCCGAAGCCCAGGCGGATTACGCCGAAAGCGTGGCGGAAAAACTCCGCGTGGCGGGCTGGCGCGTCGAAACCGATTTGCGTGGAGAGAAAATAAACTATAAAATACGCGAGCATAGCTTGCTGAAGCGGCCTTATCTCGTCGTCGTAGGCGACAAGGAAAAGGCTGCGGGGATGGTCGCCGTGCGTGCCCGTGGCAATCTTGATCTCGGGCGGATGTCTTCCGAATCGTTGATCCAACGCCTGATGCAGGAACGAGGCGTACGCGGTGCGAGGCACGCGACGGCCTGATTTTTTGTTTATTTGGAGAACTGAACCATCGCCCTAGAGAAGACGCACCGCGTCAACAATGAGATTAACGCCCCCGAGATTCGTCTGGTTGGGCTGGATGCCGAACAACTTGGGATCGTGCCGCTAAATACAGGGCTCGCTCTCGCTGAAGAAAAAGGTGTGGATCTGGTAGAAATTGCGCCCACAGCGCAGCCCCCAGTATGCCGCCTGATGGACTTCGGCAAGTTCAAGTATCAAGAAGCCAAACGGGCACATGACGCCAAGCTCAAGCAAAAGCAGATTCAGGTCAAGGAGATAAAATTCCGGCCGGGTACCGACGAAGGCGATTACCAGATCAAGCTGCGCAACCTGATCAAGTTCCTGCACGAAGGCGATAAGACGAAAATTACCTTGCGTTTTCGCGGCCGCGAGATGGCCCACCAGGAATTTGGCATACGCCTGCTGGAACGGGTCAAGGGAGATCTGCTGGAACATGGGGTAGTCGAGCAGTTCCCCAAGATGGAAGGTCGTCAGCTCGTCATGGTGCTGGCGCCAATCAAGAAAGTTGCAGCAAAGTAGCGAATCCGTCTGCCGCGTTGGAAAGTTTCTTTGAAGACGAGGCGGACGAAACAAGTGGCTGCGGGTCATCCAAGTGCCTTCATAGCGAAGGTCACCCGGTGCCATGTTAAAAAAGGAGATCTTCGATGCCGAAGATGAAGACCAAAAGCGGCGCCAAAAAGCGCTTCAAGGTTCGCCCCGGCGGTAGCATCAAGCGCGCTTCCGCCTTCAAGCGCCATATTCTGACCAAGAAAACCACCAAGTCCAAGCGCCAGTTGCGCGGGACAACCGCAGTAGTTGCCGCCGACGTGAAATCCGTCCGTGCAATGTTGCCCTACGCTTAAGGAGATCATGACATGCCAAGAGTAAAGCGTGGAGTAACGGCGCGCGCACGCCACAAGAAAGTTCTCGACGCCGCCAAGGGTTATCGCGGCCGGCGCAAGAACGTCTACCGTATCGCCAAGGAAGCGGTGATGAAGGCGGGGCAGTATGCCTACCGCGACCGTCGCCAGAGAAAACGCCAGTTCCGCGCCCTGTGGATCGTCCGGATCAACGCCGGCGCCCGCGAACTGGGCATGAACTACAGCGGTTTGATGAATGGCCTTAAGAAAGCCGCCATCGAAGTGGACCGCAAGGTGCTAGCCGATCTGGCGGTGTTCGACAAACCGGCTTTCGCGGCAATTGCGAACCAGGCCAAAGCGCATTTGACTTCGAACGTCGCATCGTAACTTGAGATAGGGCGGGAAGGTGATACCTCCTTCCCGCCCTATTCTTCCTTATGCTTAACATCGAGCAACTGATCGCTGCGGCCACTTCCGAGTTTGCCGGGATCACCGACGCTGCCCAACTGGAACAGGCCAAGGCGCGTTACCTTGGCAAGAGCGGTTCGCTGACGGAACTGCTGAAAGGCCTCGGGAAATTGCCCGCGGACGAGCGCCGCACCACCGGCGCCAGCATCAACCGCGCCAAGGATCAAATCGAAGCAACGCTGAATTCCCGGCGCGAAGCCATCAAGCGCGCCGCGCTGGAGACCCAGCTCGATGTCTCGGCGCTCGACATCACCTTGCCTGGCCGCGGACGGGGACGCGGCGGCCTGCATCCGGCAATGCGCACGCTGGAACGCATCGAACAACTATTTCGATCCATCGGCTTCGAGGTCGCCGACGGTCCCGAGATCGAGGCCGACTGGTACAACTTCACCGCACTGAATACCCCGGAGAATCATCCGGCGCGTTCGATGCACGACACCTTCTATCTCGAAAAGGCTCCCGGCCTGCTGCTGCGCACCCACACCAGCCCGGTGCAAATCCGCTACATGCAAACCCATGTGGCGCAGCACAACCATCTCGAACAGATGCCCGAGATCCGCATCATCGCTCCGGGACGCGTGTATCGGGTCGATTCCGACGCCACCCATTCGCCGATGTTCCATCAGATCGAGGGCCTGTGGGTCGGCGAGAACGTCAGCTTTGCCGACCTGAAGGGCGTAGTCGCCGATTTTCTGCGGCGCTTTTTTGAAAGCGACGATCTCAAGGTGCGCTTCCGCCCCTCCTTCTTCCCGTTCACCGAACCATCCGCCGAAATTGATGTGGCCTTCATGAGCGGCGCGATGGAAGGCCGCTGGCTGGAGATCGCCGGTTGCGGCATGGTGCATCCGAAAGTCCTGCGCCATGGCGGCATCGATCCCGAACGCTATTCCGGCTTCGCCTTTGGCATGGGTCTGGATCGTTTGACCATGCTGCGCTACGGCATCGACGATCTGCGCCTGTTCTTCGAAAATGATCTGCGTTTCCTCTCGCAATTCTGTTGAGCGCTTGAACGGACCGATCTAATCATGCAGTTTTCCGAACATTGGTTGCGCACCCTGGTCAATCCGCCGCTCGCCAGCGGGGAATTGGCTCACCTTCTGACCATGGCCGGCCTGGAAGTCGAGGAGATGCGGCCGGTCGCGCCACCTTTCACCGGCGTCGTCGTCGCCCAGGTGCTGGCGGTCGAGAAACATCCCGATGCCGACAAGCTCAAACTCTGCCGCGTCGATGCGGGCTTGGGCGAACCCCTGCAAATTGTCTGCGGCGCACCCAACGTGGCAGCGGGCATGAAAGTGCCCTGCGCCCTGATCGGCGCTAAGTTGCCCGGCTTCCACATCAAAAAAGCCAAGGTGCGCGGCATTGAATCCAGCGGCATGCTCTGCTCGGCGCGCGAACTCGGGCTATCCGAGGATCACGGCGGTTTGCTGGCTCTCGCCGGCGATGCCTTGGTCGGGCAAGACATTCGCAGCCATCTGACCCTCGATGACACGCTGCTGACGCTCAAGCTCACCCCGAATCGCGCGGATTGTCTTTCCCTGCAAGGCATCGCGCGCGAGGTGGCGGCACTCAGCGGGACACCGCTGAGTTTGCCGGCGATCGTCGCCATACCCGCCGCGCACGACCATCAACGCCCGGTGTTGCTGGATGCGCCCAAAGCCTGTCCGCGATATTGCGGCCGCATCGTCACTGGCGTCAATGCCCAGGCCCCATCGCCCGACTGGATGAAGCAACGTATCGAGCGCAGCGGCATTCGCTCGATCAGTGCGCTGGTCGACGTCACCAACTACGTCATGCTCGAACTTGGCCAGCCGCTGCATGCCTTCGACAATGCCAAGCTCAAGGGCAGCATTCATGTACGCTACCCGCAGGCCGGCGAGCAACTCAAGCTGCTCAATGAGCAGACCGTCACGCCGGACGCCGACACGGCCTTGATCGCCGACGAGCAAAATGGCAGCCGCGCGCTGGCGCTGGCCGGCATCATGGGCGGCGAAGACAGCGGCATATCCGGCACGACGACCGAATTGTTCCTCGAAAGCGCCTTTTTCTCCCCTGCCGCGATCGCCGGCAAGGCGCGTGATCTGGGCTTCGCCAGCGACGCTTCGTATCGTTACGAACGCGGTGTCGACTTCGAACTGCAACGCGCCGCCATCGAGCGCGCCACCCAGTTGATCCTCGATATCTGCGGCGGCAGCCCCGGCCCGGTGGTTGAAGCCGTCGCGCCGACCGACCTGCCGCAACGCACACCGGTCAAGCTGCGCAGCGCGCGCGCCGCGAAACTCCTCGGCATCCCGCTCAGCGTGGCGCAAATTGGCAAACTGTTGGAAGGTCTCGGCTTCCCGATCCGCCGCGAAGCGGACGACTTTGTTGTCACGCCCCCGTCCTACCGCTATGACATCGAGATCGAGGAAGACCTGATCGAGGAAATCGCCCGCCTGCACGGCTACGACAACATTCCTTCGCCCACGCCAAGCGGCCTGCTGGCCATGTCGCCGCTGCCGGAAGAGCGGCGCAATCCGATGCAATTGCGTCACCAACTGGCCGAACGCGACTACCAGGAAGTGGTCAATTACAGCTTCGTGGACGCCGCCTGGGAAGCCGATTTCTACGCCAACAGCGCGCCGATCGCGCTCTCCAACCCGATCGCCAGCCAGATGGGGGTGATGCGCTCCGGCTTGATCGGCGGCTTGATCGCCACGCTCGCTTTCAATCTCAAGCGCCGCACCGGGCGTGTCAAAGTGTTCGAGATCGGCCGCTGTTTCCTGCGCGCCACAACGGCCGAACCGGTCGCCGGCTTCCATCAGCCGCAGCGACTTGCCGGCCTATGCGCTGGCCCAGCCACACCCGAACAGTGGGGCGAAACTACGCGTAGCGTCGATTTCTTCGATGTCAAGGCTGACATCGAATCTTTGTTCACACCGCAACGATTGCGCTTTGAGAAGCTCAAGCATCCGGCTTTACATCCCGGCCGCGCCGCAACCATTTTTCTCAGCGATGAAGCAGTAGGCATAATCGGCGAAGTACATCCGCAATGGGTTCAAAAATACGAGTTGGCCAGCATGGGCAACCTTGCACCGATCATCTTCGAAATCGAACTGGCGGCGCTGACCAGCCAGTTGCTGCCTAGCTATAGTGCGGTTTCCCGCTTCCCCTCGGTGGAACGCGACCTGGCGCTGCTGGTGGCCCATGACCAACCTTTGGCGCCCCTGCTCGAAGCACTGCGCG
This sequence comes from Sterolibacterium sp., assembly GCA_028713555.1. Classification (GTDB taxonomy): domain Bacteria; phylum Pseudomonadota; class Gammaproteobacteria; order Burkholderiales; family Rhodocyclaceae; genus JACRAR01. The sequence goes on along the minus strand of JAQTOA010000007.1, from coordinate 17,813 downwards.
AAGCGGCACCGGCCATTGTGCGCCACATCGAATTGTTTGATGTTTACCAAGGGAAAAGACTCGAGCAGAACAAAAAAAGCCTTGCTTTCCACATAGTTATGCAAGATACTGAAAAAACTTTGGCGGACAGCGACGCAGATGAAGCAGTCAAACGCTTGACTGAATGCGCGGTACTGAAATTTTCTGCAGCATTGCGATCATAAACACACGCTAACAAGAATCCAGGGGGCACAATGACATTGACCAAGGCGGAACTCGCTGATCTGTTGTTCGAAAAAGTCGGCTTGAACAAACGTGAGGCCAAGGACATGGTCGAGAGTTTCTTCGAAGAAATCCGAACAGCATTGGAAAAAGGCGACAGCGTGAAATTGTCCAGTTTTGGCAATTTTCAGTTGCGTGACAAGCCGCAGCGACCTGGTCGAAATCCAAAAACCGGTGAGGAAATTCCTATTACTGCTCGCCGTGTCGTCACTTTCCATGCCAGTCAGAAGCTCAAGCTTACCGTTGAAAACCTGAAGCTCGACAGCAATGGCAACGCTAGACAGTAAAGACGTACTGCCACCTATTCCGGCCAAGCGTTATTTCACCATTGGCGAGGTTAGTGAGCTCTGTGCTGTCAAGCCGCACGTACTGCGCTATTGGGAACAGGAATTTACTCAGTTAAGGCCGGTTAAAAGACGCGGCAACCGTCGTTATTACCAACACCACGAAGTGCTGCTGGTGCGACGTATCCGCGAACTGCTATACCAGGAAGGATTTACGATCAGCGGCGCCCGCCATCGACTCGAAGAACCCGCTGGAAAAACAGTGCCACACGAAGCGCATGAACAACTGCCCGCAGTCGCTCTGCCGCTTCGCGCCGAACTTGCCAGCATCATAGAATTTCTGCGCGTTTGAAGCTTGCGAATCCCTGCCTCGGCGAGAGTTCTCCATGAAGCGATCTGGTATAATTTGACCCAGTCGGGGCGTAGCGCAGCCTGGTAGCGCACTTGCATGGGGTGCAAGGGGTCGAGTGTTCGAATCACTCCGTCCCGACCAATAACACCAAGGGTTTCCGTTCAATCGCCGGAAACCCTTTTTCTTTATTTTCGGCAATTCCACCCAAAGCCCACCACAATGACCCCCACAGACTTGTAAGCTGGGCACAGTGAAAAACCAAGCGCCCCAGCAACTCGATCACCAACGTGTCCACTCTATCGTTGCGTGGCCTTGGATTATTAATTCACTTATGAATTAGAAATGGAGTTACTTCAGGAAGGACAGGGCAAGGCCGAGTGCGGCACAAACGCCAATCACTTTCATGATATCGACCTTGTATTTCCACAGGGCGATGAAGCAGGCGATGGCAATGGCAACTGAGATGGCGTCGAATGGGCCGCCAAAAGGCGCGGTTGCCGTCGCCTTCGGCCAGAAGGTGTGCCAAGCGAAGAACACCGCGAGATTGAGGATCACACCGACCACGGCAGCGGTGATGGCGGTTAGCGGCGCAGTGAATTTGAGTTCGCCGCGCGTCGCCTCGATCAGCGGTCCGCCTGCGAGGATGAAGAAGAAACTGGGCAGGAAGGTGAAGAAGGTCGCCACGGTGGCGCCGGCCACTCCCGCCGCAACGGGGTTGCCGAACACCGACTTGCTGACGCCGCCAAGGTAGCCAACCCAGGTTACCACCATAATCAGCGGTCCCGGTGTCGTCTCGCCGAGTGCCAAGCCGTCCATCATCTGCGGACCGGTAATCCAGCCGAAATGTTCAACCGCATTCTGATAGACGTACGGCAACACGGCGTAGGCACCGCCGAGGGTGAGGAAGGCGGCCTTGGTGAAGAATTCGCCCATGTTCCACAGATCCGGCATGCCGGCGATAGTAGCCATGGCAACGACCCATACCAGTAGACAGGCGATGGTCGTGGCGACGAACTTGCTCCAAGAGAATCTGGCATGTGCCGGCGGCGGGGTATCGTCGTCGATGATCGCCGGGCCATAAGCCTTGTTTGACGCGCCGTGGCCGCCGCTCGTGAACTTCGCCGGCATCAGTTTGCCGCCGACAGCGCCGAGAATGGAGGCCGCCAACACGATCCATGGAAAATCGATGTCGAAGAACAGGATGCCGACGAACGCCAATACGGCAGTGCCGAACAGGACCTCGTTCTTGATCGCCCGCGAACCGATGCGCCAGGCTGCAAACAGTACCACCGCGACCACGGCCGGCTTGATGCCATAGAAGATGCCCTGCACTGCTGGTACCTCGCCGAACGAAAGATAAATGCCGGCCAGCAGCGACAACAACATAAAGGAGGGCAAAAAAAACAGCACGCCGGCAGTCAGAGCGCCCTTGACGCCGTGCATCAGCCAGCTGATGTAGATGGCGAGTTGGGTCGCCTCAGGACCCGGTAGCAACATGCAGTAGTTGAGCGCGTGGAGATAGCGGTGTTCGGAAATCCAGCGCCGACGCTCGACCAACTCCTGGTGCATCATCGAGATTTGCCCGGCCGGACCACCAAAGCTGATGAAGCCGAGCTTGAGCCAGTACTTGAACGCCTCGCTAAGCGAAGGCGTCGGGGGCGACGTGGCGGGGATGGCAGCGTCACTCATGTGAGCTTTCCTGCCGGTAGTGCTGGTAAAGATTATCGAACAGGCGGTTCGCCTCAATGAGTAATTTGTCGTCATTACTTGCTGTGGATCGCGCCCCGGCTAGCACGGCTTCAATGCCCGCCCCTTCCGCCACCGGGACGCCGCCAACGTCCAGGCAATGCACGATGGCCGAAATGCGGGCGATGGCCGGGTCGCTGTTCAGGCCAAAACTGGAGGCCAGCACTTCGAAGGTGACGAAGCCTTCGACATGGGTAAAGGCGGCACCGTCGAAGTCGAAGCCCAGCGCCTTCTTGGGGCAGCGCCTTGAGTCGTCGAGCCAGATGAAGTTGGCCTTGCGATCAATGAAACGGAGGATCAGCCAAGCCGATGCCATGCGGTCGACCCATAGATGCTTGCGTGTTGCCCAGATTTTTCCCTGGAAGTCGGCGCCGGCAAGACGCCGAATCTGACCGGACACGTTACTGGGTTCGCCCGTGGCAGAAGCTTCGAGCGCTGCGAGCGCATCCTCAGCCTGACGCCGGGCTTCACCGGGGAAGAAATCGATGGCGGACAAGACTGAAAACTCCCGGCGCAGGGTGCGCAGGGCCTTGGCGGCACCGGCGTCCGCCGCCCCGATGGCCTTCAGCAGATTCGCGTAATCCGCCGTCCGATCGAAAAGGGCAACCAGCTGACCGTGCTGGACGTCGTCGCGCCCATCCAAAAGAAACAGATCGGCAGTACCCCGTACGCTCTTCACGTCGTCGGCAACCTGCATCAAGGCGGCAACATGCCGTGGCGATTCGGGCAGCACATAGACTCCATCGCGCAACGTGACACAACCCAGCGCTCGCAAGGCACGCCAGACTCGCATGCGACCTGCGGATTGTTTGGTAGACAGTGTGATGAAGAGTGCCAGGAATTTCATTTTGGGGCGTATTCTCTTTAATATTTGTTAAATATATAACATGGTTGGTTTATATGCAACATTTTTAGCTATTCTCGTCAATACTTGATTCGGCTGAATTTGCCAGTCGCCGCCGTATCAATGCTCGAGTGTGTTCTCAATGAAGCGACGTGTGGTTGCTACACGTCAGGAGCAAGTAAAGCCGCCATGGGGTCAGAATCGCCCCGTCCCTGCGGGTCTCAGACTACCTATTCTCCATTACATCAAAATACTGAATTTTGTGTATATCCAACCTACTCATTAATGGGTAGATTGCATTCGTATGGATACCCGTACGAATTAACTTTGGCTGAGGTGCCGCCAGGAACGCAGCCTCGATGTGGATGCAAATACTCTGAGCATGCTGCCATCGTTTGAACAACCGAACCAGTGCCCCGCGCCAAGCGGAGACGCCGCTTCCCTGGTACTGGAAGCGGAACGTGTTGCGCTCGCTGAGGTTGAGCATTACAAGCATCAGATGCAAGAACTGGTCGCCGAAAGTTCTTTGCGCGCCGAGCAGTTGCATAAGCGCACAGAGGCCAGGATCAAGCGCCTTCACGAAAGAATGACAGCCGCAGCGCAACTGCGGCAAGCACAGATCAACAGCGAAATGGTGGCGCTGGAGGGCGAAATGGTTACGGATGGTTCTACCTCCGCACCACTCGACAGCGCCATTGTCCGCATCGCCGAGGAACTTGCCGGTATTTCAGAGTCGAGCTGAATCATGGACTACGCTCTGTCCAGGTTGCAGGCTCGATTCGGTGAACGCCCGGACGAGTCGTTCTGGCAGAAGCTGGAAACCGTGCCGGAGCCTGCCGCCGCTCTGGAAATCGCCCGCTCATCCGGGTTGCGGAGGTGGGTAGCGGGAATCGCGCCGCGTGCCGACAGCCACGAGATAGAGATCGTCCTGCGTGCACGCTGGCGCGAGAGCGTTACCGAGATTAGCTCTTGGGTACCTGCCAGTTGGCAACCGTCACTGCTGTGGTCGCGTGGACTGGTGGACTTGCCGGCGCTTTGTTATCTCGCTCGCGGCGCAACACCGTTGCCCTGGATGTTTGACGATCCAGTGCTGCAAGTCTATGCCCGAGCCGATTCTACAACCCGCGAAACCATGTTGCGTGAAGACTGCCGCGCCTTCATGGGGAGGTCGTTTAAAGGTACAGGCCAGCCGGTATTGCCTGCCAGCCCTGGCCCCTCACAAATTTACCAGGCATGGCTGGACGAGTGGCGCCAGCGCTGGCCTGGCTGGAGCGATACGGCTTTACTCGAGAATCTTGTGCAGCTGTTCGATGCCGCCATGAAGCAACCGGCGGCGATTGGCCACCCCGAGCTTCTGCGCAAGCTACGCAGCCTGTTCCGGTGTTCGGTGCTGCGTCCTGTGGCGGTATTTATCCACATCGCATTCGCCGCACTCGACATAGAGCGGCTGCGCGCTGGGTTATTGAAGCATGACCTGGCGCGCAAGGGAATTATTCCATCATGATCCGCCCACAACCGGCTGCCTGGTTCGAAATCATCGCGGCGGCCAACGACACCCACGAGGTACTCGAGTCGCTTGCCGGTGCCGGCTGCGCGGAAATCGAGCCGATTGCAATCCATCAGGTAGCCGCGGCCGAACAGCCAGGCGGAACCCCGTCGAACGGCGCAATCAACAATATTTACGCGCGCATCACCGGCTGGACCAGCGATACCGGAGGACTTGCAACTTGTCTGGAGCGTTCTCGCGCCCGTGCCGTGGTGCATTTCCCCCAAGCGCCGGAAGAACTACAACCCCCGCTGATCCTGCGCAATCCCGGCTGGATCCAACCCTTCGAAATCTTCGCACGCCTGGTGGGGATGCCGAGTCGCTTCAGCACCGATCCCAGCGGACTGCTGGTGTTCGTGGCGCCGATCCTGTTCGGCTACATGTTTGGCGACGTGCTCCAGGGACTAGCGCTCATCGCGATTGGCCTGACCTTGCAGTGGCGTTGGCCGATGCTGCGCCTATTGGTGGCAGGCGGCGTTGCGACGACTGCGTTCGGTTTCGTTTTCGGTGCAGCGGGCGGCATGCACGGGGCGGTTCCGGCGCTGTGGATGGATCCGCTCGAAGACCCCCTGCCGGTGCTGCTGGTGCCGATCGCTTTTGGCGGTGCGCTGCTTACGCTAGGACTGGCCCTAACCGGGCTGGAAGCCTATTGGCGGGGAAGGCTGGCGAACTGGCTGCGCTGCGACGCGGGATTCCTGGTGTTGTACGTTGGCCTGTTGCTTGCCATTTTGCACCCGGCTGGCCAAGTGCTGGTTGTCCTGGGTTTGGGCATTCAAGTCTTCGGCAGTTTGTGGCAGGAACGGCGAATTAGCGCAGTGTTCGCCGCTATGGGGGAACTTCTCGAGAAGCTCGCACAGATCGCGATCAACACCTTGTCGTTCGTCCGCGTTGGCGCATTTGCATTGGCGCACGCCGGGCTGTCGAGCGCCTTGGTGTCCATGGTAAAGGATGTGGACAGCAGCGTCGGCTATATTTTGTTGCTGCTTGCCGGCAACGCCCTGATCATTGTCATCGAGGTGCTGGTGGCCTCGATTCAAACCACCCGCCTCGTCCTTTTTGAGTTCTTCACACGGTTTTTTGTAACCACCGGGCGAGAGTTCTGTCCCTTGCCTCCCCCTTCGGGGTTACCTGAGGAGATCCGAAATGTCCCAAGGACTTAAGTTTTCCATGGCCATGGCTGTGTTCGCCGCAGTGCTGGGCAGTATTGCCGCAGTACTCCTGATCTGGATGCGGGAAGCCGCAGCACAAGGTGCTGCAGCCAATTCCTTGCCGCCAGAGGTGTGGCGCTGGGCGATGGCGAGCGCAGCGGCAACGACCGGGATTTCGACGGCCGCAGCCGCCCATGCCGTGGCGCGACTGGGCAGCGCAGCGATCGGCGCTCTTGCCGAAAAGCCTGACCTCTTCGGCAGGCTGCTGATCTTCGTCGGCCTTGCCGAGGGTATCGCGATCTATGGCTTGATTGTCTCGGTCTTGATTCTGAACCGATTGGCGTGAGTTGCCGTGTCCGTGTTGAGCATATTTCTCGGTGATGAACTGAGCGCTGCAGGGTACCGGCTCGCTGGCGTGGACGCTCGCGTGCCAAGACCCGGCGACGAGTCCGGCTGTTTCGAAAAAGCGCTTCAAGAGGCGCGCATAGTCTTGGTCGGCTCGCGTTGCGCCAAGGCCATTCCGCCCGTGGCGCTCGAAACCGCGCTGGCGTTGCTCTCCCCTTTGGTCATGGTGGTTCCCGACTGGGACGGGACCCAGCTTGCGAGCGAGCCGGCAAACAAGGTGCGACGAGTATTAGGCCTCGAAACGTGAAGCTCGAACAAAAGACGCTGGACTTGCTCAAGATCGCCGAGGACTACCGCGCTGAACACTGCCAAGCGCTGCTTGCCCAGGCGTCTGCGGAGTCGCGTGCCATCCTCAAGGCAGCGCATGCCGCAGCGAGGAGTGATCTGCGTGCCATGCTTGCTCCCGAGCATGAGCGGCTGGCGGCCGAAATTGCCGTGGCCGAGGCAAAGCTGATTACCATGCGCCGGATGCGCGAGCAAGGACGCCTTGTCGCCGTCCTCAAGCAAGCCTGGCCCAGGCTGGGGCAAGCGCTGCGCGAGCGCTGGGAGACGCCAGCAGGACATGCTGCCTGGGTAGAGCATCATCTTTCAATCGCGCTGCTGGCCTTTCCCGCCAAAGGATGGGTGATCCGGCATCCGGAACATTGGCCTGTTTTGGCGTGCGAACAGGCAAGCCAGTGGTTGCAGGCGCACGGCATCGATGATGCGCGCTTCGAGACGGAACCGGGGTTGTCCGCAGGAATCCGCGTCGTCTGCGGTTTGAACCTGCTAGATGCGTCGCTGGATGGACTGCTCGCCGATCGCGCGCAGATCGAGGGGCGTCTGCTGTATTACTTGGCGCGGGAGCTATGAGCATCGCCCGCATCTCCTGGATCAGCGGGCCCGTGCTGCGGGCACGCGCGCAAGGGCCGTTTCGCCTGCGCGAGGCGGTTCGCGTCGGCGAGCGTGGCCTGCTCGGCGAGGTGATCCGCATGCAAGGCGACGAAATTGTTGCCCAGGTCTACGAGGATACGACGGGGCTGCATCCGGGCGTGGAAGTCACCGGCACCGGCAGCCTGCTCGGTATCACGCTCGGCCCCGCGCTGCTTGGCCGCATCTTCGACGGGCTGCTGCGGCCGCTGGCCGGCGCTTCGACACACCATGTCGAACCCGGCGTGAGAGCCGAAGTCCCGCTTGAGTTCGATTTCACGCCGCGTCTGCGCCCGGGGGAATCTATCCTTGGCGGCGCAGTGTTCGGCGAGGCAGTGAATCAATCGGGGATCAGGCAGGTATGTCTGATCCCCCCCGACGCCGCGGGCGAAGTGGCGACCATCCAGGCGGCAGGCCGCTATGCGGACGATCTGCCGGTATGCACTTTGCGCGCTGCTGACGGCACCCATCGCGACATCGCCATGAGCCATTTCTGGCCTGTGCGCGAGCCGCGCCCGGTTGCCCAATGGCTGCCATCCGACGAGCCGCTGATCACCGGTCAGCGTGTCCTCGACAGCCTGTTCCCGGTGGCGCTCGGCGGCAAGGCGGCGATTCCCGGCGGCTTCGGCACCGGCAAGACCATGCTGCTGGAAGTGCTGGCGAAATCCTGCAGCGCCGACGTAATCGTGTATGTCGGTTGCGGCGAGCGCGGCAATGAAATGGCTGGAGTCCTCGACGAATTTCCACGTCTGGCTGACCCACGTACCGGGCACCCCTTAATGGAGCGTACGGTCATCATCGCCAACACCTCCAACATGCCAGTGGCGGCGCGCGAGGCAAGCATCTACAGTGCCGTCACGGTGGCCGAGTACTTCCGCGATCAGGGTTTGCACGTCGCACTGCTGGCCGATTCGACCAGCCGCTGGGCCGAAGCCTTGCGCGAAGTATCGGTGCGCTTCGGTGAATTGCCCAGCGAAGGCGGCTATCCGCCTTACCTGTCGAGCCGCATCGCTGAGTTCTACGAACGCGCCGCCAAAGCAAAGACCCTGGCAGGAAGCACAGGCTCGGTGACAGTGCTGGCATCGATCAGCCCGCCTTCGGGAGATTTCTCCGAGCCGGTCACCAGCCATACCAAGCGCCAGGTGCGCAGTTTCTGGGCATTGGATGTCAAGCGTGCGCAATCGCGTTTTTATCCCGCGATCAACCCGCTGCAATCCTACTCCGAGGACTCGCTCGACCTGGGAGGATGGTGGGGAAAAATCTATGCCGATCTGGTGCCGGACGGAGATGCCCCGACCAACGAATGGTCCGAACTGAGGCGCCGCTTCCTCACCCTGCTCGACGAACAGGCGCGCCTTGAGCGCATGGCGCGCATCATCGGCAAGGACGCGCTGCCCGCGCGCCAGCAGTTGATCCTGTTCTGCGCCGAACTGGTCAACGAAGGCTTTCTGCGCCAGTCGGCATTTTCCGAAACCGATCGCTACTGCGGGCCGCAACGCCAGGCCAGGATAATGCGCAGCATCACGCGCTTCATCGCAGCGGCGGAGGTCGCGCTGGCCAAAGGGGTCTCCTGCGAAGCGATCACCGCCATGCAGATTGTCAGGCGGCTCGAACGCATGGGCGAGGATATCGCCGAGGACGATGTTCAGGCATTTGCCGATCTTTCACTCCGCATGGAAAGCGAGTTCGCTGACTTGGTCGCATTGACTGGAGCAAAACGTGAGGCCTAGGCTACTTGTTACCGGTGCCGCGACCCGCATAGACGGGCCGCTATTGTTTCTGCGGCGCACGCTCAAGGTCGGCCTGAACCACGCTGTCTCGGTCCAAGGCGGCGACGGCCGGGTTCGTCTGGGGCGCATCGCCGCGCTCGACGATGAATTCCTGACCATCGAGCTGCTCGAAGCCAGCGCCGGCCTGGCGCTTGCCGACACGGTCGTGTGCTTCACTCTCGAACCCTTGCATTTCGGCTTGAGTCCCGGCGTCCTGGGTCGGGTCTTCGACGGCGTCGGCAGAGTGATTGACGGTGGTCCGCCGATCGCGATTGACCGCAACTTCCGCATCGATGGGCTACCGCTCAACCCGGTTGCCCGCGCCCGGCCCCACGACTTCATCGAAACCGGCATCTCGGCGGTGGACTTGATGAACAGCTTGGTGCGCGGGCAAAAGCTGCCGATCTTTTCCGGTGGCGGATTGCCGCACGATCGTTTAGCGGTGCAAATTGCCAACCATGCCAGGTTGCGCGGCGCAGGGGCACAAGATTTCGCCATCGTGTTCGCAGGGATCGGCGTCCCTCGCGCCAGCGCCGACTATTTCCGGCGCAGCTTCGAGGCCAGCGGGGTGCTGGAACGCGCGGCACTGTTCCTCAACCTCGCCAGTGATTCGAGTACCCAGCGGCTGCTGACGCCGCGCTTCGCGCTGACTGCCGCCGAGTACCTGGCCTTTGTCGAAGGCAAACATGTGCTGGTGATCCTGACCGACATGACCAATTATTGCGAGGCGCTGCGCGAGGTGTCCGGGGCAAAAGGCGACGTGCCGGGACGCAAGGGTTTCCCTGGCTATTTGTATTCGGACCTGGCCACGCTGTATGAACGCGCCGGCTGCGTGCATGGACTGCCGGGGACGCTGACTCAGCTTTCTATCCTGACCATGCCGTCGGACGACATCGGCCACCCGATACCGGACTTGACCGGCTACATCACCGAAGGCCAGATCGTGCTCTCGCGCGAGTTGGATCGCGCCGGGATATATCCCCCCATCGGCGTGCTGCCAAGCCTGTCGCGACTGATGAAGGACGGTATTGGCAAAGGCGCTACCTACGCAGATCACCCGACGCTTTCGAGCCAACTCTATGCCTCCTATGCCAGAGCAGTTCAGGCGCGGGTCCTGTCCAGCGTAGTGGGCGAAGAAGGGCTGCTCGACATCGACCGAAAATACCTGGCGTTCGGTGCGAGCTTCGAGCAGGATTTGGTGCAGCAGACCTCGGCGCGGACACTCGAGGACAGCATGGAAATCGGTTGGCGGCTGCTGCGCGGATTGCCGAAATCCGAGCTTGCGCGTCTTTCCGATGCACAGATTGCGCAATACATTGAGCGCTAGTGATGAGCGACATCACTGCCACCAGAAGCGCAGCCATCGCCCTGGCCGAGGAACGCCAGGCAATGCGCGAGGGCTACGTTTTTCTGGACGAGAAATGCCTGCTGCTGGCCGGTGCCATGCTGCGCGAACTGCGCCGCTTCGACGAAGCGAAGCGCAGGCTGCGCGCCTTGCAGTCGCAAGCTGCGGCAGCCCTGGCGGCGGCGGTCAGGTGCCACGGGCTGCAAGGGTTGCAATGCTATCCGGCGGCGCCGCAAGAGTCGATCACGCTGGGTGTGCAGCGGCGTTTGCTGCTCAATGTACCGCTGCTGGAAGCCAGCGCCAGGCGCGAACTGGTGGCAACATCGGAGCCCGCCTATTTTTCACTGGAGGCAGAAGACTGCCGCGCGGCATTTTCGGTTCTGATGCAGCAGCTCGCGGTCATGGCGGCGATGTCGGGAAACCTCGCGCGCCTCTACCGGGAATACCGGCGCTCGGTGCGTCGCGTGCGCGCATTGCAGGATGTCCTGTTGCCGGAACTCGACGGCGAAATCAACGAAATCGAAACCCAGCTCGAAGAACTGGAGCGGGATGAATTGCTCGGCGCCCGTTGGCATCCGACGGGCAGAGCTTAATTTTCAGGTAATGACGGGAGAGAATAATGACAACAAGCATAGATATTGCCACTATCATCGACAAGCAGAAATTCGGCTCGTTTCACCTGACCGTGGTGAGCGTGTCGTTCCTGCTGATGCTGGTGGACGGCTACGACAATATCTCGATCGCCTATATCGCACCTTTGCTGATTCAGGAATGGGGCGTAGACAAGTCGGCGCTTGGCCTGCTGTTCAGCGCCGGTCTGCTGGGCGGACTTTTCGGCCCGCCGCTGTTCGGCTACCTGGGAGACCGGTACGGACGCAAGGCCTCGGTCATCCTGGGCGCATTCTTTTTTGGCTTGTTCACCTTGGCCCAGGTGTGGGCAAACTCGCTGGGTTCGATGATGGCCTTGCGCTTCATCGCCGGCATCGGCATCGGCGGGGTGCTGCCCATCACGATTGCGCTGAATACCGAATTCGCCCCACGCCGCATCCGCGGGAGCATGACCATGCTGAGTTTTGTCGGCGTGGCGCTGGGCGGCGCGCTGGGCGGATTGGTGTCCTCGATGTTCATGGGGACGTACGGGTGGCAGGTCATCTTCTGGACCGGCGGCATCGCCCCGCTGCTGGTCGGCACATTGGCGATATTCGTTTTCCCGGAGTCACTCAAATTTCTCTCGCTCAAACCCGCGCGGCGCGCCGAACTGATTGAGGTGCTTGATAAGCTCGCGCCCGGCACAAGGGTTCCCGTGGGCGCCCAGTTCGTCCTGAGCGACGAATCGAACGCCTCCAAGTTTGCCTTCAAGGATCTGCTCGATGGCCGGCTGGCCAGGATCACACCCTTGTTCTGGGTTGCCAATGTCATCAGCCTGATGGTGTTCTTCTTCGTTAACCAATGGACGCCGGTACTGCTCGCAAGCACCGGGATTCCGGTCGAACGCGCGGCGATGTCTACAGGTCTGTTCATGTTGTGCGGGTTCGTCGGCGTGCTGGCGATCATGCGGCCGGTGGATAAGTTCGGCCTGATTCCCGTGCCTGTCCTGTTTGCGATCAGCATACCGGCGGTGGGTCTGATCGGGGTTCCCGGTTTGCCCGAGTCGGTCGTCATGGGGCTGGTTGGCCTGGCGGGATTCTGCCTGATCGCGCTGCAGTTCGGCATCATCGCCACCGAGAGCCAGGTGTACCCGACCTACATCCGTTCCTGGGGCGTGGGTTCCTGCTTCGCCTTCGGGCGTGTCGGATCGGTCATCGGACCGCTGGTCGGCGGGGCCATGCTTGCGAAGGACGTGCCTATGCAGAATATCTTCTATGTCGCCAGCGCGCTGCTCGTCGTCGGGCTGCTTGCGACAATCAAGCTGACCCCCTTGTACCAACTCAGGATACAAGAAATGCTCCATGGAGACTCACAGGCAGGCGCAAGCGAAGGACAGGGAATCAAGTTGCCAGGCACGGTTATTCCGCTGACTGACTCCGTCCGCCAAGGGACGCTTTCGAAATCAACCAGGAGAATCCGAACATGAACCAAACATTCTTGCTTGACCGTTTCAACTTTCGTTGCGGAACCATCGCATTGGCATTGGCGGCCTTGGTGTTGCATGGCGGCCTGGCCGGAGCAACGGAACAGGGCGGCAGTTCCTACCCGGTCGGGGTGGAACTCGGCTACGGCGACATGCTGCCGCCAGGCGTTTACAACCTTGCCTATTACAGCCACGCACGAGCCTCGTCGCTCAAGGGCAACTCGGGACAGGATCTTGGCTGGGCGCGCTATCGCTTGACCGCAGATACCATTTCCTATCGCATGCAATATGTCTGGAACACGACGCTGCTCGGCGCCAGCGTCGAATCGGCGTTGGCGCTGCCGTTCCCCGCTGTCGATCTGGAAAAACAGGTTTCCAGCGCCTTACCCGACACCAGCGGAAACCGCTTCGGAATGACCGATCCGATGATTACCCCCTTGCGCCTGGCTTGGAAAGGTGAAAACATCAATCACTCCGTGGGCCTGGAAATCGTCGCTCCGCTAGGCGCCTACGATGTCAACGCCAGAGTCAATACCGGGCGCAACTATTGGCAGTTCGCCCCGGCTTACGCGCTGACCTACCGGCCATCCGCCGAAACTGCCATCGGACTCAAGCTGCGCTATGGAATAAACACCAGGAACAAGGACAACAGCTATCAATCCGGCGACGAACTCACGCTGGAATACAACGCTGGCTATAAGCTGTCGCCAGCCATGACCGTCGGCCTACAGGGATATTTATTTCGCCAGACGACGGATGATGAACTGAACGGACAACCGACATCGGCGACCAATGGCAGACTCATCGGCAGCGGCATCGGCAACCGTGGCAGCGTAAACTCAATCGGGCCATTCCTGAGCTACCGGTTCTCCCCGCGCTTCGCCGTTACTACGAAGTATCAGCAAGACTTCGATGTCAAGAACCGCGGCGAGTTCAAGCGCTTCTGGCTGCAAACATTGTTGCCGTTCTAATTCCGTTCTGCGTATGATAGCGTGGTAGCGGCGCGCCATAATTTCCCGGAACTCCAACCGGAAAGACCTCGCAATGAAGACCAACCTTCCAGTCACCCAAGTCGAAGTTCCGTTCCCCAAGGGGCGCTACATCGTGTCCCGAACAGACCTCAAAGGCATCATCACCTATGGTAACGACACGTTCTTCGACATCAGCGGCTTTATGCGCGACGAGATGATCGGCAACAGCCACAACATGGTTCGCCACCCCGATATGCCGCCCCAGGCATTTGAGGACTTGTGGCGGACCGTCAAGGCGGGCCGCCCTTGGCGCGGCTTGGTCAAGAACCGCAGCAAAAACGGTGACTATTACTGGGTCGAAGCTTTGGTCGTGCCGGTACGAAAGGATAACCAGACCATCGGTTACATGTCGGTGCGGACCGAGCCAAGTCGTCAACAAGTAGTGGAAGCCGAGGACTTATACCGGAAGCTCAAGAGCAACCAGGCTAATCTTCCCAAGCCATCGAAGTGGATGGGTATTTCTCTGGACGCCAAGCTGACCGGTCTCATACTCTGGCTCCTGGTGGCCCAACTCATCGGTACGGCAGCGCATTTGCTGGGGCCAACCATTGATCTTTCTCAGACGATGACGGATCGCATACTGGAATTTCTAGGCATTACCAGTATTGCGGCAGGAATCTGGTTGCTGACGATGAAGACCCAGATTATGACCATCATCGGCCGCATCGTCGGACGACTCGATCACATCGCTCAGGGTGACCTTACAGATGCCATTCCATTGGATCGCGTTGATGAGCTGGGCAAGCTCAACGACAACCTCGTCACCATGCAGACCCACCTGAAATCCATGTTGGCGGAGATCGCCGAAGCGGCGAATGGGGTGGGACGAGACGCCACCGTACTTACCGCCGAAATGAATCAGACGCGCAATGCGGCAGATCTCCAGTCCAGCGCGGTGAGCCGCATTGCGGCAGCGGTTGAGCAACTGGTGGTTTCGGTTCATGAAGTGACTGACAGTGCGCAAGTGGCGGCGCAGTCTGTCGAGGCATCGCGAGTCTTGCTGAATGATGCGTCGACACGGATGGTTGAAAGTCAGCAGGCATCGCAGAACGTGGTGACGACCGTGAAGAACGCCGAGCAGACGATGGCCGAGTTGTTTCAGTCCATTTCTGCCATAGGACGGATTACCCAAGCCATCAAGGAGATTGCAGATCAGACCAACCTGTTGGCCCTCAACGCCGCCATCGAGGCGGCGAGAGCGGGTGAGCAAGGCAGGGGATTTGCCGTCGTTGCGGATGAAGTCAGAAAGCTTGCGGGGAATGCCACCACGCAGACTGCCGAGATATCCGCCAGCGTCGATCAAATTCAGCACATCACCCAGGTTGCGGTCTCCGGCATGGGAGCCGCCGGGGCGCATGTCTCCACGACCGATACCGCGATGAACAAAGCCCGCGAGGGCCTTGATTCGGTGATTCATCATGGGGAAGAAGTGGAGGCAATCTCGCAGAAGATCGCAGATCAAACCAGACAGCAATCCTCTGCCGGCGACGAAATCGCAGTGCAGGTACAAGACATAATGACCGGGATAGAAAGAACATCCGCCGCCATAGCCGAGGTCAACCAGATGACTGAGCAGATGAAAGGAACCTCATTGCAGTTGCAACAGTTGATTGGGTACTTTCGGTATATTCGTTGATGCAGCAGTTGGCATAGTCGCCGAAATCCTAGAGCGCCGCACCATTCTAGGCGGCGTTCTTCTCAATGTAAGGGCACGGCGACGCCGACAGCCAGGAGGGCTGCGTAAGTCAATGCAAGATAGGAGGCCCTGGGCGACATCATGAGCAGGTCCTTGGTCTGATCGAGCGTGCTTACCGCCCCCCATATCCTGTAGGCCAAGGGCAGGGTCAGCAGCGGGAGAAAAATCCAGGCGCTGCAGCCGAGCCAGAGCCAGAATGCCGGCGGCAGCATGTAGGCAAAAACCGATAGTGCGAGATATTCCCTGCGGATGCCACTCAGGCCGAAGCGCACCGCGAAGGTGTTCCAGCCCTTCACGGCATCGAAGTGGCGGTCGCGGATGTCGTCGATGAGCATCACGTTGGTCACCAGCGCGCCCACCGGCAGCCCGATCAGGCAGATGTCCCACGGCAGCTGCAGCAAGGCGTCGAGGCCGTGGGAAGCCATCCCGTGCAAGGCGGCCCATTGGATGTAATAAGTGCCGACGACCGCGACGATGCCGAACATGGCAAAGAATATGGGATCTGCCAGTCCATGCTTCACGTACGGCTGCGGCCCCCCGGCGTAAAAATAGCCCGAAGCCGCGCCGACAATGCCAATAACGAATGCAGACGTTCCGCCTACGCTTAGAAGGTAAGGCGCCGTCAACGCGGCCAGGACGAAACAGACCAGAATCGCGTTGCGCAGACCCGCGAAAGTCAGCGTCCCGGTTTGCAGAGCTTGCAGCAGCTCCGGATGCTCCGGAACGTTCGGATGCCGGCGCAGCAGCTCGTGGTTATCGTTGAAGACGCCGCCGACATGAATCAGCCAGCTCGCCAAAAAGCCGATCAGCATGGGTATTGGAGCGAAGATATCATCGCGAAGAGCCAGTCCGATGCCGACCAGCACCGGGGCGGCTGCGGTCGGCAGCGTATGGCTGGGATAAAGCAGCAGCCTGATCCAGATTTCGCGGGCAGAAAGTTCAGAGGGGCCAGTCATCAGCAAGTCCTATGAAGGTTGGGACGCGCACCGTGCCGCAGAAGAACCTAAAATCTTCGGGGTACCTGGAGTTGACTGGGTGCAATATACCTCTGGTAGCCGATGCTAACAATTTCAGTTTGATTATCGCATATCATGATCGGCGTATCAGACAGCGTAGACTGAGTTCAGCATGGTTTGCACTACTATTGTCGCAAGCAAGAAGACGGTAACGAGGAAATAACCTGGGCTTGGGAGGAAGGGCAATGAAACTCGAACTAATCTTGGCGATCGCGCTCACAGTGCTTGTTGGCTGCGATAGCAAACCAAAAAATGAACCATTGCCCCCACCCCCGCAGATGATCAAGGATCAGAAACAGACTCTGGACAACGCCAGAGATATCGGCGATGTGATCGAGAAGCAGGGTGAAGAACAAAGAAAGAAGCTTGAGGAAGCTACCAAGTAAAGCGTGTGGTAAACGCCCAGTCTTGCGCGTCGCGTGGAAAAACACAACCTGGCGGTCGACCTCGACCCCTTCAGTCGCTGGATGCTGCGCGATAAGGCCGCGCAGCGCCGGTCACCTCTACGTTCGGGAGCATGGAGTGGCACGGCACCAGCCTCGACTGCCTTGGCATAGGCGGACGAAACATCTTCGGTGACAAAAGCTAACTCGATGCCCGGCGGTGTGGCGGTGGCAGATACAGGTACCGGCAAGCGCAGCTTGCCGGGCGTCCGGTTGACCGAAGGGTTATGCGGCGGCCTCAAGTGGAACCTCCCAGCCTGGAAAGACGAGTACAGCGGGATGACACTTGAGCGCACGGGCAAGAACCTTTGCGCGTTCTACACCGAGATTGACCCGGCCATTCTCAATAGCGGAAATTGTCGCTTGAGGGATGCCGGTAAGCTCGGCAAGTTGGGTCTGGCTCAGTTCTTGGAGTTCGCGCAAGATGCGGACGGACTCGCCGACAGAAACCTCAACACGCTTCTTGGCAGGACGAAAGTTCTTCATATCAGGGTCTCCGATAATCGTGGGCGGTAACTTGGACAACCTGGATCAACAAAACATCAGCGACGACTTGGTAAATCACTCTCCACTGGAGCCCGAGGCGAGAGGAGCGATGACCTTTCCACTCCCCAGACAGAGCCTCGTCATGAAATCCCGTGATGGCCCGCAATCCCGGCGGGCCAGAAACACGAGCAATATCTTTCCATTTCTCGTATCGCTTCAACACCGCCAGGGGAACAGACCCGGAAAGCTGTTTGTCGACTCGGCGGTGTTCTTCAATTCGCCACATGCCACATTATGGCTATACCACATATGGTATGTCAACTGGCATCCGGGGTTGTGTCGGGAGCTTTTAGACTTGTCCGGTTCTGTAGCAGGTGAATTGTCCGCTTTTTCTGATGAGGACGGGAAGCGGCGAAGGGCGAAGCCCGTAGCCGATTTCCGTCCTCATCGGCGCACCTGGC
>JAQTOA010000006.1 GCA_028713555.1 Sterolibacterium sp. | reverse complement strand
GTGTCCCAATGCGCCACACAAATGATCAAGATATCTTTGCAAGTCGTCGTACATTTCCATCACCGTCTCCTGTCGATCAAAGATATCTCTTTATCGGCAGATTGGCGGATTTATTGACACAGTCAAATTAGTGGTGCTGGTGACAATGCCGCCACTCAATCCGAAATTATCACCGCCGTGCAGAACAAAATTAATGCTGATGGGGCGCTCAACGGAAATGTCACTGTCAGCGCTTCGGGGAACTTCATCCGGCTCACCAGTACGGCAAGCGGCAAGGACATCAAACTGGCTATCAAGGCGCATGGAGCTGACACAGGCCATACGGCTATTTTCGGCGGCGCCGTGGCATAGGTCGCTGGAGGGGACGTTGATATCCAGAACCTGGTCAACAACATCGCCAACGGCAGCGGCACTCCCACTTGGGCATTGGATTCAGCGCACTATTCCACAGGTTATGCTGCCGTGAGCTATCTTCACCAGAAGCTCAAAGACGCCGGGGCCAGCGGCGGCATCAAGGACTTCATGGTCTACCTCCACGACCATCAAGACCAGGCCGGACTGAGCGGCGCATTCGACCATTACTTCGGCACCGGCGCAGGTAATTCGGCCTATGGCGAAGCCAGTTTTCTCGTGGATTTCAGAGTTCACGGCTTGGATTTCATCAAGACCAAGATGGATCTCACCAACACCGATACCGGTGCGGTAGGAGGGCTGGATGCCGATGGTGGCATCGCCCTGACAGCAGAAACGATCGTCAATGACCAAGGCACCAAGGTTGGTGAAACCGCACTGCAAGGATTCAGGGCGGTATTCGAGCAGGTGGGCATCGGAGTGTCCGGAACCAATTCCCTTGCGTTTCAGGTAGGATCAGACTCAAACCAGACGATCACATCGCAAGTAGGCGCCGTCAGCGTCAGCGCCTTGGGTCTCACGAGCATCGATGTAAGCGCTTCCGCCGGAGCCGCCTTGCTGCGCGTCGACGACGCACTGGACTATGTCCGTAAGCAACGCGCAGAGATTGGCGCCCAACTTTCCCGCTTCGACTCGGCCACTCGCAACCTGCAGGAATCAAACATCGATGTTTCCGCAGCCCGATCGCGAACCATGGATGCCGACTATGCCATCGAAACAGCCAATTTGGTCAGAAACCAGATCCTGCAGCAAGCCTCCACGGCCATGTTAGCCCAAGCAAGAGCTGTCCCAATTCTAGCCCTGCAGTTGCTGCGCAGCTAATGTTTCGCCAAGAATTGCCGTAATAACCTAAGCCACCTTGCTCCACTGAGGAAAAATCAACATGGATGTCACCGCCATCGCTTCCGCTGCCACTGAAATGTCCCTGGCGCGCACCGCCGATGCCGCGTCCGTGGCGGTGCTGAAAAAGGCGCTCGAGCTTCAGGCGCAGGGGGCCTTGCAGTTAGTGCAAGCCGCTACCCAGTCTATGCAGGCCACCTCCAACCCGCCCCACTTCGGCAACAACATCGACGTCTTTGCCTGATTTATCAAACTAGCGGAATAGACTTCCTCCGGATTACCCGGAAGCAGTTGCGTAACCGAATAGCGAAGCTTTCCTCCCCCATTTGCCCGAATCTCAAATCAGGAATATCAGGTAAAAGGTAGTATTCAATCGAATTCCGAGGGGTCGAAAATGTTTAACAATCGCTCAGTGCTCGTCACCGGGGGTACGGGTTCATTCGGGCACAAAATCATCCGGATGCTGCTTGATCGATACAAGCCCCGGCGGATCATCGTATTCTCACGCGACGAACTGAAGCAGTTCGACATGCAACAGGAATTCGACCACACTTGCATGCGCTTCTTCCTCGGCGACGTTCGCGATCGCGAACGTCTGATGCAAGCGATGCGAGACGTCGACTTTGTGGTTCATGCCGCCGCGCTGAAACAGGTGCCCGCCGCCGAATACAATCCCACCGAGTGCATCCGTACCAACGTCAACGGCGCTGAGAATGTCATCCATGCCGCCCTGGCAAATGGTGTCGAGAAAGTGATCGCCCTCTCCACAGACAAGGCCGCCAGCCCGGTGAATCTGTATGGCGCGACCAAGTTGGTTTCAGACAAACTCTTCGTCGCAGCCAACAACATCTCCGGCAATCATCCAACACGCTTTGCCGTCGTTCGCTATGGCAATGTTGTCGGCTCACGGGGATCAGTTGTCCCTTTCTTTCGCAAGCTGATTAGCAATGGCGCAACGGAACTGCCAATTACAGATAAGCGAATGACGCGCTTTTGGATTACCTTGCAAAAGGGCGTTGACTTCGTTATTGATTCGTTCGGCCGCATGGTTGGAGGCGAACTGTTCATACCAAAAATTCCATCAGTGAGAATCGTCGATCTCGCGACGTCAATGGCCCCAAAACTTCCGTACCAGATCATCGGGATTCGGCCGGGGGAAAAGCTGCACGAACTGATGATTTCACGCGACGACAGCCTCCACACGCTGGAATTCACAGACCATTACGTCATCACCCCATCGATCCGGTTTATTGTCCAAAACGACTATAGAGTCAACGCGCGGGGTGAGCAGGGGCTACCAGTACCAGAAGGCTTTAAGTATTCGTCCGAAAACAATCCGCATTTCCTTACGGCAACCGAAATCGCCATCCTCAACAGCAACACATGATCCCCTATGGCAGACAACACATTGATGCGGAGGACATCGCAGCCGTCGTCGATGTGCTGAGGTCTGACTGGCTCACACAAGGACCAGCGATCCTCCGGTTCGAGGCCGCCGTAGCTGCCAGTTGCGGCGCACGGCATGCGGTTGCCGTATGTAACGCCACTGCGGCACTGCATCTGGCTTGCTTGGCGCTTGAAGTCGGTCCGGGAGACATCGTCTGGACCAGCCCCAATACCTTTGTCGCTACGGCAAACTGCGCCAGATATTGTGGAGCAGAAATTGATTTTGTCGATATCGATCCGAATACCCTCAACATGAGCGTCGAACAACTAGCCATCAAATTCAATCGGGCAAAAACTCAAGGACGCTTGCCAAAGGTACTCATCCCCGTTCATTTTGCCGGCCAGCCCTGCGACATGGCTGCGATCTTCGAACTGGCTGGTCAATATGGATGCCGCATCATTGAGGATGCATCTCATGCCATCGGAGCACGGTGCCACGGAACAGCCATCGGCTCATGTGCTTATTCAGACATCACGGTGTTCAGCTTCCACCCGGTCAAGATCATCACTACCGGCGAAGGTGGCATGGCGCTGACCAACGACGACAGACTCGCGCAAAAAATCTCCCTGCTCCGATCCCATGGCATTACCCGCGATCCGGCGTTAATGGAAGGGAAAAGTGAAGGGCCTTGGTATTACCAGCAGATCGCCCTCGGCTACAACTACCGCATGACTGACTTGCAAGCAGCGCTCGGCACGAGTCAGTTGCAGCGCTTACCGGCTTTCATTGCCCGGCGAACCGCGCTGGCCCAGCGTTACCGAGAACGCTTGGCGCACCAGCCCATCACCCTACCCGTGCAGTTGCATGGATACGACTCGGCCTGGCACCTTTTCGTCGTCCGCGTGGCGTCGAAACGACGGAGACAGGTTTTCGATGGCATGCGTGCCGCCGGGATCGGCGTGAATGTCCACTACATTCCCGTCCACCTTCAACCCGACTACTCCCGACTGGGTTTCGCGCCAGGCGACTTTCCCAAAGCTGAACATTACTACCGCGAGGCAATCACCCTGCCGCTTCACTACAATCTGGCAGAGGAAGAACAGGATTTTGTTGTGTCTACCTTGAAGAACTTGTTGCAATGAAGATGGGTCTGGGCACGGCTCAATTTGGCCTGCGATACGGAATTTCCAACTCGGGAGGACAAACGCCGCTGCAAGAAGTGGCCAGAATTCTTGAATTTGCTGCCACAGAGGGCGTACATGTCCTGGACACAGCGACATTGTATGGAAACAGCGAGAAGGTTCTGGGCCAAGTCTTGGCGCCGAACCACGAATTCAAGATTGTGACGAAAACACCGCAATATAGAAAGGAAACAATCCAGAAGGCTGACGCAAACTTGCTTATTGAGACGTTCCAGGCATCACTACGGAATTTGCGACAGACCTCGGTTTATGGTCTGTTGATCCATAATGCATATGACTTGCTAGCTTCAGGAGGAGCAACGCTTTATAAAGCCATGGAAAGTTTGAAGGATCAGGGTCTTGTGAGAAAAATCGGGGTCTCCGTTTATTCTGGGGAGCAGATCGATGAAATATTGAAAAGTTATCCCGTCGACCTTGTCCAGCTTCCTGTAAATGTGTTTGATCAGCGCTTGGTGCATGGAGGACACCTTGGCCGACTGAAAAAACGGGGCATAGAAGTACATGCCCGCTCAATATTCCTCCAAGGGTTATTGCTAATGGAACCGGACAGCCTTCCTCCTTATTTCGCAACGGTGAAGGAGCATTTGCAGCATTACCGTGAAATGCTCGGCAAACGCCATGTGACGCCTTTACAAGCCGCGCTTGCATTCGTATGTAATTTGGACGAAGTCGATGTGGTGCTATGCGGTGTGGAAAACAGTGTACAGTTGGCGCAACTTCTGATGCTGTCAAAAAATCCTCTCCAAAAAGAAGAGTACGCCGAATTCGCGCTCAATGATGCTGCGATTTTGAACCCAACCAATTGGATAACTTAGGATGAACCAGGACGAGGTGTTCTTTGGTGGTGAGGGCGATGCCTGGTTCCACCGCAACCAAGCGGCACTGGGAAAGCATGTGGATTGGCCTTCGCGCATGTTTGACATGCTGGAAAACAGAAACAACATTCGCGATGTTGCAGAACTGGGTTGTGCCAATGGCTGGCGTCTCAATACTCTGTCAAAAAAGATCAAGGGCAGATTGGTGGGGGTCGATGCGAGTAAAGAAGCCATCCTTGATGGACAATCGCGCTATCCGCACCTACAGTTGCACCACGGAACCCTTGCAAATCTTCCTCTTGAAGGGACATTTGATCTGGTCATCGTCAATTTTGTATTCCACTGGATAGATCGCGCAACCCTGGCCACTTCATTGGCGGAAGTTGACCGGGTAACGCGAGACGAAGGTTTTTTGATTCTTGGGGACTTTTTGCCAGACTTCCCGCAACGACGGCCTTACCACCATCGCCCAGGAGAAAATGTTTACACCTACAAGCAGGATTATGCCTGCCTGTTCCGGGCACTTGGGACATATACGGAAGTTGCGCGAATTACATTCAACCACGATCATCCGGCCCAGACTATTCAGCCCACCCCTTCCGCGCACAGGGCGGCATGTGTAGTGCTACAGAAGTCGCTGCAAGGTTATTACCATGATATTGGCCATTCTGCAGGCTAGAGTTTCCTCGACGCGTTTGCCAGGCAAAGTACTCAAACCTTTGCTTGGCATTCCAATGCTGCTACGCCAGATCGAGCGCATATGCCGCGCAAGCTTGATAGATCGATTGGTCGTTGCAACCAGTGAAACCATTTGCGATGACCCGATCGAGGAAATGTGCCGTAGCAGTGGCATCCACTGCTACCGAGGTAGTCTGGATGACGTGCTGGACCGCTTCTACTGGGCGGCAAAGGAATTTAATCCGGATCATGTTGTACGCCTGACCGGAGATTGCCCGCTTGTTGATCCACGGGTTCTGGATCAGGTGATTAGTTTTTATTTAGAGGGAGGATATGATTATGCAAGTAATACCATAGTGCCCACTTTTCCCGACGGCCTTGACGTAGAGGTGTTCCGTTTTGCCTGCCTCGAAGATGCCTGGCGCGAGGCTTTTCTCCCCTCCCAACGAGAACATGTCACCCCTTTCATACATCAACAACCTGATCGTTTCAGAACCGGATGCTTCAAGCAGCAGCAGGACTTGTCTCACCTGCGCTGGACCGTCGATGAGCCCGAGGACTTTGAACTCGTAACCCGGGTGTACGAAGCGCTGTATCCTGATAACCCGGCTTTTTCCATGGAAGACGTGCTGTCCCTGGAAGAGCACCGACCAGAATTAATGAATATCAACGCCAAATTCCAGCGCAATGAGGGCTATTTGAAATCTTTAGTCAAGGACGCGACGACTGGCGCGGAAAAAACCTGAGGGATATATATGTCTGAACGATATAAAAAATCAGAAGCATTGCTTGCGCGCGCGCTCAAAACCATCCCGCTCGGAACGCAAACCTTTAGCAAGAGCAAGACCCAGTATCCGTTCGGCGTTTCTCCCTACTTCATCAAGCAGGCCAAGGGCTGCCATGTCTGGGATGTGGACGACAACGAGTATCTGGATTTCGTCAATTCGCTGGCTGCCGTTAACCTGGGCTACAACGATCCCGACGTCACTGCCGCCGTCCGCGGTCAGCTTGACGACGGCGTTCTTTTCACCCTGCCCCATGCGCTTGAGTTCGAAGTTGCCGAGGCTCTGGTGGCAGCCGTTCCCTGCGCGGAAATGGTGCGTTTCGGCAAGAACGGCTCCGATGCCACCGCCGGCGCCATCCGTTTGGCCCGGGCCTACACAGAGCGCGAACATGTCGCCGTGTGCGGCTACCATGGTTGGCAGGACTGGTACATCGGCTCGACCGCCCGCCATCGCGGCGTACCAGAAGCAGTGAGGATGTTGACCCACGCCTTCCCTTACAACGATCTGGCCGCGCTCGACGAACTGCTGCTGAGTCAGCGCGACCAGTTTGCTGCGGTGATTCTCGAGCCGATGAATGTAATGGAACCCAAGCCCGGCTACCTCGAAGGGGTGCGTGACCTGACGCATCGGCACGGCGCCCTGCTGATATTCGACGAGACCATCACCGGCTTCCGTTACGCCTTGGGCGGCGCACAAGAATATTTCGGCGTCACGCCCGACCTGGCGACGCTCGGCAAAGGACTGGCCAACGGCTATCCGCTTTCCGCCGTGGTTGGACGGGCCGACGTCATGAAACTGATGGAGGAAATATTTTTCTCCTTTACCTTCGGCGGTGAAACATTGTCACTCGCCGCTGCTAAGGCAACTATCGGCAAGATCCAGCGCGAGCCTGTAATAAGTCACCTGCGCCGTCAAGGCGAAAAAATCGTCGCCGGTCTTTCCCGTCTCATTGCCGCCAATAACCTGACGGAAACGCTCTCGGTGTCAGGTCACCCGGCCTGGTCTTTCCTGTTGATAGGCGATACGCCGCGCTACAGTCAATGGCAGATCAAGACCCTGTTCCTCCAAGAAATGTTTGCCCGTGGCGTACTCACGCTGGGCACACACAATCTTTCCTACGCCCACGGCGACCAGGACATTGAACACCTGCTTAATGTCTATGCCGAAGTCCTTCCTCTCCTGGCTGATGGAATTGGCGGCAAGCTGGAGCAGATGCTGCATTGTGCCCCCCTAGAGCCACTGTTCAAGGTGCGGTAACAATGCGGGTCGCCTTCCGCGTCGACGCATCCTCAGCCATCGGCTCTGGCCACCTGATGCGTTGCCTTGCCCTGGCCGACTTGCTGCGCGAACACGGTACCGAAACCCTGTTCGTTACCCGCGCCGCGGAACAGCCCTGGCGGGCGCTGTTGCGGCAGCACGGCCACGGGGTCTCGGCGCTTTCCAGCGACTCCGACGACCCGGCGCAGGATGCCAAGGAAACGCGCGCTGCGCTGATGGATGGGAACTGGCCCGACTGGCTGGTGGTCGACCACTACGGTCTCGATAGCCAATGGGAAGCGGCACTGCGCACCTCCTGCGGTCGTATCTTCGCCATCGATGACATCGGCCGCCCGCACGACTGCGACCTGCTGCTCGACCAAAATGTTCTCGACAATCCCGAATCATATCGAGACCAAGTACCAGCAAATTGTCGCCGTCTGCTAGGGCCAGGCTATGCACTGTTGCGTCGAGAGTTCCGCGAAGAGCGCGCCAGACTTCGCCATCGAAACGGCAGAGTTCATCGTGTGTTAATCAGTTTCGGTGGCAGCGATCCCACCGGAGAGACTGAAATTGCAATTGAAGGATTTCTTGCCTCCGACCTAGCAAACGGCAAAGCCTCAGTCGATGTGGTGCTCGGCAGCGCCAACCCGCGACAGAAGGAATTGCGGCTTCGCTATGAGGGACATTCACACCTGCATGTTTTAGGTCAGTCTGACAATATGGCTGAATTGATGGCCTCAGCCGATCTAGCTATCGGTGCTTGCGGCTCGACTGCATGGGAACGATGCTGCCTAGGACTGCCATCCATCGTCATCAATATTGCCGATAATCAGGCAAGTATTGCTAAAGCACTAATACTGGCGGGGGCAGCGCAATCGATCGACACATCGAAGCGAAAGTCAAGTGAAATCACTGATGCTTTGGAGCTGTTGGCTGACAACCCTGTAAGGATGAACGCCATGTCCAAAGCAGCCCTCGGACTGACTGATGGACAGGGAGTAATACGCATCATCGAACACTTGTCGCTAGGGAAATTATGTCCATGAAAGTCCTATATCTTGGCCCTGCTCGCGACGACATGGCTCAAGTAATTACCCGCAATGGTGATTTCCTGTTGCAAACTGAGGAAACACTAGGATTGTCGGACAAAATTTTTGAAGATACCGATTTCATCGTCAGTTTCGGCTATCGTCACATCATTTCTCTAGAAGTACTGTTGCGCTATCCCTTCCGGGCAATAAATTTGCATGTTTCTTTTCTACCATGGAATCGAGGGGCTGATCCGAATCTATGGAGTTTTCTGGAAGATACCCCAAAGGGAGTTAGCATCCACCTTATCGATCCCGGCGTGGACACAGGGGCAATCCTGGCGCAACAAGAAGTATTAGCCGATCCGTGTGACACTCTGCGCACCAGCTATGACCGGCTCACCAGGAGCATAGTCGAACTCTTTACCATACACTGGCCATCAATCCGAGTCGGGGAATCTACTGCCAGTCAGCAGTCCAGTACTGGCTCCTATCATCGTCTCAAAGACAAGGAGCCTTTCCTGTCATTGCTCCATGCGGGATGGGATACTCCGGTCAAGGATATCCTTGGCAAAGCTCGAAAAGGAAGCATCCATGCCTGACTGTGTAATCCACATAGCCGAACACTTCATCGGGCTAGGAGCCCCACCTTTCATCATCGCCGAGATGTCAGGCAACCACAACCAGTCGCTCGACCGGGCGATGGAGATCGTGGATGCGGCGGCTGCTGCGGGCGCGCATGCGCTCAAATTGCAGACTTACACACCAGACACCATGACACTGGATATCGCCGAAGGCGACTTCTTCATCAGCGACAGCAGCAGCTTGTGGCAGGGCAAATCGCTCTATGCTCTGTACCGCGAGGCAGCGACCCCGTGGGAATGGCACAAACCCATCTTCGCTCGTTGCCGCGAAAAAGGGCTTGTTTGCTTCAGTACGCCCTTTGATGAAACTGCTGTTGACTTCCTCGAATCGCTTGATGCACCCTGCTACAAAATTGCCTCATTCGAGAACACCGACCTGCCACTGATCCGGAAAACTTCCGCCACCGGCAAGCCACTGATTATTTCAACCGGCATGGCCAGCGCCGGCGAACTCGACGAAACGGTACGCGCCGCACGCGAAGCCGGTTGCCGCGACCTGATATTGCTCAAGTGCACCAGCAGCTACCCATCCAGTCCGGAAAATACCGACCTGCGCACCATACCCCACATGCGCCAGTTGTTCGATTGCGAGGTCGGTCTCTCCGACCATACCATGGGCATTGGCGCCGCCGTAGCATCGGTGGCGCTTGGCGCCACCGTCATCGAAAAGCATTTCACCTTGCGACGTGCCGACGGCGGTGTGGATTCGACCTTCTCCCTCGAACCCGAGGAATTGCGTGCCCTCGTGATCGAGAGCGAACGCGCCTGGCAGGCATTGGGCCGCATTAGCTACGGCAGTTCGGCGGCAGAGCTGAAAAGCCGGATTTTCCGCCGCTCCCTGTACATCACCGCAGACCTGAAAACAGGCGATGTGATATCGCCGCAAAACCTGCGCGCCATCCGACCCGGCGGAGGTCTGGCGCCAAAGTATTTCGACACCCTGCTCGGTAAACGCGTCGTCCGGAATATCGCCCGCGGCACGCCGGCTAGCTGGGATATGTTCTGAGGGAAAATGCCCAGCCATGCCCCGCACAATTGCCACCATCGAAGCACGCATGACCTCGTCGCGGCTACCCGGCAAGGTGTTGCTGCCGGCGGGCGGCAAGCCACTACTGGCACATCTGGTGCATCGCCTGCGCGCAGTACCCTCGCTGGATGCGATAGTGCTGGCGACCACCGCAAAACCGACCGACGACCCTCTGGCCGCTTTCGCCGCCGAGCAAGGCATCGCCTGTTTTCGCGGCAGCGAGGACGATGTAATGGAACGTGTCATCGGTGCCGCGGCATCCGTTGGCGCGGAGACGGTCGTGGAAATCACTGGCGACTGCCCGTTGATCGATCCTCAGATTGTCGAGCAGGTGATCCGCCTGTTTCTCAATAACGACTGCGCTTACGCCAGCAACGCCCATATCCGCGGCTATCCAGACGGTATGGACGTACAGGTGTTCCGGCTTGAATCGCTGCGGCGTTCCGCCGCCATGACCAGCGATCCGACCGAACACGAGCATGTCACGCTGCATATTCGCCGCCATCCGGAGTTGTTTCGCCCGATCCATTTGCTGCCGCCGCACGAACTCGATTGGCCGGATCTCGGTCTCACCCTGGACGAACCCGCTGACTACCGATTGATCAAGACGCTCGTCGAATACTTCGGCGCTGAGAACCCGTTGTTCTCATGCCGGGAAATTATCGCCTTGCTGCGGAGTCGACCCGATCTTGTCGCTATCAACAGCGACGTCAAACGCAAAGGGGACGCATGAAGTGGCGTAGCGCGGTGGTGGGCCTCGGCCGCATCGGCATGGGATATGATTTTGATCAACCGATTTTTACGGACGATACAGTACTCACTCATGCGGCTGCCTTCGCCGCCCATCCGGAATTCGACCTGGTCGGTGGCGTCGACCCGGATATTGGCAAACGCGGGGCGTTCACCCGCAAATACGGCGTCCCTGCTTTCGCCGACATTAACGGACTAATCGCCGCCAGCGCGCCCCAGGTACTTGCACTCGCCATCCCGACAGCCGGTCACGGCGCGGCGCTGAAACAAGCGCTCACCGCCCAACCCCGCCTGGTAATTTGCGAAAAACCGTTGGCCTCAGACTTGGCGACCGCCCAAGCCATGGTAGACAGCGCTGAACGGAAAAGCGTCACCCTGCTGGTGAACTACATGCGCCGCTTCGATCCCGGCATAGCCGAAGCAAGGACACTTATCCGGGATGGCTCTCTCGGTACCATCTTCAAGGGCACCGTTTGGTATTCGAAGGGACTCATCAACAATGGTTCCCATTTTCTTGATCTGCTTGCCTATCTGTTGGGCGATGCGACTGGCAAAGCACAAATCATTTCTGCCGGAATCCCGCTCGCCGACAACGACCCTCAGCCGGATTTCAAAATTACCTTCGGCAATACCGAAATAGTGTTTCTGGCGGCGCGCGAGGAGTGTTATTCACTGGGAGAAATTGATCTGCTCGGCAGCGCCGGTCGCCTCACTCTGCGCGACTTCGGTCAGCGCATCGAAACCCGGTTGAAGGTAGCCGACCCCCAGTTTCCCGGCTACCATACCCTTGAAACAGAGGGCCGACAGATCAAAAGCGGTCTTGCTCGCTACCAGTGGCATGTAGTGAGTGCCGCCGCAGATTGGCTTGCAAATCGAAGATCGGACTTGCCATCTACTGGGGTTACTGCATTGGCGACCCAGAAAACCATCGCAAGCATTATCGATACACTTGGAGCAGATATCCGTGACTGATCGTTTAGCGATACTAGGCGGTACCAAAGCCATACCTACCATTTTTCAGCCTTACTCCTCCTACGGACCCGAGGAGGTTGCTGCGGCCAAGGCGGTCGTCGAGAGTGGCGTACTGTCGCGTTTTCTGGGCTGCTGGGACGAGGATTTCTACGGCGGCCCAAAGATCCGCGAATTTGAACAGGCATGGACAAAACACTTCCACTGCCAGCATGCAGTATCGGTCAACTCGGCCACCTCCGGCCTGATCGCGGCAATTGGCGCCATCGGGGTGGAACCGGGCGACGAGGTTATCGTCAGTCCGTGGACCATGTCGGCCACCGCCACTGCGATACTGGTTTGGAATGCCCTGCCGGTATTCGCCGATATCGAAGCGGAAACCTTCAATCTCGATCCTCACGCAGTGGAGCGCGCCATCACGTCACGCACCAGGGCTATCGTTGTCACCGATATCTTCGGTCACCCGGCCGATCTCGATGCGCTCTACGTCATCGCGCGTCGCCATGGCCTCAAGCTGATAGAGGACGCCGCCCAGTCGCCGGGTGCGATGTACCGCGACCGCTACGCGGGTACTGTCGCCGATATCGGCGTCTTCAGCCTCAACTACCACAAGCACATCCATACCGGCGAAGGCGGAATGTGCGTCACCGACGACGACACTCTCGCCGAACGTATGCAGTTGATCCGCAACCATGGCGAAAATATAGTGGGGCCGAAGGGCATTACCGACAGCATCAATATCCTCGGCTTCAACTTCCGGCTGGGCGAGATTGAAGCGGCGATGGGCATCGAACAGCTCGCCAAGCTGCCCAGGTTGATCGCGGCGAAGATGCACGCTGCAAAGCGTCTCACAGCGGGCCTGCGGGGCTTGCCTGGGCTACGCCCCCCCATCGTCAAGCCGGGTTGCAGCCATGTGTATTACCTGTTTCCCATGTTGCTGGATCCCGCCGTGCTTGGGGTGTCGCGCAAGCGTCTCGCCGAGGCTCTTGTCGCCGAGGGTGTGCCTGCCCTGGCGGAGGGGTACGTCCTCGTGCATCGCTTGCCGATGTACCGGCGCAAAATCGCTTACGGCAGCCGCAATTTCCCGTGGTGGCCGCAGCTCGGACGTGCCGCTATCGACTATAACGATGGCATTTGTCCGGTGGCGGAAGACTGTAATGACCGCACCGTCCTGGCCCTTGAATTCTGCGCTCATCACTATAATGATGCCGAAGTGGACGCCGTCATCGGCGCTTTTCACAAGGTATGGAACAACCTGGAGGCTCTGCGATGAACTCGTTCATCTATCGTACCGAAAGAATCGCTGTCTGCCCGCTCGACCGCTGGGCAATGGAAGGCCCCTATCCATCCTGGTTCCACGACATGGAGGTCTGCCGCCACAACAGTCATGGCGCTTTCCCGAAACAAGCGGCTGAACTCGCCGCCTACATCGACAGTCTGGCAGGTGATCGCAGCCGCCTGGTGTGGGCGATTTTCGATGTCGCCGGCGCAAAACCACACATCGGCAACATTTCCCTCCAACAGATAGACCCGATCAATCGCAGCGCCGAATTCGCCATCCTCATCGGCGACAGGAGTTGCTGGGGAAAAGGTTATTCTGCCGAGGCTGCGCGTCTGCTGCTGACCCATGGCTTTGATCGGCTCAACCTGCGCCGGATTTACTGCGGGACGGCATCGACCAATGCCGGCATGCGTGGTCTGGCACAAACTCTCGGCATGGTTGAAGAGGGAACGCGCCGCGGCGCCCTGTTCATCGATGGTAACTATATCGATGTCGTCGAGTACGGATTGCTGCGGGATGAATTCCGGCGCCCCCCCGCCTGAACCCGGCAGTATCGCGCTAGTCGCGCATGATGCCGGCGGAGCCGAAGTCATCGCGGCCTGGGCCAACCGGCATCACAAGAATGGCAATCTGTTTTATCTTTCCGGCCCGGCAGTGAGCGTATTTCGCCGTCACTTTCCCGATGCGCCTTTCGCCACTATCGAGGATTTTCTATCCCATCCCCCTCGAGTGGATCTGGTCATTACCGGAACGGGATGGATGACCGACCATGAGCGTCGCGCCATCGCCCGCGCCAAAAACGCCGCCTTGCGCGTGGCCGCCTACCTCGATCATTGGACCGATTATGCTAATCGATTCCGCGTTGGCGGCGGCGAGATTCTGCCCGACGAAATCTGGGTCGGCGATGCGCATGCCGAGCAACTTGCACGTGCCGCCTTCCCGGACACCCCTCTTCGTCTCGTCCCGAACGCCTATCTCGACGACATGGCGCAAGCCATCCGCCGGGATTCTCTTCCACCATCCACGCGACTATCGCACATCCTGTTTCTGTGCGATCCGCTGCCGCCCATGAACAGTCCAGCCAGCTATGGCTATGACGAGTTCGAGGCGCTACGTGGATACCTTGACGAACTCTGCGCGCGGGGACATCCCCCCTGTACCGTCAGGCTCAGGCTTCATCCGGCGGAGCCGGTCGGCAAGTACGACACTATCGTCGCAAAATATCGACCGCAGCTTGCCATCGAGGTCGGCTCCCGGCAAAACTCGCTGATCGAGGATTGTGCCTGGGCAGATCAGGTCGTCGGCTGCGACACCATGGCGATGGTGGCCGCAGTTCTCAGCGGAAAGCGCGTAATAAGCTGCATTCCGCCGCATGGAAAACCACTCACCCTGCCCTTTCCAGACATCGAACAACTCTTTTCCAAAAGGTAACTGACGCTTTCAGTAGTGGATTGCCCGTTGCGCATCTGACACGTGGGCCATGCTGCTCTGTATGGCTTTGTGAAAGTTACGCATTGCCGGTTTCCTTTTTCTGGCGCTGGAGCCCTTTGACCAGAACCTCCCTCGCCTCTTCAAGACGCCCCAATTGTTGGAGCGCCATGCCGAGGTTGCGAGTCGCCTCCAGATAAGCCGGAGCAAGCGACAAGGCCTTCTCGAATTCCTTGACAGCCTTCTCGAAGTCCCCTTTCGATGCACAAGCCACTCCCAGCATATTGGCAATGCTGGCATCTTCCGGACGGGCGGTAGCTGCGGTTTCTATGTGCTTAAGCGCATCGTCACAATTTCCACCTGTCCGTAGCAGCAGTTTCCCTAAATTGACATGCGCAGAAACAAAATCCGGTTTGGCTTCAAGGGCATTCCGGTAAGCCCCTTCTGCTGCTTCCCCACGGCCTTGCTTGCCATACAGGTTACCCAGATTGTTCCAGGCTTCTGCGTGCATCTTGTTCGCATCGACCACGGTTTCGTACTCGACGATAGCCTCAACGTTGCGCCCTGTGTCTTCCAGAGCCAAGGCATAGTTGTAACGTGCCATGACGTAGCCCGAGAAAGCGGCGATCGCGCGTTGATAACATTGGATCGCCTGCTCAAAATCCTGCTTGGCCACATAGGCATTGCCGAGATTATTGAGGGCGTCAGTGTAGTTCGGTCGCAACTCAAGTGCGTACCCGAACTCCGCCATCGCCTCGTCGGCACGCCCGTTCGTCAGCAACAGGGTTCCTAAATGGCAAAATGCCTCGGCAAACAAGGGCGCCACTTCTACCGCGCGCCGGAAAACCGCTTCCGCCTTGTCGATATTACCCGCCGACTGTTCGATGAGTCCCAGGAGGATCAATCCATCTTCATTATTCGCCCGGACTGCCAGTATTTCTTCACAGATTGCACGTGCCTTGCCCACTTGGCCACTCTGCAAATATAGAGTGCCACGACTGATCCGTTGCCTCAGAACGGAGGCTTCGGATTCCGCTGTCGTACCAAGCTCGCTAGACTCATGATCCTTCGCTTGTGCACGCCTCTGAACCTCAATAGAAATCCCGCTTAAAGCTTCTGTCCAGTCCTTGTCCCAGGGACGGAAGAACAATTGGTAGCTCGGAAACCAGGGAAGATAATCTTTACCATGACAAAGCCAGTTACTATTGGTCGAAAATTGCAGCACAGGAATATTCAGCGCCCCAGCCATGGCAGCAACCGCATTGCACGGTGCGATGACCACGTCGAGCGAAACCAGCAACGCAGCGAGATCGTCCATATCATCCTTCAGGTTGATATCCCTGAAGTTGATGATCTCAATCCCGAAACGCTCTGATGCCTCATCCAGTTCTTCCTGGCACTGGTCATACTGGAGATTGATGAAACGGCAGCCTGGTAACTTGAATATCCCCGCCCATTGATCGAGCGTCGTATAGTCGTTTCGCCGCACGCCGGTATTGAGCATGCTGCGCCACGAGATGCCTACTTTGAGACCGGCGCCAAGTTGGGCGACGCGCCAGCGCCAGAAGTCGACCCGCAAGGGATCGGGAATTAGATACTCCACGCTCCCAGGAAAATGTTCTGGTTTGGACCGCAACCACCGGGCCATACTCAAGGCAAGGCTCTTGTAATCGAAGGACTGGCTGGCACTTGACAGTATCTTGCCCTGCACCCGCGGCAAGAAAGTCGCATCGGGGAACGATCTTTCAAAAAGACCGGTCAGCCTTGGATCGCATTCGATGAAGCACCGTTCAGCTTTTTGAACAATTTCACCATACATATTCGCCGCCAATAGCTCGTCGCCGATTCCCTGCTCGGCAACAACCAACAGGGTTTTTCCTTCGATATCCTCTCCCTTCCAGTCCGGGTAGGGCAGTTCGGAGTCGCGCAGCTTATGCACATGTCGCCTGGCCTCATAGGCTTCCCATCCATCCGCCAAATTTCCGATGAGCAGCAACGCAGTAGCCAGATTGAATCGTGCCTGGAAACAGTCCGGCTCGACCTCCAAATGCCTGCGAATATGCACAATGGCCTCATGAACCTGACCGCCTTCCAATAACCCGACACCGTAGTTGACCAGCGAGTTTGAATCCGTCGGGGCAAGCTTCAGTGCCTGCCGGTAATATGACAATGAGGTACGAAACCGGCAGCGATATCGATAGGCGCTCCCCATCAGGTTGAAGGCGACGGGAGATTTCGGTTTGAGCTTTATTGCCTGCTTGAGGTAGGCAACGGCATCATCAGACCGGTTCGTATCGATCAGCGTCTTGGCAAGCAACGCATTAATTTCCGAATCATTTGGCTGCACTTCAAGCGCCACACTGAAATGCTCTCTAGCGGTCTCATGTTGGCCCTCTTGCGCAAGCACCGAGCCAAGCAGCTTGTTTGCGACAAATGCGCGCGCATCGAGAGTCAGCAATTCAGCAAGAATCTGTTTGGCGTCGTCGAATCGCTCCAGCCCCATAAGTGCAAACGCCTTGTGGTTAAGCAGCTCGACATTGCCCGGATAGCTCGCCAACAGCGCCTCGAAACCTGCCAGGGCTTTGCCATACTCACCGCGTGCGATAGCAATCTGGCCAAGCAGCGCTTGCAAATGCGAGTCGTTCGGCTGATTTACCAGCGCCGACTCCGCCAAACGTTCAGCCTCATCCAGCTTGCCGGCACTGATCAAGGCCACACCTTCGTATACCAAAGCCAAGCTGTTTTTTTCGACCGCCTCACTTCCTGCCGATTTGCCGGCACTGCGGGTTAAATTCCTTAACTTATTGTTTTTATTTACTTTCAATTGCTACCCCCAATAGTTAGCCCTGTCCTGAGTACGCCGATGCTGTGACTCTAGCAAGAATCGCTAAAGTTTGGTGAGCCAACACCGTTAATGGATACATCGGCAGTCGCTGCCGGATTTACAACTTTCCCTTAAGGAGAAGCAAATGGCACAAGTCATCAACACCAACATTCCGTCGCTGAATGCTCAGCGCAACCTCACGCATTCGCAGTCGAGTCTGGCGACTTCGCTGCAGCGCCTCTCCTCCGGTCTGCGCATCAACAGCGCCAAGGACGATGCGGCCGGCATGGGCATCGCCGACCGCATGTCGTCGCAGATTCGCGGCCTGAATCAGGCCTCGCGCAACGCCAATGACGGCATCTCCCTGGCGCAAACCGCCGAAGGCGCGCTGTCTGAGAGCAACAACATCCTCCAGCGTATCCGCGAACTGGCCATCCAGTCCGCCAACGCCACCAACTCCGCCTCCGACCGCTTGGCCCTGCAGTCCGAAGTCAATCAGTTGATCTCGGAAATGGACCGCATCTCCAGCACCACCTCATTCAACGGCCTGAAACTCCTCGATGGCAACTTCAACGCCCAGACCTTCCAGGTCGGCGCCGAAGCCAACCAGACCATCTCGGTCTCCGTGTCCGGCGCGGATTCAACCACGCTGGGAACCAACAAGGTCAGCACCAACAATACCGTGCAAGGCATCAGCAACGCCACCGGTGCCGCCACTTCCAACGCCGATATCGTCGCCGCCGTCACCAGCGGCACCACCTATTCCGACCTGCTGGCCGCCAATCAAACCGTCACGGCAACCGACGCCGACGGCGTTTCCGCAACTTTCGTGATCGACACCAATCCGGAACGCTCCGGCTACGGCATTGCCAACGGCATCAACGCCATGGGCATCTCCGGCCTCAGCGCAACCTCGACCGCCAATTCGGTTGACCTGGCCTCCCTCAGCGCCGGCCTGGAAGTCGGCGATCACGTCAAATTCACGCTCTACGGCGATGCCGCCAGTATCACCATCGATATGGCCGTCACCTCCTTTGATGTCTCCAGCTTGTCCACCCAGCTCAAGGTCGCCATCGACGCCGCCTTGGTCACCACCCCGATCACCGGCCTGACGGCAACCGCCGCCAGCCAAAGTCTCACCCTCGCCAACACCAATGGCGAAAACATCGGCATCAGCGGCTTGTCCTTCCAGGATAACGCCGGAATTAAGCTCAGTTCCATTAACGCCAACGGTAACGCCACTGTCGCTGCCGGCGTTTCACTCTCATTCGCGATTGACGGCATCGGCTTCTCATACGTACTGCTTGCCGCTGATGTCACGGCCGCTACAGGCACCGTTTCCACTGCCCTTTATACAGCCCTTGCCGCCTCACTGGGCGCCTTGCTGTCAGGCAGTTATACCGTCAACACCACGGCTGCCGGTACCTTGTCCATCATCAAGCTCGACGGCACGGCCCTGGCGCTGACCGGCTTCTCCTTGACAGGAACGACCACAGCAACCGCCACCGCCGCCGCCGCCGCTTCCGGTGCCACACCCACTGTCACCGCCCTGGATGAAACGACTGCCGCCGCAACGACGGTCGGCGTCACCGCGAACATCAAAACCACCACCTTCACTGCCGGCGCCAACGCCGTCACCATCGGCGATGGCGTGACCAACAATGCCGCCCTCAGCAAGACCGCGGTAACCGTCACGATGCCCACCGGCGCCAATATCTCGTCCGACGTCACCACCGGCAACATCTTCGGCGTCGCCGCCGGCCAGAGCGGGATCACCCGCGCCGGCGTGAGCGATATCGACCTCGGTAACTACGTCGCTTCCCAGAGCCTGACCATCAACGGCCAGACCACCAAGTCGGTGAGCATCTCTGCCGATTCGACCGCCAAACAAATCGCCGCCTTGGTCAATGGCGTCAGCGACCAGACCGGTGTCCAGGCCACCGCCCGCACCACCGCCACCATGGGCGGACTCTCCGCCAATGGCGTGGTCTCCATGACCCTCAACGGCCAGGCAATCTCCGCCAATGTGACAACGACCAACCTGACGGAATTGGCCAATGCCATCAATACCAAGACCGGCGCCACCGGCGTGGTCGCCACCCTGGATATCACCAAGACCAAGATCAGCTTGCTGCACGCCTCTGGCGAGAACATCTCCATCCTCAACTTCAGCAGCAGCGCCGGCAGCACCACCACCATCGCCGTCGCCGGCAGCAACGGCGCCACCGCCAAACTGACCTCTGGCTCCACCGACTCCACCGTCATCGGCGGCACCGTCGAATACAAATCCACCAGCGGCTACTTCAGTGTCAAGAGTTCAGTCGCCGACACTTCAGGCGGACTCTTCACCGATGTCGCAGACACCTTGCAAGCCAGCACCAATTACACGGTGGGCACCATCGATGTCAGCTCGGTAGCCGGTGCGAATGCCGCGGTGGATATCATTGACGGCGCCCTGGCCAAGGTGAATGGCATCCGTGCCGATCTGGGTGCGGTGCAGAACCGCTTCAACTCGACCATCGCCAACCTGATGACCTCGTCGGAGAACATCACTGCCGCCCGTTCGCGCATCCTGGATACGGACTTCGCCGCGGAAACCGCCAACCTGACCCGCGCGCAGATCCTGCAGCAGGCCGGCGTGGCTATGCTGGCCCAGGCGAATGCCCTGCCGCAACAAGTTCTCTCGCTTCTCAAGTAAAGGAGGCTAGGTAAATTGCGGTTGCGGAAACAATTCCGCAACCGCAACAGTTAAGGAGAAAACTCATGGCAATCAACACTATCGGCAACAACGGCAATTCGGCCCCACTGCTGGCGTCCCAGAGCAGTACGCCAGCAGTGGCAAGCCCGAAAACGCCGATGCCAGCTCCTCAGCAACCTAGTTCAGAACAGATCCGTAAGGCGGTAGAATCGGTCAAGCAAATGGTCAACTCCACTTCGGCGAACAGTCTTGACTTTTCGATCGATGAGCAATCCGGCAAAACCGTGGTGCGCGTGACCGATTCTGACACGGGTGAGGTAATCCGGCAGATTCCTTCCAAGGAAATGCTTGAAATCGCCCGCTCACTGGACCAGATGCAAGGAATGCTGCTGAAACAGAAGGCGTAAGCGCAAAACAACACGTAACAAGCAAACAGCCCGCTTCGGCGGGCTGTTTGCATTTCTATAGGCCAGTTTGCCAGACCTGATCCCCCATCCGTAGCACATGCCCCCGGCAAAGCTTGCCGGCCAGTCCTCCTTTCTTGCCGGCAAATCCTCTCTTCTTGCCGTCAGGCACCCAGCCATTAGAGCAAACAGCAGCGCTTTCCCGCTTCTTCTCTGCGTTTAGGCTGCCTGGCACGCTATCTGCTACTTGACAGCCAAGCAGGAAACTTTAGCGTGCCGGAAGTGAATAAGTATGCCGGTACGCCAATTGTTGAAACGCGGCGCCAGGTTTGGCAGCGCGTTGCGACACAAACCGGAAGGACTGAAAGGAGAAGCAAATGCCACAAGTCATCAACACCAACATTCCGTCGCTGAATGCTCAGCGCAACCTCACGCATTCGCAGTCGAGTCTGGCGACTTCGCTGCAACGCCTCTCCTCCGGTCTGCGCATCAACAGTTCCAAGGACGATGCCGCCGGTCTGGCCATAGCCGACCGCATGTCGTCGCAGATTCGCGGCCTGAATCAGGCCTCGCGCAACGCCAATGACGGCATCTCCCTGGCGCAGGTCGCCGAGGGCGCGCTGGGCGAGTCCAACAACATCCTCCAGCGTATCCGCGAACTGGCCATCCAGTCGTCCAACGCCACCAACTCCGCCTCCGACCGCTTGGCCCTGCAGTCCGAAGTCAATCAGTTGATCTCGGAAATGGACCGCATCTCCAGCACCACCTCGTTCAACGGCCTGAAACTCCTCGATGGCAACTTCAACGCCCAGACCTTCCAGGTCGGCGCCGAAGCCAACCAGACCATCTCGGTCTCCGTGTCCGGCGCGGATTCAACCACGCTGGGCATCAACAAGGTCAGCACCAACAATACCGTGCAAGGCATCACCAACGCCACCGGTGCCGCCACTTCCAACGCCGATATCGTCGCCGCCGTCACCAGCGGCACCACCTATTCCGACCTGCTGGCCGCCAATCAAACCGTCACGGCAACCGACGCCGACGGCGTTTCCGCAACTTTCGTGATCGACACCAATCCGGAACGCTCCGGCTACGGCATTGCCAACGGCATCAACGCCATGGGCATCTCCGGCCTCAGCGCAACCTCGACCGCCAATTCGGTTGACCTGGCCTCCCTCAGCGCCGGCCTGGAAGTCGGCGATCACGTCAAATTCACGCTCTACGGCGATGCCGCCAGTATCACCATCGATATGGCCGTCACCTCCTTTGATGTCTCCAGCTTGTCCACCCAGCTCAAGGTC
Source organism: Sterolibacterium sp. (assembly GCA_028713555.1). Lineage (GTDB taxonomy): Bacteria > Pseudomonadota > Gammaproteobacteria > Burkholderiales > Rhodocyclaceae > JACRAR01. The sequence continues at coordinate 170,295 of JAQTOA010000006.1, read as the reverse complement.
GCCATCGACGCCGCCTTGGTCACCACCCCGATCACCGGCCTGACGGCAACCGCCGCCAGCCAAAGTCTCACCCTCGCCAACACCAATGGCGAAAACATCGGCATCAGCGGCTTGTCCTTCCAGGATAACGCCGGAATTAAGCTCAGTTCCATTAACGCCAACGGTAACGCCACTGTCGCTGCCGGCGTTTCACTCTCATTCGCGATTGACGGCATCGGCTTCTCATACGTACTGCTTGCCGCTGATGTCACGGCCGCTACAGGCACCGTTTCCACTGCCCTTTATACAGCCCTTGCCGCCTCACTGGGCGCCTTGCTGTCAGGCAGTTATACCGTCAACACCACGGCTGCCGGTACCTTGTCCATCATCAAGCTCGACGGCACGGCCCTGGCGCTGACCGGCTTCTCCTTGACAGGAACGACCACAGCAACCGCCACCGCCGCCGCCGCCGCTTCCGGTGCCACACCCACTGTCACCGCCCTGGATGAAACGACTGCCGCCGCAACGACGGTCGGCGTCACCGCGAACATCAAAACCACCACCTTCACTGCCGGCGCCAACGCCGTCACCATCGGCGATGGCGTGACCAACAATGCCGCCCTCAGCAAGACCGCGGTAACCGTCACGATGCCCACCGGCGCCAATATCTCGTCCGACGTCACCACCGGCAACATCTTCGGCGTCGCCGCCGGCCAGAGCGGGATCACCCGCGCCGGCGTGAGCGATATCGACCTCGGTAACTACGTCGCTTCCCAGAGCCTGACCATCAACGGCCAGACCACCAAGTCGGTGAGCATCTCTGCCGATTCGACCGCCAAACAGATCGCCGCCCTGATCAATGGCGTCACCGATTCGACCGGTGTCCAGGCCACCGCCCGCACCACCGCCACCATGGGCGGACTCTCCGCCAATGGCGTGGTCTCCATGACCCTCAACGGCCAGGCAATCTCCGCCAATGTGACGACGACCAACCTGACGGAACTAACCAATGCCATCAATACCAAGACCGGCGCCACCGGCGTGGTCGCCACCCTGGATATCACCAAGACCCAGATCAGCTTGCTGCACGCCTCTGGCGAGAATATCTCCATCCTCAACTTCACCAGCAGCGCCGGCAGCACGACCACCCTCGCCGTCGCCGGGAGCAACGGCGCCACCGCCAAACTGACCTCTGGCTCCACCGACTCCACCGTCATCGGCGGCAGCGTCGAATACAAATCCACCAGCGGCTACTTCAGTGTCAAGAGCTCAGTTGCCGACACTTCAGGGGGACTCTTCACCGATGTCGCAGACACCTTGCAAGCCAGCACCAATTACACGGTGGGCACCATCGACATCAGCTCGGCAGCCGGAGCGAATGCCGCGGTGGATATCATTGACGGCGCCCTGGCCAAGGTGAATGGCATCCGTGCCGATCTGGGTGCGATTCAAAACCGCTTCAACTCGACCATCGCCAACCTGCAAACAACGTCGGAGAATATCACCGCCGCCCGTTCGCGCATCCAGGATACGGACTTTGCCGCGGAAACCGCCAACCTGACCCGCGCGCAGATCCTGCAGCAGGCCGGCGTGGCCATGCTGGCCCAGGCGAATGCCCTGCCACAACAGGTCTTGAAGTTACTGCAAGGCTAGGCGGTAACAATCGGATGGATCGGAAAGACCAGCCCACACTAGCGGGCTGGTCTTTTAGCCAGAAGGCTTGGAGTCCATGCAGTACTTGCTAACGTTCAGGTTCGCAACTGGTGCCCGCAGTTGGTTCTGGGGTGCTAGGATTGCACTATCCGCCCCCTGATACGCCAGAAACTGTAGAATTTTCGAATGCTGCCGTTAATATTGTTAGCCCAGTAACAAAGGAATACTCATCATGGCAGGACTATCATCCCCCGGCGTCGGCTCAGGCTTGGATATCAACAGCCTGGTCTCCAAACTCATGGACGTGGAGAGGCAACCGATCACGGCGCTCGACAAGAAGGAAGCCGATTACCAGGCCAAGATCACCGCCTATGGCACATTGAAAGGCGGCATGTCTTCGCTGCAAACTGCGGTGCGCGGACTGGTGTCGCCTTCCGCCTTCAATTCGTACAAGGCGACAGCGGGCGATGCCACAGTCGTTTCCGCCTCCACCAGCAGCATCGCCAAGGCGGCATCCTATTCCGTTGAAGTCATCAATCTGGCGCAGGTGCATAAGATCAGCTCCATCGCCCAGACCGATCCGACTTCCGCTGTCGGAACCGGCACGCTGACCATCGATTTCGGCACCTATGACAGCGGCGGCAACAGCTTTTCGGTGAATTCCCAAAAAACCGCAAAAACCATCACTATCGGCGATAACGACAGTTCCCTCAATGGGATTCGCGATGCCATCAATAACGCCAATGCCGGGGTCACCGCGAGCATCGTCAATGATGGCAGTGGCTATCGCCTGACCATCTCCAGCAATGAGGCTGGAGTCGAAAACTCCCTGCGCATCATGGTGGACGAGGGCACGGGAGGCACCAACACCAACCTTACCGGACTTTCCCAACTCGCTTACGACCCCGAAGCAGTTGCCAATAGCGGCAAGAACATGTCGCAGACCCAGGAAGCCAAGAGTGCCAGCGTGAAGATCGATGGCCTGACAATCACCAAACCGACCAATACCATCACCGATGCGATTCAGGGGGTCACGCTTAACCTGCTGAAAGCCAATGTGGGCGCCGCCACCACGCTGACCGTGGCCCGCGACACGGCAGGCGTAAAGACCGCCGTTGAAGGTTTCGTCAAGTCTTATAACGATCTGGCCGCGACCATCCAGACTCTAGGTGGCTACGACGCCAAGACGCAGAAAGGCGGGCTGTTGCTGGGCGACACCACACTACGCAGTGTGCAGGCGCAGTTGCGCAGCCTGATCAACCAGCGACTTGACGATTCCGGCAGCGGATTGAGCACGATTTCAGAAATCGGCGTTTCTTTCCAGAGGGACGGTACGCTGGCAATCAATTCGACCAAGCTGGATGCGGTCCTCGCCGACTCAACCAAGAATGTCGGCAGTATTTTTTCCACCATGGGCAATGCCTCCGACAGCTTGGTTTCTTACGCAGGCTCGACCAGCTACACCAAGACCGGCACTTACGGCCTGGTACTGACCCAGATCGGGACACGGGGAACGGCTGTCGGCCAGACGCCTGTTGGTCTTACGACAACCATCTCATCCTCAAATAACCAGCTCACGCTCAGCGTGGATGGAACCTCCGCCACCGTTACGCTGAATGCTGGCGACTACTCTGCCGAGACATTAGCGGCCGAAGTACAAGCGCGCATCAACAGCGACACTACGTTATCCGCGCTGGGCAAGCAGGTTTCGGTGACGCAGTCCGGCGGCACATTGACCTTGACCTCCAACAAGTATGGCTCGACTTCCAGCGTGGAAGTCTCGGGCGGCTCTGCGGCAGGTACGCTATTTGGCAGCACCCTCAGCACGACGGGCATGGATGTCGCCGGCACCATCGGTGGTATCGGCGCCACGGGCTCAGGGCAGGTGCTGACGGCCACCGGCGACGCCAGCGGGCTGCAACTGCTGATCTCGGGAGGCACCGCTGCTGCCGCTGGAACAGCACGCGGCACCGTGAGCTTTTCGATGGGAATTGCCTATCAGCTCGACCAGGCGCTGGGGAATATGCTTGCCTCGACCGGCACGCTCGCGAATAAGACCAATGGCATCAGCTCGACCATCAAGGATATCGACTCGCGAAGAGAAGTCCTGAACAAGCGCTTGGCCGATGTGGAAGCGCGTTACCGCAAGCAGTTCAATGCCCTGGACAGTCTGGTCGCCTCGATGCAGCAGACCTCCACTTATCTTACGCAACAATTAGACAACCTTCCCGGTGTCACCAGAACCAAGTAAATAGCCTAGGAGCACGTTCCATGTTTCAGACCATGAGCAAACCTTCGACAGCCTATGGCATGGTTGGCCTTGACATGAATGTGGAGGCTGCCAACCCCCACAAGCTGATTTTGATGCTCTTCGATGGCGCCATTTTTGCCGTTGCCGCAGCTACGACTAACGCCCAAAAGGGCGATCTGAAAACGATGAGCAAAGAGATTGTCTATGCCAGCAACATCATATCGCAAGGGCTGCGGGACAGTCTCGACACCTCAGTGGGTGGCGATCTCGCCATCAGGCTCGCCAACCTTTACGATTACATTTGTATACGCCTGCAGGCAGCCAACCTGAAAGGCGATCAGGCCATTTTGAAAGAGGTGAGTCAGTTGCTCATCGAATTGCGTGGCGGCTGGGAAGAAATAGCCGATGATCCCGCCGTTCTTTCGCGTAACAAAGTCGCAGCGTAGGCACTACCATGCTGTTCATGCCCGCACAAATCTCGCTCTACGAGGAAATGAGCACCCTCTCCACCCGCATGGTCGAGGCGGCGCGCGCCAACGACTGGGATATGCTGATCGAATTGGAACGCGCCGTCGCCGTGTTGCGCGACAAGCTGATGAGCGAGGATGGCAACGCCGACCTGTCCGACGCAGAAGCCGAGCGCAAATCGAAGCTGATCCAGCATATCCTCGAAGACGATGCGGAAATTCGTCGTCATACCGAACCCTGGATGGAGCATGTGCGCCAGTTTCTTGGCGCCGGCGCCAAGCAACGGCAGGTCGAACGCGCCTACGGCGCTCAATCATAATGCATCCGGGCGGCTTTGCCGCCTGGTCATCGCCCACGGCTAACTCGTTGCGACGATGGTACTGATCCCTCCAGATATCGGTCTCCGGCTGCGCCAGCAGACCGAGCTCCTGCCGCAGCCGATTGCGCCGCTGCGGGAGATACCTGCCGATCTGCCGGCGCTTAAGACCGGCCAGTTGTTCAGCGCACTGATTCAGGAAGCTCTGCCGGAAAACACTTATCGCGCCCTGGTCGCCGGCAGAAGCGTCACGCTTTCATTGCCCGAAGCGGTGAAAAGCGGCGACGTGCTGGATCTGGTAGTTATCGACCGCACTCCCAAGACCATCGTCGCCCAATTGGCCAAAGCCGGCGCTGGCGCCGCTGAAGCGGCGGATCAGGCCGCCTACCCCTATGCCACTTTTAGCCGCGCCGCAAAGATGATCAGTTCCCTGCTCGTCACGGATGGAGAAACACCGCCCGCTGTGGAGTTGAATCGGGGGCAACCGTTGTTGGCCCAGCCTCCGCGCAGTGGCGCGGAGCTGGTGCCGGCACTGAACAAGGCCGTCACCGAGAGCGGATTGTTTTATGAGGCGCATCAGGCCCAGTGGGTTGCCGGCAAGCTGCCCCTGGCCAATGTGCTGCAAGAGCCTCAGGGACAGCATTCCCTGCCTCAGGCGCAGATCGCCGCCCTGTCGGCTAGCCAGGCCGGTTCGGCAACGGCTGCCGAAGAAACGCCTAATAAGCAGGAAGCCGGCACTGCCCTGTTCCTGGCTAACCGACAGGCTGCCGGTCGCGAGGAAGGCGCCGAAACCATGCGCACCCAGGCCAATTCGCCAACCAGCCTGTTGCAGACGGCAGCCTCCATGCCGGAGGAAATACGACCGCTGGTGCAGCAGCAACTTGATGCCGCTGGCATGCAACGCCTGCTGTGGCACGGCGAAGTCTGGCCGGGGCAGACCGTGGACTGGAAAGTCGAATGGGAAGGTCAGCGAAACAACGAATCGAATTCGAACCAGAGCGAATCCGCAGCCTGGACTACGCAGTTGCGTCTAACTACCCCTCGCTTAGGCGAGCTTGAAGCGACTATGCGACTGGGCCCGGCTGGCGTGCATATTACCCTGTCGGTGGCCGAGGTAGACTCGGCACGGGATCTGCGCAACGGCGCCCAGAAACTCGATCAGGCATTAGCCACGGCGGGTATTCCCCTGCTGGGGCTGAGCGTCAGGCAGGCGCAAGAGGAATAAAGCGTGTCCGCGCCAGAGCCCGCCGAACAAACTGCCAGCAAGGAACGCTCGCTGGCCATCGCTCTGGCCTACGCACCTGGCGACACTGCGCCGCGCGTCGTAGCCAAGGGGCGCGGCCTGATTGCCGATGAAATCATTCGCCGCGCACGCGAGTATGGCGTCTTCGTGCATGAATCGCCGGAATTGGTGACGCTGCTGATGCAGTCCAACCTGGATGAACATATTCCACCGCAACTCTATGTCGTTGTCGCCGAATTGCTGGCCTGGATCTACCGGCTGGAACAACAACCTTAGCCGCTAAAAGGTCCGCAGCTCAGGTATTTTATTGGTCGGCAACATCGATTACACTACGCCCCTCAATTGGGCGGACTCAGAAATGGCCGAAAACGAACTTGTAGAAGACGATCGAATAAGAAAAATTCGTCTGGAAGTCGAAGAGTTGAAAAGACTGATGAGCCTTGAAGTGGCGGTGCAGAAGAAGGCTGTTTACGTCAAGGCGATCGAGCAAAGGGCGGCGATTCTCGCCCCGTATGACGAATTAAGAAACGCCAAGCTCAGGGAATCCGAAGAACAGCGCAAGGCGATGCTCAAGGAGGCCGAAGAGCAAAGAAGAGCCATGCTCAGAATCGAGCTGGCGCAAACCGACGAGGAAAACGGCGAATATTTTGTCCATTCACGGGTGCAAATCATGGCGTTTCTGCGCGCCATGATGAACACCAACGAAACCGTCACGATTTATTTCAATGATGGCAACGACTTCATCATCACCTCGATCAGTGTTGTCGCCGAAGAACAAAATGTTATCGTCATGCAAGCCGGCCCCAACAAGGGAACTAACCGGCAGGCCATGCTGAGCGATAAACTGGTCTGCATCTCGCGTCTCGACAAGATCAAGATCCAGTTTGTCCTGCGCGGTGTCAAAATGGCGCAAGTCAAGGGACGCGAGAGTTTTGTCGCCGAAATTCCTGAGCGTGTACTGCGCTTGCAGCGGCGCGAGAACTTCCGGCTCACCGTGCCGATCCGCCAGCCGGTCAAGTGCGTGATTCCACTACCTCCACCCGGGGACCAGACGGAAGCTCAGCCCGAAGCACAGACCGGAAGCCAAGTGGATGGCCAGGGGGCCCAAGTAGAAGGCCAGCCAGAAGTCGAGCAGGAGGCCGTCGAAGTCAATGTCGTCGATATCAGTGGCGGCGGCATTGGCATCGTGATGCCCTCCGAAGACGTCCCGTTCGCCCCCGATATGCAGTTCGAGAAATGCCAGATCGAACTGCCCACTGTCGGCAACATCACTGTGACACTGCGCGTCCGCAGCACTTTTGAAGTCAGTGTGCGCGATGGTCCACCCAGCAAGCGCGCCGGCTGCCAGTTCGTCAATCTGCACCCGGCAATGCTATCGGTTCTGCAGCGTTACATCATCAAGGAAGAACGCGAGCGCAAGGCGCGCGAAGCGGGAATGGCGAAAATTAAGTAGTTTGCACCTGCAGCACGATTTTGCCTATGTGGCGGCTGCTCTCCATCAAGCGGTGAGCCTCACCTGCCTGCGCCAGAGGAAAGGTGGCAAAGACATGCGGCTTGATGCGGCCAGCCGCCAACTCAGGCCAAATATTCCGGAGCAGCGCGGCGCGAATCTCGGCCTTCTCGGCGATGCTCCGCGGCCGCATGGTTGAACCGGTCAGGGTGAGCCGTTTCAGCATCACCGGCAGAAAATCAAATTCCGTCTTGCTGCCTTCAAGAAACGCAATCATCACCAAGCGACCATCACGCCGCAGCAGGCTCACATTCTTTCGCAGATAGCCGCCACCAACCATGTCCAGCACGACATCAACGCCTTCACCAGCGGTGAATTCCTTGACCTTGGCGACGAAATCTTCCTGCCGGTAGTCGATGGCCAAATCGGCGCCATGGGCTTTGCAGAAATCAGCCTTCTCCGCGCTACCGACGGTGACGATGATCTGTACGCCGAGGTGGCGCGCCAGCTGGATGGCGGTAAGACCGATACCGCTGGAACCGCCATGCACCAGTAATCGCTCGCCCGCCTTGAGTCGCCCCAAGTCCATCAAGTTGGCCCAGACGGTGAACCAGGTTTCCGGTAAACCGGCGGCCTCGGCCAGGCGCATGCCCTGCGGAATCGGCAGGGCATGCGCGGCAGGAGCGACACAATATTCGGCATAGCCGCCGCCCGGAACCAAAGCAGTGACCTGATCGCCCACCCGCCATTCGCTGACATCGGCACCGATGGCTGCCACCCGGCCGGCCACTTCAAGGCCGAGAACAGGCGAGGCATCCGGGGGCGGTGGATAGCGCCCCATGCGCTGAATCACATCGGGCCGATTAACGCCCGCATAATGCACTGCGATGAGGATTTCACCCGCTACGGGAACCGGCATTGCGCCATCCGCCAAGTGCATGGATTCCGGCGTGCCGGCGGGACCAACTGCGATGTATTTCATATTGCCGGACAACGCCGACTACCAGTATTGCAGGCCGGGCATCACACCTGCATATTCATGATGTCATGATAAGCGGATACCAGCTTGTTGCGCACCTGCACCATCTGCTGAAAGGAAATGTTGGCTTTTTGCAGATTGACCATCACATCCTGTAGATTGACATTGCTGCTTCCGGAAGCAAAGTCCTGGGTCATCTGTTGCGCCGACTGCTGGGCTTGGCTGACCTGGTCGATAGCGCTTTTCAAGGCTACCGCAAAGTCAGTGCCCTCCCCAACCGGACCCGCTGGCTGAACCGGCTTGCCGGATGTGATAGCCGCTGCGGAGCGAAGCTCCATCAGCATTTGGTCGAGATTCCGCGTATCTATTGCCATAAGCCACCTCCTGGCCCGCTAACGTTAACGGCCCTTTCTGAGAATTCATTAGCAATCCACATGCCAGAAAAACTCATTTTGGCAAAATATCACAAATAGCCTTCGTCGCGATACTGCTTGAGCTTGTAACGCAAGGTTCGTTCCGACAGGCCGAGCCGCTCCACAGCCAGCCGCCGCGAACCACCGACAGCGGCCAAGGTGTCAAGAATGTGCTGGCGTTCCAGATCCCGCATGCTGGCCTGGGGCTCCCCCGCGGAAGCACCCGCCCCGCCCTCGCCGGCAACCTGTGGCAAAACAGCAGCGGCGGGCATGGTGCCGCCAACCACGAACAACAGGTGCTCTGCCTCGATCGTCTCGTCCGGCGCCAGGATCAGGGCGCGCTGAATGACGTTTTCCAGTTCGCGCACGTTCCCCGGCCAGGCATGCGCGGCAAGTTTTGCCGTTGCGCTCGCGGCAAGCCTTGCCGTGCGGCCCGCACGATGCCCATGTACCGCGATGAAATGCCGAGCCAGCGGCAGGATATCCCCTGGGCGCTGACGCAGCGCGGGAATTTCCAGCGGGAATACATTCAGCCGGTAGTAGAGATCCTCGCGGAAACCGCCCTGCTTCACTTCCTCCGCCATGTCGCGGTTGCTGGTAGCCAGCACGCGGATGTCGAGCGGCACCGGCTTCTTGCCGCCGACCCGCTCCACTTCACGTTCCTGAAGGACGCGCAAGAGCTTCGCCTGCAATGACAAAGGCATCTCGGAGATTTCATCGAGCAGCAAGGAGCCGCCGTTCGCCTGCTCGAACTTGCCGGCCTGGGCCGCATGGGCGCCGGTGAAGGCTCCCTTCTCGTAGCCGAACAGCGTGGCTTCAAGGAGGTTGTCGGGAATCGCCGCGCAATTGATCGCGACAAAGGGTCCCTTGCTGCGCGTCGACTGTTCGTGAATGTAGCGCGCGAATACTTCCTTGCCGGTGCCGGATTCCCCGGTCAGCAGCACCGTCACGTCGCTGCGCGCCACCCTGGCGGCGAGCAGCAGGATGTCGCGGGTCAACCGGTCTTCGGCAATCACGCCTTCGCTAAGCGGCGCAATCGCATATCGGTCAATCTGGTCAAGCAGCGCCTTGGGCTCGAACGGCTTGAGCATGAAGTCGCAGGCGCCGCCGCGCATCGCCGCTACGGCTTTGTCGACGTCGCCAAAGGCGGTCATCAGCAACACCGGCAAACCCGGCGAGTGCGCGCGAATTTCACGCAATAGTTCGAGGCCATCCATCGGTGCCATGCGCAGATCGGAAATCACCATGTTGAAGGCCTGGCGCGCCAGCAGTTCAAGCGCCTGCTGGCCGCCCGCGGCGCCCCTGGCGGCATGGCCGGCGGCTTCCAGCGTGATCAGCAGCGCATCGCGCAACGCATCGTCATCTTCGACGACCAGCAGATTCAAATGTTCAGGCATCGCACAATCGTCATATCAAGTCAGCTACCTGGTATCGCCGTTCTCGGCTTCGACAAGCTGATGCGCCAACGGCAAGGTAACGGTAAATTCGGTACCGCTGCCCAACTCGGAACTGACCTCGATGTTACCACCATGCGCCCGCACCACGCCACGGGCGATTGCCAAGCCGAGACCGGTACCCTCGGCACGGGTCGTGAAAAATGGTTCGAACAAGCGCGCTGCTATGGTCGGCGCCATGCCCGGACCATTGTCTCGTATGCTGAAAGCCAAGGCATCGTCCTTCCGCCGCACGGCCAATGAGACCGCTCCACCACTGCCGCCGGCCGCTTGCAAGGCGTTTTCGAGCAGGTTGGTGAGCGCGCCGACAATGGCTTTGCGATTGCCTTGCAAAGGCAGGCTGTCGGCAAATTCCGCGACGCGAAAAACCACCGCGCGCGACCGCGCCAACGGTTCTATGGTCTGACGCAACTCCTGCAGCAGTTCGGCCACGTCGATCGCTTCACGGCCGAGGACTTCGCCGCGAGCAAAAAGCAGCATATCCTGAATCAGGCGCTCAAGATGCCGCAGGCGCGCCACCGCTTTCTGGGCGATGCTGATGCGCGTCGCTGCCGGCAAATCCGGATTTTCCAGGTTGGCGGTGTACAGCAGCGCCGCCGCCAATGGCGTGCGCAACTGGTGCGCAAGCTGCGCCGCCATCTCGCCCATGGCGGCCAGCCGTTCGTGGCGTTCAGCCTGCGCTTTGAGACGGTGCGCTTCAGTGATGTCGTGCAGCAAGACAATTCGTCCGCCGGCCGAATCGAGCGCTGTCACGGTTACGGCAAAGCGGCGGGCAGCATGGGGTAAAGCGGAAGTATCGACGGAAAATTCACCCGGCGTATCACTAGGCAGCAGATGGGCAAGCTCAACTGCCTCCCAGGTTTGCCCTACTAAGGCCGCACCAAGCATCGCTTCGGCTGCCGGATTGACCTGTACCACTTGGTCATTGGCATCCAGCACCATCACGCCCGCCGGCAAGGCGGAGAGCAGCAAGGACAATCGCTCGGTCAGCGCCGCCTTTTCCTGGTATTGCTGAAGCAGGGCGCCATTAGCCGCAGCCAACTCTCCGGTCAGCGCCTCCACTTGGCCTTGCAGGCTGGTGTAAGCGGTTGAAAGCTCTTCCGATGCCTGATTGAAAATACGGAAGGCTTCCGCCAAACGCTGCGACTCGGGCTGAGCTTCTGGTCGAATTTCGACGGATTGGGGAATATTTGCCATGGGTTGGACGATGATGGCAGATTCGGCCCGGTGAAACAAGATGGAGTCATACTCCGCGACAGATGGTCTTAAGCCTCGAATTACAGGCCAAACACACCCTTTTTTCGCGCACATGCCCTAGCTTGACTAGGCATAATCCGCCAAGTACTAGCAATGGGCTTAGATCTCTTTAAACCAATCGTCACCCGGACTTACAGGACATGGCCAGCACGGATCAGACAACAACCTTACCCTTTTCCTTTGCCGGATTGAATCAACTGTCCGCCGCCCAAATTATTGGTGCGCTGGCTTCGTTGGCGTTCATTATTGCGGTTCTGGTCGGCACCTGGATGTGGAGCCGGAACGTCGAGTACAGCGTGCTGTTTTCCAACATTTCCGAACGTGACGGCGGCCAGATCATTGCCTCGCTGCAGCAGATGAACGTCCCCTACAAATTTTCCGAAGGCGGTGGAGCAATACTCGTGCCGGCATCCCAGGTTCATGATGCCCGCCTCAAACTCGCTTCGCAGGGCTTGCCGAAAGGCGGACTGGTCGGCTTCGAAGTCATGGAAACCCAGAAACTCGGCGCCAGCCAGTTCCTCGAACAGGTCAATTACCAGCGTGCTCTGGAAGGCGAACTGGCGCGTTCGATCCAGTCCCTGCAAGCGGTGCAAGGCGCCCGCGTGCATCTGGCGATACCCAAGTCATCAGCCTTCCTGCGCGACGAGCAAAAACCGACCGCCTCGGTGGTGCTCAATCTCTATCCCGGTCGGGTTCTTGAGGCCAACCAGATTGCTGGCATCGTGCACCTGGTTTCGTCCAGCGTGTCGCAGCTGACTCCGGCCAGCATCAGCGTCATCGACCAGAACGGCAATCTGATCTCGCAACCAAAAGACCCTTCGCGCGAAGAAACCCTTGACCCAAGCCAGCTCAAGTATCTACGCGAACTCGAATCGAGCTACATCCGCCGGATCGAGGCGATCCTCGACCCGGTTGCCGGCCCCGGCAATGTACGCGCCCAAGTCGCCGCTGATCTCGACTTCTCGCAAACCGAGCAAATGGCGGAATCCTACAAGCCCAATCCTTCGCCGGAAGCCGCCATCCGCAGTCAGCAGACCGCCGAAGTCGGCAGCACCACCCCCGCCGCTGCCAGCGGCGTTCCCGGCGCACTCTCCAACCAGCCCCCGGTGCCCGCCACGGCGCCGATCACCACGCCAGCCACGCCAGCAGGTGCGGGCGGCGCTACCGCGTCAGCACTTAACACCAGCAGGAACGCCACCACCAATTTCGAACTGGACAAGACCATCAAACACACCAAGGGGGGCTCAGGCAGCATCAAGCGCCTGTCGGTGGCCGTCGTCGTGAATAACAAGAAAGGCCCGGCAGACAAGGACGGCAAAGCCAAGTCGATACCGCTCACTCCCGCCGAACTGACGCAGATCAACGCGCTGGTACGCGAGGCGATGGGCTATAACAAAGAGCGTGGCGACACCCTCAACGTCGCCAATATCTCTTTCACGCTCGGTGAAAAAGAGATCATTCCGGATCCGCCAATATGGAAGAATCCTGAACTTCTCGGCATGGCTCGCGAAGGCTTAAAATACGTCTTGATATCGCTCGTCGCCTTCCTGATGTGGAGCAAGATACTTAAACCAGTGTATGAAAAAATCATGCAGGACCTCGCCATCGTAAAGACAGCACGCAAAACCCCACAGGTCGTGGAAGAAGAAGCAGCGCCTGTCGCCAAGAAGATGAACCGCAAACAACGGGCCTTTGACGCCAAGCTTGAAGGAGCGCGCGAACTGGCCCAGACGGATCCAAGACTTGTCGCCGATGTGATCAAAGGATGGGCAGGTGGGAATGAGTAGAACTCATTTCACAAATATCCGCGCGATGCGTTGTCCCGCAATGGGGATGGATGCAAGGCGGAGGGCGAAGGCAATGGCCGATCCCTTGGCGAACCCGACAACGCAGCAGACGCCCCATTGCGGGACAACCCGGAGGAACGGCGTGATTCTGGCCCCATGGCGGCGTTACATCGCTCCTGATGTGGAGCAATCACACGGCGTCGCGCGAGCCTTGCCCTGGGGCCAGACTCGCGCCGTCGCACACGTGGATATTTGTGAAATGAGTTCTAATGGAAGAGATCGACAAGGGTGTTGAGAAAGGCGCGGTGCTTCTGCTTGCTCTGGGCGAAGACCAAGCCGCTGAGGTACTGAAGCATCTCGGCCCCAAAGAAGTCAATAAGCTTGGCCATGCCATGGCCAAGCTTAAGTCGACGCCGCGCGACAGAATTGAGGAAGTCCTCGACGAGCTCGATCATGACACGGATATGGGGACGTCCATCTCTGCCGACGAGGACATGATCAAGGCCATGCTGGTCAAGGCGCTCGGCGACGACCGCGCCGCCGGCCTGATCTCGCGCATCATGCAGGGCAGCGACACGGCCGGCATTGAAGGCCTGAAGTGGATGGATGCGCCTACTGTGGCCGATATGATCCGCAACGAACATCCGCAAATCATCGCCACCATCCTGGTACACCTTGAGTTCGACCAGGTCGGCGAAATTCTCAAACTGTTCACGGAACGTCTGCGCAACGACGTGATACTGCGCATCGCCACGCTCGAAGGCGTTCAGCCGCAGGCTCTGGCTGAGTTGAATGACGTGTTGAAGCGCCTCCTGGCCAGTTCCTCGAACATCAAGAAGGCGGCCATGGGCGGCGTTCGCCATGCCGCGGAGATACTCAACTTCGTGGGTCAGGCAGTGGAAACCGCGGTCATCGACAGCGTCCGAGAATACGATCCGGATCTGGCACAACAAATTCTCGACGAAATGTTCGTCTTCGAGAACCTGCTGGACGTCGATGATCGCGGCGTCCAGCTGTTGCTGCGCGAAATCCAGTCCGACTCCCTGATCCTGGCGTTGAAAGGTTCCTCCGAGGAATTGCGCGAGAAAATCTTCAAGAACATGTCGGCGCGCGCTTCCGAAATGCTCAAGGAAGACCTTGAGGCCAAAGGCCCGGTGCGCCTGGTCGAAGTCGAAGCCGAACAAAAGGAAATTCTCAAGATCGCCCGCCGCCTGGCCGACGAAGGGCAAATTCAACTGGGTGGTGGAGGGCAGGATCAATACGTGTAATATCGCGATATTGAAATCGCCACCAAGTTTAGCCGACCTGCGCATGGCATCCAAAGTGGTTCTTGTGCAATGACAGCCTAGCCCCCATGTCAGCAAAAAATTCCGAAAACAAACTCACCGCATGGGAACGCTGGGAAATGGCGAACTTTGACCCTCCCCCTGCGCCCAACCAAAACCTGCCTGCAGGTGAGCCGGCGATCACACTTTCCACCGCCGAGGAAATCGAGCGACTCCTGCAGGAAGCGCGCGAAAAGGGGCACGCCACCGGCCATGCCGCCGGTTATGCCGAAGGCAAACTGCTGGCGCGCGCCGAAGGCGCGCGCTTAGTCGCGCTGACCACGCAATTCGATGCCGCGCTGTCGGTATTCGACCAGCAAGTAGTGGAAGATCTGCTTGCCCTGGCGCTCGATGTGGCGCGCCAGATCATTCGCCAGGCCATTGCCGTCAAACCCGAATTGCTGCTCGAGACCATCCACGAAGCTCTTGCGCAAATGCAACATCCGCACGCCACGATCCATCTGCATCCGGAAGATGCCTCGCTGGTACGCTCATATTTCGGCGACCAGCTTGCCCATGCCGGCCACCGCATCCAGGAAGATCGGCGACTGGAGCGTGGTGGTTGCAAGATCGAGGCTGGCGGCAGCCAGATTGATGCAAGCATGGCAACGCGCTGGCAACGCATCGTCGCCAGCCTCGGCAGTAATGCCGAATGGCTGGCGCCAGAAATAGCCGCTGAAGTCATTGAGAATCCGGACACGGCCAAGCCCGCATGAATGATCCAGCCAATCCCCATCTCATCAAATGGCACGACTTTCTCGGGGACTGCCGCGAACTGGCAGGGCATACAGCACCTTTCCATGTATCCGGCCGGCTCACCCGCATCAACGGGCTGGTCATGGAAGCGACCGGGCTCAAGCTGCCTCTCGGATCCAGTTGCTGCATCCAGGCCCCCGATGGCGGAATGGTGGAGGCAGAGGTCGTCGGTTTTTCCGGCGAGAAGCTTTACATGATGCCCAGCGAAGATGTGTATGGTCTTGCCCCTGGCGCCCAGGTAAGGGCGCTTGAAACGCCGCCGCCGATATTGCGCGTCGGCGAGCGTCTGCCAGCATTGCGCAGCCACGTCGACCGGATCAAACATGTCCCCGTCGGAACTGCCCTGCTTGGCCGGGTGCTCGATGGCAATGGCCGACCTCTCGACGGGCGCGGCCCACTGGATACCAAACAGTCGCGCTCGTTGCAGGGCAGTACCGTAAACCCGCTCTCGCGTGCGCCAATTTCACGCAGCCTGGATGTTGGCATCCGCGCCATCAATGCCCTGCTCACTGTCGGACGCGGTCAGCGGTTGGGCTTGTTTGCCGGTTCCGGCCTGGGGAAAAGTGTCTTGCTGGGCATGATGGCGCGCTACACCGAAGCCGAGGTCATTGTCGTCGGATTGATCGGCGAACGTGGCCGCGAGGTAAAAGAATTCATCGAGGAGATTCTCGGCAAGGAAGGCATGCGCCGCTCGGTAGTCGTCGCCGCGCCCGCCGACACCAACCCGTTGATGCGCCTGCAGGGCGCTTCTTATGCTACAGCGATAGCCGAAGAATTTCGCGATCAGGGACGACAAGTGTTGCTGATCATGGACTCGCTGACACGCTACGCCATGGCCCAGCGCGAAATCGCGCTGGCTATCGGCGAGCCGCCAGTCACCCGCGGCTACCCCCCCTCGGTTTTCGCGCGTTTGCCGCAACTGGTCGAGCGTGCCGGCAACGGCGCCGAAGGTGGCGGCTCGATCACTGCCTTCTATACCGTGCTGACCGAAGGCGACGATCAGCAAGATCCCATCGCCGATGCGGCTCGGGCGATTCTCGACGGACACATCGTCCTCACGCGTCTTCTGGCGGATGCCGGTCACTATCCGGCGATCGATATTGAGCAATCGATATCGCGAGCGATGACCAACCTGGTCGAACCCGCACATCTGGTCCAGGTGCGCCAGTTCAAGCTGCTCTATTCCCGTTTTCAGCGTTCGCGCGACTTGATCTCTGTGGGCGCCTATGCGGCCGGCTCAGACCCGATCCTCGACCAGGCTATCAGCATGCAACCGCTGCTGGAGCGTTTTCTGCAACAGGACTTGCACGAACGTGCAAACTACGCCGACAGCCTGAGAGATCTCAATCAACTATTCGCTGCAATGAAGTAATATTCACCTTCCTGATTTAAGCTTCTACCCCCGTGGCCAAACCTTTTCCGCTGCAAACCTTGCTTGACCTATCACAACTGCGCATGGATGATGCCGCGCGCCGACTTGGGGAACTGTTGGCCGGCGAGCAGGAAGCCGGCGCACGGGTAATCCTGCTCCAGCAATACCGCGATGAGTATCATCAGCGTTTTGTCGCCGCTGCCAGCAGAGGCATCGGCCGCGATGCCTGGAGCAACTATCAATCCTTTCTCGCCCGTCTCGACGACGCCATCGTGCAGGCTCAGGCCATGGTGCTCCAATCCAAACAACGAACCGCCGCCGGTCAGCGCGAATGGGTCGATAAACGCGGCCGCGTCAAAGCTTTCGACACGCTCTCCCAACGCCATCACAGTCGCGAACAAAGTGTCGAGAATCGCCAGGAACAAAAGGCGCAGGATGAACATGCCACGCGCTATCATCAGGTACCCGAGGAGGAATAGAACTGGCACGTTGCTTGCTGCATGGCCTACGACAGGTAGGCAAACGTCTGCCGCATACAAGGAAAGCATCATGTCGGAAATGACTGCAATGCCGATTCTGCCCTCGGCGGCGCCTCCCGCCAGTTCTTTATCGGCGTCCAGCGGCTTGGCCTCTCGTACAGACAAAGTTGCAAACTCGGCCCAAGCAGTCAATTCAGCCAGTTCGAATAGCGAACCCGGCGCTGCGCCGAACAACGACGACAAATCATTCGCCAGCGTATTGCAACGTCAACTGACGCAAGTCATGCCGGCGCCATTGCCGGAGGCGACAGGGGTAATCGACACGAATGCCAAGGCATTGCCGGAGGCGACAGGGGTAATCGACACGAACGCCAAGGCATTGCCGGAGGCGACAGGGGTGATCGACACGAACGCCAAGGCATTGCCGGAAGCGACAGGGGTAATCGATGCGAACGCCAGACCATTGCCAAATGCCGCACAGATGACTGCCCCCAAGGAGGCAAGCCTGACAACCGAGTCAGACGATGAGGCTAGCCGGAAAAAATCCGATGATGGCCTCGTAGCAGCACAATCGCCCTACCCGCCCTACCTTATCGCGTTTGTGACTAATCCAAGCGTCAAGCTTGAGAGCAACGCTCCGAACTTGCCCATAACAGAGAAAAAACCGGTGGCCTCACCCGAAGGGACTCTGCTCCTCGCTGCGGCAACGCTGGTCCAGTCGCCGCTGGCCGATACCAAGGATGATCCGCCAACCAAGCTTGCCGAAATACCGCCGCCGGCGGCAAACAAAACGGCAGAATTTGCCGCAGAACTAAGTTCTGCGCCCGACGTCGCGCCGTCCCAAACCAACCGGAAAGAATCATCTGGCGCCGAGGGCAGCTTTGAAAACTTGCTCGCCGTCGCCCAGGCCGTCAACCAGGGCCGTAACGCTGGGGTTCATTCCCCCAGCCACACCAGCCCTTCCTTGCCAGTTCAGACTCCGGTCGGAGCACGCGGTTGGGATGGGGAAGTCAGCGACAAATTGGTGTGGATGGTCGGGCGTCAGGAACAGCGTGCCGAACTCGTCCTGAATCCGCCCCAATTGGGGCGTGTAGAGGTTTCCCTGTCGATGAGCGGGGGACAAACCAGCGCCCTGTTCGTCTCGGCGAATCCGGCTGTGCGCGACGCATTGGAAGCCGCCCTGCCCCGCTTGCGCGAGATTCTCGCCGATGCCGGCGTGAATCTCGGTCAGGCCCAGGTTGGCGCGGATGCAGGAAGCAATCAGATGGCAAACCAATCGACAAATAATCGAGAAAACTGGGATAATTCACGACGCACTGCGAACCGCTTTGATTCAGCTAATGGCATGGATCTGCTGCGTCCGGTTGAAACCAAACAGTGGATCAAGCAAGCGAATGGCTTGGTCGATGTGTTCGCTTAAATCGTAAGGACAAGACAAACCTGAGACGCCTTATGAAAACGATCCCTAGGCATCAGGATCATAGCCAACATACAGATATGCGTTAGGAGTATTGGATGGCCAAAGCCCCACCCACCAAGCAGGAGCAACCCGCCGAGGAAGCGGCTCCTCCTAAACCGAAGAATAAACTGATTCTCCTCATCGTCATTGGTTTGGTGCTGGTGCTGGCATTGGGCGGTGGCGGCGCATACTTCCTGCTGAAGAAAAAGCATGTCACCGGCGATGAAGAGGATGCCGTCAGCGCTCATGCCAAACCCGAGGCAAAGCCAATCTTCGTAAAACTTGAAGCCTTCACGGTCAAGTTGATGCTTGACGAGGGCAAGCAGGAACAGCAATTCATGCAGACCGTCCCTGAATTCAAGGTGCTCGATGCGCATGTCGCTGAAAACGTCAAAGCTTACATGCCGGAAATTCGCCACAATATCCTGCTGCTATTGTCGAGCCGGAAACCCTCGGAGCTATCGACACCCCAAGGAATGGAAAAGCTTTCCGTGGACATTCGCAACGTGACCAATCTGATTCTCGACGGCCCCCCGCCTAAGTCATCCAAAACCGACAAAGAGAAAGAGTCATCAATCGGCGACAAACCCAAGGCCGAAGATTCGGTGCAGGCCGTGTTGTTCTCGACGTTCATCATCCAATAAAAACATGAGCCAGGACTTTCTATCGCAAGAAGAAGTCGACGCCCTGTTGAAGGGAGTGACTGGCGAAGTCGAGGAAACCGCCAGCGCTGATGGAGAAGGCGGCGCCGCTGTTAAATCTTACGATATTGGTCGTCAGGAACGCATCGTCCGCGGCCGCATGCCGACGCTCGAGCTCATCAATGAACGTTTCGCGCGCTTCTTGCGGATCGGCCTGTTCAACTTCATGCACCGCAACTCCGAGATATCCGTAGGTCCGGTGCGGGTCCAGAAATACAGCGAGTTCATCCGCAATCTGGTGGTACCGACCAACCTGAACCTGGTGCAAGTCAAGCCATTGCGCGGCACGGGACTGATCGTGCTGGATCCGAACCTGGTGTTCTTGGTCGTCGACAATATGTTCGGCGGCGACGGACGTTTTCACAGTCGCGTCGAAGGCCGCGATTTCACCGCCACCGAACAGCGCATCATCCAGGGCCTGCTCGGCGTCATATTCGCCGAGTATGAAAAATCATGGAAACCGGTTTATGAATTGAACTTCGAATATATGCGTTCGGAGATGAATACGCAGTTTGCCAACATTGCCACACCGGCGGAGGTTGTCGTCGCTGTCACCTTCAATATCGAATTTTCCGGCGCTTCGTCGGAAATGCATATCTGTTTGCCGTATTCGATGGTCGAACCGATCCGAGAAATACTCTATAGCACCATGCACAGCGACCAGGTTTCCTCGGACAAGCGCTGGACTTCCATGCTGCGACGCCAGCTGCAGAAAGCCGAAATGGAACTGGTGGCGCCTCTCGCCATGAGAAAAATAACCCTCGGTGAGGTCATGAAAATGAAGGTCGGCGATATCATCCCGATCCCCATACCCGATCTGATCAATATCGATGTGAATGGTATGCCGGTGATTGCGGCCCGTTACGGCGTCCGCAACGGCCAGTATGCGCTGAAGATAGACCACTTCCTGGCGCAGGAAGAATCCGATCAAGCATAAGCATCAACCCTGCTGGAGAAACTTATGAGCGAAGTTGAAGAAGGGCAAGTATCCGAGGACGATTGGGCCGCCGCGATGGGTGAACAGGCCTCTGTCGAAGAAGCACAAGCCGCCGCGCCGGCCGCGTCGGCAAAGATCTTCGAGCAATTCTCCGATGGAGCGGAGAAGCAGGGCAACCTGACCGACTACAGCATGATTCTTGACATCCCGGTCAGCCTCACGGTTGAACTGGGACGCACCCATATTTCGATCCGGGATTTACTGCAACTGGCGCATGGCTCGGTCGTCGAGCTCGATGGCCTGGCGGGTGAGCCGATGGTGGTCCTGGTCAACGGCACGTTGATCGCCCAAGGCGAAGTGGTGGTGGTCAACGACAAGTTCGGGATTCGCCTCACCGACATTGCCACGCCTCATGAACGCCTGAACAAGCTCCGCTGAAACCTGCTCCCGACAGGAATGCAGCCGGGTTAAATCAGGCGAATTGGAGTTGCTTTTCCCTTCTGCTCCAAGCCTAGCAAGAATCGATGCGCGTTAAGCTGGCAGGGTCGAAAACCTTTCCAGCCAATGAGTACGCGCCTTCCTCCGTCGTTTCTGACCATCGCCTCAGCGTTACCTGCCGTGGCCAATGCGCAGACCGTTGCACCTACGGGCGAACTCGGCGGCAGCTTGTTACAAGTGCTCCTCAGCCTGATCCTGGTTGTCCTGCTGCTGATTGGTAGCCTCTACCTGCTCAAGCGTTTGTCTGCGCCGCGCGGAACCGCTGCCGGCCTGCTCCGCGTGATAGCCGGCACGGCGGTCGGAACCCGCGAACGCGTGGTGGTGGTGGAAGTTGGCGAAACCTGGCTGGTGCTGGGTGTCGCTCCAGGCAGTGTCACGCCATTGCACCAGATGCCGCGGCAGGAAGTAACCGCCTCCAGCGACCCGGCAGCATTAGGCAAGGATTTCGCCGGCTGGCTGAAACAGGTGATGGACCGTCGCAATGCGGGCTAGCCATAAATATCTGCTCCTTCTGTCTCTGCTGATATTGCCGGCGCTGGCTGGCGCGCAAGCCTTGCCCGCTTTGACCAGCACACCGGCCGCCGGTGGCGGCACCCAATGGTCGCTGTCGATCCAGACCCTGTTGCTGCTCACCGGTCTGACTTTCCTGCCGGCACTGATTCTGATGATGACCAGTTTCACACGCATCATCATCGTCCTCTCGCTATTGCGCCAAGCCATCGGCACCCAAAGCGCACCACCGAACCAGGTGCTGGTGGGACTGTCGTTGTTCCTGACTTTTTTCATCATGGCGCCGGTGGCGGACAAGATCTACACCGACGCCTACCTGCCGCTGGCGGAAAACAAAATTGGCTTCATGGAAGCCCTGGATCGCGGCGCCCTGCCGTTGCGCGGTTTCATGATCAAGCAAACGCGCGAACCGGATCTGGCGCTGTTCACCAAGATCGCCAAACAACCCAAGCCGGCATCGGCCGATCAGATCCCGATGCGCGTGCTGATCCCGGCCTTTGTAACCAGCGAGCTGAAAACCGCCTTCCAGATCGGCTTCATCGTTTTCATTCCCTTCCTGATCATCGACATGGTGGTTGCCTCGGTGTTGATGTCGATGGGCATGATGATGATGTCGCCAGTCATTGTCTCCTTGCCGTTCAAGATCATGCTGTTCGTGCTGGTGGATGGCTGGAACCTGTTGATCGGCTCGCTCGTGCAGAGCTTTGGATAAGGAAATGTCATGACTCCCACCACCGTCATCAGCATCGGCCGCGAGGCGCTTGAAATCATGCTGCTTGTCTCGGCGCCACTGTTCATTGCCGCACTGGTCACCGGCTTGCTGGTCAGCGTGTTCCAGGCGGCAACGCAAATCAACGAGGCCACCCTATCCTTCGTTCCCAAGCTATTAATGATCTTCATTACCTTGATCGTCGCCGGTCCCTGGATGATCACGCTGCTCACCGACTACATGCGCCGTCTCTTCGAGAGCATTCCCGGCATCATCGGCTGAGGAATTCTCGCCTCACGCTGCGTAAATGCTTTCCTTCTCATCGGCACAACTTGACGCTTGGCTTGCGCTCTTCCTGTTCCCGCTGGCCAGAATTCTGGCGGTGCTGGTCACCGCGCCGGTTTTCAACAATGCCGGTCTGTCGCCTCAAATCCGTTTAGTCATTGGCTTGGCGATTGGCTTCGGGATGTCTCCCGCGCTTCCGCCCATGCCGCCGATTCCACCGGGTTCCTGGCTGGGGATTGCCGTGCTGGCACAGCAATCCCTGATCGGTGTGGTAATGGGGTTTACCTTGCGCATCGTCTTCTCGGCAGTGGATATGGCCGGGAGTCTGATCGGCCTACAGATGGGGCTTTCCTTCGCCACTTTCTACGACCCGCAAACTTCGGCGCAAACACCGATCGTCAGCGAATTCCTCGGGCTGATCGTATTACTGCTGTTTCTCGCCATGAACGGCCATTTGTTGACCCTATCGGTGCTGGCGGAAAGTTTCAAGCTGTTGCCGGTCACCGCCACGCCATTCGCATCCGGTGGTTTTGCCGTCATACTGGCCTGGTCGGCAACGCTCTTCTCGGCTGGTTTGATGTTGGCCTTGCCTCTAATTGCAGCCTTGCTGATCGCCAATATTGCGCTCGGGGTGCTGGCGCGGATCGCACCGGCGCTGAATATTTTCGCCGTGGGTTTCCCCGTCACCATTGTCGCCGGCTTCGCCGTGCTGATGTTCTCGCTGCCCTACTTCGGCGCAGCGCTGGAGCGGCTCTATGATCGGGGATTTATCGCGCTTGCCGGAATACTCCGGGCGGGCGGCGGGTTGCCTTGAGAAGGCGCGGGTTCGGCACCAACACCGGTGAGCCGAACCACACCTTGCGAGACCCGTTGCGATCCCAGCACGGATGACGCCATGCCTTCGGTGTATTCCAGCACCTCATAGCCCTCAAAACCGCCGTATTGCACCAGATCCCTGGCGCGCCGATGAAAAACCACGCGTGCCTCGCCGGCGCCGCCGGCGTAGTAGCGCTTCATTTTCAACGACAAATGGACAAGGTTGTTGGGCAGCGCCGCCTCCTCGATCTCCCAGTTCGGCGCAAAAGGATCGAGAATCAGATAAGCCGCACCCGCATAGGCGCCCCAATAAACCATCGTTTCGAGAGGAATCGCGACTGAGCGACTCACTTGCACTGTGGAGTCAGGAATTACGCTTCCTTGTCTTGGGACGGTTCCCGCCACCCGCGAAGTGAAGCCGGTGCAACCCGCCAGGCCGACAATCGCCAGAACACCTGCAAGTTTCCGGAATTTCCGCAGGATGAGATCAGACATAGTTGAACAGGGACAGTTTGGAAATATTCACGAATGATTTTTGCGCCGCTTCAAGTTCCGTCTGCTGGCGTGTCATATCGGTAATGGCTTGGGCGTAGTCGATGTCCTGCAAGTTGGACAATGTGCTCGAATATTGCAACGCATTATCCTGGACGACATTCTCCAGCGAATCGATTTCGCTCAGTCGCGAACCAATATCGGCTCGCACACGCAGAATGTTGTCGGTGGTCTGCCCGATATTATTGATTACCGAGCCCAGCGCATTGTGCAGAGCCGTGTTGCCATTGCTGCCGGTGCCGACCGAAGATTCAAGCGCCTTGATCAGTCGCTCCAGTGTCGAGAAGACACTTTCGGAGGTGCTGTTGTTCAGGGTGAATACATCGCCGCTGTCCGGGGTACCGCTGATCGTCACCGAAGCCCCGAAATCCCCGTAAGCTGGCGCCAACCCACTAAAAGGAATGGAGTCGCCGCTGGTGAACTTGTGGGTATAGGTATTAGTACCGCTGTTGGTGTTCGAAACGGTGTCGGTGAACAGCGACTTCTCTGTCGTCTTGTCGACCAAATCGTAATACACCGTGGCGGGAGTGGTTGTTGCATCTTTCCAAAAACGTACTTCCAGCTTGCCGCTGTTGCTGGCGGTATTCCACTTCGCCGCATCCAGAACCTCGCCGGTACCAACGATGCCGCTACCGGTATTGACCGCCTCAACCATCTTCGGAGAAGTCACGAAATAGCCGTTGCCCCCGGGAATGTCGCCATTTTTAACGGTGAATATGTCGTTGTTACCCGGCGTGCCGCTAACGGTCACTTTGGCGCCGAAATCGAATGCAAGCTGGGCCGGGGGACCCGCACTGGCCATGTTGCTCAGGTCGATCGCACCGCCGCTGGTATAGGGATGCTGGAAAGAGCCTAACGCTCCAGTAGTGGATGCCGTACCGGTAAAGGCCGATATCCCGGTATTCGCATCGACCAGATCGTAATAGGTTTTCCCGGCGCCTCCAGGTACTCCCATTGCGTTGCTGTCATCCACCCAGAAACGAAGTTCGAGATTGCGATTTGCGGTACTCGACCATTTGAGCGGATCCCTCACTGAGCCGGCATCGATGGTCGCCGTGATCGGCGCCGCAGTCACGACCAGGCCGGTGTTGCTGCGATTCAGGGAGAAGACGTCACCGAGTTGAGGGGCTCCGGAAATCGTCACGCGGGCGCCATAATCAAAAGCGGCGACTGAGAGTGGCGGTACGCCACTCAGGTTGATCGGCGTGTCACTGGCATAAGCATGACCGAGGAAGCCGGCCTGACCGAGAGCGGTACTGGTATCCGATGGATTTCCCGTATATAACGAGTTGCCGGCCGGATCGACGAGGTCGTACAAAGTGGTCCCCGCGTTGGCGCCAGCCACACTCGCCGGAGTTCCGAATATGCTGTTCAGCCCGCTATTCCCGCTGACAGTACCCAACCTGATAGACGATGCGCTACCGGTTGTATTCGAGGTCACTACCAGTTGGCCGGCGGCGTTAATCGATGCCGTGGCGCCGGTGACGGGAGGCACTGCGGTGGCAAACGCATTGTTCAGCGCGGTATCATCCACCGCGCCGGGAGGGGATATCAGCACTGTCGACGGCGGACCACCATCGACGCTGATCGTGAACTGGTCGTCAGTGCCGCCGAGCACAGTGTAGCCGGAGGCAATCGAGCCAATAGCGGATCCTGCCGTCTCCGCAGGATTGACCCAGAAGCGCAAGTCGAAGCTGCCATTCGCCGGCAGCGCCGGTGCAGTCACGGTGGAAATCCATTTTTCCAGGGTTGCCTTGGCGGGGTTCTCCGAATGCTGGGCCTGGGCGCCGGTAACGAATATGCCGTTGCCGTTCTTGATGTTCATGAAAATGTCATTGCCCGAATCGCTCACCGGAATATTGCGTGAACTGGAAACGCGCAATGCGCGTTGCCCTTCATCGCCTTGATAAACCACGCCATTTTCGACGCTGCCAGCGAAGGGCTTATTGCTGCCCTGATAGCCGGAGAACAGGTATTGCCCCGTGCCATCGGTACTGTTGGCAAGTCCGATTAACTCATCGAAGCGCGCCCGCAACTCGGCGGAAATGGATTTCCGGTCGCTCTCCGAGAGCGCCGCATTGCCGGCCTGTACGCTCAGTTCGCGCACCCTGACCAGCAGGTCTCCCGCCGATGAAAGCTGTCCATCGGACAACCCCAACGTGCTTCGGGCATTGCCCTGGGTCACGCCAAACTGGCTGTTGATTTCCTTGGCCTGATTGACTTCCAACGCACGCGCTGCCGCCACCGGGTCATCGGAAGGCGACAGCATCCGGCGTCCGCTGGAAATTTTCTGCTGGTTAAGCAATAAGGCACTTGAGCGGCTCTGAATCGATCTGACGCCGCTATCGTAAATCATTCCGGTACTAATACGCATGGTGTACTCCGTTCGTTGCCCTCATGGCGTCGTTACTGCCCCAGTGACAGCACGACGTCGAACAATTTGCCGGCGACCTGGATCATTTTGGCAGAGGCTTGGTAAGCCTGTTGAAAGCGCATCAAGTTCGCCGCTTCCTCGTCAAGATTGACCCCGGACTCGGACTGGATCATGTCCTGTCCTTGTTTGACCAGGGTATCCTGAGCCGCAGAAGTAACTTCCAGTTCGCGTGCCTTGTTGCCGACCTCGCTGACCAGTTGGGAATAGGCCGATTGATAAGTCGCGGTTCCCCCAGACAGCGTGTTTTGGGTTTGCAAGTTGCCCAGCAGCAAGGCATTACGGTTATCGGAAACGCCGGTCGGGTTCGGGCCGACCGCGAAGGTGTCGCCATCGACCGGCTGACCGCTGATGCTGAAACTGATCCCATTGAAGGTAATGCTTGCTTCCGACGTATAAGGTATGTAGTCGGTCGGCTGATAGATGGTATAGCTGGATGGCGTGCCGCCGTAGGCTGGCGTGACCGTCACCACGCTGCCGACCGGCAGTCCGGTCAACCGTGCAGGCAGCCCCAGCGCGGAATTCGCTTCAAGGTATTTGAAGGTAATCGGGGTTGACGGCAGACTGTTGGTCCGGGTGACGCTACCTGCGGAAAGCACACCGGCGCCCTGATTGGTGCTGCTTAGTGATACTGACGATGCGCCGCCAACCTGGCCTGACGTCACCACCAGCATTCCGCCGACAACCGACACCGTGACACTTCCAGGAGCCGGGAGACTGGCATTCAAGCTGGTCTGCATTTGGCTGGCGAGTGCCGCTGCCGTATACGTCCCCGCCGGAATGGTCGCAACCACAGTGCTGCCACCGTCGACGCTGATGCGGAATCTATCGTTGATTCCCGCCACAATCGGACTGGCCGGCGCCGCGCCGCCGCTGATCTGCGTTCGATTCCCGGCCACGGGTGCACCGAACATTGTGGCCAATCCCGTGTTTCCGCCAGTGACGGCCAGAACGACGCTCGATCCTCCGCCAGTCGTTGTCGAAGTCACTACCAGATTTTGGCTTGCCGCGTCGACCGAAACCGTGACACCCGCGCCAATGGCGGTCTGAACCGCAGCCGCCAGAGCCGCAGCCGTGCTGTAGGTACCTGCAGCAACAGTTTTCGTCGCCAAGCCGGCGCCGTCCACATTGATGTCGAACTGATCATTGACACCCGAGGCTACGGTCAGGGGTAGGCTCGGTGCCAAGCTGCCGATGGAAGCGCCTCGCGTTGTCGAAGCCGCCGGAACCCCGAACATCGAAGTCAAGCCGTAATTCGGCGCTGGCGAAAAAGCGGCTAACGCAACTGAACCGGCAGGAAGATTTGAAGTTACCTGCAGCAAATTATTCTGCGCCAGGCTGACGCTGACAGTGCCCGCTTGAGCCGCCGCCGCCAAGGCGGCATTGATGCTGTTTTGCATCTGCTGCACCAGCGACGCTGGCGTGCTATATACGCCCGGCGCCAAAGTGGCGGTTACCTGGGCAGCGCCATCCACTGTTACGTTGAAACTGTCATTGGCGCCAGCGACCACCGTCAATGGCACGGTCGGCGCCGTGCTGGCGAGCGCCCAGTTGCCTCCCGTCGTTGGTGCGCCGAATAAAGGCGTAAACAGGGGCGGGGTGATGGTGAATGTATCCCCATCCGCCGGCACTCCGGTGATCTTCGCCGCCGTCCCGTTGAAACTGATGTTGGCCCCGGAAATATAAGGAATCCGCTGGGTCGAGCTGCTGATCTGATAGGTCTGGCTGCCGACATCCACGGTCGCGCCGACGGGAAAACCGCTCAAGGTGTTGCTTGAGGCCTCATAGCTGACGGTAACCGGCCCGGACAACACGCTGGCAATACTGCCGACCGCGCCCGCGCTGATCTTGGCGGTACCGGCATTGGCTATGCTGGCTTGCGTGCGAATTGGCGCGGCAAGTGCAATATTGCGTGGATCCCCCAATACCAAGGTAATATCGCGTGCGCCGAAACGGGTCGGACGAACCAGGAAGGAGTCGCCAATGCTCATCAAGCTGGTGCCACTCAAAGCCAGGCTGAAACCTTGCGGCTGATCGGCATTGACGCTTTTCATCAAACTGGCCATTGCCGACGCCTGATTGCTCCCGGCAGCGGTCCATACCTTGTTGTCCGACAACCTGACCAATGAAAACGTGTTGGTAGCCGTCAACGTCAATCGGTAATTGCTGGTGGTCAAGGTTGATGTATCGTCCAGCGTAACGGCTATGTTTGCAGTTCCGGTATTGGCGGTGCTCGGCAAAAAGAGTTGTGTTCCCTGCGCTACGCTGAAAAAATCCCCACCCATTGCGCCGGTCAGATCCTGTCCCAAGCGATGCTGTGCGTTGAAAGTGGCGCTGAACACCGTGGCAATGCGGCCCAGGCTGTTTTGTGCGCTATCCAGCGTCTCCGAACGGAATTGCAGCAAGCCACCGAGCTTGCCGCCATTCACTAATGATTCCGGGATGCGCGTGACGTTGCCGTTGGTGTCCTTCAGGCTTACTTCCATGCTGGTCAAATCTTCCCGTGAAGGCAGGGCCTGCAACTGGAAAGCCGAAGCACCCACCAGGAGGGGCTGGCCATTGCCGAAAAAGACACTGGTCGTTCCATCCGTCTCGTTGTGGGTAGTAACGCGAATCTCCTTGTTGAGCTCGGAAACAAGCTGGTCGCGTTGGTCCAGGAGATCGTTAGCTTGAAGCGATTGTCCGGAAGACTGTGCAACAATAATTCGCTGATTGATATCCTTGAGTTGCTGCACGTAGGAATTGATCGATGCCGATTCAAAGCTGATCTGCTGATTGATCCCGGAGCGCATATCACCGATACGCTGGTCTATTGACTGGAAGCGTGCCACCATGCCTTGGGCGGCGGAAAGCATGGCCTGGCGGGCAGGAATCGAGGAGGGGTTGGCCGCGGCCTCTTCCACCGAATTGAAAAAGGCCTGCATCGCCGGGCTCAGTCCTGCATTGGGATCGGCCAGCATATTGTCGATTTGCGCGATCTCGCTGGAATAGATGCTGAGCTGTGCCGCAACCGTCTCTGAATTCAGCACCTGCTTGCTCTGAAATTCGTTGTAGACCCGCAAGACGTTCGATACGGTGACACCCTGGCCAATAAAACCGGCCCCGGAAAAGGTTGGATTACTGGTGGTCTGGGTAATTTGCTGGCGGTTGAAGCCCGGTGTCGAAGCATTGGCAATATTATGCCCGGCCGTCTGAATGCCCATTTGCGCAGCATTCAGTCCGGTAACACCTACGGTTAACAAGCCCATGATTTTTTCCGATCCCTGACATTCTTCGGCAAAAATTACCGAAAGTTGAGTACTCGGGATCAGATAGGCAATCTCCGTGCCACTTGCACCCTGTGGGTACAAGTGGCACGGAGATTGAGGAAACAAGGGATCAACTGTTCAGGCTAAGTCTTAATGTGCTGCCACCAATGATGCGCTCCAGCTTGGCGGCGTACATCGGGTCAGTTGCATAGCCGGCTTGCTGCAAGCCGCGGGCAAATGCCGTCGGATCCTGGCTGCCGATCACATTGGCGTAACGCGGATTGGAAACCAGCAAGTTGGCATAGTCACGAAAAGCCTCCGCATACGATCCATAGGCGCGGAAACGCTCGATCTGCTTCTGCGCCGTGCCATCAACATACTCGGTAGTGCTCGCCTCCACCACGGCGCCATTCCAGCTCTTGCCGGCCTTGATGCCGAACAGGTTGTAACTCGGCCGGCCATCTGCGAAGCGTGGTTCGGACTTGCCCCAACCGGTCTCAAGCGCCGCCTGCGCCACCATAAAATGTGCCGGGATCCCGGTAGCACGGCTGGCGTCAAAGGCATGCGTCCACACCCGGTTGACGAAGTCGCGCGCGGCCGGTGGCGGGCTTTCATTGGCGGGCAAACTGCCGGTAATCCCGACGCCAACCCCGCCTTGCGGCAAGGGCATGGGGGCAGGCGCTCCAGGCAAGGGATAGGAACGCGGCGGCGGCACGAAAGGAAGGTCGCCGAGCGACTGGGGATCCGTGTTGGCGCGGGCCAGCTGCTTCTCGATCATCGCCGCCAGACCGGTGCCGCTCCCTTTGGCGGAAAGCACCTGAGCCAGTTGCTGGTCGAGCAAGGATTCGTACATGCGCGACTGGTCGCTATCGAATATGCCCTCATGGGGCGTGGCATCGCGCATGGATTTCAAGACGATCTGCAGGAACAGCGCCTCGAACTGCTGGGCGGCGGCTTTCAGGGCCTGGGGGGAGTTCTCGCGCACCTGACGCTTCAAGTCGGTCAGGCCATTCACGTCCAGCGAGAACTGGTTGGAGATATCCAGGGTAGACATGTCTTCAGGCTACTCGCAAGACATGAGCGGCCATCCGGGAAATAGACGCGTCATTTGACGGCAATTCTTGCCGTCAAATGATCTCCAATTCCGCACGCAAAGCGCCGGATGATTTCATGGCCTGCAGGATGGCGATCAAATCCTGCGGATTGGCGCCGATGGCATTGAGCGCCTTGACCACCTCGGCCAGATTGGCTCCGCCGCGCATATTCACCAAGCCACCTGCTTCCTGCTTGATGTCGATCTGGGCGTTGCTCACGGCCACCGTCTGGCCACCGGACAGAGGATTGGGCTGGCTCACGGTGTTATCGGCACTGACCGTCACCGACAGGTTGCCATGGGCGATCGCACAGTTATCCAGCGTCACCGATTGATTCATGACCACCGAGCCGGTACGGCCATTGACGATCACCTTGGCGGCCATCTGCATCGGCGTGAGTTCGAGATTCTCGATACGGCCGACAAAACTCACCCGCTCGTTGGGATTCAATGGCGCCCTGACGCGCACCTGCCGGCCATCGGTAGCAGTCGCCACGCCAGGCGCTTCGCGGTTGATGGCTTCGACCAGTTTTCGCATGGTGCCGAAATCGGTGGTGTTCAGTTCGAAGTAGACAAACTCGCCCTGTCCCAGCGGGGTCGGTACTTCACGCTCGACCGTGGCCCCGCCGGCGATGCGTCCCACCGAAAGATGATTGACCACCGTCCTGCTGCCGCCTGCCGCGGCTCCTGCCCCGCTGACCAGGACGTTGCCCTGGGCCATGGCGTAGATGCCGCCATCGGCGCCCTTCAGCGGCGTCATGACCAGCGTGCCGCCGCGCAAGGATTTGGCGTTGCCCATGGAGGATACGGTGATATCGATCTGCTGACCGGCGCGGGCAAAAGGTGGCAGCGTGGCGGTGACCATCACCGCCGCGACGTTCTTCAACTGCAAATTGGTTCCCGGCGGCAAGGTCACGCCCATGTTGGAAAGCATGCTGATGATGCTCTGAATCGTGAATGGCGTCTGCGTCGTCTGGTCGCCGCTGCCGTCGAGACCGACGACAAGGCCATAGCCGATCAACTGGTTGTTGCGCACTCCGGCGATGGAGGCGATATCCTTGATGCGTTCGGCATGTGCCGGCTGGCTCAGCGCCAGTGCGCTCAGCAGGCAAAGGATGGCCAGGATCAGATCGAATTTTCTCAGGATCTTCATGCTGTCGGCCTGCTCAGAAAGGAAGGAAACTCAGGAAGAACCGGTTGAGCCAGCCCATCACCTGGGCCGAGTCGACAAAACCGTTGGCCTTGAATTCGATGCGTGCATCCGCCACCTGCGTCGACTGCACGGAGTTGGTCGCGGTAATAGTGGTGGGATTGACCACGCCGGAGAAGCGGATGAACTCTTCACCCTCCTTGAGCCCAATCTGCTTTTCTCCGGACACCAGCAGGTTGCCATTGGAAAGCACCTCGATGACGGTCACCGTGATCACGCCCGTGAATGCATTCGACGAGGAATTCTCGCCTTTGCCGCCGAACTTGTTGGTGTCATTCGCCGTCAGGGCAGTGTCCTGCAGCGACTTGATCGGCAAGCCCTTCACGTTGCCGATGCCCATATCGACAGTCTGACTGCGCTCGGCTGTCGTTGAGCCTTTCTTCGAGGCTTGGGTGGTTTCGGCAATGTTGATGGTGATGGTGTCGCCGACGAAGCGCGCGCGACGATCTTCGAACAGCGGACGCATCGAAGCGATGTTGTAGATGGCGCCATTCAGCGGCGCGGATGCGTTGCGCGGCTCTGGGCGCGCCGTCATCGGTTGGGCCACGCTGGTCGGTGGCGCAGTGGTGACGCACCCTGCCAGGAAAACCGCAACCAGCAGCCCGAGAAGCGATGCGATGTTTTTCATGGTGTTCATCCTTACAACTGAGCCAGCTTCGCCAGCATCTGATCCGAAGTCGTGATCACCTTCGAGTTGATTTCATAGGCGCGCTGAGTCTGGATCATATTCACGAGTTCCTCGGCGACATTCACGTTCGAAGTCTCGACATAGCCCTGGTCGAGCAGGCCCGTGCCATTGGTGCCCGGCGTGTTCGGCGTCGGCGTGCCGCTGGAAGCGGTTTCGATGAACAGGTTTTCACCGACGCTCTGGAGCCCGCCAGAATTAACGAAACCGGCCAGCTGGATCGTACCGATCTGCGTCGGCGCCGTGGTGCCGGCTTGCACCACGCTGACCACGCCATCCCGGCCCACAGTCACGGAAATCGCGTTGGCAGGGATAGTCAGCGCGGGCGACAACGGGTAGCCGCTGGAAGTCACCACCAGGCCAGTGCTGTCTTTCTGGAAGGAACCGTCGCGGGTATAGGAGAGGGTGCCGTCGGGCATCTGGATCTGAAAGAAACCCTGGCCATTGATGGCGATGTCGAGCGGATTACTGGTCTGGGTCAAACTGCCCTGGGTAAAAATCTTTTCGGTGGCCACCGGCTTCACCCCGGTGCCGAGCTGCAAACCCGATGGTATGGTGGTCTGCTGCGAAGACTGGGCGCCTGGCTGACGCAAGGTCTGGTACAGCAGATCCTCGAACACGGCGCGCGCGCGCTTGAAACCGTTGGTACTGACGTTGGCCAGGTTGTTGGAGATGACGTCGAGCTGCGTCTGCTGGGCATCCAGGCCGGTCTTGGCTATCCACAGGGAACGGATCATTTCTTACTCCTAGAAATTCGTGAGGACCTGCGTTGCCGCGCGGTCGTTGGTATCCGCAGTAGTCAGCGCCTTCATCTGCATCTCGAACTGGCGCGCCAGCGAGATCATGGTCACCATCTGCTCGACCGGATTGACGTTGCTGCCTTCGAGGTATCCGCTGGCCACCACCACCTTGGGATCGACTTCCACGGCGGCGCCACTGCGCAGGCGGAACAGGCCATCGGCGCCACGCACCAGATCGGCCTCCGGCGGATTCACCAGCTTGATGCGGCCGATCGCACTCACGGTATTCTGTGCGCCGGTTTCCGGGATCACCGAAATCGTGCCCTCATTGGCGATGAAAATCTTCTGGTCGGGTGGCACCGTGATCGCTCCGCCGTCGCCCTGTACCGGAATGCCGTTGCGCGTCTGCAGCACGCCATTGACGTTGAGTTCGAAATTGCCATTACGCGTATAGGCTTCCGTGCCATCCGGCATGGCCAGCGCAATCCAGCCCGAGCCCTGGACGGCGACATCCAGCGAACGCGCCGTCATCTGCAGCGGGCCAGGCGCGAAATCCGTGTAGCTGCTGGCATCCACCACGAAGGCGCGGGTCGGCAGGGGCGGTGCTACGGATGGATCGCTTGCCCCAGGAATGACTTGCACCGCGCGCAGCCGATGTTCTTCGGCGCGATACCCGGTCGAGGTGGCATTGGCCAGGTTGTGCGCCACGGCAGCCTGACGCCCCAAGGTCTGGGACGCGCCGGTCATGGCGGTGTAAATCAGGCGATCCATGGCTTGTTTATGTCACCTTGGCGGATTAACGCAGATTGACCAGCGTCTGCATGATCTGGTCGAGGGTCTTGACGGTCTGCGCGTTGGCTTGATAAGCGCGTTGCTGGGTAATCATCTGCACCAGTTCGGCGGTCAAATCGACGTTGGATTCTTCGACGGCGCCCGATTGCACGGTACCCAGACTGCCCGAACCCGGCACACCGGGGATCGGCTGGCCCGAGGTGGCCGTTTCCGCCCACTGGTTGCCTCCGAGGGACAGCAGGCCATTCGGGTTGTTGAATGTCCCCAGGACGATCTGGCCCATATTCCGGGACTTGCCATTGGAATAATTACCCTGCACGATGCCATCGGCGGAAACGCTCAGGCCGGA
Source organism: Sterolibacterium sp. (assembly GCA_028713555.1). Classification (GTDB taxonomy): domain Bacteria; phylum Pseudomonadota; class Gammaproteobacteria; order Burkholderiales; family Rhodocyclaceae; genus JACRAR01. Next base: position 136,098 of record JAQTOA010000006.1, on the reverse strand, counting down.
GAGTTTGCCGGAGGTATAGCCGTCCTGCAGCAATTGGTTTACCCCGAAGCCGATGCCATATTGGGTCGATCCGGTCAGATTGACGGTGAAGGCCAGTGGCTTGGCGCCAGTAGTCAAAGTAAAGCTCTCCGAAATCGGCGTGGTGGTGGTCAGAGCGCCCGAAGTGTCGAATTGCAGCGTATCCACCTTGGCTGGACCGCCCGAGGTCTGTGTGGGGGTTCCGAACAGTTTGGTGATGGCATTGCTGCCGGCTCCATTGGCCATGACCAGCGTTGAGCCGACATTGGTGGTATTCGACTCAATCACCAGCCTGCCGTACGTGTCCAATGATGCCGTAGCCAATATCGGTGGCACCGCAATATTGAATTCATTCTGAATTGCGGCAACCAGTGACGTGGCGGTATACACGGCAGGCGCCACCAGAACCGGAATGGTCACCGTTTTAGCCCCGGAACCATCAACATCGATGGTAAACACATTATCGGGTGCTGCAACGGTCAGGGAGCTCGGAGGAGTGCCAAGCGCTGTCGTCCCTGAAGTCGCGCCATGCGAAGGTGCAGCAATGCTGTCGATGGTGGAATACATCTGCCAGCTGGTCGGAGAAGATTGCGAAGTTCTGGTGAAGTACAGGGACAAGGTGTGGGGATTGCCCAGAGAGTCATACACCGTCTGAGCCGTCGATGCATTGAAACTGGTGGTGTCGGTCGTGGTGAAATTGTCCTGGCCGGTGGTGACGGACAGCAGGCCAGGGGTATATACCACCGGCGGCCCTCCGGCCCCCGGACCAGCAAACAACACTTCGAAACCAGTCGTGGGAGTGGCGGAAGTGTCTTGCGCCAACACCACCGTCGACCCCATACCCTGGCTGCCAAAGGTGCCGACACTGCGCGAGGTGACGACCAGTTGGCCGGCATTGTTGGCGGTCACATCCACTGCGGCGGTGGTTGAAGAGAACGCGCTATTGATGGCTGTGGTCGCCGCCGTGGCAAGATCGCCGATCGTCGCATAAATCGCCACGGGAACCGTCACGGTTTTGGGGCCGATCCCATCGACAGTGATATCGAACTTATCGTTGGTGCCCGCCACGACGGTCAGTGGCAGGGTCGGCGCAAGACCACCGACAGAAGCACCGGCAGTCATCGCTGTAGGTGGCAAATTGCGCGAATCCAGGTTGACTTGGATCTGGCTGACTAAAGTCGCCACGGGTGGAATCGGCGCATTATTCATTTGCAAAGCGACAAAATTACCGGGCACGATGGTGCCCGTAGTTGGATCGGCGGCATAACCGGTCAGTTGCTTGCCCATGGCGTTAACAATGTAGCCGCTCTTGTCGAGCTGAAACTGGCCGTTGCGCGTGTAAGTAATGGTTCCATTGGTGTTCAGGCGGAACATGCCGCCGCCATTGATCGCTATGTCCAGCGGGTTGCCGCTGGTGGTGACATTGCCCTGGCTGAACTGTTGGGAAACCCGGGCAACCGCTACGCCGATACCGATTTGCGATGCGCCGCCACCTGACAAGGAAGTCGCGAAGACGTCGCCAAACTGGGCGTTGGCGGATTTGAAACCAACCGTGGCAGCGTTGGCGACGTTGTTGCCGATCGCCTCAAGCGCCTTGGAGGCGCTGTTCAAACCGCTTAAGCCTTGTGCGAAACCCATTTTGTTTCTCCTGTAATTTCTGATTCGTAGTTTGTTTAGACTTGTTAAAGGACGGCCCTGACATCGGACATCTTGAACTGACCCAGACTGCCGACATTCAATCCCACGCCCTGGCTGCTGCTCATGATGCTGGTGACCATGCCTAATTGCAGCGCGGTGTTGTCCACCTTGCTGGTGCCGCGCTTGGCTGAAACGCTGAATGTGTAGGCGCCGTCGGCCGCCACGACGCCGCTATCCGACTTGCCGTCCCACTGGAAAGTATTGGAGCCGGCCTCCATCGCACCCAGGTTGAGCGTCCTCACGGGAATGCCATTCGCATCGTTGATGCTGACTGTCACGCTGTCTGCGGGAGCAGTTAGATCAAGACCGCCAAACGCCATGCCATCCTTGGCTTTATAGGTAATGCCCGTACCCGGAACCAGCACGCCGCGGCCGACCAGGGCCACAGCCTGCATTTTCTCGGCATCGGTGGAGTTGCTCATCAAGGACAACAAGGTCGTATTCAGCTTTTCTATCCCATTGACGGTGCTGATCTGTGCCATCTGCGAGGTCATCTGGGCGTTGTCCAGGGGGTTCAGCGGGTCCTGGTTCTTCAATTGCGTCACCAGCAGCTTCAGGAAGCGATCCTCGGTCTCCGACATGCTGTTGGCCCCCGGAGTGGCGCTCTTTTTCGGGTTTAGGGCGGTGTAGGCGGAAGCAGCCGGGTTGGTGTCGATGGTGGTGGTCATGTCAGTATCCTTTCAGCAACGAGTTACTACTGGCCGATGGCCAGTGTTTTCAGCAGCAGCGACTTGGCGGTGTTCATCACCTCGGCATTGGTCTGATAAGAGCGCGAGGCGGAAATCATATTGACCATCTCCTCGACGGGATTCACGTTCGGCATGGCTACATAGCCCTGCTCGTTGGCGTACGGGTTGTTCGGTTCGTAGTTCATGCGCAACGGTGCGGCGCTTTCCACCACTTGTGCCACACCCACACCCTGCCCACCCTCGACCCCCATCGGCTTTGCGGCGAAGACGACCTGTTTGGCGCGGTACGGTTGGCCATTGGAACCCACCACGCTGTCGGCGTTGGCGAGATTGCTGGCGACGGCGTTGAGGCGGGCAGACTGCGCGCTGAGGGCGGAACCGGCGATGGCAAAGACATTAAAGACGCTCATGGCTGTATAGGCTCTATGGTTGGATAGCGCTGGAAAGTGTCTTGAAGCGGCCATTGACGAAAGTCAGCATGGCTTCCATCTGGATCGCGTTTTCCGCAAAAGCGGCGCGCTCGACGTCCATGCTGACGGTATTGCCATCCACGCTGGGCTGTTGTTCGCTGCGGTACTGGACTGCGGCGCCAAAACGATTGCTTCCGGCCGCCAGCAGATGCCGTTCCGAGGTCTGCGTCAAAGCCAGCGCGCCGCCTTGGGTCTTGCCCAGAGCACCGTCCAGAGCCGCCTTAAAGTCGATGTCGCGCGCCTTGAAATTGGGGGTATCGGCGTTGGCAATATTCGAAGCCAGCAATTCCTGGCGATAGGCGCGCAGATTCAGGGCGGTCTGACTGAAATTCAGCTCCTGGTCGATGCGGTTGATCATTGCTTTCTCTCAAGTATTCTTTCCGCCAGTCGTAATGCAGATTTCGTGCCAGAATTTGGCTAAAGCGCGAATACCCGCTCTAGCGCGCTCGCCCCAGTCGCTTCTCGTTCGTCTTGTCCAAGCTGCCGGCAAATCGCATCTCCTCTCGGCAATAATTGCCGCGCTCTTGCCAGCGCACCGCGGGCGTGATTGAATCGCACTATGGAACCGCCCTCGAAACTCCGCTTATTGCTCCCGCTGTTGCTGTTGTTTCTGCTCGCCTTTCCGATTGCCGCGCGGCAGGAATCCGGGCCAGTAAAGCAAGCAATAGAAGAATTTTTGCGCATACAAACCAAGGGGTTGCCTGGTCAAGTAAGTTTCGCCGTCGGACAGATTGACCCGCAAAACGGCTTGGCCCCCTGTTCCGCTTTCGAGGTTTCGCTCCCGGCGGGCGCTCGGGCTTGGGGCAATACCAGCGTCAAAGTCCGTTGCCAAACCGAGAACAGTTGGCACATATTCGTCCCCGTGCAGATTCGGGTTCTCAGCGATTATCTGGTCACTGCGCGCCCCATGAGCCAGGGACAGGTCATCGCCGAGGCCGATTTGGCAAGGAATCGCGGTGATTTAGCCAATCTGCCCAATGGCATACTCACTGAAGCTTCCCTGGCAATTGGCAAAAGCCTGGCGCAGTCGGTCAGTTCCGGGCAGCCCCTGCGCAGCGACATGCTGCGCCAAGCGCTAGTGGTTCAGCAGGGACAGGGCGTGAAGGTGCTATCCAAAGGTCCCGGTTTTCAGGTCACCGGGGGCGAAGGCCGCGCTTTGAACAATGCCATGGATGGCCAGGTAGTCCAGGTCAGGATGGCCAACGGCCATGTGGTCAGTGGCATCGCCCGTAGCGGCGGAGTGGTTGAAGTCACTTACTGACCGCAGGTTCAGAACTGGATAATATCGAATAGAATTTAGCCTCAAGTTTTCCGAGAATTGGCCGTTACACTCGACAGAAACATCCTGGAAAGAAAGGATTTCATCGTGAAAATCGAAAGCTCCCCGAAACCGCTAGTTAGCGAACCTGGCAGGATACGCACGAACGCGGCCAAGACCGGAGCCGGCGCCGCACGCCCGGCCGCGCCAGAATCCGATGTCGCGCTGTCATCGCTCTCTTCACAACTTCAGAAAATCGAGGGCACACAAGCCGGCTCACCTCCAGTAGACGTCGAACGGGTAGCGGAAATACGCCAGGCGATCGCTCAAGGAAATTTCAAGATCGATGCCGGCAAAATAGCCGATGGACTGATCGAAAGCGTACGCCAGATGTTGGCTGCGCAAAAACAGTAGGCTCAAGCGTTGCGGGTTCCATCATGGGCATCAACTTCTGACCGCAGGTGGCGCCATCAGTCCACCTGCCCCCAATCTAAGTAACGAACTGGCAGCGTTACGCGACTTTGTCGCCATTCTCCAGCAAGAACAGCAGGCCTTGGTGTCCGGCGATATCGACCGATTGACGCCCCTCGTCGAAGAAAAGTCCCGCGTCGCCGTCCGCCTCAGCCAATTTGCCGAGCAACGCAACCAACTGCTTATCGCCGCAGCACTGCCGGCCACCCGCAGCGGCATGGAAACATGGTTGTCTCGCCTGGGCCCTGCCGATCCCACCCGCAAGGCCTGGCAAAACCTGATTGTTTTGACTGCCGAGGCGCAAGCCCTGAATGAGTCCAACGGAAAGCTGATTGCCATGCGCATGCAGCACAATCAACAAGCACTTAACGTTTTGCTCGCGGCAGCCAATCAGGCATCGCTTTATGGCCCCGACGGTCAAACCAAGCCCAGCGGGGGCGGCCGTCTGTTTGGTGCAGCTTAGATAAGCCTGCTTAAGGCCAGTTGTAGTTGTAGGAGCGCGCTTGTTCGCGATAACCGAAGGAAATCCCCTGGCGGGATAAGCCGCGAACAAGCGCGTTCCTACAAGGAAAACCACGTTTGGAAACGTTTGGAATCTTATGAAACCGGCTCTTAAGGGCAAGCAATCCCTTAGCGTACTATTTCCACCGGCACATCAGCCACCGTATCCGGTTGCTTCGATTCGATGTTGATGGCGACTCGCCGATTGCGGCTACGTCCTTCGGCAGTGGCGTTGTCGTCGACCGGCCGCTGGTCGGCATAACCGGTGGCGGTCAGCCGCTTGGCGGCCACCCCGCTGTCGATGAACAAGCGCACGACACTCGATGCGCGTGCGCCGGATAATTCCCAGTTGGACGGAAATTGCTGATTGCTGATCGGCAGATTATCGGTGTGGCCCTCGACGATGATCGGGAAATCGGTCGGCGCCAACACTTGCGCCACGGTACTCAAAGCTTTAGCGGCGTCCAGCGCAATCTTCGCTTCGCCAGGAGAAAACAGCACGCTGGCATTGATCTCGATGGTGATACCAAGGATTCCTTCGGTTACCCGCACCTGACCATCCCTCGCCAGCGGTCCCAGCGCATCCATGACCTCGCGCGCAATATCGCGCATCTTCACCTTGTTATGGCGCTTCTCTTCTTCAAGCTTTGGATTGATGGCAATCGACGGCTTATTCAACATGATCTGCGGCACGCCTGTAGATGCAATCGGCGTCACCTCGACCTGGACGACATTTTTATTGAATGCGGCGACGATCGAATTGGAAAGCTGGCGATATTTGCCCTCGTTGATCACCGAGAGTGAATACATCACCACGAAGAAAGCAAACAACAACGTGATGAAATCGGCATAGGAAACCAGCCAGCGTTCCAGATTCTCGTGCTCTTCCTCCTTGTGGCGACGACGGCGCGACATGAAAGTTTAGCAATCCGAACAAGAACGGCAACCTACGCCGAGATTACGGATAATCATGCAATGTAACCCTCCATTCGACTCTCGATGACACGCGGGTTGTCGCCGTTGGCTATGCCGATCATCCCATCGATAAACATCGCGCGCAGGACAACGAGGTTGCTGATATTGGACAGAAGTTTCTTGGCGACCGGCAGAAAGACCAGGTTGGCCAAGCCAACCCCGTAGATGGTCGCAACAAAAGCGACCGCAATTCCGCTGCCCAACTTGGATGGATCGGAAAGATTTTCCATCACCTGGATTAAGCCCATTACCGCGCCAAGTATGCCTATGGTCGGCGAGTAGCCGCCGGCCGATTCCCATACCCTGGCGGAAAGTTTCAACTGGGCTTCATAGGCTTCGGTCTCGATTTCCAGTAAATCGCGCAAGCGATCGGGTTCGATGCCGTCAACAAGCATTTGCAAGCCCCTCCGCTCGAACGGATCCGCCAACAGGTTGACCTGTGCTTCGAGGGATAACAGCCCCTCTTTGCGGGCGATATTGCTCCATTTGACGACCCGGCTGATGAGGGGAGCCGGACTATGCACAGGCGGGGAAAACACCCATTTGGTCATTTGCATGCCGGCAACAAATGTCTTTACCGAGCTTTGCAGCAACACAGCGCCAAAAGTTCCGCCGACCACAATGACGAAAGCCGCTGGTTGAATCAGCGAGGAAATGTGCCCCCCTTCGATGACTTGCCCGCCGACGATGGCGCCGATGCCCAGCAACATACCGAAAAAACTAAGCTTGTCCATGATCGCTGTCGTTCCTACTCTTTGGTCCGGGCCTTCTTGCCGCGACCGCGTTTATCCCCCTCGATGGCGGATGTGGCGCCAAGAATGCGGCTTCTGAGACGGGCAATGGCTTGGGTATGCAACTGGCAGACTCGTGACTCGGTGACACCAAGTACTTCCCCGATTTCGCGCAGATTGAGTTCTTCGTCATAATACAATGCCATCATTATTTTCTCCCGCTCCGGTAGATCTCCTATGGCGCGCACCAGAGTTTCGCGCATGTCGTGATCCAGCAAGGCTGCCAGCGGATCAAGCTGGGATGATGCCAGGTGACGCTCCAGGTAAGCATCGTCGCCAGTGTCAGTCAGGTCTTCAAGATAAACCAGCTGGTGGCCGCGCGCCTCATGCAGCATTTTCTGGTAATCCGTCAGGGCCATGCCCAAGGCTTCGGCCAGTTCACTTTCCAGCGGGGGGCGGCCATGTTTCTGTTCCAGCGCATTAATAGCCCCCTCGACACGCCGCATGTCACGCCGCAAACCGCGTGGCAACCAGTCGTTTTCCCGCAGGCCGTCGAGCATGGCGCCGCGTACGCGTTGCGCCGCATAAGTCTCGAACTGGGCACCGAGCCCCTCTTGATAGCGGCCAATGGCGTCAAGCAAGCCAATCATGCCGTTCTGGATCAGGTCGTCCACCTGCACGCTGGACGGCAGCTTCGCCATCAGCTGATAGGCGATCAGCTTGACCAGAGGAGCATACTGTAAAACAAGCTGATCCTTGTCTGGAGCGCCCTGAGCGGTGTACATCATTAAAATTTTAAAGGCCGTAGTCCGGCAAACTATAACACCGAATCGAGCTCTGGCGCGCTGCTTAGGCCACGTACTGAAGGCCCTCTGCGCATTCTGGCACTCCTGACAAGTCCTGTTGTCGGCAAAGTAAAACCGCTGCCAAAATCATTTCCTTCTGAAAACGTTGGTGGTAAGCGTTGCAACAACGCCTCGGCCAGGTTCTCGGTTACCGGCACGAGTGAAGAACCAAGGTAATCGAGACGCACACCGAGATGCTCGCACGCCACACGCCGCATATTGTCAAAAATGGCACGCGCTTCTTCGCGACTCCGGGCACGCGTGATGACGATCTGGAAGCCGTCGCGACCGCGCTCTTGGGCGATACGCTTGATCAGCGCGTAAGCATGGGTAATCGCCGTACCCTGCGCCGCCACGACGATCGCCATGTGGCGCGCCGCCAGCGCCAGGGGCGACAGATGTCCGCCGCGCCGCATGGTGGTATCCACCAGCACGAATTCGACGTCCTGCGTCACTTCCTGCAAGCAAGCCGCCAGATTCCTGCGCGCCGCCGCGGCGATGCGACTGGCATGATCCAGCTCGCGCGCCGCGCGCGCCGCAAGCAGAACACGCACCATTGGCGCAGCCTGCAACAACGACTGAAACAAGCCGCGCTCGCCCTGCAATACCTGGAACAAATCGTGACGGGCGGTCAGGCCAAAGGCTGAAATGGCGTTGTTAGGCGCCGGGTTTTCGTCAATGATCAGCACCCCGTGGCCACCCGCCGCAAGCGCTGTCGCGGTCTGCACTAGCAACGTGGTCCGCCCGCAGGCCTCATGTCCAGAAGCAAAAGCCACCACCTGCGGCGCCCGTCCGCCAAAAAGGCGGCGAAGACCCGCCGCCTGATCGCCTGGCCAAGCTGGAGCAGCGCCGTTACCGGCGGCAGGGCTACCGCCCGACTGGGTAGCAAGTCCATCAGACAAGCGCGGCTCCCGAACCGTGCAAGGCCATGGCTGCGCCCGCCACGCCAGGCGGCGCCAGAACCAGCCCCGCCTCTTCCCCGAGGAGGTGATGCGGGGAATTTTCGCTGGTCAGTTTGAAGGCGCGATGCAACAGATAATTCCGGTTGGGCAAATGCATATCTTCCGGCACCCGCTGGCCATTGGCGACGTAGCACAACAGCAACCCATGGCGCGCCACGACGTCCAGCGCCGGGGCAATCGAAGCGCTTTCGTCGACCTTGCTCAGAATAACGCCAGCCAGATCCTCGCCTGCATAGGCCCGCACCACATCGTCCAGCGTATCGCCACGGCTGGTGGCGTTGAGCAACAGCAGGCGATTCACTTCACCGGCGCGCATCAGCATCGCCGCCTGCTCAGCCACCATGCGGTCGCGCTGGCTCATGCCGACAGTATCGATCAACACCATGTGCTTGTCGCGCAACTCCGTCAAAGTGTGGCGCAGGTCGTCGCCGTCGCGCACCACATGTACCGGCACCCCAAGAATGCGGCCATAGATGCGCAGTTGCTCGTGGGCACCGATCCGATAACCGTCTGTGGTCAGCAAGGCAATCTTGTCTGCGCCGTAGCGCACCACGCAGCGTGCCGCGAGCTTGGCGGTGGTGGTGGTCTTACCGACACCGGTGGGACCGACCAGTGCATAAACGCCGCCACGCTCGATAATATCGCTATCGCTGCCGAGAGTGCGCAGGCGCCGATTGATGGCGCTCTTCAGCCATTTGCGCGCCTCCTCGATGCTTAATTTGGCAGGCATTTCCTGGCAGAGCTTGCGCGCCAGAAGACCGGAGAAGCCGGCATCGAGCATTTCGGCCAGAGCCAGCGCCCGTGTTGGCGCCTCGCGCGACATTTCGCCCCAGGCGAAACCGGCCAGCTGGCGCTCCAGTAACGCTTTGATTGTCTGCATTTCCCCCATCAACTGCGTGGATTGGAATTGTGGCTGGGCCTCCGTCCCACCGTCCAGCCCAGCGACAGACCTGCTGCTGCCCAACTCGGTGTCAGTCCCGCCACCTAACTCGCCCAATGATCCCCTAAGGTGCGCGCTTCCCCCTTCCTGCAGGACCCTCTTCAACGATGCTTCCACCTGGGCACCCGACAAAATTCCGGCCTTATCTTCCGCCCACGTCGGTAACGGGTGTGGGCGTTGCTGTGGCAAATCGGATGACACTGAGACAACCGGTGCGGCAGCCTTGGTGGTTGCCGATACTTGCCATGACGGATGGAATACCGGTTGCTTGCGCGCCTGGCTAGACAAACTGACGGTATAGTCGTCTTCCGCAGCAGCCGGGGCTGGACGTGCGGCAAGTGTTGTACGGGGCGGGGCGGCGCCCGCCGCGGTGGAGGTAAGGCGTGCCTCGGTTTTTTTCGAGACCGGACGGGGATTTGCGTCGCCGGCAACCACATGTGGTGCAGCCTGACGTGACAAGGCTTCAAACCCATCGGCGGTCATCGCCATGATCTCCACACCACCGGACACCGGCTTGTTGGAGACGACGATCGCGTCGGGTCCCAGTTCTTCCTTCACTTTGCGCAGGCAATCGCGCGCGGTTGGGGCAATATAGCGTCTCACATTCATGTCTTCGCTCCGATAATGGCAGTGACTCTAATTGTGCGCGAATCCGGCACTTCGGCATTTGAGATAACACTCAGTTGCGGCACGGCGCGGCGCAGAAAACGCGACAACAGCCAGCGTAAATTACCCGGTACCAGCAGCACTGCCGGCAAACCAGCTTCTTCCTGCCGCCGTGCAGCGGCGGCAGTCTCCCGCAGCAGGGTATCAGCCAGGCCCGGTTCGATGCCGCTGGCATCGCCAGCGCCCTGCACTGTCTGGCTGAGTACCCGTTCCAGCCCGGAATCTATGGCCATTACCGAAAGATCGATGCTGCCGGGATACAACTGTTGGAGAATGGCGCGGCCCAAGGCAATGCGAACCTGCGTGGTCAGGTCGAGCGGATCCTGAGTGCGGGTGGCATGTTCGGCGAGTGTCTCGATGATGCTGCGCATGTCACGGAGGTTGACTCCCTCTTCAAGCAGGTTTTGCAACACGCGCTGGACAACAGAGAGGGAAATCTGCTTCGGCACCAGATCTTCAATCAGTTTGGGCGCATCCTTGGCGATATGGTCAAGCAGGGCCTGTGTTTCCTGTCGCCCTAGCAGTTCCGCGGCATGCGACAGAATAACGTGATTAAGATGGGTTGCCACCACTGTCCCTGGATCTACCACGGTGTAACCCAAGACATGTGCCTGTTCGCGCAGGGCGGATTCGATCCAGATTGCCGGCAGACCGAAAGCCGGGTCCTTGGTCGGATTTCCGGCAAGAGGACCGGCAACACGGCCGGGATTGATGGCCAGCAACATGCCGGGGTAAGACTCGCCCGCGCCGATCTCGACGCCCTTGAGAGTGATCCGGTAGCCGTTCGGCTTGAGCTCGAGATTGTCGCGAATGTGCACCGGCGCGGCTAGGAATCCGATCTCCTGGGCAAATTTCTTGCGCAGGCCGCGGATGCGTTTCAGCAGGTCGCCATCCTGTCCCTTATCCACCAAGGGGATCAGGCGGTAGCCGACTTCCAGACCGAGTACATCGACCGGAGCGACATCGGCCCAGCTGGCGTCAAGCAACTCCTGCTGCGGCTGTTCAACCGGAACCGCTTCCTCGGCTGGCGTTTGAAATTTGCTGCGCAAAATCCACCAGCCTAGTCCGCCGATCAGGGCTGCCAGCAGCAGGAATACTAGGTTCGGCATGCCGGGTATCAGGCCCAGCACACCGAGAATGAAGGCCGTCAATAGCAGTACCGTCGGATTGCCGAACATCTGGCCGGCGATCTGCTGGCCGACGTCCTCGTTAGTGGTAACGCGGCTCACCACCAGACCGGCGGCGGTGGAGATGATCAGCGCAGGAATCTGCGCCACCAGCCCGTCGCCAATGGTCAGCAGGGTATAGTTTTTCGCCGCCATGGCGATTTCCATATCGTGCTGGAGGACCCCGACGATGAGGCCGCCGATGATGTTGATAAACAGAATTAGTATCCCGGCAATGGCGTCGCCACGCACGAACTTGCTGGCGCCGTCCATGGAACCGAAAAAATCCGCTTCTTGGGCGATATCGGCGCGGCGCTTTCTCGCCTCATCCTCACCGATCAGACCGGCGTTGAGATCGGCGTCGATGGCCATTTGCTTGCCTGGCATGGCATCGAGCGTGAAACGCGCCGACACTTCGGCGATACGGCCGGCGCCCTTGGTGATGACCACGAAGTTGATGACCACCAGAATGATGAACACCACCAGGCCGACCGCGTAGTTACCACCAACCAGGAAGTGCCCGAAGGCTTCAATCACTTTGCCCGCGGCATCCGGACCGGTATGTCCTTCCAGCAGCACGACGCGGGTTGAAGCTACATTCAGGGAGAGACGCAACAATGTCGTGACCAGCAGTACGGTCGGGAATACCGAGAAATCGAGCGGTTTCAAGGTGTACATGGCGACCAGCATCACCATGATCGAAATCGCGATGTTGAAAGTAAAAAACACATCCAGCAGGAACGGCGGCAATGGCAACACCATCATCGACAGAACCATGACGATCAACAGCGGCGCCGCAAGCTGGCGTAGATTGCCACGCGAGAACAAGGATTGCAGGGCAAGCGTTTCGTTCATGCCGCGACACCCTCTTCAAGTTCCGCGCCCGGGTCTAACTCGATCGGTACCGGCAATTCGGTAGGTAGTTGCGGCGGGCGTAAACCCTTGCCATCGCTGGCAAGAAACTGTTTAAGCTGATAGACGTAAGCCATCACCTCGGCCACGGCGGTATACAGCGCTGCCGGAATCTGGTCGCCGATATCGCTATGGCGGTAAAGCGCACGCGCCAGAGGCGGCGCTTCGAGCAGCGGCACATCGTTCTCGGTCGCCAGTTCGCGGATTCTTTGCGCAATCAGATTCATGCCCTTGGCAACAACCTGCGGCGCGCCCATGTTCATGCTGTCGTACTTGAGGGCAACGGCATAATGGGTCGGGTTGGTCACCACCACATCCGCCTTGGGCACTTCGGACATCATCCTCTTGCGCGCCAATTCGCGTTGCTGACTGCGAATGCGCTGCTTCATCTGCGGATCGCCTTCTTGCTCCTTGCCTTCCTGGCGCACTTCCTCTTTGGTCATGCGTAGATTTTTGTAGTACTGCCAAAGCTGGAACGGCACATCGATAGCGGCAATCAACGCCACCCCCCCCACCAGCGCCATGAAGGCAAACAGCAACAGCTGAGCGAAAGAAACCAGGCCGCTTTCAAGTGGTTGCGCCAACAACGCGAAAAGCGCGCCTTGCTGATGCAACACCACCCAATACACAATACCGCCGACCAGCGCAGCCTTGAGCAGCGCCTTGACCAGTTCGGCTACCCCCTGCATGGAAAAAATGCGGCCGAGGCCCTTCAGTGGATCGATACGGGTGAAATCCAGGCTCATCGCAGTGGGCGAGAACACCAATCCGCCGAGCATGATCGGTGAAGCAACCGCACCGGCAATTGCCAGCAGAAACACTGGCGCCGCTAGCAGCAAGGCTTGCCATGAAAGGGTCAGGAAGGAAATGCTCATCGCATGAGGATCGAATGCCGTGGCGCGACCGAAGCTGAGTCCCTGCCGAACGATCTCCGAAGCATGGTGCGAAAGCCAGCCACCGATGGACCAAAAACCGGCTGCGCTCGCCAGTAACACCATGAAAGCCGACAGCTCGCGCGACTGCGGTACGCGTCCTTCCTCACGTGCCTGTTCCAGCCGTCTGCTCGACGCTGGTTCGGTACGTTCGAGATCACTTTCTTCAGCCACGGACGGTCCCTCGCATAACGGCGATTATTGCTGTCAGCGGCAAGAGATCAGCGCGGGAATAGAGCGGGTTTAGCCCGTCAATTCACCGCTATGGAAGAACATGGGGAACCAGTGGCGCAAACCTTCGAATCAGTCGGATTTTACCGACTGAATTGCGCCGCGTAATCGATCGAGCGTCCGCTCGATCCCTCAGCTTAGCGCAAACCGTTAATGCAAGAGTAAACAGGCACTCAGGCGGCAGCGGATTCTTCCAGAATAAAAGTGGAACGCGGCACGCCGCGGTTTTCACCTAGCCCGGCAAGCAGTTCCTTCATGTCAAGAATGAGGACAATCTGGCCGTTCGAAAGCGTGGTCACGCCGGCAACACCCTTGGGCCGGAAACCTTCCAGCGATTTGATGACGGCATCCTCGCGACCGGCAAAGCCATCAATGGCAAGAATGAACGAACTATCCGTGGCCTGCATGAGTACGCCATACTCGGGCACGCGTTCGGGCGCCCAGCCCAGCAAGCTGGTCAGAGGCAACAACGGCAGAACCTCGCCGCGCACCACCATGATGGCGCTGCCACCGACTTCCTGTACCTGATTGACGTCTATCGGCAGTATCTCGCGCACCATCGAGAGCGGCACGGCAAACGGCTGCTCGCCCAGTTCCACCAGCAACACCGGCAGAATCGCCAACGTCAACGGCAATGAGATCACGAAGGTGGTGCCCTTGCCAAGCACCGACTTGATTTCTATCGAACCGCTCAATTTATGGATGTTGGTCTTGACCACATCCATGCCGACGCCACGGCCGGACACGTCGGACGCCACTTCCACGGTCGAGAAACCGGGCAGAAAAATCAGGTTGAAACTCTGCCGTTCGTCCATTGCATTGGCTTCTTCATCCGTGATGAGGCCTTTCTCCAGCGCTTTGGCGCGCAGCTTCTCCGGATTCATGCCACGGCCATCGTCGGCTACCAGAAGAACAATGTGATCGCCTTCCTGGCGCGCCTCCAGACGGACCTCACATTTCTCGGGTTTTCCGCTGGCTTTACGCTCGGCGGGCATTTCCACCCCATGATCGACGGCATTCCGAATCAGGTGGATGATAGGATCCGACAGATCCTCGATCATGGTCTTGTCGATTTCGGTGTCTTCGCCGACCAGCACCAGTTCGACGTCCTTGCCCAAGCCACGGGCCAGATCGCGGGCAATGCGGGGATACTTCTGAAACAAGCGGCCGATCGGCTGCATCCGCGTTTTCATGACTGCGCTTTGCAGATCGGAAACCAGCAGATCGAGTTGGCTCACCGCCTGATCGAGCGCGGCCATGGTATCGATCTCTTTGTTGCCATTGAGAATGTCGTTGCGCAGCGCATTGAGACGATTCTTGGTCAGTCCGATTTCGCCTGAGAGGTTAAGCACTTGGTCAAGTCGCGACGTGTCGACTCGAATCGTGTTGTCGCGAGTCTTCTCGCCTTCGCGGCGACTGGTAGGCGGGCCTTGGTAGCCGGGTTTATCGCTGGGGCGGCGGCCGATGGCTTCCTTGATAATCTGTTCCGGCGACTTTCCGCGCACATCGCTATGGTCGACAATGCTCTGGGCAGTCGAATCAGCGGCGGCCGGCTTGGCCACGGGAACACTGGTAACTGCCTGAAGCAGACCACCCCAATCCGGACCTGTCGCCACTGGCTGCGCTGGCGTCGCGACCGCCTGTGCCGTGGAAGCGGAGGCAGCCTGCTTGGGCAGTTCGGCGGCAGTGGTAGCCGCAGGGGTGTCCGCCGCTTCTCCTGCGATGGCCTGCTTGAGTGCAGCCAGCAGAGCCGGGGAAGCCGGACCGGGCTGCACGCTACGTCCCAGCGCGTCGAACATATCGCGCACGGCGCCAGTGGCATCCATGATGGCATCCATGATTTTTCGGGTGAGTACCAGTTCGCCGTTGCGCAAGCGGTCGAAAAGGTTCTCCGTCAGATGGCAGAGGGTAACCAGTTCAGTGGCGTTGAGAAAGCCTGCGCCACCCTTGATGGTATGAAATCCCCGAAAAATGTCATTCAGCAAGCTATGATCATCGGGGGTTTTTTCCAGGTCCACCAGCTTGTTATCGACGCTGGACAGGAGATCGGTCGCCTCGACCAGGAAGTCCTGCAACAGCTCTTCCATCCCTTGAAAATCACTCATCACTCGCTCTCCTAATGCCTCATGGCGTCGCGATCAACGCACATCGGCAACCAACATTGGCAGCTAAAACCCCAAACTCTCCAACAGGTCGTCGACCTGCGACTGGGAGGTAACCACATCGCTCCGCCCTGCAGCATTGATCACCGGACCATTGAGCATACCTTCAGGCGCATCTACCTTCATTTCCGGAGGCTTTGCTTCAATCAGCACACGCAGCAATTGCGTTTCCAGATTTTCCACCAGCTCAACCACTTTCTTGACAACCTGGCCAGTGAGATCCTGAAAATCCTGGGCCATCATGATTTCAGTCAACTGGCCGTTGGTAGCCGCCGTCTGTTGTGGAACAGTGCAGAGAAAGGCGTGAGTTTCCGTCGCCAACAGCTTGAAATCTTCAGCTGACAGCTGATTGGCGAAGACTTTCCCCCAGCGAACGGCAAGAGCTTCCGACTGGGCTTGCAAATTATCTTGGATTGGCTTGGCAATATCAATGGCGTTTAGCGCACGGCTAGCTGCCTGTTCGGTCATTTGAACAATATAGGACAAGCGCTGGCGCGCATCGGGAATGGTTCGTGCAGCTTCCCCCAAGGACTGGTCATGGCCGAGTTCGCGCAAGGTGTCGTGAAGCTCGCGCGTCATCTGACCGAGGCTGTTAAAAACAGTGGGGATCTCTTCTACTGAAGTTCCAGTCTTTGGCTGGTTTTGGCCAGGAGACGAAGGTTCATCGACTTGCGCAGCAACGCTGTCGAACAAGGCCTGCAGGTCATCTGAATCGCCGGATGCATCGGCCACCGGCACCGTCTCCCTGGCCACCGGCATGGGCACCTCGCTCCCAGCTGCGATGCTGTCGAACAGGGACTGCAAATCCTCGTTGTCGCTGGACTCGTCAAACTTTATTGGTTTTGCCATGATGTCCTCGTACCCTCGATGCGCTGGTCTTACGCGGGGGACTGGGCAAGTTTTTCGAATATCTTGACCAGCTTATCGTTCAAGGTTCCGGCGGTAAATGGTTTGACTATGTAGCCACTGGCGCCAGACTGCGCGGCGGCAATGATGTTTTCCTTTTTTGCCTCGGCTGTAATCATCAATACCGGCAGATGCTTCAGGGCCGGATCGGCGCGCACCGCCTGCAACAGCTGTAGGCCATCCATGTTAGGCATGTTCCAGTCGGAAATGACAAAATCGTAAACACCTCCCTTAAGTTTCTGCAACGCGACAGCGCCGTCTTCGGCCTCGTCGGCGTTGGTATAACCCAACTCCTTGAGCAGGTTGCGCACAATGCGACGCATCGTCGAGAAATCGTCTACAACGAGGAATTTGATTTTGCCCGGATCTGGCATAAGGCTCTCCGACTCAGTTTCTATGTGATTTCATCAACAGCGGACGTAGCGTATCCGCCAGCATTTCCGCATCGAACTTGGCGACATAAGCATCGACGCCAACACGCGAGCCCATAGCGCGATTGGCCTCGGACGACAGCGACGAGTGCATCACCACGGGGATGCCATCAAAGCGCTTGTCGCTCTTGATGTTCTTGGTCAGCACATAGCCGTCCATTTCCGGCATCTCGGCATCGACCAGAATCAATTGGACTTCATCGCGCAAATCCTTATTGGTCTGCTGCGCATGCGCCGCCATGCCGGACAAACGCGTCCACGCTTCCAGCCCGTTGAGCGCGTGCTTGTGCTTGACGCCCAGCTTGTCGAGAACTTCGGCGATTTTCTTGCGCGCCACGGCCGAATCGTCAGCGAAGAAAACATTGTATTCAGCACCTTCTTCAAGCCGCTGCAAATCCCCGACCGTCGCCTCCCCGAAGGTATTGGAGAGAATCTGTTCGACGTCGAGAATGGATACCAGCTTGCCGCTGGGCAACTCAGTGATAGCGGTGATGAAGCGGTGCGTTCCGCCGGTGATGACGGACTCGGGGGCAAGTACCTTGTTCCAATCGACGCGGATAATGCGGTCGACATCATGCACCAGAAAGCCCAGTATGCGCTTGTTGTATTCAGTGACCATCATCGAACCGCCAAGCCCCGCAGGCGCATCGACAAGCTCCATCGAGCGCGCCAGGGACAGCACCGGAATGACATTGCCGCGCAGACTGATCAGCCCCTCGACCCCGGCCGGCATATTCGGCGTCTTGGTGATCTTCGGAGTCTTGCTGACCTCGCGTACCTTGAATACATTGATCCCGAAGGTCTCTCCAGTACCCAGCGAGAACAGCAGGATTTCCATACGGTTGGAGCCCGCCAACTGCGTGCGGGCATCAACCGACTCAAGCATGCTTTTGTCAGGTTGGTTCATGAAAGTCTCTTTTTCGCTGGGTTTTCCATCACACACCAACTTCCTGTTGGTGGCGCTTGGTCAAACGAGTCAATGTCTCGGCCAGGCGCTGCGGTTCGAACTTCGGCACGTATTCATCGACACCCACCGATTGGCCGAGCTGTTGGTTGGACATGCCGGACAGCGATGAATGCATGATCACCGGAATACCGGCAAAACGCGGGTCGCTCTTGATGTTCTTGGTCAGAATGTAACCATCCATTTCCGGCATTTCAACATCAGTAAGAACCAGCTGCACCATATCGCTGACAGGTTGGCCGCTACTCTCGGCATAGGCAGCGATCTTCAGCAATTCATCCCAGGCGGCGCGGCCATTTACCGCGGAGATGGACTTCATGCCGAGCGCCTCCAGGGTGCGTTGAATCTGGCCACGCGCTACCGATGAGTCATCCGCATAAAACACCGTAAGGTCCTGGTCGGCGACCGGTTGAATATCCTTGAACATGAAAGCGTCGTCGTATTTGGTCGTTTCGGCAAGCACCCGTTCGACGTCGAGCATCATCACCAGACGACCGTCGGGCAACTCGGTCACTGCCGTCACCAGTCCCCCCAAGTTGGACGTCAGCATATCCGGAGGTACCCGCATCTGCGACCAGTCGAGGCGCAAGATGGTATCCACACCCTCAACCAGGAAACCTTGCGTATGGCGATTGTATTCGGTCACGATCATGATCTCGCGCGGCGATTCCGGTTGTACGCCAATGTATTCGGCCAGGTCAATCACCGGCACCAAAACGCCGCGCAAACTGACCATACCTTTTACCGCCGATGGCATATCCGGCGCCGAGGTAATCGACGGCGTGCGCATCACTTCGCGCACCTTGAACACATTGATACCGAAGGTTTCGCGCCGACCGGTGCGAGTATCAATACCCAGTGTAAACAGCAGAATCTCCAGCTTGTTCGTTCCGGCCAGCCGTGTTCGCTCGTCAATACTCTTCATCAGGTCGGACATTTTTTCGCCTTTCTACCAGAACGCGCGGCAAGGAAACGCCGCACCAATCCCCTACGATCGTAATATTACGCCATTTTGTCCAGTTTGATGCAGACCGCTAGCAACCATCCCGGCGTCAGAACTCCCTTTATCAGCTAATCGGAAGCAATTTGCTGAAGTTGGCAATATCCAATACTTGGCGAACACTGCCACGGCAGTTGACTAGCGACACCGTCTTATTGGCGGCTTGGGCTTTATCACGTAACATCAGGAGTATACCCAAGGCCGAGCTATCCAGATAATCGGCCCCTCTCAAACCCACCTGGAGGCGGATTGGCGCCCCCTTCAATGCTGCTTCGGTTACTGCACGAGAATCACGGTGCGCATTGAAATCGAAGCGCCCCTACAAGAAAATCGTGACGCATTGTTCGGTACTGTCGACAGTGACCTGCATTTATTTGCTGCCTCTGTGCCACGTGAAAAACGTGCGAACGGATTATAGCGGCTGGCTAAGCAAGAAAGTTGGTCAAACTCGCTGCCCCTGGCGATCCATGGCGCGCAAACGGGCCAGAATGTGCCCGGAAACATCGTCCAAGGCAACCACGTCTTCGACCGCACCGACCAATGCTGCCTCGCGCGGCATGCCGTAGACCACGCATGACTCCTGGTTCTGGCCTATTGTCCAGGCCCCGGCTTGGCGCATCTCAAGCAGCCCTTGGGCGCCGTCCTTGCCCATGCCAGTCAAAATTACGCCAATGGCGTTGTGTTTCAGCAACCTTGCCACCGAACGAAACAGCACGTCCACAGCGGGTCGGTGGCGGTTGACCGGCTCCTCCTTCGACAGCTCTGTCACATACCCACCCCCGCTTTTCTTGACCAAGAGATGCGAGTGCCCTGGCGCCAGATAAGCCACACCGGGCTCGATCCGTTCGCCGCCCCGAGCCTCGATTACATGGACCCGGGAAAGGCTGTCAAGGCGCTTGGCGAATGAAGCGGTGAATGATTCCGGCATATGCTGAACAATGACAATCCCCGGCACCTGAGCCGGCAAGCTCACCAATACATCCTTGATGGCTTCGGTGCCGCCGGTCGAAGCACCGATCGCGATCAATTTCTCACTCAACATCCGTGCGCTCAATGGCGGATACGGCAGGCCCGAACTCGCCGCGGCTGGGGCCAGTCGCGCTACTGCTACTGACTTCAGACGAGCACCACAGGCGGCACGTATCTTGTCACGAATTTCCTCGGAATAATCCTGCAATAGAGGAATGTTCTCCATGCGCGGCTTGGGAAGAAAATCGACGGCGCCAAGTTCCAAGGCCTGCAGGGTTACCTCTGAGCCACGCTCGGTCAAGGATGAGATCATGACGACCGGCATTGGCCGCAACTTCATCAGACGCCCAAGAAATTCCAGGCCATCCATTTTCGGCATTTCCACATCCAGCGTTAGGACGTCCGGATTCAGCACTTTGATCATTTCGCGTGCGGTGATCGGGTCAGGCGCGGCCCCGACCACATCGAGGTCTGGCGCAGCATTGATGATTTCCGTCAATAGCGTGCGCATTAGCGCGGAATCGTCAATGATGAGAACCTTGATTGCCATGCCTAATCCTTCAGAACAGTTCAATGTCGCCAGATATTGGCGTTTCGGTGAGGCGCGCCTCGTATTCCTTCTCGCGCCGCACCAGTGTGTCATTGTGAAGACGCACCAGTTTCTTCACCAGCGCCCGGCCCGTACTCGGAAAGAAGTAAACCTTGCGTGGGTAAATATCCAGCAGATCTTTTGCCCTTACCGGAATACCTTCCGTCTTAAGAAAATCAAGAACGAATTGGGAATTACGCTCGTCAATCTGGGAGCTGGACAATGAGGACATGACCCGTCCGCCGCCGAACACTTTGGCTTCCATGTAACCTCGACGGGCACCAATCTTGAGCAGGTGGTTAATCAGCACTTCCATGGCATAGACGCCGTAGTGGGCTGAGGCGCTGCTCGGCGCATCGGTGTTACCCCCATTGGCCAGCATGAAATGATTCATGCCGCCGATATTCTTCTCGCGATCGCGAATGCAAGCCGAGATGCAGGAGCCGAGAACCGTCACCAGCACCATGTTGGAAGTGGAGGCGTAATACTCGCCCGGCAGCACCTTGACCGCCTCGACCTCGAAAGTGCGGTCGTAGTAACGGTTGCTTGCCAGATGCTCGGTGAAGCTGAGTTCAGCACTTTCGGTCCGCGCGTTCATAAACGGTACGCCCGAGTGGGCGGAACAGGTCGGCGGCATGCATGAAACTCTCGGAATGCCCGGCGAACAGCAATCCGTCTTCGCGCAACAAGGGGACAAACTTCTTGAGTATCTGGTACTGGGTCGGCTTGTCAAAATAGATCATGACATTCCGGCAGAACATCACGTCGATCGGCCCCGGCACATTCGGCCAATGGGCATCCAGCAGATTGACCCGGGTAAAAGTGACCAGCTTCTGCAATTCGGGCCTTACCCGAACAAAGCCCTCATGATTACCAGTACCCTTGAGGAAAAAGCGCCGCAGCCGTTCCGGCGCCATTTTTCCGACCCGCTCCATCGCATAAACTGCCTTGCCGGCAGTGGCCAGCACATTGGTATCGATATCGCTGGCAATGATGCTGACTGGCGGCGTAAAACTGTCGAATGCCTCGCAAACGGTAATCGCCAGGGTATACGGCTCCTCCCCGGTGGAAGCGGCCGAACACCAGATGCGTATCTGCTTGGCATGCGCGCTAATTTTCTTCAGGTGTTTGGTGAGGATCTCGAAATGATGCGCCTCGCGGAAGAACGACGTGAGATTGGTGGTCAGCGAATTGATAAAGGTTTCCCACTCGGCTTCATCGTTGCGTTCCAGATGCGCCAGATACTCGACGAAGGTAGTGTAGTTGTTGGCCCGCAGCCGCCGCGCCAGACGGCTGTAGACCATGTCCTGCTTGACCGGGGCGAGAGAGATTCCGGCATGCTCATAGATCAGCTTGCGCACCCGCTCGAAATCGGCCGCCGTGAAATGAAACTCGCGCACGGGAAGCAGCGAAGCCCCAGGATCCGTTGCGCTGCGCCGTGCGGCAAGCTTTTCACCGCGAGCATCAGTCACCGAATAACCACCGATCCAGCATCTTGCCGACAATCATCATCAGAATTCCGTCCATTCATCCTCGGGGTCAGAAGCCAGTGGCGGCGGAATTCTCTTCGCTTTGGTCGAAGCAAGCGCCGAAGCAACACGCTCGGGTTTCGCCGGCGCAGCCAGACGCGGCATCTTCAGCCCTGCCGCCAACAGTTGGCCTCCCCCCTCTTCCAGCTTGAACATGCCTACCGCCTGCATCAGCCCGCGCGCCTGTTCTTCCAGGCTTTCCGCCGCCGCGGGTCTGGCTTTCTGGAAATGATGGCGTCAAAGGGTGCCGGTACTGTAAGCCAAAAATGGCGGAAATATTGCATTGTCTTGGAATATGAGCGCGCCTTGGCAAGCTTTCATGCAACTTGCTTGCAACCCACAATTAATGTCTTGCCGCTTTTGTCTCCGTCGATGCGGCGGGCACATGACTTGTCGGGGGCAATGACTGGGATTCGGCTTCGGTTTCTGCTTCCTTGCCATCTCGCAAAATCGTGTCTTCAGTTTTCTTGTTCATGACGATGATGCTGATGCGCCGATTGATCGGGCTGTACGGATCCTGCTTGTCCCAGGGGACGGCCGATGCCAGCCCGACAACGCGCAAGGTTTTTTCCTCTTGCATTCCTCCGGCGATCAGTTCGCGCCGTGAAGCATTGGCGCGGCTGGCGGAAAGCTCCCAATTGCCAATGCCCTGATTGCCTCCCGCGAACGGTGTGGCATCAGTATGGCCAGAGAGGCTAACGCGGTTGACGACGCCGTTCAGCGCATTGCCAATTTCCCGCAAGATGATACGCGTGTAGGGCTTAAGATCGGCGCTGGCGGAATCGAACATCGGCCGGTTTTTTTCGTCGACGATCTGGATGCGTAGCCCCTCGGCGGTAATGTCGAGCAACAGCTGGTTCTTGAACTGCCTGAGGCTGGGATTGTTATCGATCTTGGACTCGATCAGTTGTTTAAGTTCGTTTAGGCGCTGGGCCTCAACCTTCTCCTTGGCCAGGTTGATTTCATTCTGCATCGGCGAGATCTTGACGCTTTCCCTGGTCTCCATCCTTTCGCCTTTTCTTACCTGCCCATTGCTCTTGGTCAGATCGTCCCCACCACCTTGTACCAGAGTGGTGGAAGTATCACCGCTGCCAGAACCGCCCTCAAGCGCCACCTTGAGCGGCGTATTGAAATAGTCGGCAATGCCTTTGAGATCGCCCTGGCTGGTCGAACCGAGCAACCACATCAGCATGAAAAATGCCATCATCGCCGTGACGAAGTCGGCATAGGCAATTTTCCATGCGCCTCCGTGGGCGGCGCCTCCGCCCTTCTTGATGCGCTTGACAATGATCGGTTGCTGGCTATCGTCGCTCATTCAGGTTCCAGATCTTCATTGCCGCACTGCGCCAGTCCGCTCGATATTTTCAACATGCTCACTTCTTTGTCTTGCGGTTCTTCACTTCTTCCTCAAGTTCCAGGAAGCTTGGTCTCTCGGTCGAGTAGAGCACTTTGCGACCGAACTCAATCGCCACTTGTGGCGCGTAGCCGTTCATGCTGGCAAGCAGCACCATTTTGACACACTGGAAAATCTTGCCGCTCTCCTCGGCCTTTTGCTCGAGCTTGGAGGCGATCGGCGTCACGAAACCATAGCCAGTAAGAATGCCGACAAAGGTGCCCACCAGCGCGCCGCCGATCATCTTGCCAAGCACCGCCGGCGGCTCGCCGACCGAACCCATGACGTTCACCACCCCCATCACCGCCACGACGATGCCAAAGGCTGGCGCCGAATCGGCCAACTTGGCCATGATATGCGCCGGAACATGGGCTTCGTGATGATGGGTCTCGATCTCGATGTCCATCAGGTTCTCGATTTCGAATGCATTCAGGTTTCCGCCGACCATCATGCGCAGGTAATCGGTGATGAATTCCATGATGTGATGGTCTGAGGCGACGTTCGGATATTTATTAAACAGACTGCTGTTCTCGGGGTGTTCGATATCATTTTCAATCGACATCAGACCTTCCTTGCGCACCTTGGCAAGAATTTCAAAAAGCATGGAAAGAAGATCGATGTAAAGTGCCTTGGTAAAACGCGAACCCTTCAGCACCGAGGGAATCGCGGCAAGCGTTGCCTTCATCTCCTTGTTGTTGTTGCCCGCAATAAAGCCGCCAGCCAGGAGACCGATAATCGCCACGTATTCCAAGGGCATATACAGCGCCGCCAAGCTGCCGTGAACCATATAGGTTCCAACCGAGGCAGCGAGAATGATTGCGTATCCGATAAACAAAAACATCAACGGCCTCCGATTGTCAGCTTAGCGTGCGCCGCCAACTGCGCATGCGTAATAATAGCTGCAAAACACGCGCTTGACACTATTCGCTGCGGGAGAGAAGAACAACGCGCGCAACCCCTGTTCAGGGTTGCGCGGAAAGAAAGCAGAAATGACCGAAAGTAACTCTAAGCGGCGACGGTGGCGATAGGCTTGATTGCGGCGGCACGGCGTGTTTTGCCGGCGCGCGCCGGCACGTTGCACAGTCCGCAAACATAACCTTTAGTCGGATCGAAGGCGTGAGCCACAAACTGCCCTCCGCAACACTTGCAAGTCGCCAGCGCCAGCATATTGGCATCGAAGAAGCGCACCATAGTCCAAGCACGCGTCAGCGACAGCGCGGGTTCCATATTGTTGCGCTTGACCTGATCAAGGTACATGCGGAAGGATTTGATAATCAGGTCGAGACCACGCAACTGAGTATTTTCCCGCAGGAAGCGGTGATAAGCCATGAACAGCGAGGCATGAATATTAGGTTGCCAAGTCATGAACCAATCGGTCGAAAACGGCAACATGCCCTTTGGCGGCGATTCGCCGCGGACTTCCTTGTACAACTTGAGCAATCGCTCACGACTGAGTTTGGTTTCAGTTTCGAGCAGTTGCAAACGTGCGCCGAGCTCAATCAGCTCAACGGCCAGACGAATATCTCTCGCCTCCGAGATAACGGATTTGTTGCGCATAGAATCCTCCGAAAATTCAACGTTTCAAGCCATGGTTTCAACCGACTTGCCGGCGGCGAGAATCGCCGCATGCACGTGCCCGATGCTGCGGTCACGCTCATGGTTGGCAAGCAGATTGAGCAACAGTGTGTCGTCGAAGCGGAAGCTGCACAACAGCATGTCGGAGCTGGCCATCTTCAGCACTTGCCCCGGGGTAAGTCGGTCCAGGATATCGGCAATCTCTTCGCTGATGCCGAGGCGGAAAATCGCTGCCTCGCGGTCGACGCGAACCATGTTCTGCGCCAGCATCAGGTAGGCAAGATTGACTTCCTTTATGTCATTGTAGGTGTCAGTCATTTTCATCATGCGCTCCTTGGTTGCCTCAAATCGACAGACTTGAAGACGGTCGCATTGTGGCGCGAGCTGTCAAGAGAGACTAGCGGGGGAATTCTGTATTTGACGTAAGAATGACTTCCGGATGGTTTGTAAGGTTTTTTCTTACAAACCATCCGGAAGTCATTGATTTATATACGCTACAGTGTATTGACAAGACTTAGGCTTTGCCTACTGTCTGTAGTGTGGCAACGTAATTGCGACCGTGCTGCTTAGCAATATACACACCACGGTCTGCGCACTTGATCAGTGCGTCAATGTCCTTCATGGCGACATCGCGCACTGCCACACCGATGCTGATGCTGCCTTGTAACTTCAGTTGCCCCTCCACGAACGGCGTCTCATGAACTGCATGGCGCACTCGCTCGGCGCAAGCCAAGGCGGCCTCCAATGAAGTATCAGGGCTGATCACCAGGAACTCGTCGCCACCTGTGCGACAGACCACATCCTGGCCACGCAAACCGCCTTTTAGCGCCACGGCCACCTGCTTCAACACGGTATCACCCACATCGTGGCCAAAGGTGTCGTTGATCGATTTGAACTCATCCACGTCAATCACCATTACCGCCAACTGCCGCTTGTTGCGTGCTCCCGCAGCCCATTCTTGCTGCATACGGTCCATGGCATAACGCCGATTCGGAAATCCAGTCAGCGAGTCGGTTAGCGCTGCTTCCTGCAGCCGCCGGTTAGTCACCGCCAATTCAGCGGCGAAGCGGCGAATTTCCTCGCGATCACGCTCAACCTCCTGTTGCAGCATGACGATTCTTTGGGCGGCACGCACCCTCGCCGCCAGCAGCCGTGGTTTCAAGGGCTTGCTCATGAAATCGTCGGCGCCACTCTCGAGAGCCTCGACCAGCTTGTCGTCTTCATCAGAGCTGGTAAAAATCAGAATGTAAATGGCACGGCCAATCTTGGTTTCACGCAACGACTTGGTCAGTTCAATCCCATCCATCTCCGCCATCTGCCAGTCGACCAGCATGATTTGTGGCTGCAGTTCCAAGGCCATTTCGAAACCCTGCTGTCCATTGCCTGCTTCAAATACTTCATGCCCATCTTTCACCAGCAGGGGATGCAGTAGGTCACGCGTATTAGCTTCGTCATCGACAATCAGAATGCGAAAGCGTTGTTTGGCTTCCCCTAATATTGACCCATCATCCAACTCCAAGGTCGGTGAGGTTTGGATCTGGGTCAGTTCCTTGAAGGTCGGTAGCTGACTGGCGCTGATCTTGAGCAATTCTCCCCACTCCAGCCATTCCTTCGTCACTTTGTCGTAGATCACAGCAAGCTTATCGGCGTCAAGCGCCACGCGCGATCCCAACAGGAACAAATTTGGCATCATCGCGCGTTGTTGCTCCGGAGGAGCAAGGCAGATATCCGCAAGACGGTCACTCAGTGCCAACAAATGTGTCAGGACAAACTGACGCGAGCCTTGATCGAAAGGAATGTCCTCCAAAGCCTCATAGAAACTCACCGGCTCAACAGAAGATTTCGGGAAACCCCAATCGATCATCATGGACGCAGAAAGTGCGTTATGGGTCATCATGAAGTTCGTCTGTTCAAGATCGAGTAAACGGACACCCGGCTCATTGTCAAACCGACCGAGAATATCCGAGTACTTATCCGGAAAGATGGTGGCCAAGGCCAGTTCACCTATACGAAATAACAATCCTATGCTGAAAGCGTCTTCTGGCGGCGCCGCATGGGTTGTCGTGGTCAGTGCCTGCATAGCAATGGCGCTGACCAGGGAATGCGACCAGAAACGCGGGTAATCGAAGTTGCTGCAATTGCCGCGACGATATGAGGATATCAAGGAGAAACCCAATGCCAAGGTTCTCACTGACGGGACGCCCAACACGGTAATCGCATCCAGAATCGAAACGATGGCGCGCGCCCCTATCCTGTTCGCTCCGTTGGCCGCCTTGATCAACCGACCGGAAAATACCGGATCGGTTTTAACCGCGTGCGCCAGTTCACTCAGCGAGACATCTTCGTGCTGTGTCAGCCGAATAATGCGGAGCGCAGATCCTTTGGGAGACGGCAGGCGTCCACCCGCTTTGAGTTGTTCGAAAATCGTCAGATCAATTGGACTCATTGTCATACGCTGCGCGCTACCGCGCGCATCCCGGACATCGTTTGCGTAGTTTATAGCATTGACGATCAATTTGCCGTACTGGGGGCTACATTACCCCAAGCCGCAACCATCTGCAATGAAATGCTGCGCTAGAATAGCCGCAGCGCCATGAACCCCGTCATCAACTACTGCAGCCATTGCGGCTCGCCTGTCACTCTGCGCGTGCCGCCGGGTGATACATTGCATCGTGCGGTTTGCGATGCCTGTGGCGCCATCCATTATCAGAACCCCAAACTGGTGGTAGGTAGCCTCCCCGAATGGGATGGCAAGGTGTTGCTTTGCCGCCGCGCCATAGAGCCACGTCATGGCCTGTGGACTTTACCAGCCGGCTTCATGGAAAACGGTGAAACTATGCCAGAAGCTGCCGCCCGCGAAACACTCGAAGAAGCCTGCGCACGGATCGAACTCGGCGCGCTATACACCCTGATCAGCGTACCCCATATCAGCCAGGTGCACGCCATTTACCGAGCCCGCCTGCTCAACCTTGATTTCTCGCCTGGCATCGAAACGCTGGAAGTTGCTCTGCTCGCCGAAAACGAAATACCCTGGGATGAAATCGCTTTCCGCACCATTGCCTTGACCCTGCGGCACTACTATGCCGAACGCAAGACAGGCAAGTTCGGCTTCCACACCGCCGAACTGGGCGCTCCAGCGCCTATCCCATGAAATCACTCATCATGGCGGTCGAAGACCACCGGCAGCGGCACGCTGAATGATTGCCCCCGCAAACTGACGGGCACGGCGGTCATCTGTGCAGCATTGCCAACCATTTCGAGGGCGGCCGCATCAAGCAACTCGTAACCACTCGAACGCAGCAGTTGAACCGGTTGAGACAAGCCGTTGGCCGCAACAGAGAGACTGACTTCAGCTGTGCCGCTCCAGCCGTTCTCCAACGCTTGCCGTGGATAAAGTTTAAAACGTCGCGCTGTCGCCGCGAGACTAAGCCGATATTGGCGTAACCCATTGGCATCGGGCCCCTCTCCAGCCGGCTCGGTAGCTTCCCGGACAGGCTGTGGCGGAAGCCGCGATTCCGACCAATGTGAGACTGGTATCCACCTTTTCTGAGGCATGATAGCCTTCGATTTCCCCGCCAAATCCGCCATGGTAGATGCCGCCAGAGCAGGTGGTTCAACGGGCTTGCGCAGCGAGGCATTCAGGAAAATTGTCTGCCGCGATGACCGTACCGGCGATAACTGCCCGGTGGGCACCGGCAACTTCTGCCACAACAACATGGCATGCAGCACCAGCGAAATCACCAATGCCCGCCTGAACTCCGCGCTTCCAAAGTGGCCTAACCTGCCTATATAATTCACTTTGCTCTGCTAGCTTCTTTCGTTTTATAGTTTGTCGATTAATTTTACACTGACGACCAACGAAGAACATTCAAGTGGGATGCAAGCTAACATGAATGCTCCACCGCTAATCCTGACGCTTGATATGCATGGTGTGCCCCATCGTTGGGTAACCTGGCAGCACGCCTGCTTCTATTACGCCAAGAATCAGGTGGCTTGGGCTATCGGCGACGCGAACTTCACTTTCCACGGTGGCATGAACCGTTTTACCGGCGAACGCTCATTAATCACCACAAACAGCATCATTGCCATCAAGGGCAAGGCGCTCGCCTCGAAAAGCCTGTTCCAGGTCCCCCCGCTCGACAACCGCGAATTGTTCCACCGCGATCGCCACATCTGCGCCTATTGCGGCAGCGAGTTCTCCAGCCTGCGCCTGACGCGCGACCACGTGGTCCCCGTGTCGCAGGGCGGCAGCGATATCTGGATGAACGTCGTCACCGCGTGTCGCAACTGCAACCAGCAAAAAAGCGGCCGCACGCCTGAGCAAGCGGACATGCAATTGCTTTATGCGCCTTACGTGCCGAATAAGGCCGAGTACCTGATCCTCTGCAATCGCAACATTCTTCATGACCAGATGGATTTTCTTGCCCGCCATGTGCCCCACCACAGCCAGGCGAAACGCCGCAAGATCGCCTAGCGGCCTGTAGAATGGACAAATGCACACCACTGCAACGCCCGCAGGAAACCCCAGCCAGCCCACAAAACTGATATCCAGCTATCGCAAGTACTGGGCGCAGCGCTTCGGCACGGCTCCTTTCCTGCCGATGTCACGAGAGGAAATGGAAAAGCTCGGCTGGGACTCGTGCGACATCATCCTCGTCACCGGCGATGCCTATATCGACCACCCCAGCTTCGGCATGGCACTGATGGGACGACTCCTAGAGGCACAAGGGTTCCGTGTCGGCATCATCAGCCAGCCCAACTGGCGTTCGGTTGCTGCCTTCAAAACACTCGGCAAGCCGAATTTGTTCTTTGGCGTCACCGCCGGCAACATGGACTCAATGGTCAATCGCTATACCGCCGACCGCAAGGTCCGCTCCGATGACGCGTACACCCCCAATGCCGAACCCGATAAGCGGCCCGACCGCGCGGTAATCGTCTATGCTCAGCGCTGCCGCGAAGCCTACTCAGACAGCGCGGTTGTCATCGGCGGCATCGAGGCCAGCCTGCGCCGAATCGCCCATTATGACTATTGGTCGGACAAAGTGAGGCGCTCGATTTTGCCGGACTCAAAGGCCGACCTGCTGATATTCGGCAATGCTGAACGAGCCTTGGTCGAACTGGCCCACCGTCTGGCAAAAAACCAGCCTATCGAACAAATCCGCGACCTGCGCGGCACGGCTTGCATGGTGCCGCATGGCTGGCGTCCCGGGAGTTGGCAAGAAATCGACTCGACCAACGTGGATACGCCCGGCCCGCTTCGTGCCCACCCTGATCCGTATGTAATGGAAGCAAGCATCCCATCTCCCTTGCCTGGAGAAGGACAACCGATTCGCTTCCTCCCACGTACCGAGCACCTCCTCTCGCGCCAGGCTACTCGGGCGCATACCGGGATCCGCCTGCCTTCCTATGAGCAGGTCCAGCATGACCCAGTGCTCTACGCCCATGCCTCACGTACCTTCCACCTCGAGTCGAACCCCGGCAACGCCCGCGCGTTGATACAGGCGCATGGCGATCGGGATGTCTGGCTTAATCCGCCGCCTATCCCGCTCACCACGTTTGAAATGGACTATGTGTATGGCCTGTCCTACGCGCGCGCACCGCATCCAAGCTACGGGGCAACCAAGATTCCCGCCTGGGAGATGATCCGTACTTCGGTCAGCATCATGCGCGGCTGTTTCGGCGGTTGTACTTTCTGCTCCATTACCGAGCACGAAGGCCGCATCATCCAGAGCCGCTCGGAAAACTCCATCCTGCGCGAGATAGAGGAAATCCGCGACAAGACACCCGGCTTCAGCGGGATTATCTCCGACCTCGGCGGACCGACCGCCAACATGTATCGAATGGCCTGCCAGAGTTCCACGATCGAGTCGGCCTGCCGCCGTCTGTCCTGTGTTTTCCCTGCCGTCTGCAAGAATCTCGGCACTGATCACACGCCGCTGGTCCAACTCTACCGCAAAGCGCGCGCCCTGCCCGGCATCAAGAAGCTGTTGATCGGCTCGGGCTTGCGTTATGACCTCGCCGTTCTCGCGCCGGAGTATGTCAAGGAACTGGTCACGCATCACGTCGGGGGCTATCTCAAGATCGCTCCCGAACACATTGCACCCGGCCCACTGGACAAGATGATGAAACCCGGCATCGGCGCCTATGAAAAATTCAAGGCGATGTTTGATAAATTCAGCCGCGAGGCCGGCAAGGAACAGTATCTGATCCCCTATTTCATCGCCGCGCACCCGGGAACCAGCGACCAAGACATGCTGGAATTGGCGCTCTGGCTGAAACGCAATAAATTCCGTCTCGACCAGGTGCAGACCTTCCTGCCGACGCCGCTGGCGCTGGCAACGACGATGTACCACAGCGAAAAGAATCCGTTGCACCAGGTCACGGCTGAGTCGGAAAATGTTTTCGTCGTCCGCAGCGGTCGCCAGCGCCGCTTGCACAAGGCATTTCTGCGCTACCATGACCCCCACAATTGGCCGCTGCTACGTGAAGCGCTGCGCCAGATGGGGCGGGCAGACTTGATCGGCAACAGCCAGAAACATCTCGTCCCGCTCTTTCAACCGGCAGGCACGCTGCCCCCCCGAACATCTCGGCCCCGCCAAATGAGTGGCAATGGCGTATAATTGCCAACCGTGGGCATCTGTCGACCGTGGTTTTGGCTGGCGATAGCGTAACGCGCCGTTTTCGGTTACAAACTTAGTTTTAAATTGTGTGATCCATGTCTGATACTCTCTTCTGTTACCACTGCCGGCTGCATCATCCGAAAGAGGAAATGCGCCAAATTGAAACCAAGGGCGGCAAACGCTGGCGTTGCATAAAAAGTATTGAGGCCACCAAGCAAGGTCGGGAGGCACGTGAGGCCTTTGGCCGGCAGATGTCCGCCATCAACAAGGCTGAAGCCGAGAGCAAAGCCCGGCTGGTGCTGAATATAGAAAAATGAGCACTGCTGGTCGCTGTCTGCGAAACGCGGACAGCGGATTTAAGAGCCTGTCCGGTAGACAGGACTCTAAGTCCGGCGGAGGTCGTGGTGTTTCAGCGGCAAGGAACGGATGCGCTTGCCGGTAGCGGCGAAGATCGCGTTGCACACCGCCGGCGCCAGCGGAAGAATGCCTGGCTCGCCATGCCCCCCCCAGAAACCTCCGGTAGATGCAAGCACGACTTCGACTATTGGCATCTCGGATAGGCTTGGGAGCCGGAAATCGTGAAAGTTCGACTCGACGATGCGTCCTTCCTTGACGTTATTTTCCTGGTAAAGCATGCTGCCGAGGCCAAACACCACATTGCTTTCTGCCTGAGCCCGACAAGTATCGGGGTTAACCACATAGCCCGAGTCGATGGCGAGGACGATGCGCGGCACCTTGAGTTCGCCCTGCCGGTTTACCGTCACCTCGGCCACCATCGCGGCATAGCTGCCGAATCCGTCGGCAAGCGCGATACCGCGATGAATGCCGGGCGGCAATGAACTTCCCCAACCTGCGGCTTTTGCCGCAGCTTCGAGCACCATGCGATTCTTGTCACCCGGCTTCAGCATGGCCAGACGAAATTCAACCGGATCCTTGCCTGCAACGGCCGCCAGTTCATCGATGAAGCACTCGCGGTAGAAGGCATTCTGCTGCCCCGGCGCACGCCAGAAGCCTACCGGGACATGTCCATTGCGCATAGCGTAATCCACCTGCTGATGCGGTATGGTGTAAGGCATGTCGCTTAAACTGCGAACAGCCGAGAAGTCGATGCCGTTGCGCAGCATTTGCGGCATCAATACGGTAAGGATAGAAGGACATGCCACGCTGCTATGCAGCGCAATCAGATTGCCCTGCGTATCCAGTCCGGCTTTCATGCGCACCATGCTGGCGGGCCGATAGTAGCCATGCTGCATGTCCTCGGCGCGCGACCACATCATTTTTACCGGTACACCGGGCATCGCCTTGGCAATCGTCACTCCCTGCCTGACGAAGTCCTGCGGCCCGCCGCGCCGCCCGAAGCCGCCGCCCAACATCATCTTATGCACTTCAACTTTCTCGAGCGGCAAACCGGCGGTTTCCGCGGCGGCTTTCATCGACGCCTCGCCATCCTGGGTTGACGTCCACACCTCGAGAAAACCGTCCGGCTTGAACCATGCCGTACAGGTCTGCGGTTCCATGGTGGCATGGTTGAGATAGGGCGAATGGTAGTCGGCCTCAATCACCTTTGCGACGCTTGCCAAGGCTGCATTCACATCCCCCTGTTGGTATGCCTTTGGCAAGTTCTGGTCATCGAGACCGTCGCGCAACAGCGTTGCGACGGTCTCGTTGGAAGCTTTCCCATAGGCGCCGGGATCCCACTCGACGTTCAGTTTTTTCAATGCCTCGGTAGCACGCCACCAGCTATCGGCAATGACGGCGACGAAACTGTCTTCCTGCACGATCTTCTTCACGCCGCGCATTTTCCCGGCGCGGCTCGCATCGACGCTCCTGACCTTGCCGCCGAAGACCGGGCATTGTGCAATGGCGGCGTGCAGCATTCCAGGCAGCGCAACGTCGACCCCGAAGACGGGCTTGCCACGCACCTTGTCAGGGATGTCAAGACGATGCATGGACTTGCCCGCAATCTTCCAGTCTCGCGGATTCCGCAACATCACCTCCTTTGGCGGCGGCAGTTTGGACGCAGCGGCAGCAACCTGGCCATAGCGCAGCTTCCTGCGCGTGGCTGCATGCGTGATTACACCCTTCTCAACACTGCACTCGGCCGCCGACACTTTCCACTGCATGGCGGCAGCTTCGATCAGCAGCGCGCGTGCGCTGGCGCCAGCCTTGCGCACATAATCCTGCGAACTACGCACACCGGTACTGCCCCCGGTGGACATCGAGCCCCAGATGCGCTTTCTCCTGATGTGCTCGTTTGGCGAAGCAAACTCGGCGCTGACCTTGGCCCAATCGCAATCAAGCTCCTCAGCGACAAGTTGGGCGAGCGCCGTATAAGTACCCTGCCCCATTTCGGAGCGGGCAATGCGAACCACAACACGGTCATCGGTATGGATTACCACCCACGCGTTCACTTCAGTGGCGGCAGCATCTTTCCCGGCAGCCGCGGAAATAACCGGGAAACAGAATTCGATGGCTAAGCCACCACCGACGGCGGCGGAAACTTTGAGGAATTCCCGGCGGGTAACCGTGATCATCATGACAACGTTCCTCAAGATTTCCTGGCAGTGGTTGTGGATGGCGCGGCAGCAGCATGAATCGCTTTTTTGACCCGGGCGTAAGTACCGCAACGACATAGGTTGGTCATCGCATCTTCGATGTCGGCATCCGTGGGCTGCGGCTTTTTCGCCAACAAGGCTGCGGCAGACATGATCATTCCGGGCTGGCAGTAGCCGCACTGCGGCACTTCATGCTCGATCCATGCTTCCTGGATACGATGCGGGCTGGTCTTCGACAAGCCCTCGATGGTGACGATCTTTTTCCCAACAGCAGCCGACACCGGCAGCGAACAGGATCGCACCGCCTCCCCATCGAGGTGCACCGTGCATGCACCACAGAGGGAAATCCCGCAGCCATATTTGGTTCCAAGCAAGTTCAAATGATCGCGCAATACCCACAGCAATGGCATCTCTGCTTCGACATCGATGGCGTAACTACGGCCATTCACGGTGAGCTTAAGCATTCGGGGTCTCCTGTGGCGGGTGGAGCCTACACAGTAAAATATTAGTCCACCGACGCGAGGATGGGAAGTCCGCTAAACTCGACTTGCGGGCAGAACGAGGTTGAAGATTTTCTCAAGCCACCTTGGACTCTATGGCATTTGTCGAAGAGGAAGCGTAGCTCAGCGCCCAAACCCTTTCCCAATCCGGC
This sequence comes from Sterolibacterium sp., assembly GCA_028713555.1. Classification (GTDB taxonomy): domain Bacteria; phylum Pseudomonadota; class Gammaproteobacteria; order Burkholderiales; family Rhodocyclaceae; genus JACRAR01. Next base: position 101,288 of record JAQTOA010000006.1, on the reverse strand, counting down.
ATCCGCGTCTGGAATTGCGAAAGCTGGGTGTGGCCACGAATAACATAGGCAGTCTTCCCCGTGTCGCGCACGACAGGCTTGGCGATCACCTCTCCGGCAGCATTGAGGATAGCGATCACGTGGCGCGGCGCCGCGTTGCCATGCGTGAAGCCCGTCACCACTGCAGTTTCGTGGCTGGACAAACGAACTAGCGTGCCGGGGGGATAGTTTCCCAAGCGGCGGCGCATTGCCGCCAGCACTGACATGTCCACCCGCATGCGCTCACGCGTCTGCAGTTCCTGCATGGCATGCTGCGGAGACTTGCCCATGCGCGTTGGCCGGGAACTTACCAAGGCACACCAGAGATCAGCCACCTTGACCACCCGCGCCTCGATGCAAAGCTCTTTCCCCAATAGTCCGAATGGATAGCCCGTACCATCCATCGATTCGTGATGTTGTTCAACAGCCTCGATCCATTGTAAATCGGCTCCAGGGGAGTATGACAACAACTCCGCAGCCAAAATTGGGTGGCGAGCAATGTTGATGCGCTGGGCCACGTTCAGTGCCTCTTGCGATTTCGCCAGATCATCATGCAATTGACAGGAGGAGAGGTTCATTGCCAGCGCGGTCCTGACTACGGTCTGTTGCTGCGCAAGGCTTATATCCATAGCTTGGGCTACCAGCGCGGCAACCACCGCCACCTGGAAATCATGCCTCAACGCCGGGCTGCGCGGCGCCATTCGGCCCGCCATGGCCAAACTGAACTCCGGGTGGCTACGCACGAGTTCGACAATCCGTTCGGCCAAATCGCGCATGGCAAGGACATCCTCAAGCACGCAACGCCAAGCCTCAATCGCTTGATCAAACCTATTCGCTAGGGATTCCAGCTGCTTGAGCAGAAAAACGATACCGTGCCGACCTGAGGTATTTGCAGCTTCCCTGGAACACGACACGCCTGTGGCACGGTTTGCCGCGACAGGGCGAAGCATGGGCGATGGTAAGGGTTCCATGATCAGTCAAAAGCAAGAACCCCGCCAAGGGTGAAATCCCTCGCGATTTCCTGGCAGGGCTAGATGTTCTGGGGAAATTTTGTCGAGTTCTACGCATGCATCGGCAATATCTGCCGCATAGTGCTAGACAGGGTGACGGAACAGAATCGGGGTGGGTTCGCCTTTAGCAGCAACTCGCTCAAGCGATTCCACAACGGCATGACTACCGGCAGTACCACGAACTGAACTAGCCGCTGATTGTGCTCATCCTTCGGAATTTCGATGAATACACTGCCCGATGCAGGGAACAAAGCGGCCAAGATTGTTCGGCACAAAAAAGCTGACGAAAGCAGACTGATACAGCCCTATTTTCAGCCAACTTTTGCCTTTCACTACTATATAAATCAAATACTTATGGCGGAGAGGGCGGGATTCGAACCCGCTTGATACCGCATGGATAGGGCATCTCCAAGGGTGCCAGCCTAAAAGCTGCCATAACCGGCCTGTTTTTGACCCGACCAGGGCGCATCCTGCACAGCCGCAGAGTTATCCACGGCGCAGACCGCCGGCGGTTCCTCTATAACCAGAGGCGGGCTACGCGGTGGGTAACTCGTGTTCAGAGCTCAGGGGGCATACTATTGCCTCTGAGAGTTTTCGACAGCCCTGCCCTCAAGGTCTATAATCTGGCTAGCCAGATGGAGGATGATCCATGAAAACCGTTGCTGTCTTTGAGGCGAAAAGCCGCCTCTCCGAGATCCTCACTGCTGTCGAGCATGGCGAGGAATACACTGTCACCAAGCGCGGTGCGGTCATTGCCCGCATTATTCCTGCTCGCCAGGTCGACGCCGCTTCGATGGCCGAAGCTAAGGCACTCATCGCCCGAATCAAGGCCAGCCGGAAAGGTTCTAACCTAACCGACGCAGAGTACCGTGATGCCATCGAGGAAGGCCGGGACTGATGCCGTTTGTCCTAGACAACTCGGTTGTCACCGCCTGGTATTTCGAGAATCAGGCAACTGCCTATACCGATGGCGTGTTGAAACTGATGGCTGGCGACGTTGCCCATGTGCCTGCACTCTGGCCTCTGGAATTCTCGAACGTGCTGCGCAAGGCGATCGGCGGGAAAAATATCACCGAGGCCCGCGCCCGCGAGATCATCGCGCAAAACGACCGATGGTCAATCCTGGTCGATACCACTGCCCCCATACCTGGCGACATTCTCAGCCTGTCGTTGGCCTATGGTCTGAGCAGCTACGATGCCGCCTATCTCGACCTGGCCATCCGCCTGCGCCTGCCCATTGCCACCAAGGATGGCGCGCTACGCGCTGCCGCTGTTGCTGCCAGTGTTGGAGTATTCAAGCCGTGACATCGACCAGACCGCTGCCGGCAACCGGCGCAAACCAATATGGCTCACTTTGGCAAAGCACCAGCACACTCGGAGTCCCTATGCAGCCTCTTGCAGGAAAGACCTACCATTCCACTACCAGACCTATCCTGAGCGTGCATATCAAGGCTGTTCATGTGAGCAACGCCGGTTTTTGGATAGAGACCACCGATCCTGACAATCTTGAAGGGACCGCGCTGGAGGTGACAGGCGAGGACTGGAATGTCCTGGATGAAGTTCACGGTTTCATCCCCGAATAACCGCGACAATCCATTTTGAGCTGTGACGCAATCCCCTCGACGGCAACTAGCGCAAACTGAGCAACCACGCGGCAATCGGAGAGGTTGAACTGATGGTTACGAAGAAGAAAATCGGCAATCAACTGAAAGTTTCGGAGTCTCGGCAGCCTGTTGAAGCGCCCGAAGATGCCCCCCCCCCAAAGACGGCGGATGGTTTGGCCATCCGTATCAGAATTGCGCGAGAGCGGAAGGGCTTGTCTCTTTCCAAGCTTCATGAACAGTCTGGTATTTCGAAAACTGCGCTTCATGACTACGAGTCTGGCAGAACAAAACCCGGGGCTCGTGAGCTAAAAATTCTATGCGAACTCTTGGAGATTACTCCAAACTTAATGATATTCGGAACCGAGGAACCCTTGAAGCCACGCGAGGGCCTGCGTTCTCTGGTCAAGTTGAGAAGTGGTCCCGCTATGTTTGTCGCAGCAATGTTCTTGATTCCGATAATTGCCGCTTCTCTTGATGAGGATCAAATCGAGTCCTTGCTCGTGCTTGTTGCGTCACTTTTGGAAGCCAGAGACAAGGAAACCTACCGGAATGTATCTGCCATAGCGGAAGTTGTTGCAGAGCAGTTCGGAACCGGCAGTCCGGCTGAAATCGCCGCGTTGTCACAAAAGGTGAACGATCCAGTGTTCATGGCAGAGTTGCAAGCAAAGGTGTTGGCTAGGGTCAAAAAGTAGATTAAACCCACTGTTTCATTGATTGTAAGCCGGCCATAGAGCCGGCTTTTTTGCGTCGAGGCCGTTCGCTAAAGAATTTGGTTGACTTTTTTTGCGAACGGTTTTACTTTGGTCGCGTTTTCATTCTTTAGGAGCCTTTCGCGACCATGAACATCCCGCAAAACCTGCCAATCGCCCCGCTGCAATCCAAAGCAGCGCGCTACCAACTTGGCCTCACTCAGGCCGAAGTCATTGAAGAATCCAGCCTTCCTGGCCACAAGCTCAAGAACTTCGAGACAGGGCGGTTCATTCCTGATCTGAAGTTCCTGATGGACTTGAAGGGCTACTACGTGGGCAAGGGCATCAATCTTGAAGAGTTGGCCACTGGTGACCCTGCCCAGACACCCGCTGCGAAGCCGCTCCCTGGTGCTGCGATGGTTCAGATTGACCATCGCATGCGGTTCTATGTATCCGATAAGCACGAGCAAGAGAAAGTCGACGCCGTTTTGGAACTGATGGACACCAATGACATGCGAATCGCCGCTGTTCTCAAAGAACCTGTCAGTACCGGCCTCTTCGGAGGGTTCGACGACAACACCGAAGCGTTGCAGCGTGAACTGTTTGGCCTGATGGCCATGAATTACTTTCTCTTCAGAACGCTGCAAGGCCGCTCGATTGCGGTGCCACCGCCACCCGAGGATGGTGCACAAAAGACCATTGCTGACACGCTAGCTGCCTGGATCGCAACCGGACCCATGGCCGCGCTTGTCGCTGCCGAACAGGTATCCGCCGTGTCCGCAAGTGCCGCTCCCTCACCGGATCGGGAGGGAGAGGCATGAACGTCGCCGCCCCTGTTTCCATGCTGGTCGGCAAGGGTAGCGGCCCCGCCCTCCTTGTCGCTGGCTTGATCGTCGCCTTGTGGCTGGCACAGCGCGCCAAGCAACAGCAACCTGCCAAAACCTGAGGATACATACCATGCCCGCGACCAGAGCAAATTCCACAACCTCCGCCTATATCATCCGCTGTGCCGCAGGAATGCCAACAGCACCGGCCTTCTATCCTGCTGGCAAGTATCTGGGCTGGCTCGGAGGCCACTTTATCCCCTGCTGCCAGCCACGATTCGCCAAGCCCTACGACACCCGTAAGGTTGCCCGTGCCGTCGCTACTCGTGCTGAGAATGCCTTTCCAGGTGCGCGCTTTGAGGTAGAGGAAGTCAGGGAGGGGCGGCCATGCTGAATTCCGCTCACTGCCGCGTGTACAGCCTCCATGGCGGCGGGTACGTCGCGTCATGCATATGCGCCAGCCCATTTACCGCTGACCGTTCACAGGCCGCTTTATTCACGCCGGAACAGGCGGCCGCCCGTGCCGCCGAACTGAGCACTGCTGGCCATGATCATTTGCACCTGGAATTCGGCTTTGAAGTGGAAGGTTTCGCCCCGGTTTCCGGGACGCCGGAAAGCGCATCGCTTTCCGGCTCCGTCTGAGCGGCCAAATCGAACTGCAATAATCTTGGTATTAGGGCGAAATTGTCGGCCATCCTTACCCATACTGGCTTTCAGAGCGATGAAGGCGCGGTTATCCACAAGCAGGCGGAACGGGCTAAAAGACCGGCCAAAGCCGGCGAAGGCCAGGACGTGCAGGTTCGCCGTTACGCCATGCAGCGGGAGGCTCAGAAAGTGCTGACCGGATTCACCTATACCCGCAAGCGCGATGGAGTGGACCACGGATGCACCTATCGGGTCACACGCTGTCACCGTAACCCGAATTCCCGGGCCTGGAATCCGGGCGTCGACGTGATGCATTACCCCGACACCGGACGCTATGGTTACGGCAATCTCGTTACGTGCGGATCGACCTGGCATTGCCCGATCTGCTCCCCGAAGATCACTGAATACCGCCGCGCCGAACTTGCGGCAGGTGCGGCTAGCATCATGGGACGCGATGGCGAAATTGCCATGGTCACTCTGACGTACCGACATTCGATCGACTTGCCCCTGGCTGAATCGTTGAAAGCGTTCTATAAGGCCAGGGAAAAATTCTTTGCTGGCCGCGCCTTCAAGGATGCCATGCGCGACGTTGGGGCCGTGGGCCGCGTCTATTCAACCGAAGTCACGTTCGGGGTGAACGGATGGCATCCGCACATCCATGTCCTCGTGCTGTGCGAGAAACGGATACCGGGAATCGTTGAGCGACTGGCGCGGCTGCGCGATCAGTGGGCACGCTCCGTGGTTAAGTCTGGGTTGGGGCTGATCAACGAACATGGCTTCGACGTCCGTAACGGTGATTATGCCGCCGAATATATCGCCAAGTATGGACACGAGCCGGCGGTCTTTACCTGGAGCGCCGCGCACGAACTCACGAAAAGCCATGTCAAGCAAGGCCGTGCCGGGAACCTCACCCCGTTCGATCTTCTGGGGATTCTCGCAACTCGCCAGGGCGTAGAAGTGGGAGATCGCATCATCGGCCCCGCTGAGGCGGAGAACTTGTTCCGGGAGTATGCCGTCCAGTTTCAAGGGAGACAACAACTCTACTGGTCAAAGGGCCTCCGCGAACAATTGGGATTAGAGAACGATCGCACCGACGAAGAAGTTGCTGACGGCGAAGGCGATAGCGACATCATCGGCACCATCACGTCTGATGAATGGCGGGAAGTGCTGCGCCTTAACGGGCGCGGGCAGATATTGGCCATGCTGGGAAAGTACGGGCGCCAGGCATTGCCTGAAATTCTCGCCTTGCTGCCGAAACTGAATCCGAACCGACCAGATGAGCCGTGGTTCAGAGAAGAAAATAAATTCAGGGGATATTGATGAGACAGAAAAAGCAATCTGGCGAGGCTGCCCGCGACCAAACGTTGACCCCGCCAGATACGATCAAGGAAGAACGCAAGGAAGAGCATAGCGCCAGCCCTGAAAACGTCAAGGAAAAAAACGCATGTACCCATAAATTCCCGGTTGACCACGATCCACGCCAGCCAGCGGACTGGCGCAAGGGAATGAAAAGAGGCCGTACTCTGGCTGATCTTGTTAATTCCGCTGAGTACATCGAGCATGCTGCCCAGGTAGTCGCCGCCGCCGAGGTGGCAAAAAAAGAGAAAATTCGCGCTTACAACCGCCTGTACCATTGGAGGCGCAAGCATGGCGCTAACGTCAAAGCGCTGCTGATTGAAGCCTTCAAAATCCCTGTGTTGCTCGCCCTGCCCTCCCCCGGGCAGATCACGCGAAAGAAGGAAGACCCCTGGCGTTTCCCGCCGCTCGATTTTGACCGGAAGGTCAACCCGAAAAATCCCCTCTTCAAGAACTTCCGGCCTCAGTGGGTTATCGACTCAGAAAAGACCATGAAGGTAAGCGGAAGCGATTTTGAATTGCTCCGCAAAGTCCATCTCTACATGACCCGAGAGCAGTGCGCCGCTTATCTCCGCGTGTCGGCGGAACTCGTTGCGAGATGGGAGGATGGCACAGAGCAAATACCCTTCGCCGCTTACCACTGTTTGCGCCTGACAGCCACTTCACAAATGTTTAAGCACTGGCGTACCCAGTGGGAAGACTGGGGGATTGTCGAGCACGGCAGAGATGCCGGGAAACTGCGAGACCCGCGCACAGGCTATTGCTACACCGCGTATGAAGTTCAACAGATTCCCGGACAGTGGCGGGAAATTTCGAAACTTAGCCAAGAGCGCAATCGCCTGCGTTCTGAATTGGAACAGGCGCAGGCCGAGAACACCAGCCTGAGAAAAATGTTCTTGTCGGATGGTATTACCGACGAATTGCGCGGCATGAGAGACCGGCTATCGTCCCTGATGGCGAGCATTGCCACCGCCGAAGTAGTTGACTTCCCAATAACCGAAGCCAAGATCAGGAGAAAAACAGCATGAAGGCACGTGAATTCAAACTCAACATGGCACTACCAGACGACAAAGTTTTCAGCCTGAATCTGATCAGAATGAAGGGCTACATTCGCACCCTCAACCCGCACTACAGGCCAACCGCAAAGGGCAGTGCCATAAAGCGGCGAAATGTTCTTCGGAGCCGTCAAGGTAAGGCCGCTTGGCGCCGGTAATTGGCTGAAAAATGATTCGCTACAAAACCATCCATCAGTTTGCCGCCGAGAGTGGCTATACTGAACACGCCATTCGCGGCAAGATTCGCGATGGCGTGTGGATGGAGGGGCGCGTCTGGAAGAAAGCACCGGACGGCCATGTCTTGATCGATGTTGAGGGGTATTACCAATGGGTGGAAAACGGCAACGGTCTGGCGTGCTCACCATCTCGGATTCGTCAATCCAGATCGACTTCATCTACCAGGGCATCCGTTGCCGAGAGCGCTACAAGCTTAAGCCCACCCCCGCTAATCTGAAGCGTGCCGAGCAGCACCGCGCCGCCATCCTCGACGCAATCGAGCGCGGCACATTCGATTACGCCGTCACATTTCCAGCCTCGCCGCGGCGCTTCCTGTTCACCGAAAAGAAGGGGGCCGGGTATCCTCTCTCCGACTATCTCGAAACATGGCTGGAACGACAACGGGCACACCTCAAGAGCAGCACCTTCGATGATTACCGCAAGATCGTTTTCAACACGCTGATACCCGCTTTCGGCAGCGACTATCTCGCCGACCTCAAGCGGGGCACGATCCGCGATTGGTGCGAAAAGCAGGAAGCCGCAAATAAGCGCCTGTCCAACGTGCAGAGCGTACTGCGCAAAGCGTTGCAGGATGCCGTCGACGATGAGTTGATCGAAGTCAATCCGCTCTATGGCTGGAAATTCGCCCGCAAGGAAGCGCCAAAGCCGGTCGACGATGTTGACCCATTCACTACCGACGAACAGGCCGCAATTCTCGATGCCTGCCGCGATCCGCAGCACCGCAACCTGTTCGCTTTCGCCTTCTGGACTGGCATGCGCACGTCAGAACTAGCTGCGCTTGAGTGGGGCGACGTGGACTGGCGGCGCAAGATCGTGCGCGTTTCGCGCGCCAAGACTCAAGCAGCCGATGAACCGGAAGGAACAAAGACCAGGCGCGGAACGCGCGACGTGAAGTTGCTCGCGCCGGCCCTGGCGGCGTTGAGAGAGCAGAAGGTGCATAGCTTCGTTGCCGGCGGCGCGGTGTTTCTCAACCCCCGCACTGGGAAGCCTTGGGAAGGCGATCAGCCGATCCGGCACGGTGCCTGGGTGCCTGCGCTACGCCTGGCAGGTGTCCGCTATCGTCGCCAGTATCAGACCCGCCACACCTATGCCAGCATGATGCTGACAGCCGGCGAATCACCTGTCTGGCTGGCTCAGCAAATGGGGCATAGCGACTTGACCATGATCGCCCGGACATACGGACGATGGATCAGCGATGCGCAACCAGAGGCAGGAAACAAGGCGGTGGAATTGTTCGGAAAAAAAGCCGCCATAAAGCTGCCTAAGGTAGGCTAATTGCCGCCTATTTTAAGGCAGCATCGCTTCAGACACTCAAACAATATCAAGTAGTTACTGGCGGAGAGGGCGGGATTCGAACCCGCGTTAGACTTTCATCTAAACACGCTTTCCAGGCGTGCGACTTAAACCGCTCATCCACCTCTCCGCGCGAGGCGCGAATTCTAACAGAAAGGGGGGGCTATTGTGCCGCGCCGAAGTGTCGAGTTATAATCCGCGGCCTGTTTTTGGGCGATTAACTCAGTGGTAGAGTGTTACCTTCACACGGTAGAAGTCAGTGGTTCGAACCCACTATCGCCCACCAAATTCCAGTAAAAGCAAAACAGTTGCTGCACGGTTTAAACCGCCCTCAGGCGGTTTTTTGTTTCCGGTCTGCCATACAGGCAACAACTCCTGTGCCCTCTGCTCAATTCCCGTAATTCAGCAGGCCGGACTTGAGCTCCAGGGGATCCAGCAGGCTGAAACGCACAAACTCGTGGCCTTTAAACAGTTCCTCCAGCCGGATCACACAGGAATCCACTGAACTTCGAAATACCCGTCCCTTGATGGTATATGTCTTTGCGGCTTCACCAAGATTGATCACCAGGGTCACCGTGTCGTCCTCCTTCATAGGAGGCATCGAATTCTGGTTACCACTGGTTCTCAGCCCCAAGGATGATTCCGAGAAGTCTTTCAGGACACAGGAACAAGGAGGCTCACCCTTTTTGAAATACAGCTCAACGGGGACATGGGTCTTGCCACGCGTTTTATGGAGCTGATCGGAAACACTGAGGTTAGCGAGCTCCGGATTCAGCAGAATCATCTTGCTTTTCGCGTAAGGCCCTTCCACCAGGGTAACTTGTTCAGCCACTCTGGTAGTCAAGGTGGCCACCCCTCTTGCACCTGCGCCGGCCATCAAGGTAATCATATGGCCTTCGAGGAATTGCTGTGATCGGCCGATGATCGCCCTGCGGTCATAATCGAGAGTGCCTTCCATGGCCGAAGTGTCAGGCACCAACAGTTGGATTTGCCGGATCTGGTGCACAGGCAGTTCGCTCTTTTCTTCATCCACCAGGACGGCCAGAGGGGTGCCATCGCTGTCCGTCTTGATTGCGTTGCGGGAATAGATGTAATGATCGTTGACACGGTAGGCGACAATCAGCGTATTGAAGACGACGACCAACTGCTCATCGGGTGAATAGCGCAGATCCTTGCCGATCGGAAAATTCTCGGTAAGCGTTTTTAGCTTGGCGCTATCGATCATCGTCTGTTGCTGGGTATTGCTGTCATCCCTCATGGCCGTTCCTTTGGGAATGGAGATTAATCAATAGAATCCGCACGCCGGCTCAGCCTTGCAGCGATTCGGCCAACCAGACACACTTGCCCTTGCTTTCCTTAACAATTTCCGCCAAGACGCATTCATGGTCGACCAGTTCCTCGGCAGTGGCGCGCAACACGCGCAACGCTGGTCGTTCGCCTGCGGGCAATAGATGAGTCTCTACGACCAACGCCATGTCGAGATCCATGATGAGGTTCTCCTGGCCGCGCGTCATGGCCAGATAAACTTCGGCCAGCAATTCCGCATCCAGCAAGGCGCCATGAAGCTGCCTTCCGGAGTTGTCGATGGCATATTCCGAACACAACGCATCCAGTGAATTCTTTCGCCCCGGACGAAGCTCTCGAGCCAGCTTCAAGGTGTCGACGACGGATTCGCAAAGCGAACCCAACTGTTCCATTCCCAGCAGCCCTAACTCGTTGTTGAGAAAGCCAAGGTCGAAAGTGGCGTTGTGGATGATCAGTTCGGCGCCGCGCACGAAATCCCGAAATTCTTCAGCAATCTCAGAAAACTTCGGCTTGTCCTGCAGGAACTCGTTGGTCAGGCCGTGCACCGAGTGGGCGCCGGCTTCGATAGTCCGCTCGGGATTAAGGTAATGATGGAACCGGCGGTTGGTCAGCTTGCGCCCCATCAATTCGACGCAACCGATTTCGATGACGCGGTGGCCGAGCTTATATTCAAGGCCGGTAGTTTCGGTATCCAGAACGATCTGTCGCACTGCTCATTCTCCCTTAGGGCGCGCTCTCAATTGATCGACTCAGGCTATCAATGCCCAGTCGTGCCAACGCGTCCGCCCTTTCGTTCTCGGCATGGCCGGCATGCCCCCTGACCCACAACCATTCAACCCGATGGCGCGCAGCCTGCTGATCGAGAATGCGCCAAAGATCGGCATTTTTCACCGGCTGCTTGCCGGCAGTGCGCCAATTGCGCTGTTTCCAGGCGTAAATCCACTCGCTGATGCCTTTCTGAACGTATTGCGAGTCGGTATGTACGCGTGCCTGAACCGGCCGCTTCAAGGCTTTCAGCGCCTCGATCACAGCGGTCAGTTCCATGCGGTTGTTGGTGGTATCCCGCTCCCCGCCATACAATTCCTTTTCGCGCCCATGGCTGCGCAGGATCGCGCCCCATCCGCCGGGACCGGGATTGCCGCTGCACGCACCGTCGGTAAAGATATCGACGATATCCTCAGAAATGATGTTCATTACGCTCGGTTTGGGACTGTTGAACTACAGCCGCCAGCGATTTGGCCAGCGCCTTGCGATCGTTCCGCAGCGGTGTGATAAGACGCATGCCATGCACCCGCTTGATCGCCTGAACGATGTAGGTACCACCGGCATAAGGCCACCAGCGGTTGCCGGCCAGTTCCATGAAACGCCAGCGGTGCAGCCACTTCTCATGAGTCACCGGCAAGGCATAACAACCAAAGCTGCCTGCTTGCGTCTCGAAACCAAGCAACGCCAGCCAATCTTTCAGTCGCAGCACACTCAGGTACTGGCCGCGCCAAGGCGGCGGCGCATCCGCCCGGGACAATTTGCGCCGCATCCCCCACAAACTGAAGGGATTGAAGCCGGTGACGACAACCTGGCCCTCCGGCACCAGGACACGTTCCACCTCACGCAAAATCTGGTGCGGCGCCGCGTCGAACTCCAGCACATGTGGCAAGATGACCAGGTCGACGCTGGCGTTGGCAAAGGGAAGGAAATGCGGCTTGGCCAGCAGCATGGCTTGCGATGGAAATTGGTCGTCGCAACGCAAACGGAACGGCATGCGGTTGGCGCGCAGAAAATCATGCTGCGGCAGACCAAGCTGCATGGCCTTGAAGCCGAAAATGTCGGCCACCAAAAGATCGAAGCGGGCTTGCTCCCATTCCAGGACATACTGCCCCTGGGGTGTTTCAAGCCAGTTATCAAACCCTTTAATTGACATCGTCCGCCGCTAGGTGAGAATAAGGACTTATGGATACTTCCACTGACTATGAAATTGTTCCTGTTTCCGCCTTCAGCGACAACTACATCTGGCTATTGCGCCACGGCGACCAGGCAGTGGTTGTCGATCCAGGAGACGCCACTCCTGTGCTGGACTATCTCGACCGGCAGAAGCTGTCCCTCAGCGCCATCCTGGTCACTCATCATCATGCCGATCATATCGGCGGCATCGAAAAATTGCTCTTGCGCTTCAACGTGCCCGTGTATGGCCCCGTCGGCGAACCGATCGCCTCGCTCAGCCATCCGCTGGACGCTGGCGCAAGCATAAAACTGCCATCGCTCGGTGCCGCCTTCGAGGTTATCGCGGTACCCGGCCACACGCGCGCGCACATCGCCTATTATGACCGAAACCATGCTTCCTGTGGCGCCCTGTTCTGTGGCGACACGCTGTTTGCCTGCGGTTGCGGCCGCATCTTCGAAGGTACACCGATGCAGATGCGGCATTCATTGGCGCAACTCGTCGCATTGCCTGGCACGACACGCCTTTACTGTGCCCACGAATACACTCAGGCCAACATTCACTTCGCCCTTGCCGTTGACCCTGAGAACGCCGCTTTACTGGTCCTTGCCGAGGAAGTCGCGCAATTGCGCGCGGCACATCGTCCCACCTTGCCGACGACACTGAAATTGGAACTGACGGTTAACCCTTTTCTGCGCTGGGACGCACCCGCTATCATCGAAGCGGCACAGCGCCATAGCGGCAGGCCAGTGGTGCAAGCCGATGAAGTGTTCGCCGTAATCCGTGAGTGGAAAAACGGCTATTGAGAGCCGCTGGTTAGCAGCGGGAAATCCCTACGCTCCAGTCAGCCAGCAGCACAACGATTTGACGACAGGGCACTGCCTTCGCTACCATGCGCGCTTATCCGTTGCAGCCCCCCTTGGGCAATGACTGTTGTTTGCCACTCGCCCACCCAATATATCCGTGCCATTGAGACTCCGTAGCCTGCTCTGTATCTGCGCCTGCCTTTCGCTGACAGCGCAAGCCGAGGTGGTATCGGATTCCACGTTACGTTGGGGGACCCCGCCCGTCAGGGTCGAATCCACGCTGCAACTCATGCCGGCGCAGGCGCTGACACGAGAACTACCGCTACAGATCCAAGACGAGCCGGCGCCATTGCCGACGATTGATCTGACCATGCCGCCGGATGACTTGTGGCAACGCGTACGCAACGGCTTCTCGATGCCCAACCTCGACAGCCCGCTGGTTGCCGACCGCCAGGCTTGGTATCTGAACCGTCCGGAAATGCTCAAGCGCGTGCTGGATCGCAGCCGGCGCTATCTGTACTACATCGTCGGTGAACTGGAAAAACGCGGTATGCCCACCGAACTGGCCCTGCTGCCGATCGTCGAAAGCTCCTACAACCCGATGGCTTACTCGCCTGCCCGCGCCTCCGGCATCTGGCAATTCATCCCATCGACAGGCAAGAACTATCGTCTCGAACAGAACTGGTGGCTCGACGAACGCCGCGACATCATCGCCTCAACCGGCGCCGCCCTGGATTATCTTCAGGCCATCTATGAACTCCATGGCGACTGGCATCTGGCGCTGGCTTCCTACAACTGGGGAGAAAACGCGGTCGCCCGCGCCGTCGTAAAAAACCAAGCCAAGCATTTGCCGACCGACTATGCCAGCCTCAGCATGCCCAGCGAAACACGTTATTACGTGCCGAAATTGCAGGCGCTGAAAAACATCATTGCCCAACCGCAGCTATTCGGCATCAACCTGAATCCGATTCCCAACCAAGCTTACTTCGATGTCGTCGACAAACCCGCCAACATGGACCTGTCGCTGGCCGCCAAGCTGGCGGAAACGCCGCTCGATGAATTCCTGGCGCTTAACCCGTCCTACAATCGTCCGGTGATGCCGGCCAGCAAGGATAGTCCACTGGTACTCCCGGCAGGCAAGGTGCAAACCTTCCTGGCCAATCTGCAACAACATGAACGCCAGGAAAAGCCGCTTTCCAACTGGCACACCTACAAACTTAAGAAAGGGGAAAAAATCGATGCGGTGGCCACCCGCTTCCACCTGACACCAACGTACCTGAAGCAGATCAATGGCATCACCCGCCGCACCCGCCTCCTTGCCGGGAGCACTCTGCTGGTACCGCGCAAAGACGGCCAAACCAACGCCAACCTGCACGAAGTCAACCTGCCGCTGACCCCGCCTGAACTACCCAAGAACAGTAAGAAAGCCGGCAAGAAAGGCGGCAAAAAAACCACCGTCAAGAGCGGTAAATACAAGAGACAGATTGCCGCTGGCGCCAAAAAATCGGGCAAAAGCTTGCCCGCCAGGAAGAGTCCACCTGCCAAGAAGCGTTTGCCGGCGAAGAAACATTAAGCCCGCTTCAATAGGTCCAAGGCGGGCAATAAGCTTACCCAAGCCGGTTCTTATGGACGCCCCTTGCCGTTCCTGGTTAATCTGCGAACATCCGCGACAATGAGCCCTCCATCCTTTCCTTCCCGGCAACTTATTCCGGCCAGCATCTGGGCATTAGGCTTTGTCAGCCTGCTGATGGACGTCTCGTCGGAGATGATTCATAGCTTGTTGCCGGTTTTCATGGTCACTGTGCTGGGCGCCAGCGCCTTCGCCGTCGGCTTGATCGAGGGAGCAGCGGAAGCGACGGCCTTGATCGTCAAAATCTTCTCGGGAGCACTCAGCGATTATCTAGGCAGACGCAAGCCGCTGGCGGTCCTTGGCTATGGCTTGGGCGCCTGCTCCAAGCCCCTGTTCGCCCTGGCCGCAACCAGCGGCATGGTGCTCACCGCCCGTTTACTGGATCGCATTGGCAAAGGCATCCGTGGCGCACCGCGCGATGCCCTGGTGGCCGACATCACACCGCCCGAACTACGCGGCGCAGCTTTCGGCCTGCGTCAGTCGCTCGACACCGTCGGCGCCTTTCTCGGCCCACTGTTGGCGATGGGCCTGATGCTGCTGTGGGCGAACGATTTTCGTGCAGTGTTCTGGGTCGCCGCCATTCCCGGCTTTCTTGCCGTTGCCCTGCTGCTGTTTGGCGTGCAGGAACCGGAACGCCAGCAGTTTGAACGCCGCGTCAATCCGATCCGCATGGCCAACCTGCGGCGACTTAGCCCTGCCTACTGGTGGGTGGTGGCAATCGGCGCCACGTTCACCCTGGCGCGTTTCAGCGAGGCCTTCCTGGTCCTGCGCGCCCAGCAGGGCGGCTTGCCGCTGGCTTTCATCCCGCTAGTGCTGATAGGCATGAATCTGGTCTACGCGCTGGTCGCCTATCCGTTCGGCAAACTCTCGGATTCGATGAGCCATGCCAAGCTGCTCGCCGGGGGACTGCTGGTGCTGATCGCTGCGGATTTGCTGCTGGCGCTTGGCAATCACTGGGGCTGGGTGTGGGCCGGAGTCACGCTCTGGGGCCTGCATCTGGGCATGACTCAGGGGCTGCTGGCGACGATGGTCGCGGATGTCGCACCAACCGACCTGCGCGGCACCGCCTACGGCTTTTTCAATCTGATGAGCGGGCTGGCGATGCTGCTGGCAAGCGCATTGGCCGGCTTGCTGTGGGACCAGTTCGGTGCTTCATTCACTTTTATCGCCGGAATGTTCTTTTGCGTTCTGGCGTTGATCACACTTTCTCTACGCGGCAACCCCGGCAATGCACAGCGCGTTTGATAAGGGTAGACTTCGCTCCCCACCCGCCCAGACCAGGCACTTCCGATGCTGAGTTACCGTCACGCCTTTCATGCCGGCAATCATGCCGATGTGTTGAAACATTTCCTGCTCGTGCAATTGATCCGCTATCTGGGGCAGAAAGACACACCCTGCTGGTATATCGACACCCACGCCGGCGCTGGTCTGTATGCGCTGGATGCGGGGTATGCCAAGAAACTCGCTGAATATACAGAAGGCATCGGCCGGCTGTGGCTGCGCAAGGACCTGCCGGCACAACTGGCGGAATATGTCGAAGTAGTGCGAAGCTTGAACCCCGACGGTGTATTGAAGGCCTATCCCGGCTCGCCATGGATCGCCTGCCAGACGCTGC
The DNA here is from genome assembly GCA_028713555.1 of Sterolibacterium sp. GTDB lineage: Bacteria > Pseudomonadota > Gammaproteobacteria > Burkholderiales > Rhodocyclaceae > JACRAR01. Next base: position 85,265 of record JAQTOA010000006.1, on the reverse strand, counting down.
GTCGCCAGGACCGCCTGCGCCTGTTTGAATTGCACAGCAGCGACAGCCGCTTGCTGCAGGACAACTTTCACGCCGCCGGCCGACGCGTCATTGTCCAGGCAGCCGACGGCTATGCCGGCATCAAAGCGCTGCTGCCGCCGCCGTCGCGCCGCGCCCTTGTGCTGATCGATCCGGCCTACGAGGACAAGCGCGATTACCGGAATATCCTGCAAACCTTGGCAGACGGCATGACGCGCTTCGCGACCGGCATCTATGCGCTCTGGTATCCCCAATTGCAGCGCACCGAATCCAGCCAATTGCCGGACAAGTTGAAGCGCCTGGCGGTAAAGTCCTGGCTGCATGTCAGCCTGACGGTAGGCACGCCAGCCGTTGATGGCTTCGGGATGCATGGCAGCGGCATGTTCATCGTTAACCCGCCATGGACGCTGCACGACACGCTGAAGGAGGTCATGCCTTATCTGGTCGAAGTGCTTGGCCAGGACAGCGGCGCAGGCTTTGCCTTGGAAACAAGCCCAGGCTGATAAATATTGGATATCAGTATTTAGGGAAACACTGAATAAGTATCAAACGCTGTGAACGATTTCTTTGCCCACAGTTTCACTTCCACCCACGATGGAATTGCGCACTGCTCAGTAGAGCATCAATCACGGAATCCGAATAGATCAAAATTCATAGCACGCACCCAAATACCTCTTTTCATGCAATATTGAAGTAGTACTTCATTTATGCAAGAATGGCGGACATGATTCCTCGCCATATTTTTCCCGTCCTCCAGGACCGCGCCCGTCGCCAGCCGGTGGTGACCATTACCGGGCCGCGCCAGTCGGGCAAGACCACGCTCTGCCGGCTGGCTTTCCCCGACCGGCCCTATGTCAATCTCGAACAGCCGGACACGCGCGAGTTCGCCCGCAGCGACCCGCGCGCTTTTCTCGACCGGCTGGGCGATGGCGCGATCATCGACGAAATCCAGCGGGTACCGGATCTGCTCTCCTGGATACAGGTGGATGTCGATACGCACCCGATGCCGGGCCGCTTCATCCTCACCGGCAGCCATCAGTTCGAACTGAGCCGGCAGATCGCCCAGTCGCTTGCCGGGCGCACAGCACTATTGCGGCTTCTGCCGCTCTCGATTGCCGAACTCCACGCTGCCGGCACATTGAATACCGACGAACTGCTGCACCGGGGCGGTTATCCGCGCATCCATGCCGACCAACTCGACCCAGCCGTGGCGCTGAGTGATTATTTCGAGACCTACGTTCAGCGCGATCTGCGCGAACTGATTCAACTGCGGCATCTCGCCGAGTTCGAGCGTTTCGTGCGCCTGGCCGCAGGCCGGGTGGGGCAACTTCTCAATCTACAGAGTTTGGCAGCGGATGCGGGGGTCTCCGGCCACACGGCGCGCGAATGGATTACCCTGCTCGAAGCCTCGTTCATTGTTTTCCGTCTGCCGCCGTGGTTTGCCAATATCGGCAAGCGCCTCGTCAAGTCGCCGAAGCTCTATTTCCATGATGTGGGGCTGGCCGCCTGGCTGGTGGGCATCCGGCAGATCGAACATCTTGCTGCCCACCCGTTGCGCGGGCACCTATTCGAGAACCTGGCGGTGCTGGAAGTGCTGAAGACCTACGCCAATGCCGGTGAGCGCCCCGACCTGCATTTCTTTCGCGACAGCGCCGGCAACGAAGCCGATCTCGTGCTGGAACATGGATCGTCCCTGATGCTGGTGGAGATCAAGTCGGCACGGAGCGTGGCGCCCAACGCCATGCGCACCGTGGCCGCCATCCGGCGCGGATTGGGAGCGCGGACGACCTGGAGCGCTCTGGTCTATGACGGCGCCGAAGCGCAGCGGCGCAGCGATTTCGACGTGGTGCCCGTTGCGGAAGTGCAACGCTGGCTGATGGGCAGATAAGTCCATTCCAAACGTTCCGGCCTGCCAGAAAACCCGCCAGACCTAAATATCGCTCGACTCCCCGGCCTCCCGCCTGTACAATCCGGCATGTGCGTTGCAACATGCAACATGATTTGCCACCACGATGCGCTTCGCAAACCGTAAGTAGCCACTCTAAAGCTCCTCCCGCCTTTTGGTGCCATTCATGAGCACCGCCCCGGCGCAAAGCTTTTGTGCCGAGATGTCTCAGCAACACTCTTAGCTATTTCGTTGGTTGGCGTTGCATTTATTGCGTCTGTCCGTGCGCCTGGCGCTGCGGACACGCTGATTTATTGACGAAAAGATAACGAAAGAACCCTATGACATTTGCAACACTCGGCCTCAACCCGGCCATTCTCAAAGCGCTTGCCGATTCTGGCTACACCCAGGCCACCACCGTCCAAATGCAAACCATTCCGGTGGCACTGGAGGGCCGCGATCTGCTGGTGTCTTCGCAAACCGGCTCCGGTAAGACCGCCGCCTTCATGTTGCCGGCGATCCATCGTTTTGCCTCCGCGGCAACGCAGCCGGCCACCAAGACCCCCAACCAGATGCGCCAATCGGCGCAATCCCACGGTCACCGCCCGCGTTTCCAGGCGGCCCAGCCGAAAATGCTGGTGCTGGCGCCGACGCGCGAACTGGCACTGCAGGTCACTGCGGCCACGGAAAAATACGCCGCCCAGTTGCGCCAGGTGAAAGCCGTCGCCATCCTTGGCGGCATGCCGTACCCAAAGCAGATGCAACTGCTGGCCAGGAATCCGCAAATTCTGGTAGCCACGCCCGGTCGCTTGATCGACCACCTGAATTCCGGCAAGATCGACTTCTCGCAGCTCGAAGTGTTGGTGCTCGACGAAGCTGACCGCATGCTCGACATGGGCTTTATCGAAGACATCGAGAAAATCATCGCCGCCACGCCGGCCACACGCCAGACCATGTTGTTCTCGGCTACGCTGGATGGCATGGTCGGCCAGATGGCACAAAAAATCACGCGCAATGCGCACGTCATCAAAATTGCCGGAGGCTCCTCCAAACACGAAAATATCCAGCAACGATTGCATTTCGTTGATGACCTGGCGCACAAGAACCGCCTGCTCGATTATCTGTTGCGCGATGTCAGCATCGATCAATGCGTGGTATTCACCGCCACCAAGCGCGATGCCGACGTAATCGCCGACCGCCTGAATATCGCCGGCTTTTCCGCCGCCGCCTTGCATGGCGACATGCAGCAAAGCGCCCGCAACCGCACCCTGACGGCCATGCGCAGCGGCCAGGTGCGGGTGCTGGTGGCGACCGATGTGGCGGCGCGCGGCATCGACGTGCCGACCATCTCGCATGTGATCAATTACGACCTGCCGAAGTCGCCCGAGGATTATGTGCACCGCATTGGCCGCACCGGCCGCGCCGGGCGCAATGGTCTGGCGATCTCGCTGGTGAATCACGCCGAAAACTTCAGCGTAAGAAGCATCGAGCGTTTCACCAAGCAACAGATCCCGGTGGAAATCATCGTCGGCCACGAGCCCAAGAGAACCACCTCAACCGCCGCGCGCAAACCGGCCTGGGGCAACGGCAAACGCGTCGGCAACCGGGTCGATAGTACCGCTGCGCCCAAACGCGCAGGTTTCTCCCGCCCTGACGCGCCGCGCAAGGGCGCCTTCAAAGGTCCGCGCAGCGGGGCACGGCAGCAGTTCAGCGACCGTTAGCGCCTGAAGTTGGAACGAACGCTCGCGGCGCTTCCGCGAGCGTTCTTTTCATTTGGGCGAGCCAGTTTTCAGCCGCGTCGCCACAACCTCAACCCGTACCTCTGCGTCACCCAGCCAGATCTGCCCTTCTTGAATCAGGCATTGCAGCTGCATATTGCGTTGTGCCAACCCGGCCAGCGCCTGGCTGGCCTCCGACGGAAGATTGATGACCGTAAGGTTCCCGAAGCGCTCCAGCAAAGCGCTCACTTGCCCCCACCAAAGTTCCGCGCCACGGCCGCCATAACTGACAACAACGACCTGTGCGGCTCGGCCGCAGGCTTTGCGGATGCGCTTCTCGTCGGGCAGGCCGACATCGATCCAGAGTTGGATGGTGCCGGTCAGGTCCTTTTGCCATAGGTCGGGCTCGGTATCGTCAGAAAGGCCCTTGCCGAATGTCAAAGCCTCATGCGCGTGCAACGCAAAAGCCAGCATGCGCACCATCATGCGCTCGTCGGTTTCTGAGGGATGACGGGCAATGGTTAGCGGATGAGTCTGATAGTAATTGCGGTCCATATCCGCGATTTGCAGATCGGTCTTGAATATCGTCGCCTTGAGAGCCATATCGTTAATTCTTCAGTTGTGCAGAGAGTTGGCTAGCATGTTAACCTTGATAGTACCAGCCAAGGATTTGTAGATGACGCCGAAAAACGAGAAACTGGACAGGATTGTCGCCGAAGCCCGGCTCAACCGCGAAAAGCGCGAAAAAGATTATCGGGAGCAGGCACTAAAAATCTACCCCTGGATTTGCGGGCGTTGCGCACGTGAGTTCACGCGCGCCAACGTCCAGCAACTGACCGTCCATCACAAGGATCACAATCACGACAACAATCCAGCCGATGGCAGCAATTGGGAGTTGTTGTGCGTTTACTGCCATGATAACGAGCACTCGCGTTATCTCGATTCGGCGGGGGGCTCTCCCCAGTCAGGCAACGGCCCAGCGACCCACAACCCATTCGCCAATCTCAAGTCTTTGTTGAATGGCAAACAATAATCTTCGCAACGGCACGCTAGCCGTCTCACTCGCCGTCTCACTCGCCGTACCGCTGGCAGCCATTCTGCTGCACCTGGTTCCCGCACTACTTGCCGGCCTGCTGATCCATACCCTGGTAAGCAGTCTTGCGCCCCGTCTCGAACATCGTCTCACCAGCCACGGCGCGCGGGTGGCAACGGTCGCGTTGATGGCCATTTTAATTATCGCGGCCGTAGGAGCGCTGACCATCGGGGCCATTGCCTTTATCCACAGCGACGCGGGCAGCCTGCCGGCACTCATGCAGAAGATGGCGGACATATTGGAGTCCACGCGGTCCTGGCTGCCGGCATGGGCCATCGCCAGCCTGCCTGCCAACAGCAGCGAACTGCAAAGCGACGCGGCCACCTGGTTGCGAACGCACGCCGGTGAACTGCAAAACGTCGGCAAGGAAACCCTGCGCGCCTTTGCCCATGCCTTGATCGGCATGTTGATCGGCGCCCTGGTGGTTCTGCGCAAGATCGACGCCAAGGGTACACCCCCCGGGCTGCTGGCGAACGAACTCGGCAGCCATGCCGCGCGATTCGCCGCCGCCTTCCGTCAGGTGGTGTTTGCGCAAGTACAAATCGCCGCAATCAACGCCAGCCTGACCGGCTTATACTTGGTTGTCGGTCTGAGCCTGTTCGGTATTCATTTGCCGCTGGCGAAAACCATGGTGGTGTTCACCTTTGTCGTTGGCTTGCTGCCGATCGTCGGCAATCTGTTTTCGAATACCGTGATCGTCGTGCTGAGCCTGTCGCACTCGCCGAATCTGGCGCTGCTGTCACTGGTCTTTCTGGTGTTGGTGCATAAGCTCGAGTATTTCCTCAACGCGCGCATCGTCGGCAACCTTATCCAGGCACGCACTTGGGAGCTTCTACTGGCGATGCTGGTGATGGAAGCCACCTTCGGTATTGCCGGATTGGTGATGGCGCCGATCTACTATGCTTATCTGAAGAACGAACTCGAACTGCGCGGCTGGCTCTAAATAACTCGGTATCGCGGCAAACGTACGGCTGAAAGCAACCTTCAGCCGTTCGAATTCCCGAAAACCCACACCCGGTTGCGGCCGGCGCGCTTGGCCTGGTACAACGCGCTATCCGCTTGACCGATCAGTGTGTCGATATTGGCGCTGGCGCCAAGCAGTGTAGTCACCCCAATCGACACCGTGAAACTCAGAGGAAGGCTATGCTCCAAAACCACCTCGGCACGCGCTATGGTCTGTCGCAATCGCTCGGCCACTTCCAGAGCATGCTCGCCATCGGTATGCGGCAGCACGACAGCGAATTCCTCGCCGCCGATGCGACCGACGCTGTCAATGTCGCGCAAAGTTTCCAGGCACAAGGCTCCCAGGCGCTGCAGAACCTGATCCCCGGTCTGGTGTCCGTAGGTGTCGTTGATATTCTTGAAGTGGTCGATATCCATCATGAATAGCGACAGGGGACCGCCGTAGCGGAGTGCGCGCGATAACTCCTGTTCGGCCAGCGTCATGAAGTGCCGCCGGTTTGCAAGGCTGGTCAGGGAATCGGTCTGTGACAGTCGCTCCAGTTCCTGCAGCACCTGCTTGTGCTCGGTGATGTCGCGCGTGACTCCGAGCAAGCCCATGATTTGACCGTTGACGTCGCGCACCGGCACCGCATGGGTATCCAGCCAGTGGTGCCCTCCCTTGAGTCCGACGATCTCGAATTCCAGCGTTCCGGCTTCTCCCTGATTGACCCGTTCGTTCAGGGCAATGAATGCCGCTCGATATTCTGACGCAACGATGTCGGCCATCTTTGCGCCAACCACCTGCTCTTCAGTGTCGGCCTCGATCATCTCCAAGCCAGCACGGTTCATTTGCCGCAACGTGCCGTCTGGCGCCAGAACTTTCACACATTCTGGCGCAGTCTCAATGATCGTTTTGAGCTTCCATTCACTTTGCGCCAACGCCATTTCGGCCTGTTTGAGCTGGGTGATATCCGAGACCAGGACAAAGAAACCCTTCACCTGCTTGCCGTCCATGTCAGGAATATAGTGGGCCCAGGTATAGCCGGTGCTGCCGTCGGCTTTAATCAAGGTACGCTCGAAGTCTTGCCTCTCACCACGCAGCGCGGCGCGCATGTAGGGCTCGTTCTTGCGGAACAACGTCTCCCCCATCAAATCCTGGATACGGATGTCGCGCATCTGTTCCACTGTCTTGCCGAACCATTCCAGATAGGCTTTGTTGGCAAAGCGGCAGCGCAGCTCGCTGGTCCAGTAGCCCACCATGCCGGGAATGTTATCAGTGAGCACTCTCATGAATTGTTCGCTGGCCGCAATGGCTTTGGCTGTTTCGCTCTCCTTGAGGAAGAACTGCCGCTGCCGGCGCTGGTAGGCAATAAGACCCAAACTAAGAGCCAATGAAGTCAGGACGAACAATCCGACCTTCACTTGAACATCATGAAGCCAGGGCGCATAGATATCATCCAGCAGGCGGGAGACGGCCACCCCCAAGGACTTGTCCATTTTCAGCCTGGCCGGCTGGATGGTGCGTTGGGCCAGCATGCGCTCCTCGCCAGAGGCCAGCATTTTGACTGAGAACACTGTCGCAGCCTGTCCGCTCTCCTTGTGAAGAGTGAAGGGCGAACCGGGCACAGCGAGATTTCTTCCCACCAAGCCATCCCGCTCGTGGGGCAGGATCATATACAAGATGCCATCGCCATGATGCAACGAAACCACCATGTCCGGGGCATAACGCACCGAATCCAGCAACGGTTCGAAATACTGGGGATCGAGGCCGGCGGCAATCACACCGACAAATTCCCCTTTGGGGCCGGGGATCATTCGTGTCACGACGATCGAAAATACCCCCAGCGTCGTCCGGAACGGCGGCGAAACAAACAACATGGCCGCGTCAGGATGCTGAAATGGCGCCTTGAAATACTCACGCTGGTTGAAGTTGAGATTCTTGCCGACCAGTTCCGCCCGGTTGCTGGCCTGGATGGCGCCCGTGGCATCGTTAATGTTGATGGTGCGCACGCTGGGCATGGCATCAGTCAGGGTTTTGAGCTGTTGATTTAGATTTGTATCGGGTAACCTTGCCGGCAATTCCTTGCGCAAGTCCTCCAAGGCCTGATTGACCGAATCCAGATTGTGCTCAACATTCTCCTGGATCACGCGCGCCATGGCCAACAGCCTTTCTTCTTCCTGGCGCTGGATGCGGCCACGTTCCAGATAGAGGTCGTAGCCGGCAACACCACCCAGCAACAGCAGGGCAACACCAAGCACCAGCCATTGAGCGAAAAACGGGTTATGTTTGAGAGGATACGAGGACATGCTTACTTGACCGCACGCTGCCGTCTCGCTTCGAACAGGCAGATGCCGCTTGCCACCGAGACATTGAGGCTGTCAACGCTGCCGAACATCGGAATGCGCGCCAACTGGTCGCAGGTCTCGCGCGTCAGGCGGCGCAGACCGGCGCCTTCGGCACCCAGTACCCAGGCCAGCGGCCCGGTCTGGGCTATCCCATACAAGTCGGTATCCGCCTCTTCCGCCGCGCCGATGCAGAGGATGTCGCGCTCACGCAACTCGCGCAGGCTGCGCGCCAGGTTGGTAACGGTGATATACGGCACGCTCTCGGCGGCGCCGCTCGCCACCTTGATGGCGGTGGCGTTGAGGCCGCAGGCGCGGTCTTTCGGTGCGATCACGGCATGCGCGCCGGCACCGTCGGCAACGCGCAGGCAGGCGCCGAGGTTGTGCGGGTCCTGCACGCCGTCGAGCACCAGCAGCAGGGCCGGTTCGGCCAGCGTATCGAGCACGTCGCCGAGCTTGAGCACGCGCTGCAAAGCCGCCACGCGCGCCACCACGCCTTGATGGCGGGCCTGATTGCCGGACATGCCGTCGAGCCGCGCCCCATCGGAGGGAATCAGGCGCACGCCGAGCGTCTCGGCCAGCTTAATTAGATCGCGGGCACGGCCGTCCTGGCGCTGGCGGTCGATGAATATTTCGCGCACATCGTCGGGACTGTGACGCAACTTGGCGATCACGGCGTGGAAGCCGTAAATGAAGCGCGAGTCGCTGCTGCTACTCACGATGCTTACCTTTCTTGACAGTCTTCTTCCCGCTCTCCAGCTCCCCCTTGGCAACTGATTTCGCCACTACCGGCAAGGCATCGATAAGCTTGAAATCAATCTTGTTGGTTTCCAGGTCGGCACGCAACACTTGCACGCGTACCCGGTCGGCAAGGCGGAAGCGTTTGCCGGAGCGCTCACCAACCATGACATGGCCGGCCTCGTCGTAATGGAAATAATCGGCGCCGAGTTCCGACACATGCACCAAACCTTCGACGAAGATATCGTCGAGCGCCACGAAAATACCAAAGGGCACCACCGATGAAATGCTGCCGGCGAACATCTCGCCGATGCGGTCCTGCATGTAGTAGCACTTCAGCCAGGCTTCGACATCGCGCGTCGCCTCGTCGGCGCGGCGCTCGGTCATCGAGCAGTGCATGCCGATCTTCTCCCAACCCTCCGTGTTGTCTCCCGGCAAGTACTTGCCTTTCATCAGCACCGCCTTGATGGCGCGATGCACCAGCAAGTCCGGGTAACGTCGGATCGGCGAGGTGAAGTGGGTATAAGCCTCATAAGCCAGACCGAAATGGCCGACGTTGTCCGGGCTGTAAACTGCCTGACGTAGCGAGCGCAGCATCACCGTCTGCAGCAGTTGCTTGTCGGGACGATCTTGCAGCTTCTCCAACAACTGCGCATAGTCCTTGGCGTGCGGCTCGTCGCCACCGCCGAGTTGCAGTCCGAAGCCGGCAAGGAAATCGCGCAGCTTGAGCAAACGCTCCGGCGTCGGCCCTTGATGCACGCGGTAAAGCGCGGCATGCTGGTTCTTTTGCAGAAAATCCGAAGCGCAGACATTGGCCGCCAGCATGCACTCCTCGATCACCCGGTGCGCTTCGTTGCGCTCGTAAGCCTCGATGCGCTCGATTTTGCCATTGCCATCGAAGAGCATCTGCGTTTCGAGCGTCTCGAAGTCGATCGCCCCACGTTGCTTGCGCGCCTTGGCCAAGACGCGATAAAGCGCGTCGAGATGTTCCAGGTGCGGCAGCAGCGTCTTGAGTTGCATGCGCGTAACTTGGTCGCGCAGGTAAAGTGCGGCGGCCACCTCGGTATAGGTCAGCCGTGCATGTGAGAACATCACCGCCGGATAAAAGCGGTATTCCCGAATCTCGCCGCTCGCCAGAATCGTCATGTCGCACACCATGCACAAGCGCTCGACCGTCGGCTTCAATGAGCACAGCTCGTTCGAGAGTTTCTCCGGCAGCATCGGAATCACGCGGCGCGGGAAATACACCGAGTTGCCATGCTCTTCGGCATCAGTATCGAGCGCCCCGCCCGCCTGCACATAATGCGAGACATCGGCGATGGCGACCACCAAGCGATAGTTTTTCCCCTGCCGTTCGCAATACACTGCATCGTCGAAATCGCGCGCCGTCTCGCTGTCGATGGTCACCAGCGGCAATCCGGTAATATCCTCGCGACCTTTCCAGTCGGACTTCTTAACAACCTCCGGCAGCTTCCTGGCTTCAGCCAGTGCCTCCTTCGAAAACCCGAACGGCAGCTCGTGCTTTCTCAGGGCAATCTCGATTTCCATGCCCGGATCGGCATAATTGCCCAGCACCTCTACGATACGGCCGATCGGCTGGGCGTGCTTGCTCGGCTGTTCAATGATCTCGACCATCACCACCTGGCCGGTCTTGGCCTTGGGCAGCTTGCTGCCCTTTGGCGCCGGCGCCAGCAAGATGTCCTGGCTGATGCGGCGGTTCTCGGCGACGACAAACCAGACCCCGTGCTCGCTGAAGACCCGGCCGACGACCCGTTGATTGGCGCGTTCCAGCACTTCGACGATCTTGCCTTCGGGACGACCGCGCCGGTCCATGCCAATGACACGAGCAATCGTCCGGTCGCCGTGCAGGACTTTCTCCATCTCCTTGGGAGAAAGAAACAGGTCAGCCCCGCCTTCATCAGGGACGAGAAAGCCGAAGCCGTCCGGATGCCCTTCGACGCGGCCGCGGATCAGATCGGCCTTGTCCGGGATCAGCCAGGCGCCGCCGCGGTTCTGCATCAACTCGCCTTCGCGCGCCATGGCGCCGAGGCGGCGGCGAAACGCTTCATACTCGTCGGGCAGTACCGCCAGTTGTCCGCAAATACGCTCGAACTCAAGCGGTACGCCACCCTCGACCAACATCTGTAGGATGTACTCGCGACTGGGTAGCGGGTTCGGATATTTTGCTTGCTCGCGTTCGAAGAACGGGTCAGCTCGACGCAGCTTGCCGAGTTTTATGGAGGGAGTTTTGTTTGACAATTCGGAGGAATCCTATAAAATCCGCGCCTTGCCCTCTGCCCAGGTGGCGAAATTGGTAGACGCGCTAGGTTCAGGTCCTAGTGGTGGCAACACTGTGGGGGTTCGAGTCCCTTCCTGGGCACCAAGACCGGCAGCACTTTACGGTCAACATTCTACGCGTTCATGAACGCTCCTGCCTGTTCTGGATCAGTCTTCCTGGCTGACACTTTTCTTTTGGCAGTGCAATAATAGCAACCTGATATCTGCGCTAAGGAAGATAAAAGTGAGCAATAAAGCACTGTCAAGCATCCTGCTCGTCGATGACAACTTCACCATGCGTGTTTTGTTGCGTGGCATCTTGCGCAGCGAAGAAACTGCCAATTACATTGTCGTCGGCGAAGCCAGCGATGCTGAGTCGGCAATGGAGCAGGCATTGCGCCTGCGGCCGGACATCATCTTTCTCGACATTGTCATGCCCAAAGGCAATGGTCTGGATCTTCTCAGGCAGATCCGCACACAGTTACCACAAACCGTGGTGCTGATGGTAACCAGCAGCCACGACAGCGCGACGGTCAAGGCTGCGGTGGATGGTGGGGCCAGCGGCTATATTGTCAAGCCATTCAACTCCAGCACGATTCTTAACGAGGTGAAGCAAGCCGTGGAAAAATCGCGTGCGTTGAAAGCTGATGCAGTGAAATCTGACGACGCCACCACAACCTAGTTCTCTCCTACCGGGAGAACCGTTGCATTCGTCGATCTCATCGATACGCTGGAAATGTCCAGACTCTTTATGAAGCAACGGTGGAAAACTTACCTACGGCATGCCTTTTGGTTTGCCCTCGTGTTGGGTGGCATCCTGCCGGCGTTCGCCCTCGACAATATCGCGCTGCAACTGAAATGGACCCACTCTTTCCAGTTTGCCGGCTACTACGCGGCTCAGGATAAAGGTTACTACCGCGAGGCCGGCCTCGCCGTGCGCATCCTCGAAGCCACCCCAGGCAGTGACCCGGTCGGCAACGTCCTGGCTGGACAGGCGGAATATGGCGTCGGCACCAGCAGCCTGTTGCTGCAGCGTAATGCCGGCAAACCGGTGGTGGCCCTCGGCGTGATCTTCCAACACTCGCCCTACATCCTGCTTTCACGCCAGAATGGACCGATCCAGAGCATTCACGATCTCGACGGCAAGCGCGTGATGCTGGAGCCGCAAGCCGAGGAATTGCTCGCCTATCTGAAGAAGGAGGACATTCCGCTCGAGCGCATCACCCGCGTCGAGCACAGCTTCGATCCGCAGGATCTGGTACTGGGCAAGGTCGATGCGATCTCGGCCTATGTCATCAACCAGCCGTATTACCTCGATCGCGCGCATTTTTCCTATCAGATATATAATCCGCGCTCCGCCGGCATCGACTTCTACGGCGACAACCTGTTCACCACCGAACGGGAAATCCAGGCCAATCCAGAACGCGTCAAGGCATTCCGCGCAGCGAGCCTGCGCGGCTGGCAATATGCCATGAGCCACCCGGAAGAAATCGCCGACCTGATTCGCGCTAAATACAGCCGGCAGCACAGCCGCGATTACCTGTTGTTCCAGGCCCGGCAGATGCTGCCGCTGATCCAGCCAGAACTGGTCGAGATCGGCTACACAAACCCCGGTCGTTGGCGTCACATCGCCGAGATCTATGTCGAACTCGGCATGTTGCCGGCCGATTTTTCTCTCGATAGTTTTCTCTATGATCTTAATCCCCAGCGCAACCTGACTTGGCTATATCGCACCTTGGCAATCGCCTTGCTGGTAATTGCCTTTTCCAGCGCTGTCGCCTACCGCCTGTCCCGGCTATCTGCGGCATTGCGCACCAGTGAGGAGCGTTTTCGCCTGGTCGCCGACAATGCCCAGGATGTGTTGTGGAAGTATGACCTTCGCCAGCAATGCCTCAGCTATATCAGCCCCGCCGTCGAACGCCTGACCGGCTACACGGTTGAGGAAGCGATGGCGCAATCCATCGATGAATCATTCACCGCTGCCTCGGCGTTGGCGGTTCGAGCGGCTGTCGCTTATCTGACGACGCACCCTGAGGATTCGAAATCCGTAATGGAACTGGAATCGCTGCGCAAGGATGGTTCAACGGTGTGGTCGGAGGCCACCATGAGCCTCATTCATGGCGCCAATGGGAAAGCAGCTGAGGTGGTCGGCGTCTCGCGCGATGTCACGGCCCGGCGCCTGGTGCAGGAGCAGCAGAAGCGCTTTCTCGCCATGGTGTCACACGAATTCCGCACGCCCATGAACGCAATTTTGGGCATGGCCGAGTTGCTGGCCGAAACCGAGCTCACGCCGGAGCAGAGCAAGTACCTGGAAGTATTCCAGAATGCGGGGAACAACCTGCTGGATCTGATCAACGACATTCTCGATTTATCCAAGGTGGAAGCTGGCCAGTTCCAGCTCTACCCGGAAGATTTTGCGCTCGCGCCGATATTGCAGGCGCAGCTTGAACTGCTTTCGCCACGCGCTCATGAGAAGGGGCTGGAGCTGCGCTTGAGCATCGCCGCCGACGTGCCGGCTTACGTCCATGGCGACGCCCAGCGCCTCAAACAGTGCATTACCAACCTGGTCGGCAACGCGCTCAAATTCTGTCACGAGGGCTATGTCAGCATCGCGGCAGAATGCGATCGGGATGCTCCAGACATGTTGCATTTCTCGGTTTCGGACACCGGTATCGGCATTCCGGCGGACAAACTCGACGCTATTTTTGAAGCCTTCAACCAGGCCGACAGTCACATTACGCGCAATTATGGCGGCACCGGCCTGGGACTGACCATCACCCAGCGCCTGGTGGAACTGATGGCAGGACGCATTTGGGTGGAGAGCACGCCAGGCCATGGTTCCATCTTCCACTTCACCGCGCGTTTGCCCGAAGTCACCCACCCGGTTATCCAGGCCGAAGCCAAACCAGCCGGAAATGCCGCGCTGCGCAGTTTCACTCGCCCGCCATCGATACTGCTGGCGGAAGACAACCAGAACAATGTGTTCCTGATGCGCAGCTTGCTGAAAAGCACCCCGTGCCGCGTCGATGTGGCGGACAACGGTGCCACGGCCGTCGAAAAGTTTCGGACCAAGCACTACGACCTGATCTTGATGGATGTGGAAATGCCGCTCATGGACGGCTATAGCGCCACCAGGGAAATCCGCCGCATCGAGCAGGAGGAAGATCTTCAGCAGACGCAGATCTACGCGCTGACGGCGCATGCCTTCAAGGAAGACGAGGCAAAAAGCCTGAACGCGGGCTGCAACGGGCACCTCACCAAACCGATCAGGAAGCAGGTGCTGCTGGATGTGCTGAATGCCTTGCCGCTGGAACGACAGGCCGCGAACGCAGCGGACGCGCAGCGGAGTCCGGCACAGACGGGCAACGCAAAGCAGATCATCGCCTCGCTGGCAGGCAACGAGCACTTCGATTTCCCGGCGGCGCTGGCGCACCTGGAAATCGAACCCGAACTGTTTCTGACGGTGCTGGGTCTGTTCCGCGACGCGCTGCCGCTATATCGCCAAGGCATAGCCCAGGCGTTCGCCGGCGGCGACATGCCCGAAGCCAGACGCCAAGCCCATTCGCTCAAGGGCGAGGCGGCCACGGTCGGCGCCAGGCTGCTGTCATCCGCCGCCGCCGAATTGCAGTCCGCTATCGACCAAGGTGAAACAGGAAGCTATGCCTCGCTGCAGGCGCGCATCGAGGAATTGATTGCTGCGGCTAGCCTGGTACTGGCCGATTTGCCGCGCAGCCCAAGCTGACGTCTATTCAAATCAAAGGAGAAATCCGTCATGGCAGGACAACCCGAAATCACCAACATGGCCTTGTTCTGCGATTTCGAGAACGTGGCGCTGGGCGTGCGCGACGCCAAGTACGCACAATTTGATATCAAGAAGGTACTGGAACGCCTGTTGTTGAAAGGCAGCATCGTGGTCAAGAAAGCTTATTGCGACTGGGACCGCTACAAGGAATTTAAGGCGACGATGCATGAGGCAGCCTTCGAGCTGATCGAGATTCCGCATGTGCGCCAGTCGGGCAAGAACTCCGCCGACATCCGCATGGTGGTCGATGCGCTCGATCTCTGCTACACCAAGGCGCATGTCGATACCTTTGTCATCATCAGCGGCGATTCCGATTTTTCGCCGCTGGTTTCCAAATTGCGCGAGAACAACAAGCTGGTCATCGGCATTGGCGTCAAGGATTCAACCTCTGACCTGCTCAGCGCCAACTGCGATGAATTCATTTTCTATGACGATCTGGTGCGCGCGCAGGAAGCCAAGAAGCAGCGCGCCGGCAAGAAGATGCTAGCGAAACCGGCGGCTGGCCCAGAAAAGAAGAAGGGGGCGCAGAGCGAGGACGACAAACACCAGGAAGCCCTTGATCTGATCGTTGAAACTGTCGAAGCACTAGCCACCGAACGCGGCGAAGACGAGAAAATCTGGGGTTCAATGGTCAAACAGACCATGAAACGGCGACAACCCGGCTTCAACGAATCCTACTACGGCTACCGTTCCTTCGGCGAGCTGCTGGAGGATGCGCAGAAACGCAAACTGCTGACCCTGGCTCGCGACGAGAAGTCGGGAGGCTACCTGATTCATTTGCCGGCGACACCTGAATAATAGCTGGCTACTCCCCACGCCGCCCCAGCAGCGCGTTCTTCTGCTCGACGGCGAACACTGCCGCCTCGACGCGCGAGGTGAGGTTGAGCTTGGAGAGAACATGCCGCACATGCAGTTTGACTGTGTCATGACTGATATCGAGCATGCGAGCGATAGCCTTGTTGGAGAGCCCCTGGGCTAGGTGGTTGAGAATTTCGCGCTCGCGCGCAGTGAGTTGCTTGAGGGCACTCTCCCTGGCATCGGAAGGCGTGCCGCCGCGCAACAGGTGTACCAGTTTCAATGTCATCGCCGGCGCCACCACCGTTTCGCCACGCACCGCGCGCTGCACTGCATCGACCAGATCGTCCGGCTCCATGTCCTTCAGCAGATAGCCTTGCGCACCGCTGCGCATGGCATTCGAAAGATCCTCCTCGGCATCGCTGACGGTCAGGACCAGCACCGCGCCATCCCACTCCTCGGTGCGAATCCGACGAATCAGGGAAAGTCCGCCCAACGGCGGCATGTTAAGGTCCACAATGATCACGTCGGGATGCTGCTCATGCAGCAGGCGTATCGCCTCATCCGGATTCCCGGTGATGCCCGCGACGCGAATCCCGCCACGGTGTTCGAGCAACTCCGCCAAGCCCTTGCGAAACAGGGTGTGGTCATCGACCAGCAGGACGCTGATCGGCTTGTCGCTCATCGCAGCTTCCCCGCCAATACCGGAATGGTCAAACGGACGCGGGTTCCTCCCTCGGGCAGGCTGGTAATCTCGATATGCCCGCCGATTTTTTGGGCACGCTCGCGCATGATGGTCAAGCCAAAGTGATGGCGCGTAGCGGTATGCTCCTCGCCGCAGTCGCCGCGCTTGGCAATGGCAAATAAACCTTGATCGCCCGTGCCATTGTCCTCCACCGTGGCGACATAGTGGTCGCCCGCGCCTTCCAGCACCAGGCTGGCCTGGCTTGCGCCGGAGTGCCGGACGACGTTGGCAAACGCCTCCTGGAGGATATAGAACACTTGCGCCTCCTGGTCCACCGAGAGGCGCAGATCGGTGATGTGGTTTTCATATTCGAGCTTGACCCCGCTGCGCTCCTGAAATGTTCTCACGATACCATCGAGTGCATGAAGCAAGCCCAGTGGATCCATGCCGCTGCGAAACTGGGTGAGCAGTTCGCGCAAATGCAGATAAGCTTCGTCGAGTGCCTGGCCGACATCGCCGGCGTACTTCCCGGCCAGTTCGTTGTCCCGGTCACGCAAGGCGTCCTGTAACAGTGACATGCGCATTTTCATGTAGGCGCAAGTCTGGGCCAGCGAGTCGTGCACCTCGGCGGCCATCATCTGGCGTTCGCCCATCAGAGTAATGCGCAAGTTCTCGCGCTTGAGACGGGCATTCTCGAGCGCCATACCTAGGTGCTCGGCGATCGAACGGAACAGCAGCGCCACATCCTCTGGCAGTTCAAAACGTTTGGGCAGGAACAGGCTGAAGGTGCCGAGCAGCTTGCCTCCGTTCTGCAGGGGCACGATCAGCATGGCCTGGCAGCCATTGTCGAAGTAATCGTGACCGGTGCGTACAGCGCAAGGATGCAGATCGATCTCGTAGCACGAGTGGTTGTCAAGCACGGCGCTACCGCACTGGCCGCAATCCACTGGCACCAGCCGTTCGCGCTCCACCAGATCCGATGGTAAGCCAAGCGAACCGACCAGCCGTAGATGCAGGCCGTCGCTGGTGAGCACTCGCACCGCACCGGCGCTGGCTTCGGCCAGGCGAACCATGGTGCCGAGGAAACGTCCGAGCAGTTCCTCGACATCGTCCTCGTCGGCGAGGCTGGCCGTGACTTCGGACAAGATACTGAGGGCGCGTAGTTTCTCGGCGGTGTTCCCCTCCAGTTCCCTGTCGAAAACGGCACGCGGCTCGGGCTGGGCCTGCATCGTCTGCTTCTCCTTCCTGGCTTCCCTGCCCACCTAAATTTGGCAGCGTAGGGTAAGCGAACTGGCTCATTTTATGCCGGAAAGTCCCAAGCGCCTGAGTATATTTTCTCAGCCCAGAACAACCCGGCAATGGTTTTGCCGTCGGTGATCCCGCCATCCCGCACGCTCAGTACAGCATCGGCCAGGCTCAGTTCAACGACCTCGATGAATTCGCCATGGTCCAGAGCATGCCCGATATAAGATAAGCCGTGAGCAAGAAAGATTTCAATACGTTCGTTGGAATAGCCGATACACGGATGCATGGTGCCCAGATGACGCCAACTTTTAGCCTTGTATCCGGTTTCCTCGCGCAGTTCGCGCCGCGCAGTATCGAGGGGATGTTCGCCGGCATCGATCTTGCCGGCCGGAAATTCGAGGAAGACCTGCCCAAGGGGATAGCGAAACTGGCGCTCAAACAGCAACTTGCCGTTGTCCAATGCCGCCAGCATGACCACCGCGCCGGGATGTGCGACATGCTCGCGAATGCTTTCGGAACCATCGGGCAAACGGACCCGATCGGCGCTGACCTTCAGCAGGTGGCCGCTGAAGACCTCTTCACTCGATAAACGAGTCTCAACGAGATGCTGATCGTCGGTACTCAAGCCATCTCTGGCCGTCTGGCGACAGCACTACAAGGAACGCAACAGGGTAAAGGTGCACAAGGTCATGATCGCTTGCGGGAAGGCGCCCAGCAGTGCGACCGCTAGTCCATTGACCGAGAGCAACATACGCATGTCCAGAGTGGCTTCAATCGGCGCAGTTTGGATCGGTGCATCGAACCACATCAGCTTGACCACGCGCAAGTAATAAAATGCGCCAATCAGCGAGAAGAAAACGGCAACCACGACAAGCCAGATCTGGCCAGTATCTACCACCGCCAGCAACACCGAGAACTTGGCCCAGAAGCCGACGAAAAACGGCACACCGGCCAGCGAGAACATCAGTATCCCCATCATCAGCGCAAACCATGGACTGCGTTGGCTCAATCCTTTGAAATCCTCCAGATTTTCGGCTTCGTGACCGGCACGGGACAGCAACAAGATCATGCCGAACGAACCCAAGGTCATCAGGACGTAGGAAATAGCGTAGAACATCGCTGAACTGTAAGCATTCAAAGCAAAATGCCGATCTCCGCCAACAACCCCACTGAGCAGGCCAAGCAACATGAATCCCATGTGCGAAATGGCTGAATAGGCAAGCATGCGCTTAAGATTGGTTTGGGCGACAGCGACAACGTTACCGATCGCAATCGACAGCACTGCCAATATCGTCAACATCACCTGCCACTCGCCGGCCAG
The DNA here is from genome assembly GCA_028713555.1 of Sterolibacterium sp. Taxonomy (GTDB): domain Bacteria; phylum Pseudomonadota; class Gammaproteobacteria; order Burkholderiales; family Rhodocyclaceae; genus JACRAR01. Next base: position 66,403 of record JAQTOA010000006.1, on the reverse strand, counting down.
TTCGAACAAACCATATACCAGCAGGCGCATCGCGATGGCGAAGCCAGCCAGCTTGGGCGCCGAACCGATAAACAGCGTGATCGCTGTAGGCGCGCCGTGATACACATCGGGAATCCACATGTGGAACGGCACCAGGCCTAGCTTGAAAGCCAGGCCCGAAACCAGGAACACCAGGCCGAACACCAGGATGGTCTTGTTGGCAACGCCATGGTAGATGGACTGGGCCACGCCACCGATTTCCAGCGTGCCAGTAGCACCGTAAATCATCGACATGCCATACAGCAGCAAACCTGAAGCCAAGGCGCCGAGCACGAAATACTTCATCGCCGCCTCGGTGGCGCGTGGCGAATCGCGGTCGAGTGCCACCAGGGCGTAAAGCGACAGCGACAGCAATTCAAGACCCAGGTACAGACTGACGAAATGGCTGGCCGAGATCATCACCATCATGCCCAGCGTAGAAAACAGCACCAGCAGGTAGAACTCGCTCTTCTCCAAGTTGCGCGCGGCAAGGTAACCGCGACTATAGATCAGCATCGCGCTAACCGAGACATACACCAGCAATTTGAGGAAGTCGCCCAACAAATCGTCGACAAACATATTGCTGAAAGTCAGCACCACCTGTCCGTCAGCCGTCACGAAAGTGACGATCGCGCAGCCAACCAGGGTCAGCTGCGTCAGCAAGGCGATGATCCAGCGCTTCGTGGAAGGCAACACCAAGTCGACCAGTAGAATAAAGCAAGCCATCACTAGGAGAAGTATCTCCGAAGCAGCTGGGTAGAAATCAGGCATGACGAAGTTCATGTGCGGTTCTCTTTGGCCGGGCCGGTCATAGCTTGCTGATGGCCACGTGCTTGAGCAAGTGGTCGACCGAAGCATGCATCACATCGGTGAAGGGGAACGGATACAGGCCCATGCCTAGCACACACAGCGCTAGCAGCCCGAGCACCAGGAATTCGCGGTTGTCGATATCGGTCAGTTCGGCAACATGCTTGTTTGCTACGGCGCCGAAGGCAACGCGCTTATACATCCATAGCGTGTAGGCGGCACCGAGAATGAGCGTCGTGGCGGCTGCGAAGCCAACCCAGAAGTTGTATTTGATGGCGCCCAGCACCACCATGAATTCGCCGACAAAGCCGGAAGTCGCCGGTAAACCGCAGTTGGCCATGGCGAACAGTAGAAAGAAGGACGCAAACTTCGGCATGGTATTGACCACCCCACCGTAAGCGGCAATCTCGCGGCTGTGCATACGATCGTACATGACGCCGACGCACAGGAACATTGCCGCAGAAACAAAGCCATGGGAAATCATCTGCACCAGCGCACCCTCATAGCCAATCTGATTGAAGATGAAAAAGCCCAGGATGACGAAGCCCATGTGAGAGATCGACGAATAGGCGATCAATTTCTTCATATCGGTCTGCACCAGGGCGACAAAACCGATATAGATCACCGCGATCAGGCTTAAGGTAATCATGAACCCGGACAGCGCGTGGCTGGCATCCGGCGCGATCGGTAGAGAGAAACGAAGAAAACCGTAAGCACCCAGCTTCAGCATAATCGCCGCCAGCACCGCCGACCCGCCGGTAGGCGCCTCAACGTGGGCGTCGGGCAACCAGGTATGCACCGGCCACATCGGCACCTTAACCGCAAAGGCAGCCAAGAAAGCCAGAAACAGCAATGTCTGCGCCGACATCGGCAACGGCAGCGTGTGCCATTCGAGAATATTGAAACTGCCGCCCGACTGGAGGAACAAGTACATCAGGGCGATCAGCATCAGCAGAGAACCGGCCAGAGTATAGAGGAAGAACTTGAAGGCTGCATAGACGCGGTTCGGCCCCCCCCAGACACCGATGATGATATACATTGGAATCAGCGAGGCCTCGAAGAAAACATAGAACAGCGCCGCATCGAGAGCGCAGAAGATACCGTTCATCAAACCCGACATGACGAGAAATGCCGCCATGTACTGGGCAACCTTTTGCTTGATCACTTTCCACCCAGCCAGCACTACCAGCACGGTGATGAAACTGTTGAGCAGGATGAACAGCACCGAGATGCCATCCACGCCAAGGAAATAGTTGATGTTGTATTGCGGAATCCATGGCGCCATTTCGACAAATTGCATGGCGCTCTGGCTCGCATCGAAACCGGTGTAAAGCGGAACTGTGATCAGAAAACCGCACAAGGCAACGATCAGCGACAGGACGCGGGTCATGCCGGCACTTGATTCGGAAGCGGAGGCGAGCACGATGACGGCGCCGGCAATCGGCAACCAGATCGAAAGGCTGAGCAGGTGGGATGCGATCATCTGTAGGTATTCCTGTCGCGCTTCAAGCTCGGTTAAACCACAGCGTCAGCAAAACGAAGACGCCAAATATCATCGAGAATGCATATTGGTAAATATGGCCGCTCTGCAACAGACGAGTCACCGAAGCAATCCAGCCCACCAGTTTGGCCGAACCATTGACCATCAAACCGTCGATCAACATCTGGTCACCGCCACGCCACAAGCCACGGCCAATCAGGCGCGCACCGCCGGCGAAGAACCATTCGTTGACCTTGTCAAGGTAATACTTGTTGTCCAACAGCGTATGAATCGGTTTGAAAACCTTCATGATCGCCGCGGGGAGATCCGGCCGCTTCATGTAGAACAGCCAAGACAGCGCCACACCCGCCAGCGCCAGGATGAAAGGCAAAGCTGTGAAGCCATGCATGGCCATGGCCAATGCGCTGTGGAACTCTTCCTTCATCTCCGCCAAGGCATGATGCTCGTGGCTAATCACGATGGAACTACCGAAGAACTCGCCAAACAGCATCGGCTGGATGGTCAGATAGCCGATCACCACCGACGGTATTGCCAGCAGCACCAGCGGCAACCAGACCACCCACGGCGATTCATGGGGCTTGCCGGTATGGTGATGATCATCGTGGTGACCGTGCGCATTCGGCACTTGGTCGTAGCGCTCCTTGCCGTGGAACACGAGGAAGTACATGCGGAAAGAGTAGAAGGCTGTGACGAAGACGCCGGCAATGACGGAAAAATAAGCGAAGCCGGAACCCGGGATGGTCGAGAGTTGCACCGCCTCGATGATCGAGTCCTTGGAATAGAAGCCCGAGAAGAAGGGGAAACCGATCAGCGCCAGGGAACCTAGCAGTGAAGTGATCCAGGTGATCGGCATGTACTTGCGGATACCGCCCATGTAGCGGATGTCCTGATTATGGTGGCAGCCGATGATCACCGAACCGGCGCCGAGAAACAGCAGCGCCTTGAAGAAGGCGTGCGTCATCAGATGAAATACCGCCACCGAGTATGCCGAAGCCCCCAGCGCCACGGTCATGTAGCCCAACTGGGAAAGTGTCGAGTAAGCCACCACGCGCTTGATGTCGTTCTGGACGACGCCTAGGAAACCCATGAACAGCGCGGTAATGGCGCCGATCACCAGCACGAAGGAGAGCGCGGCTTCAGACAACTCGAACAGCGGCGACATGCGCGTCACCATGAAGATACCGGCGGTCACCATGGTGGCGGCATGGATCAGTGCCGATATCGGGGTCGGACCTTCCATCGAGTCGGGCAACCAGACGTGCAGCGGAAACTGCGCCGATTTGCCCATGGCGCCAATGAACAGGCAGATGCAGACCACGCTGATCAGCAGCCACGGCGAACCGGCGAACAATTCGATGCTCTGGGCAGCCAGTTGCGGCCCCTGCGCAAACACCTGGGCATAGTCGAGTGTGCCGCAATTCGCGGCAATCAGGCCGATGCCCAGCAGGAAGCCGAAGTCGCCGACGCGATTCACCAAGAAGGCCTTGAGGTTGGCATGGATCGCCGTCGGCCGGGTATACCAGAAACCGATCAGCAGATAGGAGACCAGACCCACCGCCTCCCAGCCGAAGAACAACTGGACAAAATTGTTGGCCATCACCAGCATCAGCATCGAAAAGGTGAATAGCGAGATGTAGCTGAAGAAACGTTGGTAACCTGGATCGTCGGCCATGTAACCGACGGTGTAGATATGCACCATCAGCGAGACGAAAGTCACCACCAGCATCATCATCACCGTTAGCGGATCGATGAGGAAACCGACTTCTAGTTTTAGGCCGCCGCTTTCCATCCAGGTATACACCGTGCCGTTGTAGATGTGTCCGGCCTGGACGTCCTGGAAGATCAGATATGAGGCAGCGAAGGACACCGCGACGCCTAGAATGGTCACCCAGTGGGCGCCGCTGCGGCCAATCGCCTTGCCAAACAAGCCGGCGACAATGGCGCCGAAGAGAGGCGCTAACGGCACAATCAGGTAGAGGGTTTGCATATCCATCGGTCAGACCTATCCCTTGAGGCTGTCGAGATCGTCGACATGGATCGTGGAAATATTGCGGAACAAGGCCACCAGGATCGCCAAGCCGATCGCCGATTCCGCCGCCGCCACCGTCAGGATGAAGAACACGAACAATTGACCGGAGGCGTCGCCCAGATAGTGCGAAAAAGCCACAAAGTTCATATTCACCGACAACAGCATCAGCTCGATGGCCATCAACAGCACGATCAGGTTCTTGCGATTGAGGAAAATGCCAACCACGCTGAGAGCAAACAAAATCGCGCCGAGTATCAGATAATGTGAAAGCGACAGGGTTAACATGTATGCCCCTTATTCCTTTTCCGTGGGCATCGCGATGATGCGAAGTCGGTCGTTGCGTTTAACGGCGATCTGCTCGCTCGGATTCTGATGCTTTTTATCTATGCGGCGACGAAGCGTCAGCATCACAGCAGCGATGATCGCCACCAACAGGACCACCGATGCCAGTTCAAACGGATAGACATAATCCGTAAACAACAAGCGTCCGAGCTCTTTGGTATTGCTGTAGCCCACGGGCGGCGCAACCGGATCCGGCATCGTTTCGGGCCAGAAATAACGGCCGCCGAGGACCACCCCCATCTCTGCTGCCATCAGCAAGCCAATCGCCGCACCCAGCGGCAAATAGCTCCAGAATCCCTGACGCAACCGCTCGATGTTGATGTCGAGCATCATCACCACGAACAGGAACAGCACCATGACTGCGCCGACGTACACCATCACCAAGGTGATGGCCAGGAACTCCGCTTGCAACAGTAGCCACAAGCCGCTGGCAGTGAAGAAGGCCAGCACCAGGAATAATACTGCGTGCACCGGATTGCGCGCAGTAATCACCCGTAGTCCAGCAAGAACCAGGATCGTCGACAGGAAGTAGAAAGTTGCAGTCTTGAAGTCCATCGCGGTTTACCGATAAGGGGCATCCTGTTCGCGGTCTTTGGCAATCTGGGCTTCATTTTTGTCACCCACCGCCAACAGCATCTGCTTAGTGTAGAGAAGATCTCCACGCACTTCGCCGTGGTATTCGAATATCCGGGTCAGGACGATCGCATCGACCGGGCAGGCTTCCTCGCAGAAGCCGCAGAAGATGCACTTGGTCAGGTCGATGTCGTATCGGGTGGTGCGGCGCGAGCCGTCGGCGCGTTCCCCCGACTCGATGCTGATCGCCAGCGCTGGACAGACCGCCTCACACAGCTTGCAGGCGATGCAACGTTCCTCACCGTTCGGGTAGCGGCGCAACGCATGCAGACCGCGGAAGCGGTTGCTCTGCGGCGTTTTTTCTTCCGGATACTGGATAGTGATCTTGCGCGCAAACAGATAGCGCCCAGTCACTGCCAGACCCTTGAACAGTTCCTTGAGCAGCAGGCTATTGAGAAATTCTTTCATCGCACCCATGGCATCGTCATTTCCAGATGTTCAACGGCGACATCATCCAGATGCCGACGACCAGCACCCAGAACATGCACAACGGCACGAACACCTTCCAGCCCAAACGCATGATCTGGTCGTAACGGTAACGCGGGAAGGTGGCGCGAAACCAGAGAAACAGAAACAGGACAAAGGCTGTCTTGGCCGCCAGCCAGACAAAACTGTGCGGCAGGAAGCCCACTGGTGAAAGCCAGCCGCCGAGGAAGAAGATCGAGGTCATGATTGAGACCAGGATCATCGCGGAATATTCGCCGAGGAAGAATAGCGCGAATGCCATGCCGGAATATTCGACCATGTGGCCGGCAACGATTTCCGACTCGCCTTCGACCACGTCGAAGGGTGCGCGGTTGGTTTCGGCAATGCCGGAAATCAGAAACACCATGAACATCGGCAGGAGCGACAACCAGTTCCAGGAAAGTATCCCGATCCCCATGTCGGCAAACATACCCTTGCCCTGCGCATGCACAATCTCACTGAGATTAAGGCTGGCAGAAACCATCAGCACGCAGACCAGCGCAAAACCCATGGCGATTTCGTAGGAAACCATCTGCGCTGCAGAACGCATGGCAGCAAAGAAAGGATACTTCGAATTGGATGCCCAGCCGGCGATGATGATGCTGTAAATCCCGACCGAGGTTATCGCCAGAATATAAAGCACGCCCGCATCAATGTTAGCCAGCACCCATCCTTCGGAAAAAGGTACTACCGCCCAAGCCGCCAGCGCCGTGGCGAAGGCCAAGGCAGGGCCGACGAAGTAAATTCCTTTGCTGGCCTGGGAAGGAACGATGATTTCCTTGCAGACCAGCTTCAGGCCATCGGCGATAGGTTGCAACAACCCCCACGGTCCAACGACGTTGGGGCCTAGGCGAACTTGTATTGCACCGATGACCTTGCGCTCCGCCAAAGTTAAATAGGCGACGCACAGCAGCAATGGCAGGACAATCCCGACGATCTTCAGCAAGGTATAAACTAACGGCCAGAGCGGACCGAAAAAGCCCGACAGGAACTGGAGGACTTGCAGTGCTTGCGCTTCCATCAGTTGGCCTCCACGGTAATCGTGCCCTGCATGGCGCCGAGGCTGGCGGTCAACGGATGTGCTGCCGCAACACGGATACAGTTATCGGGCAAACCGGCGTCGAGAACAGCAGCCAACACTGCCACCCCAGCACCCTGTTTCACCTTGATCTGGCGTCCCTGTGTAACGCCCAATTTGGCGAGTGTGACGGCATTCATGCGTGCTGCCGGCAACGCCGCATCGCGGCTTTGTTGCAGGCTGGGTGCGCGCCGTACCAGTGCGTCGGCAAAATGAATTGGGACGTCGGCGATGCGTTCCGTTCCCTGACTGGTGGAAGACAGAGTGAGCACCACGCCTTGAGCCTGGTTGTTTAGCTGATCGGCAACGAACTCCGGCTTGCCGGAAAGCGCCTCGGCACGCACTTCTTCGCTGCTATTCTGCTCGAAGCCCGGCAGGCCGAGCAGATTGCCCAGCACGCGTAGCACTTTCCAGGCGGGGCGAGTCTCAGCAAATGGCTTGACTACCGCATTGAAGCTCTGCACGCGGCCCTCGGTGTTGATGTAGCTGCCCGAGGTTTCGCTGAAAGGCGCCACCGGCAGCAACACGTCGGCATAATCAAGCGCAGCGGGCAACTTGAACGGCGACATCACGACGACAGTTGCCGCCTGTTTGAGCGTTGCCATGGCCAGTTGCGGATTGGCGCTGTCAAGTTCCGACTCGGCCTGCAGAATCAGATAGCCCTTGAGCGGTTCAGCCAGCATCTGCGCAGAGTTCAAGCCGCCAGCGAGCGGCACGGCATGAGCGACATAAGCGCCGACACTATTGGCTGCCTCCCCCAGATAGCCGAACTTCGCTCCTATGATGCTCGCCAGTTGTTGAGCCAACGCATGCAGCGTTGCTGCCTGGGGATGTTGCTGGACAAAGTTGCCGAGAAATATCCCGCTGTTTGCACCTGAAACCAAGCTGGCAGCAATTTTCTGCGCCTCTGGCGTCACGCTGACGCTGGCGATGTTCGCATCGACGCCCACTGCCTTCTGCTCGGCGGCGGATTTGACCACCTGCGCCAGCAGCACCGGTAATTGCGAGGGCGCGGCGATGGCCTTGGCAAAGAGCTTCACCAGTATCTCGTCATCGGTCGAATGGATCAGCGAAACCTGACTGCCACGCTTGGCAGCCTGACGCAGGCGCTGGGCAATCAATGGATGATCCTTGCGCAGAAAACTGCCAACCACCAGCACCCGATCGAGCGTATTGATCTCGGCGATTTTCATGCCTAGCCAAGGCGCACCGCTGCGCTTGCCATCGAGCGAGAAATCGCTTTGCCGCAAACGCGTATCGACGTTGCCGCTACCCAGGCCGCGGAGCAGTTTCTGCATCAGGAACAGTTCTTCGAGCGTCGCATGAGGCGCTGCCAGTGCGCCCAAGGCAGCGGCACCATGGTTCTTGGCAATGTCCTTGAAGGCATGCGCAACATAGTCGAGCGCTTGTTGCCATTCGACCTCGTGCCACTTGCCGTCATGCTTGAGCATCGGCTTGGTCAGTCGCGTGGCTGAGTTCAGCGCTTCATAGGAGAAACGATCCTTGTCGGACAACCAGCATTCGTTAATCGAATCATTATCCAGAGGCAGCACCCGCATCACGCGCTCATGCTTGGTCTGGACGATAAGATTGCTGCCCAAACCGTCGTGCGGGCTGATGGACTTCCTGCGTGACAGTTCCCAACTCCGCGCTGAATAGCGGAAAGGCTTGGAGGTCAGCGCCCCTACCGGGCACAAATCGATGATGTTGCCGGAGAGTTCGGAATCGACGGTCTGCCCGATAAAGCTCATGATTTCGGCATGCTCGCCGCGGTTAGCCTGGCCGAGTTCCATCTTTCCTGCGATTTCCTGGGTGAAGCGCACGCAACGCGTACAATTGATGCAGCGCGTCATATCAGTGTTGACCAGCGGACCGAAATCCTTATTGGCAACTACGCGTTTTTCTTCCTGGTAGCGCGAAGTGCCGCCACCATAACCGACGGAAATATCCTGCAGCTGGCACTCGCCGCCCTGATCGCAGACCGGGCAATCGAGAGGATGGTTAACGAGCAGGAACTCCATCACGCCCTTTTGTGCATTGACGGCCAGTTCGGAATGGGTCTGCACCTTCATGCCGTTGGTGACTGGCGTGGCACAAGCCGGCATGGGCTTGGGCGCCTTCTCGACCTGCACCAGGCACATGCGGCAACTGGCGGCAATCGACAGTTTCTTGTGATAGCAGAAGTGGGGGATATAGGTACCTTGCTTGTACGCCGCGTCCAGAATGGTACTGCCTTCGGCGACCTGCATCGGCTTGCCGTCAATTTCGATGTCTAGCATGACGGCACCCGGTTCGGCGTAACGTAGATATTGCTGCCCTCGCGCTGCACTTCGGGCGGGACCATGCATTTCTTGTTTTCGATGTGGTATTCGAATTCGCTCTTGAAGTGCTTGGTAAAACTCCTCACCGGCAACGCGGCGGCATCGCCCAAAGCACAGATGGTACGGCCCATGATGTTCTCGGTGACGCTGTTCAACAAATCGAGATCCTCGGGACGGCCCTGACCGTGTTCGATGCGATGCACGACGCGATACAGCCAGCCCGTGCCTTCGCGGCAAGGCGTGCATTGGCCGCAGGACTCTTCGAAATAGAAATAGGATAAGCGCTCCAGCGCCTTGACCATGCAAACGCTCTCATCCATCACGATCACCGCGCCGGAACCGAGCATCGAGCCGGCCTTGGCGATGGAGTCGTAATCCAGGGTACAGTCCATGATGATGTCAGCCGGCAACACCGGCGCCGAGGAGCCGCCGGGAATCACAGCCTTGAGCTTGCCATTACGCATGCCACCGCACATTTCGAGCAGCACCGGAAATGGGGTACCCATCGGGACTTCATACACCCCTGGCTTGACCACATGACCCGAAACGGAAAATAGCTTGGTGCCGCCATTGTTGGGCTTGCCCAACTCAAGGTATTTCTCGCCGCCGTTCAGGATGATCCAAGGCACTGCGGCGAAAGTCTCGGTGTTGTTGATGGTGGTCGGCTTGCCGTACAGGCCGTAGCTCGCCGGGAAGGGCGGCTTGTAGCGCGGCTGGCCCTTCTTGCCTTCGATCGATTCGAGCAAACCAGTTTCCTCGCCGCAAATATAGGCGCCCCAGCCGTGATGAGCAAACAGTTCGAAATTAAAATTGGAACCGAGGATCTTCTGACCAATAAAACCGGCAGCGCGCGCCTCCGCTAAAGCTTCCTCGAAACGGGTATACAGATCCCAGACTTCACCGTGGATATAGTTGTAGCCGCACTCGACTCCCATCGCATAGGCAGCAATGGCCATGCCCTCGATCACCTGATGGGGGTTGAAGCGCATCAAGTCACGATCCTTGAACGTACCCGGCTCGCCCTCGTCGGTGTTGCAAACAAGGTACTTGGCGCCGGAATAATTGCGTGGCATGAAGCTCCACTTCAGGCCGGCAGGGAAACCGGCGCCGCCGCGACCGCGCAACGACGACTTCTTGACTTCGTTGATAACGGCTTCGGGCGAGATGTTCTCGGCCAGAATCTTCTTGAGCGCCGCATAACCGCCACGCTGCATATAATCGGCAAGGCGCCAAGTGCGATCGGCTGTGCTTGCATCCAGGCCGGCAAGCAGAATGGGCTGGATGCTCATGATTTCAATTCGTCCAACAACTTGTCGATTGCTTCGGGAGTCATGTAACTGCACATGCGCTTGTTGTTCATCAACAATACCGGTGCATCGCCGCAAACTCCCATGCACTCGCCTTCCTTGAGCGTGAACATGCCGTCTGGCGTGGTTTCGTTGAAGTCGATGCCGAGCTTCTGCTTCAGGTAATCGGCAACGTGCACACCGCCAGACAGCGCGCACGGCAGGTTGGTGCATACCGTCAGCTTATGCTTGCCGACCGGAGCCAGATCGTACATGTTGTAGAAGGAAGCCACTTCGTAAGCGGCCATCGGCGCCATGCCAAGATATTCAGCGACGCAGGCAATAGTCTCCTGCGCCAGCCAGCCTTTCTCATCCTGGGCATGCGCCAGCGCCGCCATCACCGCCGATTGCTTCTGATCGGCAGGATACTTGGCGACTTCATGGTCGATCTTTTTGAGTGTGTCTTGGCTCAGCATAGTCTCATCTATCCACATCGCCAAATACGATGTCCATCGTGCCGATTATGGTCACCGTATCGGCAATCATGTGCCCCCTAGCCATTTCATTCATGGCGGAGAGGTGGGTATAAGCAGCCGAGCGCAACTTCATGCGGTAGGGCTTGTTGGCGCCGTCGGAAATCATATAAACGCCAAACTCGCCCTTAGCATGTTCAATGCTGGCATAGACCTCTCCAGCGGGAACATGGATGCCTTCCGAAAAGAGCTTGAAATGATGAATCAGCTCTTCCATGTTGCCCTTCATCTTTTCACGCGCGGGCGGAGCTACATTATGATTTCCGGTAATTACCGGACCAGGGTTCTTGCGCAGCCAATCAACGCACTGTCGGATGATGCGGTTAGCCTGACGCATCTCTTCTACGCGCACCAGATAGCGGTCGTAGCTATCGCCCTCGACACCCACCGGAATATCGAAATCGAGGCGGTCATAAACCTCGTAAGGCTGCTTTTTGCGGACGTCCCACTGAATGCCGGACCCACGCAACATGGGGCCAGTAAGACCGAGTTGCAGAGCCCGCTCGGGGGAAACCACACCGATACCCACCAGACGCTGCTTCCAGATGCGATTGTCGGTAAGGAGCGTTTCGTATTCGTCGCAATAGGTCGGAAAACGATTGGTGAAATCCTCGATAAAATCCAGCAGCGAGCCGCTACGAGCCTCATTGAGCTGGCGCACGGTCTCCGCGTTCTTGAATTTATTGACCTCGTAGCGCGGCATCTGGTCAGGCAGATCGCGGTAGACGCCGCCGGGACGATAGTAGGCGCCATGCATGCGCGCTCCGGAGACAGCTTCCAGCATGTCGGCAATATCTTCGCGCTCGCGGAATGCATACAAGACCATCGTCATGGCGCCGACGTCCAAGCCCTGGGTGCCGATGCTGAGCAGATGGTTATGAATACGCGTGATCTCGTCAAACATCACCCGGATATACTGGGCCCGCAACGGAACTTCGATGCCAAGCAGCCGCTCGACCGCCAACACGAAGGGATGCTCATTGACGAACATCGAAGTGTAGTCGAGTCGATCCATGTAGGGCAGCGACTGAACCCAAGTTCGCTCCTCGGCAAGCTTCTCGGTAGCGCGATGCAACAGGCCGATATGCGGATCGGCACGCACCACGGTTTCACCGTCGAGTTCCAGCACCAAGCGCATCACCCCGTGCGCCGCCGGATGCTGTGGACCAAAATTGAGCGTGAAATTGCGAATATCAGCCATGATCGTTAAGTTTCACGCTGCCGAAGGTTTCTTCGCGGATGATGCGCGGCGTGATTTCGCGCGGCGCTATGGTTACCGGCTGGTAGACCACGCGTTTCTGCTCCTGGTCGTATTGCATCTCGACGTAACCTGAAATCGGGAAATCCTTGCGGAACGGATGACCGATGAAGCCGTAATCGGTCAGAATGCGGCGCAGGTCGGGGTGGCCGCTGAACATGATACCAAACAGATCGAAAGCCTCGCGCTCAAACCAGTTGACGCTGTTCCAGACATCAATCAAGGAATCGACAACCGGGAAATCATCATCTGGCGCGAACACCCGCAAACGCAAGCGCCAGTTCATCTCGACCGACAGCAGTTGACTTACCGCGGCGAAGCGCCTGCCCTGCCAGGCACCTGCTCCACCATAGGTTGAATAGTCGACACCACAAAGATCGATCAACTGGTCAAAACGCAGGTCGCGATGATCACGCAGAATTTTCGCCACCGCCAGATAATCCACCGCTGCGACAACTAGGGTTAGCTCATTGAGCGCCGGGACAAGGCTCACGATGCGATCGCCCAGCACGCTTTGCAGGTTCTGCGAGAGCTTTTCCAGCTTGGCACTCATGGCGATATCGGCTGTCTCAGTGGTGTGAAGGTTCTTAGCGGGCTATCGTGCAGGTTCGCCTGATCTTGCCCTGCAACTGGAAGATACCGTAAAGCAATGCTTCCGGGGTAGGCGGACAGCCGGGTATATAGATATCTACCGGCACGATCCGGTCTGCGCCGCGGACCACCGAGTAGGCATAGTGGTAATAGCCTCCGCCATTGGCACAAGAACCCATTGAAATGACCCACTTCGGATCGGCAATCTGGTCATACACCTTGCGCAAAACCGGCGCCATCTTATTAGTCAGCGTGCCAGCAATGATCATCACGTCCGATTGACGCGGGCTAGCGCGAAACATGACGCCGAAGCGATCAAGGTCGTAACGTGCGCAACCAGTGTGTATCATTTCAATCGCGCAGCACGCCAAGCCGAAAGTTACCGGCCACATCGAACCGGTACGGGTCCAGTTGATCAACGAGTCGAGCGAAGTGGTGACAATACCTTCTTTGAAGACGCCTTCAATGCTCATGGTTCATTCCCAGTCCAGGGCGCCTTTAGCCCAAGCATAAATATAACCGAGCAGGAGAATGCCAAGGAACACCAGCATCTCGACGAAACCAAACAGCTTGATGGATTCGTTGCCAACGATTTCCTTGAAGATTGACGCCCAAGGGAAAAGGAAGGCGATTTCCAGGTCGAACAGGATAAAGATAATGGCGATCAGGTAGTAGCGCACATCGAATTTCATGCGCGCATCCTCGAAAGCCTCAAAACCGCATTCGTAAGCGGAGAGCTTCTCGGGATCAGGACGGTGCGGGCCGATGAGCCAGCCGAGGATAATTGGCGCACATCCGAAGGCTATGCCTACGAGAACAAATACGAGAATGGGGAAATAATTTTCCAACATAATCTTCGAGCTTACGCCACGTACTGCTGCTGTTTTCTCGCTTACCAACGCCCGCAAATTAGCGGTACATAAATGCGCGCCAAGCAACACACTGCGCGCTCCATTTTTGGTGCCGACGGTGAGACTCGAACTCACACGACTTTCGTCACTACCCCCTCAAGATAGCGTGTCTACCAATTTCACCACGTCGGCCGTATTCACTATCAATTGCCTCGTTAGCTCTATCGCCGTGCGGCGGAATTATCAACCCGAAAATTATACAACAACTATCCCAATTGGTTTGAAAATAATTACGCAAAAAACCAAATTAAATACGCGCCAGAAAAACAACCGTAGCGATACTACCCGCTGCCGCTAAGACATACATCACAATCGCCACCAGCGTATCGGCACGCAGTCCGAAGTCGAAGCAAGTGATGCGCAGTCGATGCGCTTGGCTCCATAGCGACAGGAACAGGATGACGAAAAGAACCAGTTTGCCGAACCAGCCCGCAGCAAAGGCATGCATCGTTTCATAGCTGAAGACGGTCGGCACGTGTCCGGTAGCGGCAAGCAATGTCAGCAGAATGATCACCGGCATGACCAGTGAGACAATTTCCCCACCGGCAGCGAAGGTGCCCCAAATAATCGGTTTGTTGGACTTGGCCATGTTCAGAATACCCCCGCCCAGAAAAGGATGAAGATCGACAATAGTACCCAGATCACATAGTGGCCGCCGGCGACCACGCTGTCCGGCGCCAGTTCCTCGCCAAACTGAAGCGGCAGAGCCTTGGGTGCCACGTTGAACCACGTGAAGCTGTTGTACAGCGCGAAGGCCAGCGCCAGCCAATGGAAAATGACGCTCGACGGGGCTTGCAGAGACTTGATGAAGGAGTCCCATTTCTCCGGTCCAGCGGACAAATTGGCAAGTCCGCAGAGCAGGAGCGCCGTGTAGATACCGATGAAGATACTGGTCACCTCGCGCGCCATGTAGCGCATGTAGCGCGGCATGCGGAAGTACCAAGAGGTCGGCGGAACTTCGCGTACGTATGGTCTGCGGCTCATTTTTTCACCCATGACATAAAGTGCTCAAGGTACCAGTCGACGGTGCTCGCCACTTTCACCTGCTGCAGGGCGGCTGCCGGATCGACATGTTTGGGACAGACATCCGAGCAGGCGCCGACGAACGTGCATTCCCAAACGCCCTCGTTGGTGGCAATCTCCTCCTGGCGCTCATCGCGGCCGACGTCGCGCGAATCCAGATTGTAGCGATGCGCCAGAGAAATCGCCGCAGGACCAATGAACTTCGGCTGCAGGCCGTACTCGGGACAGGCGGCGTAGCACAGCATGCAATTGATGCACATGGCAAACTGCCGGTAGCGCTTCAACTGGGCTGGCGTCTGCTTGTACTCGCCTTGCTCGATCGTATGCTTGCCATCCGATATGATGTAGGGCTTGACGCGCTTGAGCTTGGCGATGAAGTCGTCGGCCACGCTGACCAGGTCGCGCTCGATGGGGAAGTGCGCCAGCGGCTCGATGCGAATGGTACCGGGATAATCGCGCAACATGGCCTTGCAAGCCAGTTTCGGCTCGCCGTTGATCATCATGCCGCAACTGCCGCAGACCTGCATGTGGCAGGACCAGCGATAGGCCAGCGTCGGATCGAGATTGTCCTTGAGGTAGTTCAAGGCATCGAGCACGCACCATTCGTTGATGCAGGGTACCGAATACCGCTGAAACTTCGGCTCCTGGTCGGTCTCGGGGTTATAGCGCAACACCTCGAGCTCGACCTGCCGAGCTCCCATTCTGTTCTCAGTCATTTCTTGGCTCCCGAGTAATCGCGCACACCCGGTTGGGACTTGGTGACCACCACATCTCGATAGTCAATACGCGGCGTTTCCAAGCCATTGAAGTAGGCCATCGAGTGCTTGAGATACTTGACGTCGTCGCGCGCCTTGAAGTCGATGCGCTGGTGGGCGCCGCGCGACTCCTTGCGCTCGCGTCCGCTCGTCATCAGGGCTTCGGCGCAGTCCAGCATGTTGCCCAACTCCAGCGCCGAAAGCAGATCGGTGTTGTAGACGTTGGTCTTGTCGTGCAGCGCGATGTCCTGGTAACGGCGGCGCAGTTCAGAGAGCTTCTTGCAGCTCTTGTCCATGCCTTCCTGGGTGCGGTAGATACCGGCACCTTCTTCCATGGTGTCGGTCATTTCCTTTCGCAAACCCGCCACCGTCTCTTTGCCCAAGCTGCGCATGAACAGCTCGCGTAGCCTGGATTGATTGGCTTCGGCCTGCGTCGTCAGCGCTGCTTCGTTGCCCGGCTTGACACCGGCCGCGTAAGAGGCAGCGGACAGTGCGGCACGGTGACCGAAGACGAGGATCTCGACCAGAGAATTCGAGCCGAGGCGATTGGCGCCGTTGATGCTGACGCAAGCGCACTCGCCGGCAGCGAACAGGCCGGGCAGCGAGGTTGCCGCCTTGGTGTCGGTGTGAATGCCGCCCATCATGTAGTGCATCACTGGACGGATCGGTATCATCTCATGGACCGGGTCCAAGCCCAAATAGCTGATGCAAATGTCGCGCACAAAGGGCAAGCGCTCGTCCATCTTCTTCTCGCCGAGATGGCGCATATCCAGCCAGACGCAGTCGCCCCAATCAGTCTTGACGGCGCGACCCTTCTGCATCTCACCCCAGATGGCTTGGCTGACGCGGTCGCGCGGGCCCAACTCCATGGTCTTCAACACCGGCTTGCCCTTGGGTGTTTCCGGCCCCATGCCGTAGTCTTGCAGGAAACGGTAGTTGTCCTTGTTCAGCAGCACGCCGCCTTCGGCGCGACAAGCTTCCGTCAATAACGTGCCCGTATTGGGCAACCCAGTCGGATGGTATTGCACGAATTCCATGTCCTTCAACGGTGCGCCGGCACGGTAGGCCATGGCCATGCCATCCCCCGTATTGACGGCACCATTGGTGTTGAAGGGGAACATGCGCCCGGCACCGCCGCCAGCGATAATCACGGCCTTGGCATTGAAGCGGCGCATCTGGCCGCTGCGCATCTCGATGGCGGTGAGACCCTGGCAGCGCCCATCGTCGACCAGCAGGTCGGTGGCGAAGTATTCGTCGAAGCGTTGGATCTGCGGGAATTGCAGCGAGGTCTGGAACAGGGCGTGCAGGATATGAAAGCCTGACTTGTCGGCGGCAAACCAGGTGCGCTGGATTTTCATGCCACCGAAGGGGCGCACCGCCACGGAACCGTCCGCTTCGCGGTTCCATGGGCAGCCCCAGTGCTCTAGCTGCATCAACTCCTTGGGCGCCTCATGGATGAAGTACTCGACCGCATCCTGGTCGCACAACCAATCGCCACCGCCAACCGTATCGTGGAAGTGATGGTCGAAGCTGTCGTCGGGTTTGATCACTCCGGCCGCGCCACCCTCCGCTGCGCAAGTATGGCTGCGCATCGGGTAGACCTTCGAGATCAGGGCAATGCGTAAATTTGGCGCTTCCTGCGCGAGCGCAATGGCGGCACGTAAACCGGCCCCCCCCGCTCCGATAATAGCCACATCTGTCTGAATCGTCTCCATCACTTCTCCTCAGGACACCCAGGAATTATCTAAAAAAAACAAGCGAACTACGGTTTGACCGCACGATGAAATCCGATCATGCCAGCCAAGATCGATTTGGCCGAAACGTTGCGGAAGCTCAACTCCCGCAACACCTGGGAAAGTTCCTCGGCCGAATAGAACATATCGAGTGCATCCATAAAGTATTTCTTGCAGTTCTGGGCCGGAGAACCACTGCGAAAAACAAGTCCTGTAAAGGAAAGGCAAGCACGCAAGTAGATGTAGTAAAGCTTATTGACAACAGGATTGGCCGTCCGCAGCATGTCGCAGTGGTAGAAGCGCCCTCCCGGCTTGAGCACGCGGCGTATCTCGGTGAAAACTTCACGAATGCGCAGGTGGCGCGATGCATACTGCAACGTGACCAGATCGAAATGATTGTCCGGGAACGGCAGCTTATGCACGTCACCAATAGTGCTGTCGATATCAAAACCCAGTGCACCCGCTCGCTGTTTGCCGACCTCCTGCATCGCCGAGCTACGATCCATCGCATGTACCTTGAGGCTTGGCTCGCGCTTCAACAGTGCAATGCCAACGGCATTGGTGCCGCCGCAGACGTCGAGTGTCCGCTCGCCCGGATGAAGCTCCACGGTACTCATGAATCTACGCAGAATCCAGTTCCAGAGACCGAGACTTGCCACGAGATTCGCTCGATCGTAATAGGACGCGACATCGGCGAATACATCATTCAGTTCAAGCGACCAGACTTTGCTGAAGAGCTGTTCACGTGATTCTTCGCGCAGTGCAAGTGGTGGTGGTGGGCTCATAGGGTTGGCTACGCTCCTGTCATTGTCAGGCTCAGGTTAGAGCAGTGACTGATCGCGAATGCTAACTTCAGACACCAACCGACAATTTGATATAGGTCAATCAGGCCAAAGTAGACGGGCACATACATTTGCTACGGTACCATTCCAAATACATATTTCATTGGCGAAACACATTGCGCTCAACTCACCATGGGCGATTTTCCATGAGTACTCGGAAAGCCGCTGTTACTTACTTCGGAATATCCTTAGCCTTCGAATCGCCCGGAAGCGGTGTGGGAACAGGCGCTTCGGTCTTAACCGGCGCGCGCGGCGCCACCGACGGCGCTTCGGTCTTGACCGCATCCATAACGCTGATGGGGGCCTTCACTCGATTCGTGGCCATGTAACTCAAGCTGAGGCTAGTGAGGAAAAACAGTGCGGCGAGAACACCCGTGGTACGAGACATGAAATTGGCCGAACCCGAAGCCCCGAAAAGACTTCCCGAGGCCCCGCCGCCAAAGGCGGCGCCCATATCGGCACCTTTGCCATGTTGAATCAGCACCAAGCCAATCACCGAGATGCCGATCAGGATATGCAACGAGAGTACTAATGGAAACAGCATACCGTCCATAAAAGCTTTCCTTATTCTTGTAATTTCAAGCGGCGTGGCAAATCGCCAGAAAATCCTCGGCCACCAGCGCAGCCCCACCGATCAAGCCGCCATCGATATCCGGCATGGCGAACAACTCTTGCGCATTGCCCGGTTTGACGCTGCCACCGTACAAAATTTGCAGCGCTTGCGCCACCCTGGCATCACCCCCGGCAACGCGACCACGCAACAGCGCATGGACGTCCTGTGCCTGCTGCGCCGTCGCCGTCTTGCCAGTACCGATCGCCCAGACCGGTTCGTACGCCAGCACGGCATGCTTCAGCGCAGCAACACCCGAGTTGACGACGACCGCATCAAGTTGCCGTGCGACCACTGCGCCGGTAATACCGGCCTCACGCTCCGCCACAGTTTCACCAACACACAGAATGGGAGTCAGGCCAGCCTGCAAAGCCGCCGCAAACTTGGCGGCAACCACGGTATCGCTTTCACCATAGAGCGCACGGCGCTCTGAATGACCTACCAGAACGTAGCGGCAAGCAAATTCAGCCAACATTACAGCGGAAACCTCGCCGGTGTAAGCCCCCTGCGCGTGTTCGGAAACGTTTTGAGCGCCCCACGCCACCTTGCTCCCGGCCAGTGCGGCTTGTGCCTGCGCCAGATAGGGAAACGGAACGCATACTGCGCAAGCCGACTTGAATCCAGTCGCCGCTTCCTTGATGCGCGTCAGCAGTGCCAGGTTGGCAACGAGGCTGCCATGCATCTTCCAATTGCCGGCGACGAGCTTGTTGCGCATGAACTTGTCCAGCGGAATAAAACCCGCGGATTATATCAACCTGGCGACATGCGGGTCAAACTGGATTTGCGGCCTGTAAGGCATTGACAAACCCCTTAGCTTATCATTATGTCATCGACTATCGCCTACGTCAGCAGGAAGCCACGCAAGTGCCAGCGTGGAACACCAACTACAGGCAACCGGAAGATATTTATGATATCAACAGCCGATCAACAACGCCGTCGCTCGCTGCTATATGCCTTGAGCGGCGTCGGACTGCTGGGCAGCATAAGTGAGAGCAGCGTAATCCGCACAGTGCTGGCAGCAGACAATTCCATCGCGGCTCAGGGTATCCGCCGTCTCAGCGGCAATCTCGTGATCAACGGCACGGCTGGACATGAAGGAATGCTGGTCCGTCCTGGCGATACCCTGGTCACTGGAGCTGCCAGTGCAGTCGTGTACGTAATTGGACAGGACGCCTTTATGCAGCGCGCACAAACCACCGTCAGCTTAGGCGACAGCGCCGCACAAGGGGTGCTGCGCGTGGTCAGTGGCAAGTTGCTGTCGGTGTTCGGCAAAGGAGGAAAAAACATCGTTACGCCGACCGCGACCATCGGCATCCGCGGTTCCGGTTGTTACATTGAGGTCGAAGCGAAGCGGGTTTACTTCTGTTTATGCTACGGTGAGGCGGATCTCGTGCCGACATCCGCGCCCGCCGAGCGTAAATTGATCCGCGCATCGCACCATGACCATCCGCTGTATATCCATATACGACATGAAAATGCCGAAAATGATGGTGCCGGCTGACGTCATCAATCACAGTGACGCTGAACTCACGCTGTTGGAAAGCCTGGTGGGTCGTTTGCCGCCGTTCGACAGCGGACGCTCTTACTAGGATATAACGGTCAGCGTAGCGCCAACCGCCAGAGCGAGGTTAGTTCCGCCGCGCGTGCGGCGTGGAGCGGATCGTCAACGACAGCGACACGCGGATGATATGGCCGGGCATCCATCCGGCCGACGACTCGCAAGTTCGCCGCGTCGAAGGCTGCGAGCAGTTCTGCGCGCGTGCGCAGGCCCATGTGCTCGGCCAGGTCCGAGAGAATCAGCCAGCCTTCGCCGCCCGCTTCCAGATGTGCAGCCAGCCCTTTCAGGAAACCGCTCAGCATGCCGCTTTCCGGATCGAAAATGGCACGTTCGAGCGGGGAACTGGGGCGCGCCGGAACCCATGGCGGATTACAAACCACCAGCGGCGCTCTGCCGGCAGGGAAGATATCCGCCTGGATCACCTCGACCCGCGCGTTCAGCCCGAGCCGCTCGATGTTCTCCCGGGCACACGCCAACGCCCGACAATCCTGATCCGTGGCAACAATACGCGCTACACCTCGACGGGCAAGCAGCGCGGCCAGCACGCCGGTGCCCGTGCCGATATCGAAAGCCAGCGGCAGGCCGTGCGCGGACGAAGGCAAGGGCGCAGCCGCCACCAGATCCAGATACTCGCCGCGTATTGGCGCGAATACCCCATAGTGCGGGTGGATACGACCGCCCAGCGCCGGAATCTCGATACCTTTCTTGCGCCACTCGTGCGCGCCGATCAAACCCAGCAACTCGCGCAGCGCGACGACGTAGGGAACATCGCCGGGACCGTAAGCCTCCTCGCAAGCCTGCCGCACATCGGGAGCGCGACGCAATGGCAAGCTGTGGTTTTCGGAAAATGGCAACAACAGCATGGCGAGCGTGCGAGCGCGTTGGGACTGGGCCTGGCGATGCCAATGAAAGAGCTCGAGCGGCGATGAGGCAGACTTGAGCCGCTTGTCGGGCTTGCGATCGGCACGCCGTGCCAACGCCTGCAACAACTGGCGCGCGTTCTGAAAATCCCCCCGCCACAGCAACCCGGTTCCCTCGCACGCCAGGCGATACGCGGCATCGGCGGCGATGCAATCGTTGACAATCACCACCCGCCGGGGCGGCAGCAGTCCGCTTTCCGAATGCCACCGGGCCGAGTGGTGCTGGTCTGCCTCGCTCCAGCTAATGGTAGCGGGTGGGTCCTGCGCGGACCGGTCGCGCATCATCAGAAAATACCGAGGGCCAAGCCCGATGCCAGCGTCGCGCGGAAGTCAACACGCAACCACAAATCCTCCGGGCCGATCTGCTTTGGCCGCAGAATCTCTTGCGGCGATTGGGCGTGGGTGCAAATAATCAAGGGAGGTGCGACAGGTTTCAAGCGCCATCCGGTGGCGATGCGCTCGATTTGCCGGGCAGCGTTCTGGCCGTCGCTGCCAGCACAAATCATGATGGCATAGGGCCGGCCGTTAAGTCGATCAAGCACCGTGTAATAGGTCCGGTCGAAAAAATCCTTCAACTGGCCGCTGATTGCCGCCAGGTTTTTCGGTGTCGCAAAAATGTAATGTAGCCATCGGCGTTCAGCAGATCGTCCGCCCCTGCATCGGCGGCATGCAACAGCCGGACTTGCAGCGCTGTTTCCAGCATTGCGCCGTCTGCTGCCGCCCGCGCCATCTGCAGCGTTCCGCCGGTCATCGAGTGGAAACAATCAGCAGCATCCTCATTCTGGGTGGACCGAGTAAGTATCTCCCGGCTTAGGCTAGCGTTATTCTCCTGCTCAGCCGAATGGCCGCGCACCGATCAGCACGCCGTGCAACCAGAAGGCAAATGCCACCCATGCCGTTGCGCCGACTACCACGGTAACGATAGTACCGCCAGACGTGCCGGGGGGGTATTGGATGCCCGCCGCCCGGTCGCGCTTTCGCGCGGCGATGTAACAGGCCACAGCCCAGCCCAGGAAAGCGCCAAACAACACCAAGTCAGCGAGCTTGCCATTGGCCAGCAGATGCGCAAAAGCCCAGACCTTCACGCCAAGCAGCATGGGATGATGCAGGCTAGACTTGATGGCGTTGCGCGGCATATAAGCTGCCAGCAGCAGCACAAAAGCAATCAGGGTCAGCAGGGCCGCCACATGCCGCATGCCGACAGGCGGCAACCACAGCACCACTGGCTGTTGCCGGGCCAAGCCGAAGCCCCATACGATCAAGCCGAAACCCGCGAGCGAGAACAAGGCGTAGATGCCTTTCCAGGCGACTTCGCCGAGGCGCTCCACCTGAGCCGTGCGCCAGTCGTCGGCGATGATGCGCGTCGAATGCACGCCCAGAAAAACCAGCAAGCCAAGAATCAGAACGGTCATGATTTTTCCTTTGCAAGCCGCAACGGCAAAGTGCCATTGCTAACGGTCAGCCGCTATTATGCGCGCAGCTGCACCTGAGACAAGCCGCGCCTACAGAAGGCAAAGCCGGCGCCCAGGGCGGAGAAACGCGGCGCCCATTGGAAATGGCAAGAGCGACCCGCGCTAACAATGAAATTGTTTTTGACCGAAACGCATTGTCCCTGTAAAATGCTCGGTCCTGTGCAATACTACCCAGTGGAGTCCATCATGTATGCGGTCATAAAAACTGGCGGCAAGCAGTACCGTGTTGCTGCCGGCGAAAAAATTAAAGTAGAACAGATACCGGCAGATGTGGGCGCTGAAATAACCCTCGACCAAGTGCTCATGGTTGGTGAAGGCGAATCGGTCAAGATCGGCACGCCTGTCATTGCAGGCGCCTCGGTTACGGCCAAGGTGCTCGCGCACGGTCGGGGACCGAAGATCAAGATCTTCAAAATGCGCCGACGCAAACATTACCAGAAGCACCAAGGACATCGCCAGAACTACACCGAAATCGAGATCAGTGGCATTGTCGCTTAAAATTATCTAAGCTTGACTCATAGGAGCCTGAATCATGGCACATAAAAAAGCAGGCGGCAGTTCCCGTAATGGCCGCGATTCTCAATCCAAACGTCTTGGCGTGAAGCGCTACGGCGGCGAAACCATCACCGCCGGCAGCATCATCGTTCGCCAGCGCGGCACGGTGTTTCATCCCGGCGACAATGTTGGCATCGGCAAGGATCATACCTTGTTCGCCAAAGTAAATGGCGCCGTGCAGTTTTCGCAAAAAGGCGTCAAGAATCGCAAGATGGTCAGCATCCTTCCTGCCACATAGCTCTTCGGCAAACTGCATTCCCCGCGCAAAAGCCCTATCATTGCGATAGGGCTTTTGTGTTTCCAGATGCGACCCCATGAAATTCTTCGACGAAGCAAGAATTGAGGTAATCGCCGGTAACGGCGGAGACGGCTCGGCGTCTTTTCGCCGTGAGAAATACATTCCGCGCGGCGGTCCGAATGGCGGCGATGGTGGGCGCGGCGGCAGCGTCTGGGCAGTCGCCGACTGCAACCTCAACACGCTTATCGACTTCCGTTACACCCGCATCTTCCACGCCCAGAACGGGGAAAACGGCCGCGGCGCCGACTGTTATGGCAAGGGTGGCGAAGATATGCTGCTGCGCGTGCCGGTCGGTACGGTATTCGCGGATCAGGTGTCCGGCGAAATCATCGCCGACCTCGATCACGACGGCAAGAAAGTGCTGATTGCCAAAGGTGGCAAGGGGGGCTTGGGTAATATACATTTCAAGTCCAGCACCAACCGTGCGCCACGCCAAACCACTCCCGGCGAGGAAGGCGAACGGCGCGAGTTGCGCCTCGAACTCAAGGTGATGGCCGATGTCGGCTTGCTTGGCCTGCCCAATGCGGGCAAGTCGACCCTCATCCGCGCGGTTTCCTCCGCCAAACCCAAGGTCGCGGATTACCCCTTTACCACGCTGCATCCCAACCTTGGCGTAGTGCGCGTTGACCAAGACCGCAGCTTTGTGATTGCCGATATTCCCGGCCTGATCGAAGGTGCGGCGGAAGGCGCCGGGCTTGGCCATCAGTTCCTGCGTCACCTGCAGCGCACCCGTCTGTTGCTGCATCTGGTCGACATTTCGCCTTTCAATCCTGAAGCTGATCCGCTTAAGGATGCTCACGTAATTCTCGAAGAGT
Source organism: Sterolibacterium sp. (assembly GCA_028713555.1). Lineage (GTDB taxonomy): Bacteria > Pseudomonadota > Gammaproteobacteria > Burkholderiales > Rhodocyclaceae > JACRAR01. The sequence continues at coordinate 42,049 of JAQTOA010000006.1, read as the reverse complement.
TGCGTAAATACGATGCGACATTGATTGAGAAACCGCGCTGGCTGGTGATCAATAAAATTGACCTGCTGCCCGAGGATCAACGCGCCGAACGCATTGCGGCGCTGGTCGATGATTACGGCCCGGTCGAGAAATCCTTCGTGATTTCCGCCATCAATGGCGAAGGCTGTCGCGAATTGACTTTCGCCATCATGGCGCACCTTGAACGACTCAGCCTGCCGAAAGATGAACCAGAACATGCGACAGCAACTTCTTGATTCGTGCCGCCTAGTAGTCAAAGTGGGCAGCGCGCTGGTCACTGACAACGGCGCCGGCCTTGCCCATGCTGCGATTGCCGAGTGGGCGCGCCAGATTGCACTGCTGAACGCCGGCGGCAAGCAGGTAGCGCTGGTATCGTCCGGGGCCATCGCGGCTGGCATGCAAAGATTGGGATGGGCGGTCCGCCCGCACGCAATGCACGAACTTCAGGCGGCGGCAGCGGTTGGCCAGATGGGATTGGCACAGGCTTATGAATCCTGCTTTTCCCAGCATGGTTTGAAAACGGCTCAGATTCTTCTTACCCACGAAGATCTCGCGGATCGCAGCCGCTACTTGAATGCCCGCTCGACCCTGATCACCCTGCTCGAACTCGGCGTGGTGCCAATCATCAATGAAAACGACACCGTGGTGACCGACGAAATCAAGTTTGGCGACAATGATACGCTGGCCGCATTGGTCGCCAATCTCCTCGAAGCCGATGCATTGGTGATACTGACCGACCAGGCCGGCCTGTATAGCGCTGACCCGCGTCACGATGCCACGGCAACCCTGATTTCTCAGGGACGCGCCGAGGACGGCGCCTATGAGGCCATGGCAGGCGGCGTCGGCAGCAGCGTCGGCAAGGGCGGCATGATCACCAAAGTACGCGCCGCGCAGCGAGCCGCACGCAGTGGCGCCAATACCTTGATCGCCAGCGGCCACGAGCCGGATGCACTGTTACGCCTGGCACGTGGAGAGGAACTGGGCACCTTGCTGTATGCCACCGCAACCCCGTTGGCCGCACGCAAGCAATGGCTGGCTGACCATCTGCAACTCGCCGGCAGCCTGCTACTGGACGAAGGTGCTATTCATGCCTTGCACGCCGGGAAAAGCCTGCTGCCGGTGGGGGTAGCCCAGATCGAAGGGGAATTCGAACGCGGCGCGGCCGTCGCCTGCCGCTCCTTGTCAGGCAAGGAAGTGGCCCGCGGCTTAATCAACTACTCCAGCACTGAAGCACGCCGCATCGCGCGGCATGCCACACATGAAATCGAAGCCATCCTCGGCTACCTTGACGAAGCAGAACTAATCCATAGGGATAACATGGTATTGCTCTAGGATCAAATCTTGGCATACCGGGCCTTGGCATACCGGGCTTTGCGCCCCATAGCATAGCTTAGACAATCTATTCTGGTAATTCATTTGTGTACAATCGTTTGCCTCCGCTAAACGCGCTCCGGGCTTTTGAATCCGCTGCCCGCCATCTGAGCTTTCGCGAAGCCGCCAAGGAATTGCATGTCACTCCCGCAGCCATCAGTCACCAGATAAAAGTCCTTGAGGATCAACTCGGGATTCAGCTGTTCCGGCGACTTACCCGGGCTGTCGAATTGACCGACGCAGGACGCAGCTTGCTGCCCAGATTAAGCGAGGCTTTCGAGAGCATGGCGCAGGCCGTCATCAAGATTCGCGCACTCGAAAAAACGGCAACTCTGACCGTGAATGTTCCCCCGTCATTTGCCGCCAAATGGCTGATGCCCAGGTTACATCGCTTTGTCACAGCTCATCCCGATATTGATATTCGTATTGTGGCCAGCATGCGCGTGGTGGAAACGCGCAAGCTAAATGTCTTATACGACACCATGGATGGAAATGACAAAATAGGCGATTTTGACATCGACATTCGCTTTGGGACGGGCAAGTACCCGAGGCATCAAGTCGACAAGCTGTTCAGCGTAACCTTTACGCCGCTCTGCAGCCCGCGCCTGCTAGAAGGGTTAAGGCCTTTGAAGAAACCTTCCGATCTTCGTTATCACGTGCTGCTGCATGACGACATGCAAGACATTAACGAAGGATGGCCGAGTTGGGCACAGTGGCTGGAAACGGCCGGGGTGAAAAATGTCGAATCCGGCCGAGGTCCCCATTTCAGCCATCCGATTCTCGGCCTGGAGGCCGCCGTCGATGAGATGGGGGTGGTGTTAGGCATCAAGGAAACGGCTGCTTATGACTTGGCAGCGGGAAGATTGATAGCCCCCTTTGATCTCGTTCTGGAAATTGACGCTGCGTATTACTTAGTGATCTCGGAAGCTTGGGCTGCTCGTCCGAAAGTAAAAGTATTCCGTGAGTGGCTTCTAAAAGAGGCTCTTGACTCACGCTTTTGCAAATAGGAGGTGAATCAATTACAGCAATGAGTTAGATTTATTGATTCACACGTGACAATATATCATTTGTTGCAATGCAGTAATCTCGCTATAGTGGCGCCTGTCTCCTCCAGCTTCTCCTCCTAAGATGGATCTGGAATTAAGCCCGCCCAGCGCGGGCTTTTTTTTCGAATATGGATTGTTGACCAGGGTTAACCCGCGTCCGTCGGTTATCAGGCACAATTGCGCCCGCGTCAGCTTACCCTAGACATGTTTACCGCCAATAATCTCGCCTGTGTTCGCGGCGATCGCCATCTTTTTGCCGGACTCGGCTTCATGCTTGAGCCCAGCGGGCGCTTGCATGTAACCGGTGAAAACGGCTCCGGCAAGACCAGCCTGTTACGCATATTGTGCGGTTTATCGTTGCCGGAAACGGGTGAAATTTGCTGGCAAGGCGAGTCCATCGCACGCATCGGCGACGAATACCACAAGAACGTCCTCTATCTTGGCCACCACAATGCGCTCAAGGAAGAACTCACCGCGCTGGAAAACTTGCGCATTACCGCCGCATTGGCAGACATTGCCATGGAGGATAAGCAGGGTGCCGAGCTGCTGGGCCGCGTCGGCCTGGCCGGGCGCGAGAAACTTCAGGTGCGTTTCCTCTCGCAGGGGCAGAAACGGCGCGTGGCGCTCTCGCGCCTGTTGTGGAGCTCCGCGCCGCTGTGGGTGCTCGACGAACCCTTCGTCGCCCTCGACACTGTCGCTGTGACCTGGCTGGCCGGAATCATCGGCAAGCATTTGAGCGCAGGCGGCATGGCGGTGCTGACCAGCCACCAGGAAGTCGCCATCGACGGCGGCATCGCGCAAACACTGAGGATCGCTTCATGAACGGCGTCGCCCCGGTCTATGCCCCCAGCCCGCGCGGCGCCCTCGGCGCGCTCGGCGTGCTCGCCACGGTAATCCGGCGCGATTTGTTGCTGGCTTTGCGCCGGAAAAGCGAAGTATTGACCTCATTGTTCTTCTTCGTCATCGTCGTCAGCCTGTTTCCGCTCGGCATCGGTCCCGAGATGGCCCTGTTGCGCACCATCGCCCCGGGCGTGTTGTGGGTGGCGGCTCTACTCGCGGCGATGTTGTCCTTGAATCGGCTGTTTGCCAGCGATTACGCCGATGGCACACTGGAACAAATGGTTCTTTCGCCTGCGCCGCTGGGCTTGCTGGTGATCGGCAAGATCATGGCGCACTGGCTGGTGTCCGGCTTGCCGCTGGTGCTGATCGCTCCCGTGCTGGGCTTGCAGTACGACCTGGCGCCGCGCCCGCTGGCCGTGCTGATCCTGTCGCTGCTGATCGGCACGCCGTTATTAAGCTTGATCGGCGCCATCGGCGCATCGCTGACACTGGGTGTGCGCGGCGGCGGCGTGTTGCTTTCGCTGCTAACGTTGCCGTTGTATATTCCTGCCCTGATTTTCGGTGCTGGCGCGGTTGAGGCGGATATTTCGGGTCTCGGCGCCGCCGGGCACCTGTCGTTGCTGGCCGGTTTGTTGGCGCTGGCCGGTTTTTTTGCTCCGTGGGCCACCACCGCGGGATTGCGCATCGCATTGGAATGAAATTTATTGCCAAACATGGATAACAAAATCATCCACTGGTTCAAATTCGGTTCTCCGCAGACCTTTTATCCGCTGGCAGGAAAGATGGTGCCATGGTTCTGGGCGCTGGCGGCGATTTTTCTCGTTGTTGGATTGTGGCTGGGATTCTTTGTCGCACCCACAGATGCCGTTCAGGGCGAGGCCTACCGCATCATTTTCATTCATGTGCCGGCCTCCTGGATGTCGATGTTCCTGTATGTGGTGATGGCTTGCTGGGCCGGCATCGGCCTGGCGCTGAACACCCGCTTGTCCTCGATGATGGCCAGCGCGATTGCCCCGACCGGCGCCATGTTCGCCTTCCTCTCGTTGTGGACAGGGGCATTGTGGGGCAAACCGATGTGGGGCACATGGTGGGTGTGGGACGCGCGCCTGACCTCGGAACTGATCCTGCTGTTCCTTTACTTGGGCTTCATGGCCCTGCAGGCGGCCATCGACGAGCCGCGCCGCGCGGACAAGGCGGGCGCCATCCTGGCGCTGGTCGGCGTGGTGAATGTGCCGGTGATCTATTTCTCGGTGAAATGGTGGAATACGCTGCACCAAGGTGCTTCGATCTCGATGAGCAAGGGGTCCACCATGGCCGTCACCATGCTCTGGGGCATGCTGGTGATGGCCCTGTGTTTCTGGATGTATTCAATCGCCGTGGCGCTGATGCGGGTGCGCGCCATCATGCTCGAACGCGAACGACATACCGATTGGGTGAAATATGCAGTGGAATAGCATCGGCGAGTTTTTCGCCATGGGCGGCTACGCCTTGTACGTCTGGGGCAGTTTCGGCATCACCGCGCTGGCGTTGTTGATTGAACCTTTGTTGTTGAGGAAGCGTCAAAGCGACGTTCTGGACAGCCTGCGCCGCGAATTGAACGCCGACAAACAACAAAGGAAACCTGAATGAAACCCCGCCACAAACGCATCGCCATCATCGTTGGCTGTCTTGCCTCGCTCGGTATCGCGGCATTCTTCGTGCTGAACGCCCTCAACAGCAATATCGCCCTGTTCTACACGCCGAGCCAGGTCGCCGCCGGCGAAGCACCGAAAGAACGCGTGTTCCGTATCGGCGGGCTGGTCAAGAGCGGCACGGTGAAAAGGAACGAAATGACGATTCGTTTCGTCGTCACGGATACCGCCAAGGAAATCCCGGTGGCCTTCACCGGCATCCTTCCCGATCTGTTCAAGGAGGGCAAAGGCGTCGTGGCACAGGGCAAGCTCGGCGCCGACGGCCAGTTTGTCGCCAGCGAAGTGCTGGCCAAACACGACGAGAATTACATGCCGCCGGAAGCCAAGCACGCTGTCGATCAGGCCGGCAAGACCGCCAATACCTTAAAGCAATGAGATAAACATGATCCCAGAACTCGGACATTTCGCCATCATCCTCGCCCTGCTGGTCGCTGTCGTGCAGGGCGTTCTGCCGCTCCTCGGCGCCCATCGCAATGATTCGGCATGGATCGGCTTGGCGCGGCCTGCGGCGCAAGCGCAATGGCTACTGCTGCTGATTGCCTTCGGCTGCCTGACTTACGCTTTCATCGCCAATGATTTCTCGGTACAGTATGTCGCCGAGCATTCCAACTCGCAATTGCCCACGGTGTATCGCATCGCTGCCGTGTGGGGCGGACACGAAGGCTCGCTGCTGCTCTGGGTGCTGTTGCTGGCCAGTTGGACGCTGGCGGTTTCGCTGCTCTCGCGTGCCCTGCCGGAAGTCATGGTGGCGCGCGTGATCGGCGTGCTGGGCCTCGTCTCCTGCGGCATGCTGTTGTTTATCCTGCTCACCTCCAGCCCGTTCGAGCGTCTGCTCGATATTCCCCAGGATGGCCGCGATCTGAATCCACTGCTGCAAGACCCGGGTCTGGTGATTCATCCGCCCATGCTCTACATGGGTTACGTCGGCTTCTCGGTGGCTTTCGCCTTCGCCATCGCCGCGCTGCTTTCGGGCAGCCTCGACGCCACTTGGGCGCGCTGGTCGCGGCCGTGGACCTTGGCAGCCTGGATTTTTCTGACCCTGGGCATCGGCCTGGGCAGCTGGTGGGCCTACTACGAACTGGGCTGGGGCGGCTGGTGGTTCTGGGATCCGGTGGAAAACGCCTCCTTCATGCCCTGGCTGTTCGGCACGGCACTGATCCATTCGCTGGCGGTCACCGAAAAGCGCGGCGCTTTCAAGAACTGGACGGTGCTGCTGGCCATCGGCGCTTTTTCGCTGAGTTTGCTGGGGACCTTCCTGGTGCGCTCCGGCGTGCTGACCTCGGTCCATGCTTTTGCCACCGACCCGCGCCGCGGCATCTTCATTCTGACTTTCCTGGTTCTGGTAATCGGCAGTTCCTTATTGTTATTCGCCTGGCGTGCGCCAAAGGTTGGCCTCGGCGGTCGCTTCGCACTGATGTCGCGGGAAACCCTGCTGCTGATGAACAATGTCTTGCTGGTGGTCGCCTGTGGCTCAGTCCTGCTCGGTACCCTATACCCGTTGATCATCGATGCGCTTGGCCTTGGCAAAATCTCGGTCGGGCCACCGTATTTCCAAGCCGTGTTTGTGCCTTTGATGATCCCGCTGTTGTTCCTCATTGCAGTCGGCCCGACCGCACGCTGGAAACAGGCCAGTGTCGGCGACATGACTGTGCGTCTGCGCATCGCTTTTGCTATCGCACTGGCTGCCGGCATCGGCCTGCCCTTTATTCTCGGCAGCTGGACACCGCTGGTCGGCTTGGGAGTGCTGCTGGCAATCTGGATCTGCGTTAGCGCCATAGTGCAAATTCGTGAGCGCTTCCAGAAGAGCGGGAATCCGCCACCTGCCTTCTGGGGCATGCAGCTGGCGCACCTGGGGATTGCGGTTTTCGTCATCGGCGTGACCTTGGTCAAGGGTTATGAAACCGAGAAGGATGTGCGCATGGCCCCGGACGATACCGTCGAGGTCGGCGGTTACACGATTCGCCTACTCGGTGTGAAAGATGCAATGGGACCGAACTACCGCGCCTCGGTCGGCGATCTGGAACTCTCCAAGGATGGCAAGCTGTTGCGCACCCTGCATCCGGAAAAGCGCGCCTATTTCTCTTCGGCGATGCCGATGACCGAAGCGGCGATCGATACCGGTTTCACGCGCGATGTCTATGTCTCGCTCGGCGAGCCGGTGGGAGTTGAGGATGGCAGCGGTGCCTGGAGCGTTCGCGTACATCACAAGCCCTTCGTCGACTGGATCTGGGGGGGCTGCCTGCTGATGGCGCTGGGCGGTCTGGTCGCGGCGAGCGACCGACGCTATCGACTCCAATCCCGGTTTTCCGCCGGCATACCAAGCGCACTGAAAGGGGCTACATCATGAAGCGATTCCTGATCCCCCTGGGATTGTTCTTCGTGCTGGTGGGCTTTCTCGCCTGGGGCCTCAAGCCGGGATATGATCCTCGCGAAATTCCTTCGCCGCTGGTGGGCAAGCCGGCGCCATTGTTCGAATTGCCGCAACTGATGCAGCCCGAAAAAAAGTTTTCCCCGGCCGACATGAAGGGCAAGGTCTGGCTGCTGAATGTCTGGGCTTCCTGGTGCGTTTCCTGCCGTGCCGAGCATCCTCTGCTGGTTTCCTTTGCACAGCAGGGCAACCTGCCTATCGTCGGTCTGAGTTACAAGGAAGTACGCGGCGGCGACAACTTCAAGGTGCCCGAGATCGAAACCGCGCAAAGCAAGGCCGCCGAACTGGCGCTTGGCCTGCAGCGCGCCGAAACCTGGCTGAGGCAACACGGCAATCCCTATACGCTGTCGGTGATGGACATCGACGGGAGAGTGGGGATCGATTACGGTGTATATGGCGTACCAGAGACTTTTCTGATCGACAAGAACGGAGTCATTCGTTTCAAGCAGAGCGGTCCGGTGACGCGCGAAGTTTTTGACGAAAAAATTCTACCGAAGGTGAAGGAACTCGAGAAATCATGAAACGAATATTCCTTATCCTGTCGCTCGTCCTACTCAGCGCTTCTGCTTACGCCAAGGAAGCTGCGCCAGTAGCGGCAGACGAAGCGGTGGAAAAACGCATGGTGGCGATCTCCGATGAAATGCGCTGTCTGGTCTGCCAGAACGAGTCTCTATCCGGCTCGCGCGCCGAGCTAGCGCAGGATTTGCGGCGCGAAATCCGCACGCTGATCAAGCAGGGCAAGAGCGACCAGGAAATCATGGACTTCATGGTCAGTCGCTATGGCGATTTCGTCCGTTATCGCCCACCGATGAATGCCTCCACCTACCTGCTGTGGTTTGGACCTTTCCTGCTTCTGGTGGGCGCCATCGTTGCGCTGGTGGTTTATTTGCGGCGGCGCGGCGGACGCGTCGAGGAAACGGAAGCGAGTTTGCTCTCCGCCGAAGAACGCCGGCAAGCCGAAAATCTGATGAAGCAAAGTGGGGACAAACAATGAGCATACCTTTCCTGACAGCCGCAGCGCTGCTGGCGTTGCTGGCACTGGCCTGGTTGCTGCGCCCGCTGCTCTGGCGCAAAACCCCAGCCCAGAGTGCTTCGCGCCAAGCGCTCAATACCGCCATCTACCGTGATCAGTTGGCCGAATTAGAGAGCGATCGCTCCAACGGTAATCTCGCCGAAAACGATTGCGAACAGGCACGGGTGGAATTGCAGCGCCGCTTGCTGCAGGACGCTGCGGTTGCCGATGTTATTCCCGCCGCCGCTCGCCCGGCCAAGCGCACTGCCCTGGCACTGACATTAGTATTGCCGCTGGCGGCGATTTTGCTGTATGCATGGCTTGGCAACCCGGCAGCCATGCAACAAACGCGTTCTCAACATGAGTTATCAGCTGGACAGATAGATGAGATGGTCGCAAAACTTGCCTCGCGCCTCGAGAAGGAGCCCAACAATCCGCAGGGCTGGGTTATGCTCGGCCGTTCCTACAAAGCCATGCGCCGCTTCGAGGACGCCGAAAAAGCCTTTGAGCGCACTGGCGACCTGCTTAATACCGAACCCCAGTTGATCGCAGAATATGCCGATCTGATAGCGATGCGCGCCAATGGCAATCTCGAAGGCAAACCGCTGGAACTGGTGAAGCGTGCGCTCCAGATCGATCCGAACCACGCCATGTCCCTAGCGCTGGCCGGAACGGCCGCCTACAACCGGAAGGATTATCCTGAAGCAATCAGTTACTGGGAAAAACTGCTCAGAACGCTGCCGCCGGAATCCGAAGACGCAAAAGCGCTCACCGCCACCCTCGTCGATCTACGCCAAAAGAGCGGAATCGTTAGCGCCGCCAAACCTGTGGCCAAGGCTGCTCCAGGAAAATCCATCAGCGGCAGCGTGACATTGGCGCCGGCGCTGGCCGGCAAGGTGCAACCCGGCGATACACTATTCGTCTATGCCCGCCCCACCGACGGCTCGCGCATGCCCTTGGCATTGCTGCGCGCACGTGCCGCCGATCTGCCGCTGTCTTTCACTCTCGATGACTCCATGGCTCTCAACCCCGATCAGAAGCTTTCCGCCGCATCTGCGGTAATACTCGATGCGCGTGTGTCGAGGTCTGGACAAGCGATCCGTCAACCTGGCGATCTGGTGGGCGAAAGCGGTACGGTAAAGTTGGGGGCAAAGGGCATCAAGCTGACCATTGACAAGACCACGCAATAGGAAGCCTCCATTTACGCAAAGATGCCGAAGATTGGCTTAAGCAGACTTCCCCTACCGTCACATCATCTGTAAAATAACGATTCGTTGGGGGCGTAGCTCAGCTGGGAGAGCGATTGGTTCGCAATCAATAGGTCGGGAGTTCGATCCTCCCCGTCTCCACCAACGAACAATGTAGCGAAGTCCAAAGTGTACCCGGAGCCATAAACGTGCCGCTCGGCACGCTTATGGCTCCAAATTGTAACGGTCCAGTTATGGCTCTGGGAAATGCAGATAAGTTGCGTATCCTCTTCAAGGTTATCTCTCACTGCGCAGCGCAATTATGACAATGAACCGAACCGAGCAAGCGCCGCCTTCGCCTCTGCAATGATCAGCCGTGTCCGAAGGGTCTTCTTTGGGGCTAGGGCTCTATAGTCATCGCTTCAAATTGTCGTAAAAGTTCTCGTGCGAACCCAGGCTTAACAACACAAGATCTCTGGGTTGTTTCTTATTAGGCATGAGTCCATATGCCAGCAATGCCTCTTGTTTGTTAATCTTGAATTTGAAAACAAATACACCCACCAGGTCGCCTTTCTTTTCTTCGCCGAGATGTGGGTCATGGGCGATCATATTCACTATCTCATCAACTGCTTTCTTGTCCCTGGCGGGCAGCTTTTTCACGACCTTGTTGAAGGTTGGCGTAACAAGAACACGCAACACCATCATGCACCGAACTGATATTCAGAGAGTTGACCAGCCTTGGTTTCCTCAACAGCCAGCAGCGTATCCTTAATGAATTGAACCGGCAATTCTGGATTGTCTTCAACTGCCTTCCCCAATCTTGCCCAATGCTCGATTTGCTTGGGAACGGAACGGTGCTTCGCCGCAGCGTGAGGTCTTGCGATCTCAATAAGTTCATCCGATAATTTCAATGCAATTGACATCATTCTCTCCTTCGCATAGAGTCCATACTCTACACCTATTGCTTCATAATACAACCTTTTGCACCTTACTAAAAAATCATCATTAGCTTGCAGGCTGTCCAATAGGCAGAAAATATAACGGCCTGTTTTTTCACTTTGTTTCGTATTGCGCGAAACAATATAAAACTATCGTGGTGCCGGGGACCGGACTCGAACCGGCAAGCCTTATAAGGGCGGCGGATTTTAAGTCCGCTATGGTTACCAATTTCATCACCCCGGCATGAGTATCGCATTCTATCAGCACGCGTAATTGGCGCGTAACTACCAAGGTAGCCGGTAATCAATGATGCACTCCTTCGCGCGTTCGACAGTGGATTGCGGCAGTGGACAGGACTTGCGCCCCACCGCATCGATATGCACGCCGACGATCAAGGTGACAGCAGAAACTTCGCCGGTTTCGGCGTTGCGCATCTCATGGACTAAACGCAGAAGCTTCTCACGGACTTCGATCACACCTGATCGGACCGCCACCGTGTCTCCGGCATGCAACTCGCGCAGATAAGCGATGCGCTGATCGACCGCCGCCATTCCGCGGCCACTGGCGCGCATGGAACTTGGGGTGATGCCAAGGTGGGTAAATAAATTCCAGGTCGCCTCGTCGAATTTGCCGACATACCACATTACATTCATGTGGTTCATGTGATCGCAATGCCACGGATAGACGGTGCCGCGATAGGTTTCTATCAAGTTGGTCATATCTTGCCTTCTTTCCGAGATACGCTAGTTAAACCTTAGTTGCCGTTGTCGTGCGATTCCCGTCTGCAAAATGCTGCTCCACAATTTGCGATTCAAGTCTGCATCCAGCGCATTCGGCGCCTCAGGCCGATTCAATACGACGTAAGCAAGACGGCATCTCAAAGCACACCGCCGACCAAGCTCAGGGCCACCGCTTCGGCCACCTTGATGCCATCCACTGCCGACGACAGAATTCCACCGGCATAGCCGGCCCCCTCTCCGGCCGGATAGAGGCCACGACAATTGATGCTCTGCAGGCCAGCATCACGCTGGATGCGCAGCGGCGAAGAAGTGCGCGTCTCGACGCCGGTCAGGACCGCATCGGCCATGGCGAATCCCCGGATCTGCCGGTCAAAGGCGGGGATGGCCTCGCGTATTGCCGCGATGACATAATCGGGCAGACAAGCGGAAAGATCGGTCCAGTTGACGCCGGGCGTGTAGGACGGCAGCACTGTGCCTTGCGTGCCGCTGGGTCGGCCGGCCAGGAAATCGCCGACGCGTTGCGCCGGCGCGGCGTAGTTGCCCCCTCCCGCAGCAAAGGCGCGTTCCTCCCAGTGGCGTTGGAAAGCGATCCCGGCGAGCAGATGCCCCGGATAATCCGCCGGCGTGATGCCAACGACAATGCCGCTATTGGCGTTGCGCTCATTGCGCGAATATTGGCTCATGCCATTAGTGACCACCCCGCCCGGCTCGGAGGCCGCCGCCACCACAGTGCCACCGGGGCACATGCAGAAGCTGTAGACCGAGCGGCCATTGCGGCAGTGATGCACCAGCTGGTAATCGGCGGCGCCGAGCAGCGGGTGGCCGGCGAACTTGCCGAAACGGGCATGGTCGATCAAGGATTGCGGATGCTCGATGCGCAAGCCGATCGAAAAGGGCTTGGCGTCGATGGCAATGCCGCGCTGATGGAGCATCCGGAAGGTGTCGCGGGCGCTATGGCCGACAGCCAGGATGACATGCCCGGTGGCAATTCTTTCGCCGCCGTTGAGGACCACGCCGCACACCTGTCCGTGGTCGATGAGCAAATCGTCGACCCGGCAGTTGCAGCGAATCTCGCCGCCGAGCGCCAGGATGCTGGCGCGCAGGTTTTCCACCACGGTCACCAGGCGGAAGGTGCCGATGTGAGGCTTGCTGACGTAGAGAATCTCGGCCGGAGCGCCGGCTTGGACAAACTCCGCCAGTACCTTGCGGGCACGATATTGCGGGTCTTTGATCTGGCTATGCAACTTGCCGTCGGAAAACGTGCCGGCGCCGCCCTCGCCGAACTGGACATTGGATTCCGGATTAAGTTCGCCCCGGCGCCACAGACCCCAGGTGTCCTTGGTGCGCTCGCGTACCGCCTTGCCACGCTCCAGGATAATCGGGCGAAAACCCATCTGCGCCAGGATCAGGCCGGCGAATAGGCCGCAGGGACCAAAGCCTATCACCACCGGCCGAGGCTTTGCCTCATTCCCGACGACGCCAGCTGCTTGAGCCACGAAATGGTAGCGGGTATCGGGAGTGAGCGACACCCGCCGGTCGTCGCGCAGGGATTCGAGCAGCGCCGCCTGCCGTTGAACTTCAACATCCAGCGTATACGTCAGGACAATCGCCGTTTTTTTCCGGGCATCGTAGCCGCGGCGAAAGACCGTATAGCGGATCAGATCATCCACGGTAATCCCCATCCGCTCGAGAATGGCCTCGCGGATGGCGCTTTCCGGATGATCGAGGGGCAACCTGACTTCGGTCAATCGCAACATGCGCGGATTATCCTAGATTCGAGAGTGCGTTCGCTATAATTAGCGGAATGAAGCAGAAAGTCTATATCCGCAGCTTCGGCTGCCAAATGAATGAGTACGACGCGGCCAGAATGGCCGATGTGCTGGCCGAACATGCCGATTCCGCAGGCAGTGAGCCAACCGATACGCCGGATAATGCCGATATTATTCTGTTCAATACCTGTTCGGTGAGAGAAAATGCCCAACAGAAAGTGTTTCACGAGCTAGGCCGGGTCAGGCATCTGAAGCGCTCGAACCCGAATTTGCTAATCGGCGTCGGCGGCTGCGTGGCAAGCCAGGAAGGGGCAACGATCCTTACCCGCGCACCCTATGTGGATATCGTCTTCGGCCCGCAAACGCTGCACCGGCTGCCCCAGTTGATCGCCGCGCGCCGCGCCAGCGGCCGTTGCCAAGTCGATGTCTCGTTCCCGGCAATCGAGAAGTTCGACGCCCTGCCACCGGCACGCAAGGAAGGTACAGCAGCCTTCGTCTCAATCATGGAGGGTTGCTCGAAGTTTTGCAGCTTCTGCATCGTGCCCTACACGCGCGGCGAGGAAGTTTCTCGTCCATTCGCCGACGTGCTGAGCGAAGTTGCCGGCCTGGCGGCGCAAGGCGTCAAGGAGGTAACGCTGCTCGGCCAGAATGTTAATGCCTATCGCGGCATGATGGATGAGGGGGACAGCGACGAAAGCGTCGACCTGGCCTTCCTGATCGAAACCGTTGCCGAAATACCCGGCATTGAACGGATTCGCTACACCACCTCGCACCCGCGCGAGATGACGCAGCGCTTGATCGACACTTATGCAAAAGTGTCCAAACTCGTCTCGCATCTGCATCTACCGGTGCAATCAGGCGCCGACCGCATCCTGGCGGCGATGAAGCGCGGCTACACCGCGCTCGAATACAAGAGCATCGTCAGAAAACTCCGGGCGGCGCGGCCCGATCTGTCACTCTCGTCGGATTTCATCGTCGGCTTCCCGGGCGAAACCGAGGCCGATTTTGCGGCCACCATGAAATTGATCGAGGACGTGGGTTTCGATGGCAGTTTCAGTTTTCTCTACAGTCCGCGGCCCGGTACGCCGGCTGCCGATCTGGCCGACGCGACGGCGCCGGAAGTCAAGCAAGCTCGCCTGCGCCAATTGCAGCAACTTATCGAGCAGCAAGCCAGCGCGTGCAGTGCGGCCATGGTAGGCGGCGCGCAACGCGTGCTGGTCGAAGGACATGCCAGGAAAGACCCGAATGAACTGAGCGGCCGCAGCGACAACAACCGTGTCGTCAATTTCGCCGGTCCGGCACGACTGCTCGGCCAGTTCGTCGATGTACGCATCAGCGCCGCCCTGGCGCATTCTCTACGCGGCGAAATGCTTGCCCCAGATCAGGAGCCGTAATTTGCGTCCTCAAGATATTGTCCTCGATCCTGTCGATAACGAGCGCCTCGCCAACCTTTGCGGCGCACTGGATGAAAATCTGCGCCAGATCGAGACCGCTTATGACGTCGTGCTTGGGCGACGCGGCGAACACTTTCGAATTACTGGCAGCGGCACGCAGAAGGCCATCGCCGCCTTGCGCCATTTCTACGCGCTGGCCAAGACGCCGCTGTCCATCGACGAGGTCCAGCTTGGCTTGATCGAACTGGCGCGACACAGCGCCGCAAACGGCCAGGCCTTGGCGCCGGCGCCCGGACTGATGACCCGCAAGGCCGACCTGCACGGCCGGACTCCGCGCCAGGTCCAGTACCTGCGCCAGATCCAGGAACACGACATCACCATCGGCATCGGCCCGGCCGGCACCGGCAAGACCTATCTCGCCGTCGCTAGTGCAGTCGATGCGCTCGAGCGCGATCATGTCAGCCGCATCGTACTGACGCGTCCGGCGGTGGAAGCAGGCGAGCGCCTCGGCTTCCTGCCCGGCGATCTGTCGCAGAAGGTCGATCCCTATCTGCGTCCGCTTTACGACGCGCTCTACGACCTGATGGGATTCGAAAAAGTCGGCAAAATGTTCGAACGTCAGGCAATCGAGGTTGCCCCGCTCGCCTACATGCGCGGACGCACCCTGAATCATGCCTTTATCATTTTGGACGAAGCGCAAAACACCACCCCGGAGCAGATGAAGATGTTTCTGACACGCATCGGCATCGGCGCCAAGGCGGTCATCACCGGCGATGTCACCCAGATCGACCTGGGGCGCGGCCAGAAAAGCGGCCTGATCGAGGCACGTACCATACTCGCTGAAGTACGCGGCATCGCCTTCACCGATTTCCTCGCCGAAGATGTGGTGCGCCATCCGCTGGTAGCACGCATCGTGGCAGCATATGAGGCGTATGGACAAGCCAACCCCTAAGCTCTCACTGTCGGTACAATATGCCTGCGACAATGCCGCTCTTCCAACAAGAGGGAGATTGCGGCGCTGGGTCAACGTGGCGCTAGCCTGCGATGCCTTGGTTACGATACGTTTTGTTGATGCCGAAGAGGGGCGCCGGCTGAATCGTCAGTATCGCGACAAGGATTACCCGACCAACGTGCTGTCGTTTGGCTATGAGCCGCCGCCGCGCCTGTCCGGCGATTTGGTGTTATGTGTTCCGGTGGTACTGCAGGAAGCGGCCCAGCAGGGAAAACCGGTACAAGCCCATTTCGCCCATCTGGTGGTGCATGGTATTCTTCATCTACGGGGTTACACGCATGAAGTCGATTCCACCGCCGCGGTGATGGAGGCGAAGGAATGCGAAATTCTCGCCCGACTAGGCGTTCCCAACCCTTATTGAACACTTTTTGCTGTCAAACGAAGTGGATTCGCATACTGGAGCCGCACCATTGCTATCAACGGTTGAACGAACCAGAGTACTGATATCCAAGAGTACCGAGGCGAAGACCAAGTCGCAATTCGGCCAGTTTCTGACGCCCGCAAAAATCGCGGCATTCATGGCCAAGCTTTTTCCTGCGTGCAACGGGTCTTGCCGCTTGCTTGATGCCGGAGCCGGGATCGGCTCGCTTTCCAGCGCTTTTCTGGAAAGGTGTGTGACAGTAGAACCAGGTTTTAGTGAAATACAGCTATCGGCCTTCGAACTGGACGAAAACCTTCATGCGGCACTGCACTCTTCGCTTCATGGATACCCAGGAAAGTTGCCGCTCTCATATGAAATTACCGGCGGCGATTTCATAGAATTCGCAGTCAACAGAATACAGTTCGGGCAAAATGATTTTACTCATGCAATTCTCAATCCTCCGTATAAAAAGATAAGCAGCAACTCCCGTTACCGTCTTCTGCTTCGACAAGCAGGCATTGAAACCGTTAATTTATACACGGCCTTTGTTGCATTGTCTCTATTGTTGATGGCTCCTGGTGGGCAGATTGTGGCGATCATCCCGCGCAGCTTCTGCAATGGTCCTTATTACCGTCCATTCCGCGACTTGGTGCTCAAGCATTCCGCCATTCATCACATCCATTTGTTTGAGTCGCGCAGCAAAGCATTCAAAGACGACAACGTGCTTCAGGAAAACATCATCGTCCGGTTAGAACGGAGCGGTCGGCAAGGGCCTGTGACAATTTCGACGTCAACCGACGACACCTTTGCTGATCTTGCGATCCATGAGCACGCATTTGATCGGATCGTGTTCCCGGGCGACTCGGAGCGATTCATCCATGTACCAACCTCGCCTGAGAATAGCGCCTTCGAGCTATCCCCGACCGTCAGCTATTCTCTGGTTGATCTTGGCATCAATGTATCCACCGGACCAGTGGTAGATTTTCGTATGAAAGCTCATCTGCAAGACATGCCCGGAAAGAACACTGTACCTCTGCTCTACCCCGGACATTTCAGCGCAGGCGAAGTCACGTGGCCGATACCGGATTCGAAGAAGCCCAACGCCATCCTGCATACCCTCGATACTGGAAAGTGGCTTTACCCTAACGGTTATTACTGTGTAGTGCGCCGATTCTCCTCCAAGGAGGAAAAACGCCGAATCGTTGCGAGTGTGGTTAATCCAGCCGTATTCGATGATGCTCCAATGCTGGGTTTTGAGAACCATCTGAATGTATTTCACGAGAATAAATATGGCTTACCCGAAACGCTTGTTCGTGGACTAACTTTGTTTCTAAATACCACGGCTGTGGATGAATATTTCCGACGCTTCAGCGGCCATACACAAATTAACGCTACCGACCTCAGGCTGATGAAGTACCCAAGTCGTGACGCGCTGATCGAGCTTGGACAATGGGCGATGAGACAAGGACAACTGACTCAGGCGATGATTGATGACAGGTTTGGAACCCTGGCCGCAGGACTACCAACAAGTGTGGATGGCCGATGCGCCTTCACACCTGATCCATTTCAATGGAATACGTTTTCTCGGGCCATACAATGCGTCATAACAAGTCGTTCCGCTGAACCTACTCGATGAAAAGTTGAATCAACGTTATGGAACCTGGAAGTCGACCTACGCTGCTCGAACGTCTTTCCGCGCTGCTGACCCGCGCGCCGGAAGACCGCGAGCAACTCCTCGAACTGCTGCATGCTTCCTTCGAGCGCAACCTGCTCGATGCCGACGTGCTGTCCATCATCGAAGGCGCGCTTGGCGTTTCCGACATGCAAGTGCGCGACATCATGGTGCCGCGTGCCCAGATGGATATTATCGCGATTGATGAGACGCCAGAACAGATCACCAAATTCGTTATTGAAACCGCTCACTCGCGCTTTCCCGCGATTGGCGAAAATCGCGATGACGTCCTTGGTATTCTGTTGGCGAAAGACCTGTTGCGCTATTTCGCCGATATGGACTTCGACCTGCGCGACACCCTTCGGCCAGCGGTGTTTGTCCCCGAATCCAAGCGCCTCAACGTGCTGCTCCGGGAGTTCCGCGCCTCGCGCAACCACATGGCTATCGTCGTCGACGAATACGGCGGGGTAGCGGGCCTCGTCACTATCGAGGATGTGCTTGAACAAATCGTCGGCGACATCGAAGACGAATACGATTTCGATGAGGCTGCCGACAATATCGTCCTCGACAACGCCGGCCGCTACCGCGTCAAGGCCACCACGGAAATCGACGACCTCAATGCTGCCTTCAACACCAATTTCCCCGACGAGGAATTCGATACGCTTGGCGGCTTGGTGATTCATCACCTCGGACGGCTTCCCAAGCGAGGCGAGACTCTGCAGATAGATCGCCTGCGCATCCAGGTGCTACGTGCCGACAGCCGGCGGATACACACGTTGCTGGTTGACCCGCAGAGCGCCATGGCCCTGGATGGCTAACCGCTTGGGTCTTTGGTGTCGAGCTCACAGTGCTGAACTTGCTGCGTTGCTGCTGGGCGCGCTGACCGTCTGCGGCTTCGCGCCGTTATATCTGTTTCCGTTGCCACTGGTCACATTGGCGCTATTGTTTTCACTCTGGCGTAATGCCCGCAGCCCACGTCACGCTGCCGGGCTGGGTTGGCTGTGGGGTTTTGGCTGCTTTCTCGGCGGAGTTTCCTGGATCTACATCAGCCTACATGATGTCGGCGGCATGGCGATGCCGATTGCCGCAGTCGCCACCTTTTTGTTTTGCGCTTTCCTCGCGCTCTTTCCAGCACTGGCCGGCGGACTGTTCAGTCGGCTGCGCAGCGGCCAGCCCTGGCGCGACGCTCTACTCCTGGCCGGACTCTGGATGCTCAGCGAGTGGTTGCGCGGCTGGTTGTTAACCGGGTTCCCGTGGCTGGTCATCGGCTATTCCCAGAGCCCGCCCAGCCCACTCGCCGGCTTTGTGGCGGTGCTTGGCGTGTATGGCGTGAGCCTCGTTGTCGTACTGCTGGCGGCCTGTCTTGCCTTATGGTGGCGGCGTCCAGTCGCATGGTTGGCGGTACTCTGCGCGATGGCCGGCGGCTA
Organism: Sterolibacterium sp.; assembly: GCA_028713555.1. Taxonomy (GTDB): domain Bacteria; phylum Pseudomonadota; class Gammaproteobacteria; order Burkholderiales; family Rhodocyclaceae; genus JACRAR01. Next base: position 23,142 of record JAQTOA010000006.1, on the reverse strand, counting down.
TTTGCTGCAACAGGTGGAGTGGACGCAGCCGATCAGCGCACCGCTGAAGGTCAGCCTGCTGCAGGGAAATATTTCTCAGGACACGAAATGGGATGACGACCGCGTGTATATTTCACTGCTGACATACGCGCGAATGGCGCGGGCGCATCCGGCACAGCTCGTGGTAATGCCTGAGACGGCGCTGCCGATGTTCCTCGACGAAGTGCCCCAGGAGTATCTGGATGAACTCGCCGCGAATGGTCCGACGCTGTTCGGCGTCGCGGTAATCAACCGCGGCAGCCGCGAAGCAGGCAAAACCGAGAGCTATAGCAACGCCGCCGTGGCGATTTCTTCAGCCAGCCGGCCGCAGGTGTACGCCAAGAGGCACTTGGTGCCATTTGGCGAATTTGTGCCGCCGGGCTTTATGTGGTTTCTGGCTCTGCTGCGCATGCCGATGTCCGAATTCAGCGCCGGGCCGCCGCATCAGCCCGCGCTGGAAATCGCCGGACAAAAGGTCGCGCCAAATATTTGCTACGAGGACCTGTTCGGCGAGGAAATACTCCAGGCGTTGCCGCAGGCGACACTGCTGATCAATCTCTCCAACACCGCCTGGTTCGGCGATTCGTTGGCGCAACCGCAACATCTGCAAATCGCCCAGTTGCGCGCCTTGGAAACCGGCCGCTACATGCTGCGCGCCACCAATACCGGCATGACGGCTGCGGTGCGTCCGGACGGCGTGGTCACCGCCGCATTACCGGCATTCACTGCCAATGCGCTGATGGTCGAGGTGAGCGGCTACACCGGCATGACGCCTTTTGCCTACTGTGGAAATACACTAGCCTTGCTGTTGGCGATCGGCGCGCTGTTGCCGACGCTGCGGCGGCGCCGATTGACGGCAACAGGCAACGGCGGATAATTGCCACATGAATCTGGAATCTGATTTGGCTTACGGGGATTAGCAAATGGCAAACGAGAATTGGCCCGACAGTCGGGATCGTCTGTTGGCGGATATCGATAAGTTTTCACTTCAGGAAGCACCTGTCGGAGCACCTGCCGTTGCCAGCGCAACGCCACCACCGCCAAAACCTTTGCGTGCGGCTGCGCCGCAACCCGCTGTTGCGGCAGCAACGCCCAAAGCAGTTCCCATTACGGCGCCCGCCCCGCGTACGCCCCCTCCAGACTTGCACTTGAACCCATCCTCGGCCATGCAGCCTACCGCTCCACCGGCTATCGCCAGCAGCTTGCTGGACAATCTCAAGCAACAGGCGCTGGCGAAACAGCAAAGCGAAAACCAGAAATCGTCGCAGCGCGACGAGGTTCTCCAGCGCATCCACTCGGCGCTGGGCATGGCCTACCAATACTTGGACGACTTGGTTCAACAACTCAACATCCTCAAGCCGCCCTACGCCAAGGTGTATTCTTTTTTCGGCGCAGCAGATTTTGATGGCATGGCATGGCAGGAAGGACGCGCCGATTTCCGCATGCAGGAAACCTCTTCGGACAATCGACTTTATGATCAGGTGACACTTCGCTATCGACTGGCAAGCCAGAAGCAGTTCCGCGTCACGCGCGAAAATCCCGCCCTGGAAAAACTGCGCAAGGCCCTGTTCGATTACAACATCGCGTTTACCGTCGACGAGGGACGCAACGAACGCGGCCATATCGAGCGCGCCACATTCACCTTTCCCTGCGAAATCAAAGCCGGCCTGATGCTGGCCGGCAACTATGAGACCGGCAAGCTGTTGCTCAGAACCCGCCATATCGAGCGCTTCGGCATCATGGAATATCAGTTGCAACCTGAGGCTATCAATCAGGACTCACTGGATCAGATTGCTCAGCTAATCCTTGGCGAGAGCAATCGCGTCAGTCAATTATTTGAGCGCACGGTGTAACCCATATCAGGCCGAGAATGCGTCACCCCAATAGTTATAGGAAAACAGCCTGAGACCAGGAATATACTTAGCTTGCCTGTTCCCGCACTCGAATCCGGCCTCTGCCAGCAGGGCCGGCGCATCCCGGTCACAATGTGGCAGCCGCCGGCAATCTCTTTCCATCAGCCACATCTAGCCCCACACTTTTGATTCGCTGGAACGCAAGATGGTGCATGCGCAGGGCGGGTGGTTCGCATCCGACCATCTTGCCGATCATGGATTTATCATAGTGAGGGATGTTCAGGCCAGTTCCGATGCCGACTTCCAGCATGCGGCCGGCAACCAGGGGCACGACCTTTTCCTGCTGTTGGCGAAACTGCTTTGCGCCACACCCAAAGCCAACACGCGGCAGTTACGCCAATGCCGCATAGCGTCTAAGAAAAACGCGGCCTCGAATTGCCCAATAGATCCTATTCGAGACAGACGCTTAGTCTTCTTCTTCCTCTACCTTGTGCTGTGCGACTAGCTTCTGCTGGATTTGTGGCGGCACTGCTGCGTAACGACTGAACTCTATCGTATAAGTACCCTGCCCTGCCGTCAGCGACTTCAGGCGTGATTGGTAGTCGGCAATTTCGGCTAGCGGCACTTCGCCGGCTATCGCAACGAAACCTTGACCGCGTCCATCCGTGCCGGTGATGTGTCCGCGCCGTCCGGAAAGATCGCCGGTCAGATCGCCGATGGCCGATTCGGGTGCGGTGACCTCCATATTGACGATCGGCTCCAGAATAATCGCGGCGGCATCACGGATCGCGGCCATGGCTGCCTTGCGACCAGCGGAAACGAAGGCGATTTCCTTGGAGTCGACCGGGTGGTGTTTGCCGTCATACACCACTACGCGTAAATCGACCACCTGCTGGCCGGCGATAACCCCCGCATCGAGCGCCATGCGCACGCCTTTTTCCACCGCGGGAATAAACACTCCAGGAATGGTGCCGCCCTTGACGGCATCGACGAACTCGAATCCGCTACCGCGCGGCAACGGCTCGACGCGCAAGGCCACCTCGCCAAACTGTCCGGCGCCGCCGCTCTGCTTCTTGTGACGGTGCGTGGCTTCAGCCTTCTTGGTAATGGTCTCGCGATAGGGGATACGGGGCGGCGAAGTGGAAACTTCAAGCTTGAACTGGCTCGACATCTTCTCCAGTTTGCTGCGCAGATGCATCTCGCCCAAGCCATGAATCACGGTTTCGTTGCTGGTCGGATGACGTTCGACCACGAAGCAGGGATCTTCCAGCTCAAGTTTGTGCAGGATGTCGAAGAGACGCTGCTCATCCCCCTTGCGCTTGGTCTCGACCGCCAAGCCCTCCATCGGCTGGGGAAATTCGAGCGGCTTGAGATGAATGTGATCTTCCTCGTGCGAGTCATGCAGCACGGTATCGAACTCGATCTCATCGACTTTGGCGATGGCGCCCAATTCGCCAGGCAGCAACTCGTCTACTTCTATGCTGTCCTTGCCCTGCAACTTGTATAGATGGCTGACCTTGAACGAACGGCGGCTCGATCCGACATAAAGTTGCGCATCCTTCCTGAGCGTGCCCTGATGCACACGGAATATTCCGATCTTGCCCAGATAAGGATCGACAACGACTTTGAAAACGTGCGCCAGCACATGCCGATCGGCGTCGTGCACAGCATCAAATTCCTCGACCTCCCCCCCCGGTTCGCCTTTGAAGAAGGGCGGCGGATTGCCTTCGCGCGGATTGGGCGCCAGTCTTTCCAACACCTCCAGCAACTCGGTAATACCGGCGCCGGTCTTCGCCGAGACAAACATGATCGGAATCAGGTGGCCGGCACGCAGCGCTTTCTCGAACGGCGCGTGCAATTTGTCGAGAGAGGGATCTTCACCGTCTTCAAGATAGCTTGCCAGCAATTTTTCATCTTCTTCGACGATCTGGTCGATCAGGGCGCGGTGAGCTGCCGCCACCGACTCGAAATCCGCATCGCCAGCCGTGTGGCCGAGCACCTCGACCACTTCGCTACGGCCATGTGCCGGCAGGTCCAGCAGCATGCATTCGTTACCGAAGCGGGCGCGGATATCGTTGACCAACCCGGGCAGGTCGACATTGTCGGCATCGATCTTGTTGATCACGATCATCCGGCACAGATTGCGGGCCGCAGCCCACTTCATCATACGCACAGCGGAAAGCTCGATGCCCGTCTGGGCATTGATGACGATCAGCGCCGTATCCACGGCCGCCAGTGCGGCAATCGCCTGGCCAGCGAAGTCCGGATAGCCAGGGGTATCCACCAGATGCACCTGCACATTGTTCCAGTTGAAATGCACCAGAGCAGAGTTGAGCGAGTGGCCAGCGGTTTTTTCCTGCGCATCGAAGTCGCAGACGGTATTGCCTTTTTCCACGCTGCCTTGTGTTTTGATGGCGCCGGAGCGAAACAGCAAGGTCTCGGCAAGGGTGGTCTTGCCTGCACCGCCGTGACCAACCAGTGCAACGGCGCGAATGGATTCTGTTGTGGGCATAGTTTAATCGCTAGGGATGATGCCTATCGGAAATGTCACTGAAACTTTAGCGCGGCATATGCAACCCGTCCGCAGACGCAGACGGGTTAAAGGGCTCGCCAAACGTCAAGTCTTAAAGCGGCCAACCACGCCCTGGAGGTTGTCAGCCAAAGACTCAAGACTGTGGGCAGCAGCAGTAGTCTGATCGACAGCTCGGCTATTCTCGCGCGCCGTGGAAGCAATATGCTCGATACTTGCGGCGACATTGGCGGCGGCAAGTTTTTGTTCGCCAGTGGCCTCGGCAATCGAATCGAGGCCACTGCCGACTTCGGCAACCGAACCGCTGGCCGCGGATAGGATGTTTTCGACGATGGCTACCGATTCTCGGCTGGCGGCCATGTGCACCAGGCCGTCATCGATCGAACGCTTGACGGCCTCGGATTGTTGTCCCAACGTGCGTGTGATGGCGTCGATCTCGCTGGCGGAGGATGAGGACTTCTCGGCCAGTTTGCGCACCTCGTCAGCAACCACCGCGAAACCACGGCCTTGTTCGCCGGCGCGTGCCGCCTCAATAGCGGCATTCAGGGCAAGGAGGTTGGTCTGGTCGGCGATATCCTTGACCTGGCGGGTCATGTTGGTGATAGCCTCGGTGCTGAGGACGAACTGTCCCACAGAGTCGGCGATCTGCCTGACTGTCGTCTCAACCTTGCCGACACCCTCAGAGAGACGGGAAAGACTGGCATTGCCTTCCTCGGATTTGCGCAGGCTCTCGTGCGATCGCTCGCGCACGGTGTCTGCACTCTGGGCAACCGAAGCAATACTGGCAGCGATCTGGTCCACAGCACTTGCCGCCGCAGTGGATGCTTCGTTTTGACTCCTGGATGAACTGGCCACCGTCTCCGCGCCTGAAGCCATTTGGTGAGCGGCAGCAGAAACCTGGCTGGCGGAATCACTGACATGGCGCACCAGGGAAGAGAACTTGTCCATCATTTCGTTGAATACGGCGGAAGCCTGTCCAATCTCGTCCTTGCCAGTGACATCTAGGCGGCGAGTGAGATCGCCTTCGCCGGATGCAATGTCGCGCAGACCGGCGGTCATATGCTCAAGGGGAGTGGTCACTACTTTTTGGATGAAGAACCAAATGAAGGCCACCAGCGGCAAACCAACCAGGATGGCAACGACGAAGGATTTGAGACGCTGGCTGTAAAGAGCAGCATCGACTTTATCCAGTGAAATCTTCATGCTGATGACGCCGAGCACATTGTTCTCCGGGGCGCTGTGACACATCATGCAGTTCTTGCCCAGATAGTTCTTGAAGTTGGGCGTGGGACGCACCGCCAGAAGGTACGAGCCCTTTTCGTCCGAACGGATTTCGACCACCTCCTTGCCGGATTGCAACACCTGCAACTCAATCGTATCGGGGGTTAACTTGGCCGCTTTGGTTTTGGCTTCGGTAGTCACGCCATCGAATGCGCGTTCTCCAGGAACCACGCGCAGATCGCGGATAATCGAAAGTTGCTTGATCTGATCGAGGAACAGGTTGCTCTGCGCCATGCTGTCGGTCAGCATCATGGCTGTAAGTCCAGCCATGGTGGCGTCATGCATGCTTTGGGAGAAATCACGAGCCTGGTCGGTTGCCGTCTGGCGTTTAATCGAATCCTCCCAGACGAGCCAGCCACCCCCCGCTATGACCATGATGATTGCAATGGAGAAGGTCAGCCGGATCCAGATTTTGGCGTCGGAAAATCTAAACATCGTTAACTCCTCAGCATGTGTTATAGGGGCTAACGTGCATTCTATCCCGAAATGTCGCCATAAGTGATACTTCTGGCTAAGGGGTGTTCACAGTTGATTGGCACACCTCGCTCAATCGAGCACACCCCCCGGGGAGGTTCCATCCGGCAACGAAACAAGCCTATTGATCAGGCAAAATTCTTCGCCGCGAAGTCCCAATTTGCCAGGTTGTTAAGAAAGGTTTCGACGAACTTCGGCCGGGCGTTGCGGTAATCGATGTAGTAGGCATGCTCCCATACGTCGATGCAAAGCAAAGCTTTGTCACCAGTGGTCAGTGGGGTGCCGGCGGCCCCCATATTGACGATGTCGACACTGCCGTCAGGCTTCTTCACCAGCCAGGTCCAGCCCGAACCAAAGTTGCCGACTGCGGAAGCCTGGAAGGCCTTCTTGAACTCGTCGAACGATCCCCACTTTTTGTTGATGGCAGTTGCCAAGGCGCCGCTCGGAACGCCACCGCCATTCGGTTTCAGGCTGTTCCAGAAGAAGGTGTGGTTCCAGACCTGGGCGGAATTGTTATAAACACCACCAGCCGGAGCTTTTTTGACGATTGCCTCAAGATTGAGACTTTCATACTCGGTACCCTTGACCAGATTGTTTAGATTAGTAACGTAGGCCTGATGATGTTTGCCATAGTGGTACTCGAAAGTCTCCTTGGAGATGTGTGGTACTAAGGCATCCATCGCAAAGGGTAGAGGGGGTAGAGTGTGTTCCATGGCATTTCTCCTGTGAGCAGATAAAAGGGTACTTCACAATACTGGACCATATTAGTCGGTTATTGTGAATTTCGCAAACCATTTTGTGATTCACTCACCTTATCAATGTGCGCATGCGCCCCACCTTTGGCGAAATGCAATTCGATAGCATCCCCAGCCGCGAGTTGACGACTATCGAATACCACAGCACCATGGCTGTCACGGACGATGCTGTAGCCACGGTCCAGCGTTGCCTGAGGACTGAGCTGAGCGAGAGCAACTGCCAGTGTGCCCAACCGAGCCTGCTGTGCCGCCAGACCACATTTCACTGCCGAACTGAGGCGCTGTTCGGCCAAAGCCAGGCGTGACACTACCGGCTGGGTGGTCGGCCGAGCCTGGCTCAAGCGCAAGCGCCAGCGTTCCAGTTCAACAGCATCCCGCCGCAAACGTCTGCCGAGTGCGGCGTTGAGTCGCGTGGACAAATGCGCTGCGACTTGACGATTGTGCGCCAGTTTTCTGCCAGGATGCACCAGCCGATGGGCAAGCAGATCGATGCGTTGCATGCGTGTTTCCAGCAAGCCGCGCAAACTGCGCTGCATGGAGTTACCGAGCACGGCAAGTTGCTGCGTTGCGGCGAACCATCCGGCGCTGACCAATTCCGCCGCCGCCGTCGGCGTTGCCGCGCGCTGGTCAGCAACCAGATCGGCGATGCAGGTATCCGTCTCATGGCCGATGCCGCTTACCACGGGCAACGGACAGGCGGCAATGGCGCGAGCTACAGCTTCTTCGTTGAATGCCCAGAGATCTTCAATGCCGCCGCCGCCGCGAGCCAGAATCAATACATCGAACTTGTCTTGTGCGGCGCGCGCACCGGCCAGCGCGATAGCCGCGGCAATCTTGCCGGCAGCGTCCTCTCCCTGCACCGGGACCGGATAAAGAATCGCTTGCAGATGCGGTGCCCGACGTTGCAAGGTGCTGAAAATATCGCGCAACGCCGCCGCTTGCGGCGAACTAATGATGCAAACGCGACGAGGAAAACGCGGCAGAGGCAGGTTTTTCTCTGTCGCAAACAAACCTTCGCGCTCCAACTGCTCACGGAGTCGCACGTAGGCTTCGTAAAACGCACCAATGCCGGCTCGGCGCATTCCCTCGATGTTGAGTTGGAAATCGCCGCGCGCCGCGTACAATGTCACGAGCGCCTGCACTTCAACTTGTTGGCCGTTTTCCAGTCGCCACGCAATCAGTTGGGAACGGTTACGGAACATCACGCAACGTACCTGGGCGGTTTTGTCCTTGAGAGAAAAATAAACATGCCCGGAAGCCGCACGGGTGAGGTTGGAAACTTCACCAGCGACCCAGAGCAAGGGGAAATTTTTCAGCAAGACCTCGCTAGCGCGGTTGTTCAATGCAGAAACGGTCAGGACTTCAGGTGACATGCGCGAAGTTTGGAAAAGTGTTGACAAGAATTGAAATTTCTTGGTGGATTGTAGCTGAATTCGCATCAACTACCAGATATATTGCAGGATGCCGTGCTAGCCCGTGTGGCAACGGAACCTTTTAAGTAAGTTGTTGTTTTTTATATCACGAAACAAAAGCTTCATTTTGTGGCGACGTAGAAAAAGAGCTTGCGGGATGCCGATTTAGCGATTCCGCCCCCTATCAATCCACAAGCTTATCCACAGATTTTGTGGATAAGCGAATCACGCCAAACATATGACATCAGTATCATTGGGTAACTTCAGAATCAGGCAAGCTGGTGTTGCAGCAAGGATTACTTCAGCAGGTTGCGGAACCATGACCATCACTCCCGTTCAACTGCCATGTCAGACGCGCTGATCCCACTTCACTCACCGGCATTGCTCGGCATTTTTCGCGAGGCGCTGGAGACCAGCCTGATTGAGCGCGGCGCGGCGCAAGGTATCGAACTGCTCGGTTCGGTCGATGAGTTCTGGCGCAAGCTGCCGCTGGCCGAACTGATACGCATGGCGGAAGCCGGCAATGCCCAAGCCCAAGCGGAAATGGCTTGGCGCTACGCCGTCGGCGAGGGGCTGGTCAAATCCCATCCCCTGTCCGTACGTTGGGCGACGTCGAGCGCCGAGCGCGGCTGTGCGGCGGGCGAAGCAGTGCTCGGCTGGCTGCTCTACCACGGTTTCGGCTTGCCTAGAGATCAGGTCGAGGCGGCGCGCCTGTTCGAGCATGCAGCAGCGCGCGACGATCTGCGCGGCCTGACTTGGCTGGGTCTGTGCTTGCTGCGCGGACACGGCATGACCAGAGATGCCACCAGGGCGGTGGATTTGTTTCGTGCCGCCGCCAGCATGGGCGGCATGGGCGCACGCCTGTCCCAATATTGGCTGGGGCGTTCACTTTACTTCGGACTTGCCGGCAAGCGCGACTTCGCCGAAGCAGCTCGCTGGTTGCGCCATGCAGCCGACCAAGGACACCAGCGCGCACGCGACCTGTTGGCGCGTTGTTATTTCTTCGGTCGCGGCGTCGCTGAAGATCGCAGCGCGGCTGTGCAGTTGTGGCGGAACGCAGCCAAGGGAGAAAACGCTGCGGCAATGTATTGCCTTGGCATGTGCCTGTACGCCGGCGAAGGCGTGCGTCAGGATTTTGCCGAAGCGGCAAGCTGGTTTCGCGCCGCAGCCAGGAAGCGCATCACTGGCGCAATGTTCCTGCTAGGCCAATGCTTCGTCTTCGGCTACGGCGTGACGCACGATCCGCAAACTGGCCTCGGCTGGTATCGACGCGCGGCCGAACTCGGCAATCGCGATGCCGAATACGAATTCGGCGAATGGCACGCTTTCGGCCGCGGTGGTCTGCCTCAAGACATGGCGGAGGCAATCCGCTGGTATCGCGCGGCGGCGCGCCAAGGCCACAGCCGAGCACAACTCAAGCTGGGTCATTGCTATCGCTATGGCGACGGCGTCGCCGCCAATTCGCAGTTGGCCGTCGCCTGGTACCGTCGTGCGGCGGATAACAAGGATGCCGCAGCGCTGGTCTGGCTGGGCGAATGTTATGAGCAGGGAGAGGGAGTAGCACGCGATTTCGCACTAGCCATCGAACACTATCGCAGCGCTGCATCTGCCGGCGAACCCCATGCCATGGCAGAGTTGGGCCGCTGCCATCTGCACGGCGTCGGAGTGCGCATCAATCTGAAACGCGGCGAGCAGTTGCTGCGCGCGGCAGCGGAACTCGGTTGGCAACCGGCGCTGGGCGAACTGGAACGATATTATTATTCTCGTGCCGAGCAGCTGATGCATGGCGAAAATGTCGCCGCCGATGCATCACAAGCAGTGGTTTTCTATCGCAAAGCCGGCGAGCTAGGCCATAGCCGCGCTGCATTCATGCTCGGCGAATGCTACCGGCACGGCATAGGCACACCGCGCGAGTATAGCCAGGCGCTGGTCTGGTATCGCAAAGCGGCACGCCTGTTCGACGCCAAGCTGGCGCTGGCCGATATGTATTACTTCGGTCAGGGCGTCACCAAAAACTATCGCGAGGCGTTGCGCTGGTACGAGCAAGCCGTGGGACAGCACGAGGACGCCTATGCCATGTACAGCTTGGGGTTCTGCCTGTTGCATGGCCAAGGAGCAGAACGGAATGCCCAGAACATTCGCGAGGGAGTGCGCAGGCTGCGCATGGCGGCGGCGCTCGGCGAAGCCGATGCGCAATACGAACTTGGCTGCGCCTATTATCGTGGCGACGGTGTTGCGCGCAGCCCGCGCCTGGCGATGAAATGGCTGCGTAGCGCAGCGCATCTGGGTAACGAAGCGGCGCAAGCCTTCCTCGAACGCGTTGAACGCGGCGACAAGCTTAATTAGGCTTCAAGTTGCTCCAAACGCAACTTCGCCGCCGCGATCTGCCCGTCGAGTTGCTCGGCCAGTTCCTGCAACAAGTCGCGACCGCATTGCCGGGCCAGGTTCGCAGCGGCGAACAACTCATATAGCCGCGAGGCGATTAGCCGGTTGAGCTCCGTCTCAATCTCCGCCAAGCGCCGCTGCATGCGAGCCACCTGTCGCGCCAGTCCCTGCGGTGCACTTTCCCGGCCCGGACGCTGCTCACGCTGACCTGCTTGCCATTGACTAAGTATTTCATGCAGCACCATTTCGTCACCGGCGCGATAAGCCCGGTTGGCCTCGCTCATCAGTTCGCTACGCCAAACCCGGTCGGTCTCATCTACAGCGCGGTCGGGATGAATTTTCTGCGCCAATTGGCGGAACAGACGCTTCAGATCGGCGGATGGCGTGAAAGGCTTTTCGGTTTCCCTGTCGAGTTCGGTAAAACGCCTGTGCTCGCGCCGGGATCTTTCGGCCTGGGCCTGGGCCTGCTCTGCATGGTGTTGTGCGGCAACATCCGCTGCAATACTATCCGCGTACTTGCGGGCAATCCTTGCCTGCAGCGCATCGAGCTCAATCATGCGGGAACCGACGCGGGCGTGATAAAGGCGGGTAAACTCAGCCAACTCGCCCTGGACAGTGGCGAATTCAAGCTCCATTTCTCCGAGTTCCTGCGCCAGCATTTCGAACTCGACCTTAAGGCGTGTCTCCGCGTCAACCCGAACCATTCCGCCGCCTGCCGTAACGTCTTGCAGCAGCAGGATTTGCTTGCCGCGTGCCCGCAGTTGCGGCAGGATTTCCGCTAGTCGCGGCGGATCAAGCAAGAGCAGCAGGTCGCGCGGCGTATCGGTGAGTATCTCGGCCTGCTCTCCGGCCAGGATGCAAACCGGAAACAATTCACCCACTTTTCCCGGCCGGGTACTGTCAGCACTGCCCCGCGCGCTCCAGCCGAGCGCGGCCTGCCACAACGCCGCATGTTGATCGAGGCGGCTACGCTGCGCATCCCAAGCGGCGCGGCAGCTCGCCTCGCCGCCGCGAGAAAGGCGGCTTTTCAGCAGCGAAAGTGTTGCGCGCAGGGCAATATCGGCAGCGAAACCCGGTTCCGGCAGTACCAGGCATAGCGGACGCAAAGCAAGATCCAGCGCGTTGGAAAGTTCCGGCAACCATTTGTCGTCGGGGACCGCGAGCAACAAGGTTTGTCCGGCCTTGAGCGTAACGGCGACAAATTCCGCAAGCACCGCAATCGTCAGATCCACGTCGTTGTGCGGCATTGGGACAGCCACGGGTGCGGCAGCGGCCTTTGCCAAGCTTGCGCGCCAGGTGGCGACAATGGCGTTGGTATCTTCTCGTGGGGATTGCAGCGGCATCGGCATGGCGGTAATTGTAGCGGAAGGCACTTCCTCGCTGCGAATCCGCCTTGCCGAAATTCACGCCTCAGGCTAAAGTGCGCGCTCATTCTGATGTCGTAAGGAGTATTGCGTGTTCTCAATCATTCAAGCCGCCGGTTGGCCAATTTACCCGCTCTTGTTGGCTTCCATCATTGCCGTCGCCCTGATTATCGAGCGCTCCACGGCCCTGCGCCGCACCAAGATCGTCCCTGCCGGCTTGCTCGCCAGCGTAGTTGGTGACTATCGCCAAAACGGCGTGACGGACCAGATGTTGCAGCGCCTGGAAGGACACTCGCCGTTAGGCAGGGTTTTCGCCGCCGGATTGCGCAACGTCAAAAGTTCGCGCGAAGTGATGCGGGAAGCCATTGAGGAGGCCGGCCGCAGCGGCGCCCACGAGATGGCACGTTTTCTCACCAGCCTCGGCACCATCGCCTCGATCAGCCCGCTGATGGGCTTGTTCGGCACCGTGGTCGGCATGATCGAGATATTCGGCTCGCCGACCGCCTCCGGCAATAATCCGCAGGCGCTCGCCCATGGCATTTCGGTAGCGCTCTACAACACCGGTTTCGGCCTGATCATCGCCATTCCCAGCATGATTTTCTATCGCCACTTCCGTTCCATGGTCGAAAGTCTGACGATCGAGATGGAGCAACAGGCGGTAAAGCTGGTTGAACTGGTGCACGGCGAACGCAAGTAGTTCATCACTGAGGATAAAACCATGAATTTCCAGCGCGGCCACCGGCACGAAGACCCGGAGATCAATCTGATCCCGATGATCGATGTATTGCTGGTAATTCTGATTTTTCTCATGATTACTACCACCTATTCGAAGTATGCCGGGTTGGAGATCAATCTGCCCACTGCCGACGCGCAACAGGCCCAGGATCAGCCCAACGAGATCAACGTCATCGTCAGCGACCAGGGCAATGTGATGGTCAATCGCAGCGCCATCGGTGCGCGTGACGTCGGCTCGATCAGCCTTGCCCTTAAGCGCGCGGCAGCAGGTGGCAATACGGCCAAGGATCCGGTGGTCATCATCAGCGCCGACGCCAAGACCTCGCACCAGAGCGTGGTCGACGTGATGCAGGCGGCGCAGCAGGCCGGCCTGTCACACATCTCCTTCGCTACCCAGAGCGCCACACGCTGAGCATTTCCGCTCGCATCAGCCTTTGCATGAGACAGGCCCTACAGCGCACTTGGCAAAAGCGCGGTACGCTGGCGCTATTGTTGTTACCACTGGCAGGCATTTTCTTCCTGCTGGCGACGCTGCGTCGCTGGCTATACCATTCAGGTTTGCTCACCAGCCATCGACTGCCTGTGCCAGTAGTAGTTATCGGCAACATTACGGTCGGCGGCAGCGGAAAAACGCCGCTGTGCTTGTGGCTGGCGCTGTGTTTGTCGCAAACCGGCAGAAGTCCCGGCATCGTCAGCCGCGGCCATGGCGGCAATCTTCCCCGTGGCCAGGTACGCGAAGTGCTCACGGATGCCAATGCGCTGGAAGTAGGCGATGAACCACTGCTACTCAAGCGGCGCAGCGGTCTGCCGGTATTCGTTGGGCGCAATCGGGTAGCCGCCGCCAAAGCCTTGCTGGCCGCACATCCCGAGTGCGACCTGATTCTCAGCGACGATGGCTTGCAGCACTATCGCTTGGCACGCGACGTCGAGATCGCAGTGCTTGATTCACGCGGCTTGATGAATGGCTGGCTGCTGCCTGCCGGTCCGCTGCGCGAACCGGCAGGCCGGCTGGACAGTTTCGATGCGCTGGTGCTGAACGGCAAAACCAAAGCGCCGGTAACTCATGTCCCAACATTTCAAATGAATCTTGCTGGCACCACTTTTTATGCGCTTGCCGATCCGACTTTGACCTGCGAAGCCGCCGCCTTGCGCAACCAGCATACCGCTGCGGTCGCAGGGATTGGCGCGCCACAGCGTTTTTTCGATCATCTCGCCGCACTGGGCCTGGATTTTTCTACTTATATTTTTCCGGATCATCACCGGTATACCGCTGCCGATCTTTCCGCCATCGCCGCCGACGCGCTGCTAATGACGGAGAAGGATGCAGTAAAATGCACGGGCCTTAGCAATCGCCCGATTTGGGTGCTGCCGATTACGGCGCAGGTCGATCCCTCAGCCTTGGGGATTGATCTCGCTGCTCATGTTAAAAACCGCATCGTGGAGAAACCACATGGACGCCCGCCTGCTTGAAATTCTTGTCTGCCCAATCTGCAAGGGGCCGCTCGATTACCGCAAGCCGCAAGCTGAATTGGTTTGCAAGCCCTGCCGGCTGGCTTACCGGATCAAGGATGACATTCCGGTGATGCTGGAGGATGAGGCGCGCAGCCTCGAAGCAGACGAAGCTTAAGTAATGACCCTGCGCATCGTCATCCCGGCACGCTACGCATCAACGCGTCTGCCAGGCAAACCCTTGGCGGATATCGCCGGAAAACCGATGATCGTGCGTGTCGCCGAAGCGGCACAAGCTTGCCCTAACGATGGCGTCTGGGTTGCCACCGACCATGAGGAAATCCGCGCTGCCGTTGAATCCTATGGCTTCAATGCGCTGCTGACCCGTTCCGATCATGCCAGCGGAACCGACCGCATCGCCGAGGTGGCAACACGACTGGGTTGGGCCGACGATGAGATCGTGGTCAACCTTCAGGGCGACGAACCGCTGATCGAACCGGCACTGCTCAAGGATGTCGCTGCCGCTTTGAGCACTGATGCCGGCGCTGCGATCGCTACCGCCAGTCATGCGATCGGCAATGCCGCCGACTTCTTCAACCCGAACGTGGTCAAAGTCGTTTGCGACGTCCGTGGCCGCGCCTTGTATTTTTCCCGCGCCCCGATTCCCTGGCAACGCGATGCGTTTGCACTTACCCAGTCCGTCCTGCCAGCCGGCTTTGCGGCGCAGCGGCATATCGGTCTGTATGCTTACCGTGTCGGGTTTCTGCGGCAATACGGTCAACTCGCTCCGGCGCCGCTGGAGCATGACGAAGCACTGGAGCAGTTGCGCGCACTGTGGCATGGCTTTGCCATACGCGTGGTGAGTTGTGCGCAGGCACCCGCAGCGGGAGTCGACACCCCCGAAGATCTGGAACGTGTGCGCCGGGCGTTTGGCCAGCAAAGCGCTTGAGAGACTTGGGTATCCGTGATTCGTAATTGATATTGCATTGTGCGATGCGCCTACGAAGGCGATCGCCTTTAATGATGCATTAATCATTGACCAATTTAATTAACGCATCTACAATAAATCAATGAGATCGCGATTTACTTGGAGCGAGGAAAAGCGAGTAACCAATCTGGACAAACATCAATTGGATTTTGCGGACGCGGACTTGGTACTGGATAGCCAGTTTCGGCTGGACGTGGAGACGGTCAGAAACAATGAGGAGCGCACGCAGTCGTTTGCTTACGTATTCGACCGGCTTGCCGTGCTAACCGTAGTGCATCTACCAGGTACACAGCCGCACATCATAAGTTTTCGCACTGCAAGCAAGGAAGAACGAGAGGTCTATCATGAGTAGCTCGAAAATGACTACGCAGCGTAAGACAATTTTGGCAGCGGTGAAGAAGGCACCACCGGGCGGCGATTACGCTTGGGACGGCAAGAGCGAAGATGATCGTCCTTTGACCCGCGATGAAATACAAAAAGGTGTTGAGGCATACCGCAAGAAACGCGGACGCCCGATCAGTGCCGCTCGCAAGGAGCAGGTAAGCGTCCGCTACAGCCCGGAAGTCCTATCTTACTTCCGCTCGACCGGCGAAGGCTGGCAGACCCGCATGGACGCTGCCTTGCAGCTTCTGGTTCAAAAACATCCAGACTGGTTGAAGAAACTCGGGTAACCCATCCTACGAACCGTGCCACCTGCATAATGCCGCCGTTCCGACTTTGATGTAACGATATCTGGGCTCGAATTGAATTCCACCCCCAGATTCAACTCGATTACAACCTTTTTTGCCATTCCACAATCATGCCTATTCCTGATTACGAAACCCTGATGTTGCCCTTGCTTGAAATCGCTACAGCCACCAATAGCGAGGGAGTAAAACTATCCGATGCGGCAAACCAGCTCGCTGTGCGATTCAAGTTAACTGACAAAGAACGCACGGAGTTGTTGCCAAGTGGCGGCACGTTCAAGTTTTCATCCCGCGTTTCATGGGCTCGTACCTATCTGCAGAAAGCTGGATTACTTGAGGCTCCGAAACGGGGTTACTTTCGACTTACTCCGCGCGGCATAACGGTTCTCAAGACGACACCCGCAAAAATCGATAACAAGCTGCTTTCGCAGTTTGAGGAATTCAGAGCCTTTCAGGGTAAGAAGAAGCCAACCAAGGCGGAGTCCGATGCTGAACCACAAGAGACTCCTATCGAATCTATTGCATCCTTCTATGAGCAATTTCGCAAGGCACTTACTACTGAGTTACTGGACCGAGTCAAGAAGTGTTCGCCCCAATTCTTTGAACGTCTCGTAATCCACGTCCTATTAAAGATGGGGTACGGTGGCTCGCTCAAGGATGCCGGCGCTGCGCTCGGAAAGACCGGGGATGGTGGCATTGATGGAGTAATTCGAGAAGACAAACTTGGTCTCGACAATATCTATATTCAAGCGAAGCGCTGGACTGATAAGCCCGTAGGCAGCCCCGATCTTGATCAGTTTTCAGGAGCGTTGTCTAAGAAGAAAGCGACTAAGGGTATTTTCATTACCACGTCGACTTTCACAAAGGATGCCCGAGCTTCGTTGAAAGACTACTCCTCCCGCATCGTCCTTATCGATGGCTACCAACTGTCCAAGTACATGATCGACTACGGCGTTGGAGTTTCCGTAATGGATGTGTTCGAATTGAAAAAGATAGACTCCGATTTTTTCGAGGAAGAATTGTAGCCCTACGCCTTACCCATCCATCAACACGGCCGCAATCAATGAAGCCGCTTGCGCCGGTTATGTCGGACGAAGAAAGTCTGCTTTTTTGGTCTCTACGGAGGACCGCTCAGGGTCATTATCCTTGTGATCGCGGAGTGATCACGACAGCGTGAGTACTATTGGAGTTAAGGCATTACGGTTGTCAATCCAATGTCAATCATAAACATTAATGCCACTTTTTTGAGATGCGCCAACAAATAGGCATTTGAGACATGTTAAATTCCCAAAGCGTAAGATGGTTTTTTTAATCTATTGGAGCTGCCATGCGTCTGATTCTTCTCGGTCCCCCGGGTGCGGGGAAAGGTACTCAAGCTGCTTTTATTTGCGAGCGTTACACGATTCCACAGATTTCCACCGGTGACATGCTGCGAGCCGCAGTTCGCGCCGGAACGCCTCTCGGCTTGGAGGCGAAGAAGGTTATGGATGCCGGCGGACTGGTATCCGATGGTCTGATCCTCGGCCTGATCGCCGAGCGGCTGAAGCAGCCGGATTGCGCCAAGGGCTTTCTGTTCGACGGTTTCCCGCGCACCATTCCGCAGGCTGAAGCGCTGCGCGACCGCGGCGTCAACTTGGACTACGTACTGGAAATCGACGTCGCCGACGAGGAGATCATTACGCGCATGAGCGGTCGGCGCGTCCATCTGGGCTCGGGCCGAACCTATCACGTCAAATTTAATCCGCCCAAGGTGGCAGGCAAAGACGACGTTAGCGGCGAGGATCTCATCCAGCGCGCCGACGACCAGGAAGAAACCGTCAAGAAGCGCCTGTCGGTGTATCACAGCCAGACCAAGCCGCTGGTGGATTTTTACGCCAAGTGGACTGCCACCGGCGATGCGCGTGCGCCAAAATACCGCAAGGTCAGCGGCGTCGGGTCGCTCGACAGCATTCGCGATGCGCTGTTTGCCGCCCTGAGCTGAGTTTACCGGCTATCGCCCGCTCTCATTCCTTATTCCCAGACCAGGAGTTCCTATGACCAGTCCCATTCGACGCATTGCCATCTGCACCGGCGGTGGCGACGCTCCGGGCCTCAATGCCGTGATCCGTTCCGTGGTCATTGCCGCGGCCAATCGGGGTTGGGAAAGCTACGGCATCCACGACGGCTTCAACGGGATTCTCTTTCCAGAGCGTTACCCCGAGGGAGGCGTGTACCGTCTTACCCGGGAAAAAGTGCGGGGAATCGGGCATTTGGGCGGCACCATCCTGGGTACCACCAACAAGGGCAACCCCCTGCATTTCCCGATGAAAATGCCGGACGGCACCACCAAGGATCTGGATCGCACCGACGAGATCCTGGAGTTTTTCGCCAAGAAGGAACTGGATGCGCTCGTCTCGATCGGCGGCGACGGCTCGCTGACCATCGCCAATGCCCTGCACCTGAAAGGCCTGCGCGTCGTGGGCGTGCCTAAGACGATTGATAACGATCTGGACAAGACCTTTACCACTTTCGGTTTCGACACCGCCGTGGCGTTTGCCACCGAGTGTGTAGATCGTCTGCACAGCACTGCCCAAAGCCATCAGCGGGTCATGGTGGTGGAGGTCATGGGTCGCTATGCAGGCTGGATTGCGCTGCACTCAGGCATCTCCGGCAGCGCCCATGCCATCCTGATTCCCGAGATTCCGTTCGACCTGGACAAGGTATCCGCCAAAATTCGCGAGCGGGACGGCGAAGGGCGCATGTATTCCATCGTCGTGGTCGCCGAGGGCGCCGAGCCCATCCACGGCCAGCGGGCAATTCTAGAACCGGCCGAGATTGGTCACGCCGAGCGCTTGGGAGGTGTCGGGGAAAGAATCGCGAAAGTGCTCCAGGAGCATACGGGCAAAGACGCCAGAGTGGTGGTGCTGGGACATCTGCTGCGCGGCGGCAGCCCAACCTCCTTTGATCGCCTCGCCGCCATGCGCTTCGGTACCGCCGCCGTGCGCGCCCTGGAAGAGGGGCAATCCGGCATCATGGTGGCGCTGGCTTTCCCCAACGTGAATTACGTCGCTCTGGAGGATGTGGCCGGACGCATGAAGGGCGTCCCGCTCGACTGCGACACCCTGCAGACCGGGCGGGACATGGGGATCTGCTTCGGAGATTGACTATTTGTTGAGTATCTTTCCGACCTTGTGGAGCCGCAAGCGGTAGGCATCGGGAATACCGGAACCAAGCAGGGGGCGAAGATAGAGGCGGAAGGCATCGGTGACATCGGTGCCGTTGGTGGCTATGAATTCGTCTTCCATGACCCTGGTCTTGCCGGCAATCGCCGCCAGCGGCAGCAAATGATAATCGACTGAATAAAATCCAGTTCGCTTGATCGCCACCGAACCATCGCGATCACCCCACATCGCATATTGCACCGCTTTCTCGCCGACTTCCCTGGCTTCGCGTTGATCGACATCCGAGACGCAACCCATGAAGCAGCGCTGCAAGTAGCCGAAAGTGTCCCCGCGCACGCGCTTGATGCCCAGCCTGCTCTTGATTTCATTGCAGAGCAGGTCGGCTAAGGCGCCCGTTCCCGAAAGCTGCACGTTGCCATGGGCGTCCCGCTCGATCTGGCTGGACATCTTGGTGATGATCGGCACGCCCTGTTCATCATGGATTCCCTCTGAGGCGGCAATCACGCAGCGGCCATACCTGTCGTAGGTCGCCTTGACATCGGCAACGAACTTGTCGATGCTGAAGGTGCGCTCGGGAATGTAGATCAGGTGTGGGCCATCGTCCGGGAACTTCTTTCCAAGCGCCGAAGCGGCGGTCAAAAAGCCGGCGTGCCGTCCCATCACCACCGCCAGGTAGACCCCTGGCAGAGCGGCATTGTCTAGGTTGGCGCCCATGAAAGCTTGGGCAACAAACCGCGCGGCAGAAGGAAATCCCGGCGTATGGTCGTTTTCGACCAGATCATTGTCGATGGTCTTGGGAATATGGATGCAGCGCAGAGGGTAACCGGCCCTCTGGGCTTCTTCACTGACGATGCGAACAGTATCCGAAGAGTCGTTGCCGCCAATATAGAAAAAATAGCCGATCCCGTGCGCCTTGAGAACCTTGTAGATCTCCCGACAATACTTGAGATCGGGCTTGTCGCGCGTCGAACCCAACGCAGAGGAAGGCGTACAGGCCACCATCTCGATGTTGTGGCTGGTTTCCTGGGTGAGATCGAGAAATTCTTCCTTGAGGATTCCGGACACCCCGTGGTACGCACCATACACCAACTCAACGTTGCGAAACTTGCGTGCTTCCAAGACCACGCCGGCCATTGACTGGTTGATAACGGCTGTCGGCCCACCACCCTGGGCGACGAGAACCTTTCCTTGCAGCATGATCTCAATACTCCTTCCAACGTCACCTGCGTATTGTATGCCATTGAAGAAGAACTTTAGGCGCAACCCCTATGTTCTTAGGGATGGAAAGCCGTCACTGAAGCGTGGTAAAATATCCGGATTGGTTTATTGGGGTTGTTTATTCATCATATAAGGGGAGAAATGCATGTCCGGACTAATGTTTGCTCTGATCTGCGCCATTGTGGCGATTGCCTACGGAGCCATATCCAGCAAGTGGATTCTGGCCCAGCCCGCCGGCAATGCGCGCATGCAGGAAATCGCCAGCGCCATTCAGCAAGGTGCGCAAGCTTATCTCAACCGGCAATACACGACGATCTCGATCGTCGGCGTGGTGCTGTTTCTGATCATCGGCCTGGTTCCGGCGCTCGGCTGGCTGACCGCCATCGGCTTCCTGATCGGCGCGGTGCTTTCCGGCGCGACAGGCTATATCGGCATGAATGTGTCAGTGCGCGCCAACGTGCGTACCGCCGAGGCAGCGCGCCACGGCATCACCCCGGCGCTTAACGTCGCCTTTAAGGGCGGCGCCATCACCGGCATGCTGGTGGTGGGTCTTGGCCTGCTTGGCGTCGCCGGTTATTATGCCTATCTGACCAGCGTCGCCGCTCCGGGCACCGCCGTCGATCAAATCATCCATCCGCTGGTTGGCCTCGGCTTCGGCTCCTCGCTGATCTCCATCTTCGCGCGTCTTGGCGGCGGCATCTTCACCAAAGGCGCCGACGTCGGTGCCGACCTGGTCGGCAAGGTTGAAGCCGGCATTCCGGAAGACGACCCGCGCAACCCGGCGGTAATCGCCGACAACGTCGGCGACAACGTCGGCGACTGTGCCGGCATGGCCGCCGACCTGTTCGAGACCTACGCCGTGACCATCGTCGCCACCATGCTGCTCGGTGCGCTGATGCTGAAAGCGAATGCGGCCCAAGCCGCGCTTTATCCGCTGGTGCTGGGTGGATTCTCGATCATCGCCTCGATCATCGGCGTGTTCTTCGTCAAAGCGCGCGACGGCGGCAAGATCATGAACGCGCTTTACCGCGGACTGATTGTTTCCGGCGTGCTGGCGCTGATCGCCTTTTACCCGCTCACCACCTGGATCGTTCCCAACGGCATGACCATGAACGATGGCAAGGTAATTTCCGCGCTGGCGCTGTATGAGTCGTCGATCATTGGCCTGGTACTGACCGGCCTGATGGTTTACATCACTGAGTATTACACCGGCACCGATTTCGCGCCTGTCAAACATATCGCCGAAGCATCGACGACCGGCCACGGTACCAACATCATTGCCGGTCTCGGCGTCTCGATGCGCTCGACCGCCTGGCCAGTCCTCTCGGTGTGCGCCGCGATCTGGGTCGCCTTCTCGCTGGCCGGTCTGTACGGTATCGCCATCGCCGCCGTGTCGATGCTCTCGATGGCCGGCATCATTGTCGCCCTCGACGCCTACGGCCCGATCACCGACAATGCCGGCGGCATTGCCGAAATGGCCGAGCTGCCGGCTTCGGTGCGCGCCGTGACCGATCCGCTCGACGCCGTCGGCAACACCACCAAGGCCGTGACCAAGGGCTACGCCATCGGCTCCGCCGCTCTGGCCGCGCTGGTGCTCTTCGCCGACTACACCCATGCCCTGGAAGCCGCAGGCAGAACGGGTCTGACCTTCGATCTCTCCAACCACCTGGTCATCATCGGCCTGTTCATCGGCGGCCTGATTCCCTACCTCTTCGGCGCCATGGCGATGGAAGCGGTCGGCCGTGCAGCCGGCTCGGTGGTAATCGAAGTGCGTCGCCAGTTCAAGGAAATCAAGGGCATCATGGAAGGTACCGCCAAGCCGGATTACTCGCGCGCGGTCGACATGCTGACCAAGGCGGCGATCAAGGAAATGATGATCCCCTCTTTGTTGCCGGTTCTGGTTCCGGTGATTGTCGGTGTTACCTTGGGAGCGCAGGCTCTGGGCGGCGTCCTGGTCGGCACCATCGTCACCGGTCTGTTCGTCGCCATTTCGATGACCACCGGCGGCGGTGCCTGGGACAACGCCAAGAAATATATTGAGGATGGCAACTTTGGCGGCAAGGGTTCCGAGGCGCACAAAGCAGCCGTGACCGGCGACACTGTCGGCGATCCTTACAAGGACACGGCCGGACCAGCGGTGAATCCATTGATCAAGATCATCAACATCGTAGCGCTGTTGATCGTTCCGCTGATCGCCTGAAAGAACGGTTAAGCAAGGCAGAACGGGCAACCCTTTGTGGGGTTGCCCGTTTTTTTATGCGTGTGCCTTACGGAAGCAAACGGCGTTTCTCCAGAACGGTTCTCAGGCAGTCGTATCGATGACCTTGCCCATTGTCTGACCCTGCTCGTTCACGATGGGATGTGCGCCGGACGGTTCCTCTTGCGTGCGCTTTTTTCTTCCCTCCTGCGGGTACCCCTGCTGCTGTGCTTTATCATCGTGTCCCGGCCTTACCATCAGCAAGCGAGTACTGGAAATTGCAGAATCGATAGCCATGGCACTATCCTTTCATCCAGTGAAGCCCCCGGCGTTCCAATGCCGGATTCATACTCCGACGTTGAGAAAAGCGACTTCACAATCGGATTAACGGTCAAAATCGCGCCAAGCTTTAGGAATGACTGTTAGAAGCTTTTGATCTGTCCGGTTTTGTAGCACGCAATCTGTCCGGTTGTCATATTGCGCCCAAGGGGGTGCGAAATGAGACGGATGGAGCTACTACAGGAGATCCGGAAGATGAGATTCGAAGAAGCGTATGTAGGGTGGAATGAAGGTCGGCTGACGCAGGCCGAAGCGGCGCAGATGCTGGGGATGTGCGAGCGCAGCTTCAGGCGGTAC
>JAQTOA010000005.1 GCA_028713555.1 Sterolibacterium sp. | reverse complement strand
AGTCCGGTTGGAGAGACCCGGAATGCTACGAGCAATGTTCAAATCGAGACCAACTTGGAACACGGAATATCCTCTTTCACTCAAACCGTTACACAACCCCACCGCACTAACGTTGGGACACTACTGAGCTGAAACCAGTAGTGGGTCCCAACGTTAGCGTGTTGAGGTTGTGTAGCGGTTCGGGTTTCTTCAACCGGACTGCGAGCGTCGCCAATGAACACGGGCAGATTTGTCTTCGCGCAGATTATGTCGCATCTGTCGCTGACCACCTTTCGTCGCTGCGTCAGCGTAATTCCGGATTGAGATTTTGCCCACATCGGTAATTCCTCCTACGATTTGGGCTATTTTTATTATCAGGTGGAGAGAGAGGCTTGGTTCTGGGGGGGGGGGCTGGATGCTTACGGCGAAGCCGGCACCCTCATCCTGGAGCTGTTTTTGACAACTGTGTGTGGAATTATTAAAAGGCTCTGTTTCTTTAATTGGCGGGATTACATGTTAACGTAACGCATGTACGAGAAGAGCTATTGCTCGTATGAGCAGTCTAATAATAAGTCTTTGATCGAAGCAAAACTGTCATCTTGCGATGGCGTTTTCGGGAGGAGTAACCGAAAAAATCAGGGAAATGGAACTGGTGGCTGGCCGGCGCATTTTGCGTTGCACTGGTGGTGGCTTCGTTGCCAAGGCTGTTCGGTTGCGTTGATAACACATCGGCATTTAACCAGTGATCCCCGCAGCAAAAACAGTAAAAGCGGTAAAACATGATGAACACAGTGAGACGCGACGACACTGCGGGATTCATGACCACTTATCCAATTCAATCAAGGCAGGAAGTGACGCAGTGGACAATAAGAAAATGGACAAGACAGGGAATGGGATCGCTGCTGCCAGTGCGGCGCCGAGCGAAATCGGTTCCCTGGTAGACAAGGAGTGGGCGGCTTACATCGAACAATTGCTGCCGATTGGCAGGCGTTTGTCCGGATACCTCAGGTATCCGCAAGACCCGCAAGCTCGCCGCGGGCTTTATCGGTCGATTTTTGCCGAGATCGCAGTCGGGTACTTGGGGCTGCTTTATGCCGATTCGCGGTACCCCGACTTTTGGCCATTCACCACCATAGCGTTCAACGCCTGGATGAACAATCCGGACGCCAATTATTATTCCTGCCTGATCGATGATGACGGGGTTTACAAAATCTCCGGCTATCGCGGCACGGTGAAAAGAATAGATTTTCAGATCGGGGGAGGCTCGTTCTTCCGGACCGGCGTGCCGGATAAAACGGATTTGGGCACCACATTCGCGAATTACGACATTGATGACGATGCCCATATCAATGCGGACGGGACGTTCGAGGTCATCCTGAGCCGCGAACGCCCCGCCGGCCATACGGGCGACTGGTGGAAACTTGAGGCCGGAGCCACCAATATCCTGAATCGGCAGATTTCCTACGACTGGTTCCATGAGGTGGATGGCCGCTATGGCATCGAGCGGCTAGATCTGCCGGCCATCAAGCCGCGGCCGAGTTCAGCCGAGCTCGAAGCGGGCCTGATGCAGATCGCCAAGTGGGCCGAGGGCTCGACTAAGGCGGCCGCCGACTCCGTCCAATGGGTCTACAAGAACATAGGGTTCAACAGGATCGATTACCGGGACATGGCGGCCGGCCGCAGCGCGATCACCACCCAGAAGTATGCGTATGGCGGCTTCGATCTGGCTCCGGACGAGGCGTTGGTTGTCGAGTTCGAGGTGCCGAAGCAAGTCCGCTATTGGAGCTTTCACCTGGCCGACGATTACGGTTTCATGATCGACTGGATGAACAAGCAGACCAACATTAACGGCCATACGGCCGTGATCGACCAGGATGGCATTTGCCGCGTTGTGGTTTCGGCGCAGGATCCCGGCGTTCCCAACTGGCTGGACGTGACCGGCTACCAGACAGGCGTCATGTCGATCCGCTGGGAAAAATGCAGCGAGTGGCCCGAACAACACAAGGTGACGAAGCTCAAGACGACAGAGCTGCGCAAGTATCTTCCGGGTGACACGCCGACGATCTCTGCTGAACAGCGCGATGCGGCCATCAGACTGCGCAGGAAAGGCTGTCAAATGCGCAAGCGTTGGTAATCCCGCGTCGCGGCGGCGAGATCCTGAAAAACATTACAACCAAATAAGACGACGACAGGGAGACGTATTGATGAAAACAGCAGTAGGAGACGCAAGCAGACTAGACCTGCCAAGCATCGTTGAAGCAAGCCGGGCCGAGACCGGCCTAAGCGATATGGGTGAACCGGATATCCTTCCCGGGCTGCGGGTATTGATTGACGCCCTTGTCAATGAAGCCAATCTTCATCCGAGCGGTGTCGATGCGCAACGCCACAGCTTGATCGGGCATCTTTCCAACCGGCTGCGGATTAACGACATTTTCAAGCGCCATCCTGAAATCTTCAAGGGGGAAATCCGGGGTCCGATCGTTATCATCGGTTTGCCCAGATCGGGTACCACCAAGCTCCAATGCATGATGGCGGCCAATTCCGCCTTGCAGTCGTTGCCGCTGTGGAAGGTTCTAAATCCGGCTCCGATGGGGGCGACCCCGCCAGGCGGCGAAGATCCGCGCATCGCCTTGGCCGAAAAGGCCTCCGCCGCGATGCGCGAGCATCATCCCGACTTCTACGCCGGCCATCCGATGAATGCGCGCGAACCGGAAGAGGAAGTGTGGATGGAGGACTTGGTCATGCGCGGCTGGAATCCTTGCTACTTGGCAAGAGTACCGACATTCGAGGCATGGACCGGGAAGCAGGACTACAGCACATGGTATGTTTATTTGCGCAAGTTGCTGCAGATGTTCCAATGGCAGGACGGGTCGCCGCAAAAGACCTGGCTGCTGAAGACGCCGGAACATATGCCGCACATGGATTTGCTGTTCAAGACCTTTCCCAGGGCGACCATCGTGCATTGCCACCGCGACCCGGTCACCACGATTGCTTCGCTGGCTGCCTTGATTGTCGCGAGCCGGCGAATGTTCAGCGATGACGAAACTTCTGCGGACGCGGGCCGTTTCGCTCTGGAGCATTGGTCAAAAAATACCCAGGCTTATATGCAGCAACGGCAGTTGCTTGAAAAACAGCATCGTTTCGTCGATATCGGCTATAAAGAGATTACCGGAGACGTTACTGCCGCCATCGAACGGATCCATGCTGCTGCCGGGCTTGAACTCACCGCTGAGGCGCGTACCGCAATGCGCGCATGGGAAGCCAACAACCCGCCGGGCAAGCATGGCCGGCACAAGTACACGCTTGAAAGCGTCGGGCTTAGGGAGAGTGATATTCGCGCCGCATTTGCCGATTATCTGGAACGCTTCGGCAAGCTTATTTAGGCGAGCGATAGACCACGGTGTTCGATGCGCTTTTCTGCCGCGCCACGGCGTTGCGCCGGCCATGGCCAGTATCACGAACAATGTGTGTTCTACTCATATTGAGTCGGACTTAGCTCGCAAATAAAGGATGGAAAATGGTTGCGCCTTTCGAAAGATTTGATTTGACAGGAAAAACCGCGCTGGTGACGGGTGGTGCGACTGGCCTGGGTTTTCATATGACCAAGGCGCTTGCTCGTGCCGGCGCCAGCGTGCTTATCACGGCAAGGCGTGAAGATGTGCTTAAGCAGTCGGCAGAACTGCTTATGCAGGATAGTTACGTGAAAAACGTAAGCTGGCACAGGGTTGATCTCGGCGATCGGGACAGTGTCGATGCCTTGATCAATCACGCCAACTCCGCGCTTGGCGGGATCGACATCTTTATCGGTAACGCCGCAGACACCTTTCTTGAGCAGATTGTGGATATTGATCTGGACTCGCTCGACAATAAATTCCAGACCAATCTGATATCCAACATGCAATTTGCCAAGGCATTCCTGCCCCGCATGCGTGAGCGGAAGTGGGGGCGGTTTATCTTTAGTTCGTCGATCGCCAGTACTTGTGTGGACCCACAGCGAGGAACCGCGACCTACGCCGCCACCAAGGCGGGACTCAACGGTTTCTGCCGCCAGATTGCGGCCGACATGGGACACTACAACATTACGGCCAACTCACTGATCCTGGGATTCTTTACTACCGATATCGTGCAAAGAGGAATGAAGCACATACGCGAAACCCGAGGCGATGAAATGGCGCAGAAGTTTATCAATGATTTTGTCAGCTTGACGGCGCTCGGCAGGTTTGGCGACCCGGCGGAAGTGGAAGGACTGATCCAGCTGCTCGCGAGCGATGCCGGAAGTTTCATCACCGGCGCAAGCCTGGCGATCGATGGCGGTATGAGCATCATGATGTGTCCCTTACCCGTGGGGTGAGTAAAGGAGAACGATAGAGTTAATGCGAGGGGACCTAAATGAATACGGTCAATACACATAAGGAACAAAGCATCCCCGCCTCAATGGGTGGCAAACGAACCACTGCCCAACTTTCGGAAATGGCGCTGAAAACGACTTGCGATACATTGCCCGTATCCGTGGTCGTGGCAACGAAACGCATTATTCTCGACACGATTGCCGTGACGATTGGTGCCTATGACACGCCGATGGCCAAGGCGCTGCTGAATCTGAAGCGCAACCAGGGCGGACGGGGCGAAGCAACGCTGGTGGTCGAGGGTACCAAGCTTCCCGCCGCCAGCGTCGCGTACGTCCATGGCCAACTCGCCAATCTGCTCGATGCCGACGATACGCTGCTGAACCGAGGCCATTTAGCCTGCGCCAGCGTCATGGCGGCGCTGGCGGTTGCCGAGAAGGTCGGCGCCAGCGGCAAGGAACTGATTGCCGCCGTGGCGACGGGTTACGATATCGCTGCGCGCGTCGGTTTCTCGTTTCGGCAATTCGTCACCAGGGAGGATGGTACGGTCATTTTCGCGCCGTTGTTCGGCTTCAGCTGGATGTCATTCGGCGTCGCAGCCGCCGCGGGCAAGTTGCTCGGGCTTGACCGGGAACAGCTTGCTCGTTCCCTCGGCCAGGCCTACGTCACCACGCCGTTGATCTACAGCGTCGTCGGTCAGAACCGTCCCTTCTACCAGTTGGGCGAACCGGCCAACTGGCACAAGTACCAGATGGCCGGCGCGTCTGCTGAGGCCGGGATCAATGCCGCACTCCTGGCCGCAGATGGCTTTGTCGCCCAGACCGACATCCTCGACGAAGGCAGCGAGTTTTGGCATTCTTTTGGGGCGCTCGGTTGCGACTGGAACTTCATGTACGATCGACTCGGGCAGCGCTGGTTCATCGAGGAAACTTCGATCAAGCCTTATCCGTTCTGCCGTTTCGGTAATATTGCACTCGATTTGTTTTCCGCAATTGTCAAAGATGAGGACTTGTCGCTCTTGGATATTGATGTTGTCACGGTGCGCATCCCGCCATTTACGCAGCTCCAGCAGCTCTGCGAAAACGCCTGCATCGACGAACCGTTGAAACTGATGGCTAGCGTGCCTAGCGCCTTTGCCCTCATTGCGCGTCGAGTTCCCCCCGGTCCCCAATGGTTCGCCGCGAATTTCGAAGATCCCGGGTTGCGCGCATTCGTCGCCAAAGTGCGCACCGAAGCCAATCCCGAGTGGAGTCAGATAATGGTCGACCAGATCAAGTCTGACGGCATATTTCGGCGAATACCCACGGAAATCGTGGTCAGCGCGCGAGGCTCCACGTACCGCAAGTCAGCAGAGTATGCGTTGGGCGATCCATGGGCGCCAGGTCATGAAATGAGCGACGGGCAGCTGGCCGACAAAACGCGCCATTTTACCGCCGGACTGCTTCCGCCGGAGAAGACCGAAGATCTTATCCGCGCGGTACTTACCTTGGAACAAGCCGCCGACGTCAGCACAGTCGCCAGGGCAATGTGCAGATAACGGTTCCGTCGGGTTGCAGCATCCGGCGTGATTTTCGTGCCGGCTCAGACGATATCCAGGTGTTGTATCCCTGAATTCATGTCGCGGTCTTTCGAATCCTTGCCGTGCAGCTTGATCTGCAGGCGCAGGTCATTCACCGAATCGGCGTTGCGCAGGGCATCCTCGTAGCTGATGCGGCCTTCCTCGAAGAGGTCGAACAGGCACATGTCGAAGGTTTGCATGCCGAGTTCCTTCGACTTCTTCATGATCTCCTTGATGCTATGCACCTCGCCCTTGAAAATCAGGTCGGAAATCAGCGGCGAATTGAGCATGATCTCAATGGCCGCAGCGCGCCCCTTGCCTTCCTTGAGAGGGATCAGGCGCTGCGCGACGATACCGCGCAGGTTGAGCGAGAGATCCATCAGCAACTGCTGACGGCGCTCTTCGGGGAAGAAATTGATGATGCGGTCGAGCGCCTGGTTGGCGCTGTTGGCGTGCAGCGTGCCCAACGCCAGGTGGCCGGTTTCGGCGAAGGCGATGGCATGTTCCATGACTTCGCGGTCGCGGATCTCGCCGATCAGGATGACGTCGGGCGCCTGACGCAACGTGTTTTTCAACGCCGCCTCCCAGGAAAAAGTATCCACGCCGACTTCACGCTGAGTGATGATGCAGTTGATGTGGGGATGGACATACTCGACCGGATCCTCGATGGTGATGATATGGCCGTAGCTGTTTTCGTTGCGATGGCCAATCATCGCTGCCAGCGAGGTCGATTTGCCGGAGCCGGTGCCGCCGACAAACAGCACCAGGCCGCGCTTGGTCATCGCCACGTCTTTCAGTATCACCGGTAATTTGAGATCTTCGAACCTCGGAATCGCGGTGGTAATGGTGCGCAGAATGATGCCGGTATGACCTTGTTGCACAAAAGCGTTGACGCGGAAGCGGCCTATGCCGGCAGGATTGATGGCGAAATTGCATTCCTTGGTGGCCTCGAATTCCGCCGCCTGCTTGTCGTTCATGATGGCGCGCGCCAGCTCTTGGGTGTGTTGCGACGTCAAAGCCTGGGTCGTGGCCGGCGTCATCTTGCTGTCGATTTTCATCGCCGGGGGAAACCCGGCGGTGATGAACAGGTCGGAGCCTTTTTTGCTGAGCATCAGCTTCAGCAATTCGTACATGAACTTCAGACCTTCATCGCGTTCCATGGTTTTCCCTTTATTGCTTGCAAATTAAGTGGGATAGCGTGCCTGCGCCGCGTTCGCTGGACGATTTCGTCAGGCAGCGAAACTGTCCTTGTTGGCGGCCTTGGAGCGTGCTTCGCCGGAGGAAACGACACCCTTCTTGACCAGGTCGGTCAGGTTCTGGTCGAGCGTCTGCATGCCGAAGTTCTGGCCGGTCTGGATCGCCGAATACATCTGGGCGATCTTGGCTTCGCGGATCAGGTTGCGGATCGCCGGCGTGCCGATCATGATCTCGTGGGCGGCAACGCGGCCCGAGCCGTCCTTGGTCTTCAGCAAATTCTGAGAGATCACCGCGCGCAGCGATTCAGACAGCATGGCCCGCACCATTTCCTTTTCGTCGCCGGGAAAAACGTCGATGATGCGGTCGACGGTTTTGGCCGCCGACGAAGTGTGCAGCGTGCCGAACACCAGGTGGCCGGTTTCGGCGGCCGACATCGCCAGGCGGATGGTTTCCAGGTCGCGCATTTCGCCCACCAGGATCACGTCCGGGTCTTCGCGCAGGGCCGAGCGCAGAGCATTGGCGAAGGACAGGGTGTGCGGGCCGACCTCGCGCTGGTTGATCAGGCATTTCTTCGATTCATGCACGAACTCGATCGGATCCTCGACGGTCAGGATATGGCCGTAGTCGTTTTCATTGACGTAATCGACCATCGCCGCCAGCGTGGTCGATTTGCCGGAACCGGTCGGGCCAGTCACCAGCACCAGGCCGCGCGGCGTCTTGGCGATATCGGTGAAGACTTTCGGGCAGTTGAGTTGCTCCATCGTGAGAACTTTCGATGGGATGGTGCGCAGCACCGCCGCCGCGCCGCGCTGCTGGACGTAGGCATTGACCCGGAAGCGCGCCAGATCGGGAATCGCAAAGGAGAAGTCGATTTCCAGATTCTCCTCATAGTGCTTGCGCTGGCCGTCGTTCATGATGTCATAGATCATCGCATGCACGTCCTTGTGCTCCATCGCCGGCAGATTGATGCGACGGATGTCGCCGTGCACCCGGATCATCGGCGGCAAGCCGGAAGAAAGGTGCAGGTCGGAAGCCTTGTTCTTGACTACAAAGGCGAGCAGTTCGGTAATATCCATGGCTAGGTTTTCCTGAAGCTGGGTTGGCGCGATGCGCGGTATACTAGCGAAGCATTATGACAACAATTTCCGCCAACTTGCAAGCAGTGAAAAACCGCATTCGGGTGGTCACTCAGTCCTCGGGCCGCTCTGATGGCGCGGTGCGCTTACTGGCGGTTTCCAAGAGCTGGCCGGCCGCCAGTGTGCGCGCCGCCTTCTCCGTCGGGCAGCGCGCCTTTGGCGAGAACTACGTGCAGGAAGGCGTGGCAAAAATCACCGCGCTGGATGACCTCGATCTGGAGTGGCATTTTATCGGCCCGTTGCAAAGCAACAAGACGCGGGAAGTTGCCGAACATTTCGACTGGGTGCACAGCATCGACCGACTGAAAATTGCCGAGCGGCTTTCCGCGCAGCGCCCCGCCGGTTTGCCTTCCTTGCAGATATGTATCCAGGTCAATATCAGCGGCGAAGCCAGCAAGAGCGGCGTCGCTCCGGCAGAGACGGCAGTGCTGGCGCGTGCCGTGAAGACCCTGCCAAGATTACGCCTGCGCGGACTGATGGCAATCCCCGAGGTCAGCGACGACGATGATCAGTTGCGCCGACGTTTCGCCATGTTGCGCGAATTGCTGGCGCAGTTGAATGCCGAAGGCATGCAGCTGGATGTGTTGTCGATGGGCATGTCGGACGATTTCGAGATCGCCATTGCCGAAGGCGCGACCATGCTGCGTATCGGCACGGCAATCTTTGGTCAGCGAACCAATAAAGGATCTTTATGAAAATAACATTTCTTGGCGGCGGCAATATGGCCAATGCCCTGATTGGCGGCCTGCGCAAGCAGGGTTTTTCCGTTGCCGCCATGCAGGTGGTTGAGCCGGTTGCGGAAACTCGCGAGAGGCTTACCGAAAAATTCGGCCTGCGCTGCTGCCCGACGATAGACGCGGCAGCGCTCAACTGCGAAGTGCTGATGCTGGCGGTCAAGCCGCAGCAACTCAAGAACGCGCTGCTGCCGCTGACGGATCAATTCGACAAACATCTGGAAAACCAGCTGGTCATCAGTATTGCCGCAGGAGTGCGTCTGGCCGATATTTCGCGCTGGCTGGGCGGTTACCGGCAACTGGTGCGCTGCATGCCGAACACGCCGGCATTGATCGGCGCCGGCCTGACCGGACTGTATGCCGTGCCCGAAGTGGGTTTCGAAGGACGCATGACCGCCGAGAAAATCCTGCGCGCCGTGGGCAACGTGCTTTGGACCGACGACGAGGCGAAGATGGATGCGATCACGGCGGTTTCCGGCAGCGGCCCGGCGTATGTCTTCTATTTCATCGAAGCCCTGCAGCAGGCGGCGCTGGAACAAGGCTTCGACGAAAGGACGGCGCGCATCCTGGCGATCGAAACTTTTGTAGGCGCATCCCGGCTGGCCGAGCAAAGCCCGGAATCGGCCACCGCCTTGCGCGAACGCGTGACTTCCAAGGGGGGCACCACCGAAGCGGCGCTGGCCATGTTTAATGCGGGCAGAGTCAATCAGGTAATCCGCGCCGGTGTTCAGGCCGCAGCCGAGCGCGGCCGGGTGATCGGCGAAGAAATGGGCAAGGACTGATCGTTATGTTGGCTCAACTGCTGTATCAAATCTTCGACTGGCTGTTTGGGTTTTTCACCCTGGCCTTGCTTGCCCGATTTTTAATGCAGTGGGCGCGCGCACCGTTCAGAAATCCCTTGGGCCAGTTCATTATCGCCATCACCGATTGGGCCGTGAAGCCGGCGCGGCGTCTGATCCCGGGTGCCTTCGGCTGGGATCTGCCGAGCTTGTTGCTGGCTTGGCTGACGCAGGTGATTTTCCATGGGCTGGTTTTCAGCCTGGGCGGCTCCGTGCATCTTGAGCCTGGTTTGATGCCGACGGCAATCGGCTGGCTGGCGCTGCTGGCCGTGTTCGAAGTCTTGCACGTGGCGCTGTATCTGTTGACGGGCGTGGTCATTATCGCGGCGCTGCTCTCCTGGATCAATCCCTATGCCCCGCTGGCACCCTTGTTCAACGTCATTGCGCGACCCTTCCTGTCTCCCATCCAGCGCTTGATTCCGCCCATCGGCGGTGTCGATCTGTCGCCGATGGTGCTGCTATTGGCGCTGCAAATTCTTTTGAATGTGCTGGCGTCCATGCAACATACCCTGTTCCCCTTCGCCTTAGGATGAACTGGCTTCGCGCCGAAGGCGCGGATGTGGTGCTCAGCCTGCACGTCCAGCCCGGCGCAAGAAAGACCGAAGTGGCGGGCGAGCATGGCGACGCCCTGAAGATACGCCTTGCCGCGCCGCCGGTGGATGGCAAGGCCAACGTCTGCCTGCTGGATTTCCTGGCTGATCGCCTGGGCATCGCCAAGCGCCAGGTGGTACTGGTCAGCGGCGCATCCGCGCGCGCCAAGCGCGTGCGCATCGAGGGCGTGGATGCCGAATGGGTAAGGAGCAAGCTCTAGTTTTTCATGAACTGCTCGAACTTGTCCAGCGACAAAGGCCGACCGAACAGATAGCCCTGGAAGTTGTGGCAGCCCAATCGGGTGAGAAAGTCGCGCTGCTCTTCGGTTTCCACCCCCTCGGCGATCACCGACAAGCCCATGGTCTGGCTCAGTGCGATGATGGCCTGGGCAATCGCGCCATCATTGATATCCATAAACACGTTGCGCACGAAAGACTGGTCTATTTTCAGCTGGTCCAGCGGCAAGCGTTTGAGATAAGAGAGCGACGAATAGCCGGTACCGAAATCATCCAGTGAGAAACTCACGCCGACCTTCTTCAAATCCGCCATCTTGACGATGATGTCCTCAATGTCGTGCACCAGCATGCTTTCGGTGAGTTCCAGTTTGAGTCTGTGCGGATTCGCTCCAGTCTGGTCGAGCACCGCCAGCACTTGATCGACGAAGTCCTCATGGTGGAACTGGCGGGCGCTGACATTCACTGCCAGGGTCAGGTGGGCCATGTCTGGCCGGGCTGCCCAGGCCACCAACTGGGCGCAGGCGGTTTCCAGTACCCAGAGGCCCAAAGGCAGAATCAATCCCGTATCCTCGGCCAGCGGAATGAACTCGGCAGGCGGCACCAGGCCGCGTTGCGGGTGCTGCCAGCGCACCAACGACTCGGCGCCGGTCAAACGACCGGTAGCGTCGACCTGGGCCTGGTAGTAGAGCAAGAACTGATTTTCCTGGAGGCCTGCGCGCAAGTCATTTTCGAGTGTGGCGCGCGCAGTGACCGCGGCCTGCATCTCGGGATCGAAGAAACGCAGGGTATTGCGGCCTGCCGCCTTGGCCTGATACATGGCCAGATCGGCCCGTTTGAGCAATTCATCGACGGTCTTTTCGTGATTGACGAACAGGGTGGCGCCGATGCTCGGGGTGCTGTGGTGTTCGTGACCGGCAAGCTGGTAGGCCTGGTTGAGCGTGGCGAGGATTTTTTCGCCGACGGTTTCGGTCTGGCTGGCGGCCTCACGGATGTTTTCGCTGAGATCTTCGAGCATCACCACGAACTCATCGCCGCCCAGGCGGGCCACGGTGTCGCCCTCGCGGATGCAGGTGGAAAGACGCTTGGCGACCTGCTGTAGCAGCAGATCGCCGATGTCATGGCCGAGTGTATCGTTGAGGTCCTTGAAGTTGTCGAGATCGATAAACAGCAGCGCACCTTCGCGCCCGCTGCGGGCGCTCGAAGCCAGCGCCTGTTGCAGGCGGTCGAGCAGCAGGCGCCGGTTGGGCAGGCGGGTGAGGGGGTCATAGAAGGCGAGATGCCTAATTTCGTCTTCCGCCGCCTTGCGTCCGGTGATGTCGGTCAGCGTGCTGACGTAATGGCTGGTTTCTCCATTGCTGCCCTTCACGGCGGTGATGGTGAGCCATTCCGGAAATACCTCGCCGCTCTTGCGCCGGTTCCAGATTTCGCCCTGCCATGCGCCGGTGTTCTGTATGCTCTCCCACATTGCGGCATAAAATGCCGCATCATGACGGCCTGACTTGGTCAGGTTCGAAGAGCGGCCGACCGCTTCCTCGGCGCTGTAGCCGGTGATTTTCGTGAAGGCATGGTTGACCTTCAGGACCACTCCGGCGGCATCGGTGACAAAAATACCTTCCTGAGACTCGAAGGCGGTCGCGGCGATACGCAGTTCCACTTCGGCCTGCCTGCTCGACGTGATATCGCGAGTCAGGCCGAGCAGGGCAGTGATCTGACCAAGCGAATTCCGCAAGGGCACTGCATAGGTTTCCAGCCAGCGGCGGCCACCCTTGAGGCCCTGGATCTCGAACGTCAGATTTCCCGATTCCCCTGCGAAGACGCGTTGCGTAAGCGCCATGAAGGCTTCACGGTATTCCGGCAGGATCAGCGGCTGGACTTGCTGGCCGACGACCTGATCAAGGGAATCCGCCTCGATCATGTCCAGCCCGGCGCGGTTCATGTCCAATAAGGTGCCGTCTACAGCCAGTTGTTTCACGCACTCGGGTTCGGTCTCGATGATGGTGCGTAGTTCCAGTTCGCGCGCCGCCAGCTTCTGTTCAAGGGTATTGCGCACCAGTGCGTTGCGTACTGCTCGGCTCAACGCATCGTGATCGAAATGGCCCTTGACCAGGTAATCCTGGGCGCCCGTCTCGAGGGCGGCAATGGCGAGTGCGTTATCGTCAAGCCCGGTTAGCACGATGATGGGAATATCGGGAACAGCGGCATGCATCGCCTGCACCGTGGCGAGTCCACTGGAATCCGGCAGCGACAGGTCAAGCAGGACGATATCGGGCTTGTTGCGTCGGGTCGCGGCAACGCCCTCGGTCAGCGTCTGCGCCCAGATTATGGAGTCGCCGCCGCTTTCCAGTTTGGCGAGGCGCGCTTGCACCCGGATCAGGCCGAAATCGCCGGGGTCGTCCTCGACCACCAGAATCGTGGCTGGCTGGGAAACCGGCTTAGTCATAAGACTTTGTCGTGCCTGCCGAGATTGTCGAGGCGTCGGCTTTCCTCAACCATTGCTGTATTTTGGCTTGCAGCTGTTTGGGATCGAGTGGTTTGCTGATACAGTCATCGATGCCCGTCTGCAGGCATGTCTCCCGCGTCCCGGCGTAGGCATCCGCGGTCAAGGCGACGATAGGCGTATGAGTGTGATGAGGAATCTGCCGCATGCAGCGTGTGGCCTCAATTCCATCCATTACCGGCATACTCGTATCCATCAGGATCAAGTCATAGTAGTTGCCAAGTGCATGATCGACGGCTTGTCTACCGTTGGTCACCAGATCGACGGCCATTCCCTCCTGGTGTAATAGTCCGCGAATAATTTCCCGAATGCACTCGTCATTCTCGGCCACGAGTATGCGTGTTTTGTTCACCGGAAGGTTAACTGTCGCCGGCTTTTCAGCTGCCAGCCCCGGCTGGGGTACTTCCAGGCGAACCACGAAGGCGAAGGTGCTGCCTTGCCCGGGAGTGCTGATGGCTTCGATCTGGCCGCCCATCAGATTAACCAGACTCTGACTGATCGCGAGACCGAGGCCTGTGCCGCCATAGGCACGGGTGCTCGAATTATCCGCCTGCTCAAACGGACAAAAAATCCGTTTCAGGTCATTGGGCTCGATGCCGATGCCGGTGTCGGCGACGGTAAAGCTGACCAACACGCCAGGGCCCGCAGCGTCACGTTCCTTGACTTTGGCGCTCACCGTCACACCGCCGCGCTCGGTAAACTTCACGGCATTCCTCGCCAGATTGAGGAGCACCTGCTTGAGCCGCAAGGGATCGCCGACCAGCCGCGGCGGCAGGGCGGAACCGCAATCCAGATCAAGGGAAAGACCCTTTGCCTCAGCCGCGTCGCCGATCGATCCGCGGACTTCCTGAAGCAGCGCCGCCGGGTCGAATTCGCTGACTTCCAAAACCATTTTGTTGGCTTCGATGCGCGCGATATCCAGGACATTGTTGAGGATTCCCAGCAAATGATGGGCTGCTGCATTCAGCTTGGTCAGGCGGTCGATTTGCTTCGGTTCGGCGGCGCTCATCAGCAGCAAGGAGGCCATTCCCATGATGCCGTTCATCGGCGTGCGGATTTCATGGCTCATGTTGGCGAGAAAGGCGGTCTTGGCGCGATTGGCGGCTTCCGATGTCGCCAGTGCGCGCGCCAGCTCGACGGTCCTTTCGACCACCATCTCCTCCAGGTGTTGCTGGTTTTGCAACAGCTGTTGTTCGAGTCTGCCCCTTACCCGGGCATGGCGCACCGCGCGACCCAGCGCATCGTGATCGAAATGACCCTTGACCAGGTAATCCTGGGCTCCCGCCTCGATGGCGGCGGTGGTTAGCGCATGGTCGTCCTGCCCGGTCAGCACGACGATCGGCGTATTGGGCAAGGCGGCGTGCATCGCCTGCACCGTGGCGAGTCCCGCCGAATCGGGCAGCGTCAGATCGAGCAAAATGACATTGGGTTCGCAGCGCCGGCCCTGGTCGATGGCTTCGGTCAGCGTTTTCGCCCAGACCACTGAATCAGTGTCCTGTTCGAGTTTGGCGAGGCGCAGATTGACCCGGATCAGGCCGAAATCGCCGGGATCATCTTCGACCACCAGGATGGAAGGCGCTTGCTGAGCGGGGGCACTCATACGTTTTCCTTGGTTGCGGAGAGCTTTCCACTCGAAGCGGGCAGGGTGAAGAAAAAGGTGCAGCCCAGGTTTTCGCCCGGAGAATCGACCCAAATGCGTCCGCCATGACGTTCGACGATCTTGCGGCACAAAGCCAGGCCGATGCCGGTGCCGGGATAGCGGCTGCGCGGCTGAAGGCGTTCGAATACCTTGAAGAGACGTTCCTGCTGGCCCGGCAGGAGCCCGACGCCGTTGTCGCGCACGGCAAAGCACCATTCGCCGCCGCCGACCTGGGCTGACACCGAGGCCAGCAATGAGGCCGACACCACAACTTCCGGTTTGCGGTTTTCCAGCCGGTATTTCAGCGCGTTGTCGATCAAATTCTGGAACAGGCGCAGGATTTCGTCGCGGTTGGCAAAGATCTGCGTTGCATTTCCCCAATCGCCTTCGATGCGCACTTCGGCCTGAGCTTCCGTTATGGCCGGCTGGAGTATCCGCAGCGCCTCGTCCAGCACCGTGCGGCTGTCGATCTCGGCCATGTGGCCGTTCTTGCGTCCAATGCGGGAATAGTCGAGCAGCGCCGTCAGCATCTGATCCATGCGCTGCGCGCCCTCGGTGGCGAAGTGGAAATTCCGCCGCGTCTCATCGTTGAGCAATGGTTCCAGGTCGGCGGCGAGCAGTTGCAGGTAGCTGGATATCATGCGCAGCGGTTGGCGCATGTCGTGCGATGCGGCATAGGCGAACTGCTCCAGATCGGCGTTGGAACGCTTGAGTTCGGCCATGCTTAATTCAAGCTCATGAGTTCTTTCCGTCACGCGCTGTTCCAGCGTGGCATTCAACTGCCGGTTGGCGCTGAACTGTTCGGCCAGCGAACTGGCCATCCTCTTGAAGTTGCCGATCAAGCGATTGGGTTCAAGCAGGGCGCTTACCGGCAGGACGGTCTGAGTACCCGCCACCACCGCGGCCGGGAGATTCTGCGTCAGTTCGCTGAGCTGCTCGGTTGTCGCCATCACCCGGCGGCTCAAAAATTCGGCCAGCGCCAGCGCCGCCAGCAGCATCAGGAAGAGTAGTGCCAGTGCGTCGGCATAGCGCGCATAAAGTATTTTCTGGTATGGCGCCACCGGCTGCTCCAGAATCAGTTTCCATTCCGCCAGCTTGCCAATAGTGGATTCGGCCACATAGTAGGACGATTTCCAACGCTCCAAGATCGTGATATTGGGCGGCAGCGTCGGTACCCACTGTGAAATTTTTTCGTCGAGACGATTCAAGCTTCCCTGGCCGCGCATAAAGGGGGTCATGATCTTTTGCCCCTGGCGATTGGTCAGGATGATGTTGCCGTTGGTGTCGAGCAGGGTGTAGAACATGGTATTGCTCTCCGCGCTCTTTTCGAGGTAGTCGCGGATCTGCCCCAGGCTCAGGACGCCGATGATATAGCCGCCGTACTCGCCGTCGATCACCACCGGCGCAAGCATGCTGACGACCGGCTCGCGAACGCCTATCCTTGCCATCACGACTTCCGAAAGCATCGGCTTGAGCGTCTGCTTGAGTCTGGGGACGAAGGGCCGATCGGCGAAGTTCTTGCCGATATTCGTTTGTCCCAGTTCATCGAGCAGCGGCGAAATGGCCGTGATGTTTGCCTCCTTGTCCAGCAGTCCGATGCGCTGGTAACTTATATCGGCAGCGTGCGCCTGCTCCAGCCTGGGTTGCATCTGCGCGGGCGGATTCTTGGCAGCCAGTGCGGCCATGTTGATTACGGGCGTGGATCTGTTTTGTACCCAGACTTCAAGCCGGTTGGTCACGCTCAGACTGTTCTGGTGCAGCTCGGTGCGGATATTGCGGTCGGTTTCGCTGAAATCGCTTCTGCTGGCCACCATCAACAGAATCAGCGCCGGGCAAAGCGCGAAAAAGGTCAGCAGGTTGTAGATGATGTCCCGGTAGGCAATCAGCGCGCTGCGCGATGCCAGCACGAAGCCGGTATAAACCAGCCGGGCCAGCAGGGCATTGGCAATACCGTTCACCGCTTGCTTGATCATCACGATGGTGGTGTTGCTGACGGGAACATTCATTACGCCATGATAGAAAAGATAGACCAGCGGCATGCCGACGAGAATCCAGTAGAGCGCGTCGGCCAGCACCAGCCCGATCTTGTGGCGATTGACGAGCCAACCGACCGCCGCCACCTCGGCCGTCATGATGATAATGGCGTAAGGATGGCTCCAGATGAAGTAGGTGACAATGGCAATCAGGGCCGCTGCCGCGATGCCCCGGACTGGTCCGAAGAACTGCAAGGCCAGCATGGCGAAAATGCTGCCGAACAGAAAATCGATACTGAGGAAAATCGGATACCTGAAATAATTGCCGGCCAGACCGGCAGCGATCAGGGCGAGCAGCACCGGGATCGCATGGCGACCGGCGACGATGTTGTTGGCGGAAATGTTCGTGACCGGCATTATTCCGGATTCTCGGGTAGCCGCACCAGCTTGAACCAGTATTCGCCGAGCTTGTGAATCGCGGCGACAAATTCGTTGATGTCGTTCGGTTTTGGCACAAAACCGGCCGCGCCGCTCTGATAGGATCCGCACACGTCGGCTTCGAGCGCGGAGGTGGAAATGATCACCGCGGGAATGGCGCGTAGCTGCGGGTCCTGCTTCATTGCTGAGAGAAACTCCAGGCCGCCCAGGCCGGGCATTTTGAGGTCGAGCAGGACCATGTCCGGCCGCGG
The DNA here is from genome assembly GCA_028713555.1 of Sterolibacterium sp. Taxonomy (GTDB): domain Bacteria; phylum Pseudomonadota; class Gammaproteobacteria; order Burkholderiales; family Rhodocyclaceae; genus JACRAR01. The sequence goes on along the minus strand of JAQTOA010000005.1, from coordinate 185,099 downwards.
CGCCCGAGAAAACCGCTGGCCTTCCCGCCGCAGGAAACGCAGTGCCTCGTGGCCGTCGCTGGCGCCGTACAACTCGACGACGTAACCATTCTTCTGCATTGCCAAGTCCATCAGGCGGGCATCGCCGGGCTCATCCTCGACGAGCAGGAGGCGTAGCGGCCGGTTCTCGTTCATTCTCGGAATTTCCTGTTTTCCGGCAGGCGCACCAGGGCGAACCAGTAATCGCCCAAGTCGCGAATGACTGCCATGAACTGAACCACATCCATCGGCTTGGTAACGTAGCCGGCTGCGCCCAGGTTGTAGGAAGCGATGACATCGCGCTCGACGTCCGAGGTGGTCAGCACAACCACCGGGATATTGCAAAGTTGCGGGTCTTGCTTCAGGGCGGCGAGAAATTTCCTGCCGTCCATGCGCGGCATATTGAGATCGAGCAGGATCAGATCCGGACGCGGGGCATTGGCAAAACGCGGGCCTTCGCGCCGCAGGTATTCGAGGGCCTCGCAGCCGTCAACCACGTGCTGCAGGTCGGCCAGAATGTGGTTTTCGATAAATGCGGCTTTTACCAGGTGCGCGTCCGCCAGTTCGTCTTCGACCAGCAGAGCGTAAAAAAGTGGTGGCGTTACATTCAACGTGGTTCTCCAGTTTCCCCAAGAGGTAATTCGAACAGAAGTCGGCATCCGCCGCCAGTCGACTCTTCGATCCAGGCGCGCCCGTCGCAACTTTCCACGATACGCCGCAAGATGGCAAGTCCGATTCCGGTACCCTCGTGGTTCGACGAAAGCCTTTCGAAGACACCGAAGACTTGTTCGCGGTACTGTTCTTCCACGCCGGCGCCGTTGTCGCTGATGCTGTAGCGTACTTGGCTACCCCGGCGTTCGCCATCGATCATGATGTGCAAGGGGTGATCGCTGCGCCCGTGGTTGAGGGCATTGTCCAGCGCCACTGCGAACACATCTTCCAGGCGTGGTGCATCAATGCGCGCCGCAGGCAGATTGCCCAGCTCGATTTTGGCGCCAGCCTCTCCTATGCGCGCCGTCATGCGCGCCAGCATCCCGGCGACTATCTTGCCGACATCCAGGTTCTTGACCCCGCCGCGCGGTTGATCGGCCGCCAGATAACGCTCGACATCGCGCAACAGGTTCTGCTGGCGGTGCGCCTGCTGGCCGATGAATTCGAGCGACTGCCGGGCTTCGGCATCGTCAAGTCGTCCACCCAGTTGCTGGGTCAGTCGTTCGGCATAGTTTCCCATGCGCCGCGCCGGTTCCTGCAGGTGGTGTGCCGTCACTTCGGCAAAGCGTTTCAGGTCGGCATTGGTGCGAACGAGCCTTTCCAGCAGGCGATTGAAGCCGCCGATCAATTCGCCGATTTCGTCCTGGCTGGTGATAGGCAAGGGTTGCGGGGGCCGGTTGGTTGTCGACAGGGTAGCCAGCGTTTGGGTGGCTGCCAGCATCGGCGATAGCTGGCGTCTTAACATCCACCAAGTTGCCCACCAGGCCAGACCGCCCGCCAGCAAGGAGAGGAAAACCGCAGCCAGCAGCATGCGCTGCTGCATGGCGCGGATCGGCGCAAAGGCCTCGGCGGTGGGCAGGATGGCGCCCACGAACCATCCCGCCACATGAACGGTACTGGCCGAGCCCAGCACTTCCACGCCCAGCGGGTTGACATAGATGGCCGAACCCTCGTCGCCATCGAGAAAACGGTCGAGTGTCGGGATGATGCCGCGGGCGGGGAAAGGTTTCATGACCCGGCTCTTGTCGGAGGCAGCGATGGGCAGCCGGTATTTCGGCACCACAACAAAATAGCCGCCGCTCTTGCCGTAACGGTTTTCGGTAATCTTGTCGAGAAAATTGGGCATGCCCAAGTTGGTTGTTCCTGTCAGGACGCCGATCACCTTGCCTTGAGCATCGCGAATCGGCACCCCGATGCTGAGAACCGGGGCCAGCAATTTCTTACCCATGACCGGCAGACCGATGGTCGCCTTGCCCTCCTTGAGGGGGCTGACGATGAAATCCCGATCCATGTAATTTACGCCTTTGCGTTCCAGAGAGAGCGGGATGGAAGCCAGCGCGATGCCATCGATGTCGGTGATGAAGGCGCCACCGTTGAACAGGGTTTGGAAAACCAGGCGGGCCTCAATGAATTTCTGCAATGCCGACGCATCCTTCATCATTGCAGGGCTCACGTGTTTTGCGACTTTTTCCAGTGCTCCCAAGCGGTCGCTCAGTTCCTGATTGACCTGCGCGGCCAAAACCGAAACCGTCGAGAACTGCTGGTTGCCCAACAGGTTCTGCATATCCTGGCGCAGCATATGACTGGCGTAGAACGCCAGCGACCAGATGCCAACCAGGAAAATGGTCAGCGTGTAGAGCGTCACCTTGGTCTTGAGCGACCGCCAGCGAAACAGATGAGTCAGGGCGGATTGTTTCGAAAGCGGGCTATTCATGATTTGTCGGTTTACCCGCCTCGGTCGCCAGATAGGCGATTGGCAATTCGACCCGGAAGGTGCTGCCCTGGCCTTCACCGCTTGATTCGACCCAGATACGCCCGCTGTGGCGCTCGGCGATCTTGCGGCACAGCGCCAGGCCGACGCCGGTGCCCTCGTAGGCGGCGCGTGGCTGCAAGCGCTGGAAGACATGGAACAGCCGGCCGATCTGGTCGGGAATGATGCCGACGCCGTTGTCGGCTACGCTCATGCGCCACGTCTTATCGGTTGCTTCGCTGGCGATGGCGATCTCCGGTGTCCGCCCGGTGACGCGGAACTTGAGCGCGTTGCCGATCAGGTTCTGCATCAGCCGCAGGATCTCGTCGCGGCTGACACAGACGCGCGGCCAGTTGCCGGTCACGGAGAATCTGGCCTGCGCTTCAGCCACTTCGGGTTGCAGGATCAGCAGCACATCTTCCAGCAGCGAGCGGCTTTCGACCCACACCGGCGGTTCGCCCAGGCGTCCCACCCGCGAATATTCGAGCAGCGCCACCAGCATCCGGTCGAGGCGCTTGGCGCCATCGATGGCAAAGTCGAAGTATTCGCGTTTCTCGCCATCGAGCTGATCGGCGAGTTCCATACCGAGCAGTTGCAGGTAGCTGGAGATCATGCGCAAGGGCTGGCGCATGTCGTGCGAGACGGCATAGCTGAACTGTTCCAACTCGGCGTTGGAGCGTTTGAGTTCAACGGTGGTTTTTTCCCTTTCGGTGACGTCATTGACGATCGTGAAAAGCAGGATGCTGCCACCTACCTCGATCGGCGAGGAACGCACTTCGACGGTCCGCACTTCTCCGCTGGCAAGGCGGTGGGGGAATATGAACAGGTTTTTTTCATGGTGGCCAGCCTGGGCCAGCCCCCCGGAAACCTTCTCCGGCAACAAGGTATTGATCTGCTCGATCCGCATGGTTCTCATGCGTTCGACCGGATAGCCGTAGAAATGGGCGGCGGCGGCGTTGGCATCGACAATTTCGCCCGAATCCGGACTGATCAGCAACATCACGGAGTCGTTATGCTCGAATATGTGGCGGAAGCGGGCCTCGCTTTCCCGCAACGTTGCCTCCACTCGTTTGCGCTTGCCGATATCTCGGCTGACGCCCAGCAAGCTGAGTTCGCCCTGCTCGTTGCGGATGTAACGCGTGGCCATTTCGGTCCACACCGTTGAACCGTCCTTGCGGGTATGCTCAACCTCGTCCAGGTACTCATGCGACCCTGCCGCGCCGATCGAGAACAAGCGGCTGCGCTCAGCAATCCAGGTCTTGAGGTTTACATTTGATGCGGCGGTCGTGGTGTGCTCGACCGGTTGCGCCAGCACTTCCTCCACGCTGTAGCCGAGCAATCGTTTGACGGACGGACTTACATAAACCCAGCGTTTCTGTTCGAGATTCAAAACCCACAGCACATCGGAGATATTGTCCGCCAGCAGTCGATAGCGGGTTTCGCTTTCCTTTAATGCTTCCTCTCGTTGCCCCAAGGTTTCCATCAGGCGATTGAAGCCGCCGATGAATTCGCCGATTTCATCTTGCCCGGTGATGGGCAGGGGCCGCAGGGGGAGATTGTTATCCGACATGGTGGCCAGTGTTTTTGCCGCAACCAGCATCGGCGAGAGCTGGCGTCTTAACATCCACCAGGTCAGCCCACCCGCCAGCAGGGTCATCAGCAGCGTGACCAGCAGCATGCGCTGCTGCATGGCGCGAATCGGGGCAAAGGCTTCCGCGGTGGGCAATGCGACCACCATGACCCAACCTGCCACGGGAACGCCCTTGACCGAAGTCAGTACTTCCACCCCAAGTGGATTGACGAAAATATCGGTTCCTTCATGGCCTTGAAACACACGGTCAATCCACGGACTGACGCCTGGGCCGGGGAGTTGTTCCATGATGCGACTTTTGTCGGCGGCGGTGACAATCAGCCGGTACTGCGGCACGACCAGCAAATAGCCGCCGGTTTTGCCAGAATTGTTTAGCGTAATCCCGTCCAGAAAATTTGGCTTGTCCAGGTTGATGACGCCCGCCAAAGCGCCGATCACTTTACCCTGAGTATCGCGAATCGGCACCGCCATGCCAATAATTGGCGCCCGCGCCTTTTTACCCATGATCGGCCGACCGATCATCGCTTTCCCTTTCCTTAGCGCGCTGGCGATGTGCTCTCTGTCTAGGTAATTGACGCCGATTCGTTCCGAGGAGAGTGGAATATCGGCAAGCGCGGAGCCATCAAGATTTGTGACGACGATACCGGCGTTAAACAGCAACTGAAGAATCGAACGCTGTTCCAGGAGTGCCTGCAGGGCCGCCGGATCTCCCAGAATGGCCGGGTTAAGTTGCTTGGCAACTTCTTCCAAGGCTTTCAAGCGTTCGTCAAGTTGGTCATTGACCTTCGCCGCCATGAAAGAAACCGTTGAGGATTGCTGGTTGCTCAACAAGTGTTGCATATCCTCGCGCAGCATCTGGCTGACGTAGAATGCCAGCGACCAGATGCCGGCCAGGAAAATGACCAACGTGAAGAAAACAATCTTTGCCTTGAGCGAATGGAACCAAAATCGGTTCGCCAGGGCGAATCGCTTCGAATAGTTGCTACTCATGCTTTGTCGGTGTATCTGATCCAGTCGCCTGCAACACGTCCGGGAATTCGACCCGAAAGGTGCTGCCTTGGCCCTCGCCAGCTGATTCGGCCCAGATGCGTCCGCCGTGGTGCTCGGCGATCTTGCGGCACAGCGCCAGGCCGATGCCGCTGCCGTCAAAGGCGGCGCGTGACTGCAAGCGCTGAAAGACCTGGAACAGCCGGCCAATCTGACCGGGAACGATGCCGACGCCATTGTCGGAAACGCTGAGGCGCCACACCTTATCGATTGTCTCGCTGGCGATGGCGATCTCCGGCGTTCGTCCGGCGACACGGAACTTGATGGCGTTGCCGATCAGGTTTTGCATCAGCCGCAGTACCTCGTCGCGGCTGACGAAGACCTTCGGCCAGTCACCGATCACGGCAAGACGGGCTTGTGCCTCGTCAATCGCAGGTTGCAGGATCAGCAGCGCATCGTCGAGTAGCGAGCGGCTCTCGCACCCAACCGCCGGCTCGCCGATGCGTCCTACGCGCGAGTACTCGAGCAGCCCCACCAACATCTGGTCGAGGCGCTTGGCGCCATCGACGGCGAAGTCGAAGTATTCGCGCTTCTCGTCGTCGAGATGTTCAGCGAGTTCCTTGGCAAGCAGTTGCAGATAGCTGGAAATCATGCGCAGCGGCTGGCGCATGTCATGCGAGACGGCATAGCTGAACTGCTCCAGTTCGGAGTTGGAGCGCTCAAGTTCCGCTGTGGCTTTTTCCCTCGCGGAGACGTCATTGACGATGGAGAAAAGCAGGACACGACTACCCACCTCGATCGGCGAGGAACGCACTTCGACGGTTCGCACTTCCCCGCTGGCCAGGCGGTGGGGAAAAATGAACACATGGTCTTCATTATGGGCAACCTGAGCCCGCTTCTCGGCGATTTCCTCTGGCGCCAAGGTATTGATTTGATCGATCCGCATGAATTTGAGGCGCTCGGCCGGATAGCCGTAAAAGCGGGTCGCGGCAGCGTTGGCGTCAATAATTTCTCCGGAATCAGGATCGATCAGCAGCATCACGGAATCGTTGTGCTCGAACATGTAGCGGAAGCGGGCCTCGCTTTCGCGCAACGCTTCTTCCATCCGCATCCGCTCGGTGATGTCGCGGGCGGTGGCAAATACCACGGCATTGGTTAATGCGGGTGTCGTCCGCCATTCCAGCCAGCGGTAAGTTCCGTCTTTGCAGCGAAAACGGTTGACGAAATTCAGGATGGCTTCGCCGGCCATTTGGTGAGCCACCGCTTCCGTTGTCGCAGCCTGATCATCGGGATGAACGAAATTAATGTAAGGGGTGGAAGCGATTTCCTGTTCGCTGTATCCAAGCAGCGTCGGCCAGGCGGGGTTAAATTTCAGGAAGTATCCCTTTAGCGATGCGATGCACATCAAATCCGGAACCAACGTGAAGAAGCGTTCCAGGCTCTCTTCCGCCATCCTGAGTTCGGTTATGTCCCGGGCTGTGGCGTAGGTCACGCCATCGCTCTTGTCGAAATAGGCGGTCCACGACAGGACGATGATTTTCCCGTCCTTGCAGACATAGCGATTCTCGAAATGCATCGATGGGCGGACCGCGACCTGGAGTTTCATTTCCTCCGCGGTTCTCTCGCGATCCTCGGGCAGGATAAAGTCGAGGAAAGGTTTGGCGACCAGCTCGCTTTCGCCGTATCCGGTCATCTCGATGAAAGCCGGGTTGATTCGCTTGAAACAGCCGAAGGGATCGGCAATGCACATCGCGTCGGTAGTCAGATGGAAGAATTTGAAATACTGTTCCCGCTCCTGTTGCAGGTGCTTCTGCTCGGTGATGTTGCGGGAAATCCCCAGCACTGTTTCAACCAAGCCGTCTTCCTCGAACTCGGGAATAACCCGCCATTCCAACACGAGCGCGCCCTCGGCGCTCTCCCATTCAAAGACTTCCGTTTGTTGTGTTTTTGTCGCGAAGCAGCGATCTATCGCTTGTTCCCACAAGGTGCACAAGTTTTCCGGAAAGCCCGCTTCGCGGTGTGTCTTGCCTAAAAATTCCTCCCTGGTCATGCCTGTGGAACGGATGCAACCCTCATTGGCAAAAACATGCCGGTGTTGCCGGTCGTAACGCATCACAAAATCCGGAATATTGTTGACCAGGGTGCTGTAGTCTCGCTCACTCTTCTGCAATCGGTTCCTGCTGTCCTCGAGCAACGTCGTGATCTGCTCTTTACGCCGCCAGGTCCGGTTGAGCAGCAGCGAATATGACAACGACAGCAGGATGAAGGCGCTCACCAGTCCGGCGGCGGTCCAGAACTGGTAGCGCCTTTCGGCCAGCATCGGCGCGCGGGCGAGGCCGACATTCACGGTGAATCCGTGATCCGGGTTGCGCCGGTAGGAGTGGGTCCGGCTGACACCATCTGGCGTAGTTTTGTCGCTGACGAACGTGCCTTCCTGCGGGTTGGCCTTCAGGGCTTCCTTGAAAGTTGTCGACAGGCGCCTGTCTCCTGGCGGAATGGATTCGTCGCCGCCGAAAGTGTTGTGGGCAATCAATCCCAATTCGGCATCCCGGACAGAAATGACGCTGCCGGGTTCCAGCCCGATTTGCGCCAGTATATGTTCGATCTCGTCGATATACAGCGCCGCAAACACTACGCCGCCGAACGAGCCGTCCGGCCCGTTGATGCGTCGCGCAAACATCCAGACCCACTTGCCGCTGATTCTTCCGACGACGGGCTTGGCAATGAACAAGTCCGCATTTGGGTCATCCCGCAGCCCGATGAAAAAGTCACGGTCGGAACTGCTGGCGGGTGGAGTCGGGATGCCCGGCCCGTAGACCACCTCGCCGCGCTCGTTGGTGGCTCGCAGGTAGGCGACATGGTGCAGGTGTTCTTTCTGTCGCACCAGGAATCGGGTAATTGAGGCCCCATCGGTTTTTCCAGCAGACATTTGCCGGCAGATTTCGTCGCTGGAAGCCAGCAAAGCCACATCGATGGTGTCGATCAGGCCAGCGATGGTTTGATCCACCGACTGGGTCAGGTTTCGCGTGACGACGGCTGCCCGTTCTTCGGCTTCCTGATGCAGGTGTGTCACTATCAAGTGTGCAACGATGACAGCGATCAGAGTACCTGCTGCCACGCCGACACGGAGGATGACGCGATAGCGCCCAAACAGCGAATGAATGGGCGGAAAACTTTGCGCTTGCATCAACGAGCGGCGCCGTGCGCCAAATTTTGGCTGGACATGCCAAAGATTGTAGGTGAATCGTACTTGCCGGCTTTGATATGCATCAGCATTATTGCCGGCTAATATTTGGCCGCAAGGCCGAATTTCCTGCCGAAACTGACCGCTAAATCAGTGGCGCCAACCAGCGCTCGGCTTCGGCGAGGCTGAGGCCCGAGCGCTGTCCCCAATCCTCCAATTGGTCGCGGCCAATCTTGCTGATAGCGAAATAGTGCGCTTCGGGATGGGCGAGATAGAAACCCGCCACCGATGCCGCTGGGGTCATGGCGAAATTCTCGGTCAACCAAATGCCGGTATTCGCCGGCGCATCGAGCAGGCGGAACAGGGCGGCTTTTGCAGTGTGGTCTGGGCAGGCCGGATAGCCGGGGGCCGGGCGGATGCCCTGGTACTTCTCGGCGATGAGCTCCGCGCCGGACAAGCTTTCGTCGGCCGCGTAGCCCCAGTATTCCTTGCGCACTTTTTCGTGCAGCCATTCGGCGGTGGCCTCGGCGAGGCGGTCGGCGAGCGACTTGAGCATGATGGCGCGATAGTCGTCGTGGGCTGCCGCGAACTCGGCGAGTTTGGCTTCGATGCCGATGCCGGCGGTGACGGCGAAGGCGCCGGCCCAGTCGGATATCTTTTTTTCCTTGGGCGCGATGAAATCGGCCAGGCACTCGTGCGGCTTGCCCTGCGGCCGCTCGTGCTGCTGGCGCAGGCCGTGCCAGGTCATCAAGGCTCTGCTGCGTGCTGTGTCCTCGAAAAAGACAATGTCATCGCCTTCGGCATTGGCCGGGAACAGGCCGAAAACGGCGTTGGCAGTCAGCCATTTCTCGCTGATGATTTTCTCCAGCATCGCCTGGCCATCCTTCAGGACGTTGCGTGCCGCTTCGCCAACTATGGCATCATCAAGAATCTTCGGATAGCTGCCGGAGAGTTCCCAAGTCTGGAAGAACGGCCCCCAGTCGATATAGCGCGCCAGCACGGCGAGGTCGATGCCGCGCAGCACGGTGATGCCCGGCTGCCGTGGCGCCACCGGGGCGTAGTCGAGGCGGGTGCGGTTGTTGCGCGCCGCTGCGAGAGTCACCAGCGCCACGCCTTTTTTCTGGGCATGCTGCTGCCGCAGCTTCTCGTAATCGGCGGCGACTTCATCTACATATTCGCCCTTGACGCCGGCAGTGTCGGACAGCAGCTTGGTGACCACGCCTACGGCGCGCGAGGCGTCGGGCACATACACCACCGGCCCGGCGTAGTGCGGCGCGATCTTGATGGCGGTGTGGGCGCGACTGGTAGTGGCGCCGCCGATCAGCAGCGGGATGCTGAAGTTCAGGCGTTGCATCTCCGCGGCGACGTGGCTCATCTCTTCCAGCGATGGCGTGATCAGGCCCGACAGGCCGATCACATCGACCTGATGTTCGCGTGCGGCGGCGAGAATCTTGTCGGCCGCCACCATCACGCCGAGGTCGATCACCTCGTAGCCGTTGCAACCCAGCACGACGCCGACGATGTTCTTGCCGATGTCATGGACGTCGCCCTTGACCGTGGCCATCAGCACTTTCCCCTTGGCCGCCGAGCCGGTGCGCAGCTTTTCGACCTCGATGTAGGGCAGCAGATGCGCCACCGCCTGCTTCATGACGCGCGCCGACTTGACCACTTGCGGCAGGAACATCTTGCCGGCGCCGAACAGGTCGCCGACCGCGTTCATGCCGCCCATCAATGGCCCTTCGATGACCGCCAGCGGCCCCTGGCCAGCCGCCGCGAAGGCGGCGCGCGCTTCCTCGGTGTCGGCGACGACGAATTCGGTGATGCCCTTGACCATGGCGTGTTCAAGCCGCTTTTCGACGGGCCACTGGCGCCAGGCGGCATTCTGGATCGTTACACCCACATTGCCCACCGCACCAGTTGCCGCCATACCCGTCAATTGCACACGCACTTCCTGAGCGAATTCCACCAGCGCGTCACCCGCGCCCGGCTTGCGATTCAAAACCACATCCTCAACCTTATCGCGCAGCACCGGGTCGAGGTCGTCGTAGACACCGAGCTGGCCGGCATTGACGATGCCCATGGTCATGCCTGCCCGGATCGCGTGGTAGAGGAAGACGCTGTGAATCGCTTCGCGCACCGCATCATTGCCGCGGAACGAAAAGGAGACGTTGGAAACGCCGCCCGAGACATGGGCATGCGGCAGGTTGGCGCGGATCCAGCGCGTGGCCTCGATGAAATCGACGGCGTAGTTGTTGTGTTCCTCGATGCCGGTGGCAATGGCGAAGACGTTCGGGTCGAAGACGATGTCCTCGGCCGGGAAACCGATGCCCGTCAGCAAGTCGTAGGCGCGCCGGCTGATGCCGGTTTTGCGCGCATAGGTGTCGGCCTGGCCCTGCTCGTCGAAGGCCATGACGATGGCGGCCGCGCCATAGCGCCTGATCAGGCGGGCCTGGGCGAGAAACTTTTGCTCGCCTTCCTTGAGCGAGATCGAATTGACGATGCCCTTGCCTTGCAGGCATTTCAGGCCGGCTTCCAGCACTTCCCACTTGGAGGAGTCGATCATCACCGGTACCCGGGCGATGTCGGGTTCGGCGGCGATCAGGTGGAGGAACTTCACCATCGCCGCCTGCGAGTCGAGCATCGCCTCGTCCATGTTGACATCGACGATCTGCGCGCCGCCCTCGACCTGGTTGCGCGCCACCGCCACAGCTTCCTCGTACTTGCCGTTGAGGATCAGGCGGGCAAAGGCTTTCGAGCCGGTGACATTGGTGCGTTCGCCGACGTTAGCGAACAAGGACTCGGCGCCGATGTTGCAGGGTTCCAGGCCGGACAGTCGCAACTCGGGCGTTACCGTAACGGGAACGCGCGGCTTGACGCCGGCCAAAGCCTGGGCGATGGCGCGGATGTGGTCGGGCGAAGTGCCGCAGCAACCGCCGGCGATGTTGATCAGCCCCGAAGCGCCCCATTCGCGCAGCGCCATCGCCAGCATTTCTGGCGTCTCGTCGTAGCCGCCGAAAGCATTCGGCAGACCGGCATTCGGGTGGGCGGAAACAAAGCAGTCACAGATGCGGGAGAGTTCCGCCACATACTGGCGTAGCTCGCCAGCGCCGAGTGCGCAATTCAGGCCGAAGGACAAGGGCCGCGCATGGCGCAGAGAGTTCCAGAAGGCCTCCGTGGTCTGCCCGGACAGCGTGCGTCCGGAGGCATCGGTGATGGTGCCGGAGATCATCACCGGCAGGCGTTTGCCGCATTCGTCGAAGAACTTCTCGATGGCGAACAGCGCGGCCTTGGCGTTGAGCGTGTCGAACACCGTCTCCACCAGCAGCAGGTCGACGCCGCCCTCGGCCAGGCCGCGCGCGGCCTCGACGTAGTTGTCGACCAGCTCATCGAAAGTCACGTTGCGGAAACCAGGATCGTTCACATCGGGCGACAGCGAGGCGGTGCGCGAAGTCGGACCCAGCACGCCGGCGACGAAGCGCGGCTTGTCAGGCGTGGAAAATTCGTCGCAAGCCGCGCGCGCCAGCTTCGCGCCGGCGACATTCAGCTCATGGACGATGGATTCCAGCCCGTAGTCGGCTTGCGACACGCGCGTCGAGTTGAAGGTGTTGGTTTCGACGATGTCGGCGCCCGCCGCCAGATATTCCGTATGAATGGTGCGGATCACTTCCGGCCGGGTTAGCAGCAGCAGGTCATTGTTGCCCTTGAGGTCCTGCGCATGGTCGGCAAAGCGCGCGCCGCGATAATCGGCTTCCCGCAGCCCATGACGCTGGATCATGGTGCCCATGGCGCCATCGAGAATCAGGATGCGTTGCGCGAGCAGTTCGCGCAGTTCGCCAGTGCGGTCGGGTTGCATAGCTGGTAAGGGAAGGCTTTGAATTGGCATGGATTTTAGCATGGGGCTTATAATGGCCTTCCCCACTGAGGACAAGAACATGGAACATCTGACCCCCAAAGAGGCCGCGCAGTTTCTTCACAACAATCCCAAGGCGCTGTTCATCGACTGCCGCAGCGAGATTGAATTTCTGTTCGTCGGCCATCCCGTCGGTGCCCTGCATGTCTCCTGGAACGACGGCCCGGACTGGGACATCAACCCGCATTTTGTCGGCGAGGTGAAGAAGTTTTCCGGCCATGTTCATGACCGGCCGGTCGTGCTGATCTGCCGTAGCGGCAACCGTTCGGTGGATGCCGGCAATGCCCTGGAAGCGGCCGGTTTCACCAGCGTCCTCAACGTGCTGTATGGGTTCGAGGGCGAGCTTGACGACATACACCATCGCGGCAGCGTGAACGGCTGGCGCTTCGAGGGGCTGCCCTGGGAACAGTGCTGAGGGGATTCGCCGAAGCGCTCTTGCAGTGACGAGCGGGCTTTGACGATTGAATAGTGTTCCGAATTAACTGGATTGAATCGGGGCACGGTAATGCCATAGGGCAATTGCGAACACGATCATTCCCAGCAGCAGAAACCCCTCCATCCCGCAGGCCAGTGTCAGCTGCGTGGCCCACAGTAGCGGTGCCAGTACCGCAGCGATCAGCGTGTTGGTGGCGGTCTGCACCACGCCCTGGCAGCTCGAAGCCAGGCCGCGTTTCTCTGGAAACAGATCGAGCGCCAGCAACTGCAGGCTGGGCATCGTCAGTGCCATGCCTATGGCATAGAGCGGAAAAGTCAGGATAGCCCAGGGCAGTTTGGGCACCGAGGCCAGATTCAGGATGAGGTTGGCGGTAGCCGCGAGGCCCATGATCAGGTAGCCGAGCGCGATAGTACGGCGCGGGCTGAGTTGTCCCGCCAGCCTTCCCGAAAGGAATGAACCAAGCACCATGCCGCCCACGAACGGCACAAACAGCCAGGCGAAGCCCTGCGGTGAGATGCCGAGATGCTCGATAAGAAATACTGGCGCCGACATCACATAGAGAAAAATGCCGCCGAAATTGAAGGCTATCGCGGACGACAGGCGCATGAATTCGCCGCTCGAAAACACGCTCGTATACGCGTGCCAGAGATGCGCCGGATGCAGGCTCTGACGCTTTTCCGGGGGCAGAGTTTCGGGTAGCCAGAGCAGCGTCGCCAGCCACAACACGGCACCGAACAAGGCCATGAATACGAAAATGCCGTGCCAGTCGAAGAAGGCGTGAATCCAGCCACCGATGATCGGCGCCAGCGCCGGGCCGAGTGCGAACATCATGCTGATATGCGCCATCTGCCTTTGCGCGGCGGGACCATCGAGCAAGTCACGGATGATCGCCCGGCTGACCACCATGCCGACCCCGGAGGAAAGTCCTTGCACCGCCCGCCCCAGCCAGAGGTATTCGATGCGCGTGGCAAAGACGCAGAACAGCGAGGAGAAAACATACAAGGCGAGGCCGACAAGAATGACCCGGCGCCGGCCGAGCGCGTCCGACAATGCGCCGTGCCACAGGATCATCAGGGAAAACGTCAGCAAGTAGGCCGTCAGGGTCTGCTGCAATTCCACCTGGGTTGCCCCGAGCGAGGCTCTTATCGCCGGGAAGGCCGGCAGGTAGGTATCGATCGAAAACGGCCCGATCATCGCCAGCGCTGCCAGGAGCACGGTAAGGCCAGTTGGCACAGGGGGGGACGCAGTTTTCATGGCGCAACGCCATGCCGAGTCTCAGCCGGTTCTACCGGAAGGAGGATATCAGCCATCGCTAAGCCCGCGACGATAATGCACTGCCTCGGCAATATGCGGCGCGCGGACGGACTCGCTGCCGGCCAGGTCAGCCACCGTGCGCGCCACCTTGAGGACGCGATGGTAAGCGCGCGCCGACAGCGACAGCCGGGCCATGGCCTGCTTGAGCAACAGCCGGCCGGCTTCGTCGGGCGGGCAATGCGCGTCGATTTCCGCCGGACTCAGCAAGGCGTTGGCTTTGCCCTGGCGAGTCAGTTGAGTTTCGCGGGCGCGGCAGACTCTGGCACGGACTGTCGCCGAGGATTCGCCGTCGCCGTGGGTCTGCAATTCCGCCTCGGACAGCGAGGGTACTTCGATCATCAGGTCGATGCGATCGAGCAAAGGCCCGGATAGCTTGCCGCGATATTTTGCGACCTGGTCGGGCGTGCAACGGCACTTGCCGTTGGCATGGCCAAGCCAGCCGCAGGGGCAGGGGTTCATCGCCGCCACCAGTTGGAAGCGGGCGGGGAAATCGGCGCGCCGGGCCGCCCGGGAAACGCAGATGTGGCCGCTTTCGAGCGGTTCGCGCAGTGCTTCCAGCACACGCCTTTCAAATTCGACGAGTTCGTCGAGGAATAGCACGCCATGGTGCGCCAGCGAGATCTCTCCCGGTCGCGGCACACTGCCGCCGCCGACCAGCGCGGCGCTCGATGCCGAATGATGGGGCGCGCGGAATGGCCGTTTGCCCCAGTCCGCGATGCGGAAGCGCCCCGCCAGCGATTGCACGGCAGCGCTTTCCAGCGCCTCGGCCTCGGTCATGGCCGGCAGGATGCCGGGGAAGCGGCTGGCCAGCATCGACTTGCCGGTGCCGGGCGGCCCGCTCAAGAGCAGCGAATGGCTGCCGGCGGCGGCGACTTCCAGCGCGCGCTTGGTTTGTGCCTGGCCTTTGACTTCGGCCAGGTCCGGGTAGTCCGGTTCGGCCACGGGCGCTTCGCCGGCATAGGGCAGCAGCGCCTGCTGGCCGCCGACATGGGCACAGACATCGAGCAGCGTGCGCGCCGGCAGGATGGTGGCGGAGCGCACCAGGGCGGCCTCGGGCGCGCTTTCGGCCGGCAGCACAAAGCTGCGTGGCGTGCTGTTGGCCTCGGCGCCGCGCGACATCGCCGCACACATCGCCAGGGCGCCGCGGATCGCGCGCAGTTCGCCGCCCAGCGCCAGTTCCCCGGCGAACTCGGAATGATTCAGTTGCTTGGCTTTGACTTGCCCCGAAGCGATCAGGATGCCCAAGGCGATCGGCAGATCGAAGCGCCCGGATTCCTTGGGCAGGTCGGCCGGGGCGAGATTCACCGTGATGCGTCGCTGGGGAAACTCGAAGCGGCAGTTCTGGATCGCCGCACGCACCCGGTCGCGGGCTTCCTTGACCTCGGTATCCGGCAAGCCGACCAGCGTAAACCCCGGCAAACCGGGCGCCAGATGCACTTCGACGGTGACCTCGGGGGCATCCATGCCGGCGAGGGCGCGAGACTTGAGGACGGCGAGAGGCATGGCAAATGATCACAGCGGCGGAAGCGCCGATTATATGCTGACGCCGTGTCCACTGCCGGTGCCAGATATCGGGTCAGTCCTTGTAGGCTTCGACCGGGGCGCCGATTTTCACTTCATCGCCGATCGCCGGCAGGTATTTGGTCATGCCGAACTCGGAGCGTTTGATGGTCGCCGTGACGTCCGCGCCGCACATAGTCTTCTTGCTCATCGGATTTTGCCCACAGTGGAAGTTACTCACCGTCAGCCGCAGCGGTTTAGTGACGCCGAGCAGCGTGAAATTGCCCTCGGCGGCGACGATCTTGTCGCCCTCGAAGACCAGCTTGTCGGACTTGAAGCTCATGGTCTTGAATTTTTCGGCGTTGAAGAAATCCTCGGACAGCAGGTGCTTGGTCAGCGCGGGGACCACCATGTTGATCGAGGCGACGTCGATGTTCAGTTCGACGCTGCCGGTCTTTGCTGTGGCGTCGAGCGTGATTTTGCCACTGTTCTTATCGAAGCGTCCGCGCTGGGTCGAGAAGCCCAGGTGGTTGATCTCGAATGATGGATAGGTATGGCCGGGATCGATGGTATAGCTGTCGGCGGCAAGCGCCGGCGCGGAGAGAATCGCGGAGAGCGCCAGGGCGGCGAGTGATTTTTTCATGGAAGATACTCCTTATGGGTTGATGGGCGTGAAAAATGCCGGGCTATTTCTTCGCGGGGGGAGAAGCGATCAAGCTCAAATGAAAGCGCACCTGGACCTCGTCGGCGACGGTCGCGGTGTCGGCCCAGGCGCCGTCGCCGATGCCATATTGCAGGCGCAGAATCGGGATGCCGCCGTCGATCAGCAGCGTATTGCCTTCGACTTTGGCGTTGAACGGCGCGACGACATCGTGCGTCCTGCCTTTGATGGTCATCTTGCCGCTCGCCTGGTAACGATTGCCGCCCAGTGACTTGACCGCGCTGGATGCGAATTTGGCGCTCGGGTAGTCGCGGATGTTGAACCACGCCTTGCCTTTGACTTCGTCGTTGACTTCGGTGCTGCCGGCGTCGATGCTGGACAGATCGATCTCTATCTGCGCTTTGCCGGATTCCGGCTTGGCCGGGTCGAAGCTGATCTGGGCGGAAAACTTCCTGAACCCGCCTTCCATCGGCACGTTCATCTGCCTGGCCACGAAGTTCACGGCGCTTTTTTCCGGCACCACGACGTTGAAGACAGCGGCCGTGCCGGGTAGGGCATTCAATGCCAGCAGCAGAGTGAATAGCCGTTTCATGATTTGGGTTTCAGAAAGGGCAACATGCGCACCAGGGTTGCATCACGGGCGAAGAAATGATGTTGAAGAGCCGCTGCGGTGTGGATCAGGACCAATACCAGCAGGGTGGTGGTGAGCGATTCATGCACTTCCTTGAGAAGTTGTCCGAGTTGTTTGTCTACGCCGATCAGGTCGGGCAGCGGAATCAGACCGAACCAAACCACCTGAATGCCTAGCGCAGAACTCCTCAGCCAACCGGACAGCGGCACCGCCAGCAGCAGCAGATAGAGGCCGTGATGCATAAGCCGGGCGGCGATTTCTTGCCAGCGCGGCATGCCGGCCGGCAATGGCGGCGGTCGATGCGTGCCGCGCCACAGCAGTCGCACCACGGCCAGCAGCAACACGACTATGCCGATCCATTTGTGGTACGAATAGAGCTGTAATTTGCGCGGGCTGAGCGGCAGATCGCTCATGTACAAACCAAGCGGGAAGGCGCACACAATCGCCAGCGCGGTCAGCCAGTGCAACGCTACTGCGGTGCGGGTATAGCTCGCCGCTTGGTTCATGTCGTCTCCCCGCAGCGCTCGAAGGCGCCGCGCAAGTTGCGCAAGATGGCTTCAGTATGTTGCAGGTCCTCGCCGCTGAATTCTCCGAAAGCACGGCCCAGGTGGCCGAGATGGGAAGGAAAGATGCTGGCGAATAGCTTCTCCCCCTTGCTCGTCAGGCGCGCGATCTGGCTGCGTCCGTCGGTCGGCGAGGCAACGCGGCTGACCAGCTTTTTCGCCGCCAGGCGATCCACCACGCCGGTCAGCGTGCCCTTGGTGATCAGCGTCTTCTCGCCGAGCTGCTTGAAGCTCATGCCATCGGTATTGCCGAGGGTGGCGACGATGTCGAATTGCGCCGGCGTCAGGCCCAGCGTCCGAATGTGCCGGCCGGAGTGCGACTCGAACGCCTGGTAACAGCGCACCAGTTCCCGGATGATGGGCAGGAAAGATTTTCTTGACATAAGCGGTTAGTCCTAACAAGAACCAATATAGTTCTAATAAGGACTATATGTCAAGGCGAATTTACGGCAATCGAGACTACCGCATGAATCAGGCTGGTTTGGTTGCCGCCGCTTCCAGTGCGGCGACGCGAATTTCCAGGGCGGTGAGTTTTTCGCGCGTGCTGAGCAGCTGCGCGGCCTGGACGTCGAACTCCTCGCGGCTGACCAGATCGAGACGCGAGAAGGCGCTGGAAAGCAAGGCACGGGCGTTTTTCTCAATGTCCCGGGCGGGGCTGGCGGCGGCCAATTCAGCAAGGCGGGTGGAGATATCGTCGAACAGTTTCAAATTGAGCATGGCAGATCCTCTTTGCGGAAAGTTTAGCACAACCATCATCACCGCCTATGCGCCGTGCATCTGTTTGGTGCAATCTGAAATTCAGCCGCATTAAATCGGTGCGATGGCACGCTGGAATATCGATGACCATACGGTAACAGCATGAATTCGCTGAATATTATACGCCGGCACGCATTATGCGTTTAGCACTGCGTAGTCCTAACTTTTATTGGAGAAATGCGATGAAAATAAATCTTGTAGCCCTTACTCTGGCCGCTGCTGTCCTCCTTCCCGCTGCAAGCTTTGCCCAAACTGCCGAACCGGCTGCATCCGTGGCTGCGCCGGCAAGCCCATTTACCGGCAATGTGATGTTGGCCAGCGAGTACCTCTATCGAGGCATCGCCCAGACACGTGGCAAGCCAGCCATTCAGGGCGGCTTTGATTTCGTTCACCCGAGCGGGTTCTACATTGGCACTTGGGGTTCGAACATCAGCTGGTTCGGTGACAACAACCCAGGCTCCAGTGCCAGCCTCGAACTCGATATCTATGGTGGTTACAAGGGCGCCATCAGTGGTGATCTTGGTTACGACGTCGGGGTGCTGACCTACAATTATCCGGGCAATTATTTGCCTGGTGTCACCAAGCCGAATACGACTGAAGTTTACGGCGCCCTCACCTGGAAGTGGCTCTCCGCAAAATACTCGTACTCCACCACCGATCTTTTCGGAACATTGACGCCGACCGGTGGCAATACTAAAGGTAGCGGCTATCTGGACTTGACCGGCACCTTTGATCTGGGTGGTGGCTGGGGTGCGGTGGGTCATGCCGGTCACCAGACAATGAAGGACTTCAGCGCAGCGTCCTACTCCGACTGGAAACTGGGAGTCACCAAGGACGTCGGCATTGGCAGCGTTGGCTTGGCCGTGTTGGGCACCAATGCCAGGGACAAGTGTGGCGTCATACCGGAGAGCTACTGCATTGGCGGCTATGAAGCCGGCAAGAACCGCGCCTTGCTCACCTTTGGCAAGACTTTATAACCAACCGGGAAAGCCGGATGGCAGGGATATACTCTTTGCCACGGCAATCCCGATTTCATAAGGAATCCGTCATGAAACTCGTCACCGCCATTATCAAGCCCTTCAAGCTTGACGAAGTGCGTGAAGCCCTTTCCGCCATCGGCGTGCAAGGGATCACGGTTACCGAAGTCAAGGGATTCGGCAGGCAGAAAGGCCACACCGAGCTGTACCGCGGCGCAGAGTATGTCGTGGACTTCCTGCCCAAGGTCAAGATCGAGGCCGCCGTCAAGGCGGAACTGCTCGATCGGGTGATCGAAGCCATCGAAAAATCCGCCAGTACCGGCAAGATCGGCGACGGCAAGATTTTTGTCTTCGATCTCGAGCAGGCCATCCGCATCCGCACCGGGGAAACCGGCGCGGACGCCCTGTAAGGGGAATATGATGAAAAAATTATTTGTACTCCTGCTGATGGTAGCGGCCGTGGGCTTTGTCGGCCCCAGCCATGCCGAAGATAAACCGGCTACTGCGGTTCAAACCTCCGCAGAGGCAACCCCAACAGCACCTGTAGCCTCAATGGCCGCACCTGCCGGGGTAGTTGCTACAGCTGCGCTCGCGCCTGCGGCTGCCGCGCTGGTGCCCAACAAGGGCGACACGGCCTGGATGATCGTCGCCACCGCCTTCGTGATCCTGATGTCGATTCCCGGACTGGCGCTGTTCTACGGCGGCCTGGTGCGCAGCAAGAACATGCTGTCGGTGCTGATGCAGGTGTTCGTGATCTTCGCCTTGATCAGCGTGCTCTGGGCAGTGTATGGATACAGCATCGCTTTCAGCGAGGGCAACGCCTTCTTCGGCAGCTTTGACAAGCTGTTCCTCAAGGGCATCACGCCGGACTCGGTGGCGGCCACCTTCAGCAAGGGCATAGTGATACCAGAACTGATCTACGTGGCCTTCCAGGGCGCCTTTGCGGCGATTACCGTGGCGCTGGTGATCGGTTCCTTCGCCGAGCGCATCAAGTTCTCGGCGGTGCTGTTGTTCTCGGTGCTGTGGTTCACCTTCAGCTACCTGCCGATGGCGCACATGGTGTGGTACTGGGCCGGCCCGGATGGTTATATCTCCACGGAGGCGGCGGATAAGCTGGGGGCGACTGCGGGCTGGCTGTTCCAGAAAGGCGCGCTCGATTTTGCCGGCGGCACGGTGGTGCATATCGACGCGGCCATGGCCGGTATCGTTGGCGCCTTCCTGATTGGCAAGCGCGTCGGCTACGGCAAGGACTCGATGGCGCCGCACAGCCTGACCATGACCATGATCGGCGCATCCCTGCTGTGGTTCGGCTGGTTCGGCTTCAACGCCGGCTCTGCCCTCGAAGCCAATGGTGCAGCGGCCCTGGCCTTTGTGAACACCTGGCTGGCGACGGCTGCCGCGACCATGTCATGGATGTTTGTCGAATGGCTGTTCAAGGGCAAGCCCTCGATGCTCGGTGGTGCTTCCGGCGCGGTGGCGGGTCTGGTGGCGATCACTCCGGCATGCGGTTTTGTCGGTGTGGTCGGTGCCCTGATCATCGGCTTGCTGGCCGGCGTCATCTGCCTGTGGGGTGTGAATGGTCTCAAGAAGCTGCTCGGCGCCGACGATTCGCTCGACGTGTTCGGGGTGCATGGCGTGGGCGGCATCCTCGGCTCGCTGCTGACCGGAGTATTCGCCGCGCCCAGCCTCGGCGGCACCGGCGTGTATGACTATGTGGCCAACAAGGTCGGCGACTACGACATGCCTGCACAACTGATCAGCCAGCTCTGGGCGGTCGGCACCGCGGTGGTCTGGTCCGGCGTGGTTGCCTTCATCTGCTACAAGGCGGTTGACCTGATCATCGGCCTGCGCGTCGCAGAAGACGAGGAGCGCGAAGGCCTGGACATCGCTTCCCACGGCGAATCGGCCTACCACTACTGAGTTTCCTTCCCCGCAGCAGCTTTCGGGCGCCCCAGTTGCACTCGGGCGTCCGTTTTTATCTGTCAGACATTTACCGGGCCATGGCGGAACGGAATCCAGTCCTTGTGTTCCGGGCGGTAATACAAGCCGTAGGGGGACTTAAAAAACACCTTTGGTGGATTGCCGCTCTCCTTTTGTGTTTTCTCAACATCAACCATTCCGCTCGGCAAGAATATCTTTTCCAGGATCTCCTGATTCGGCACTTCCCTACCCTCGTTCTTGACATACTCGCGCGCCGCATCGCTTACCTTCCAGGCTTCTTCGACCATCGCGTAATAATCAACCTTGGCTTCTTCAGACATATGTCCCTCCTGTCAAGCTAATAAAGTAAGAATCTATCGGTAAACCAGCGGATTTTCCGGATATTCATCAGGATTGTTTCTGGCAAGCCACGCTGGTCAGATGGCCTGGCTTGCCGCTGTAATATTCCAGGGAGCCATTTGTCAGCTTTAAAATGTTCCCGATTCGCTCTCCAACGGGTATTGAGATAATTAACCTATGCCCATCCACTCGGTAGCCATATTTCTTTCCCTCGGGGAACCTTGACGAAGCATACCATCCGTCCGCGCTAAACGTCTTGTCATCGGCGAGTTCTAATGCGGGATCCCTGATTCTGGTCAGGCAACTCCACTTGCCGATGATTGCGGGCTTGTTTTCAGCGAGGGGTCTTCCCGGAAACATGGCCGAATCGCCGCAACCAGAAATAACGGAAATCAGCAGTGAGCCAATACCCATAGCAAACATGGTTTTCATGAATCTTGTTTCTCCCTTCTTGACGTTCACAACCATCTGCCCAAATGGGGACTTGGGGCAAGTAATCAAGATATGACTTGCCGATCTATTTCGTCTCTGACAACAGCGCTGTCACCGCTTCCCACACCGTTCCGACTTCCAACTTCTCCAGGCACTCGCTGCTACTGTCGAGGTTCTGCTCGCAGCCTTCGAGCAGGCAGGGCACACATTCTCCGGGGCCCTGCAAGAGAAACACATTGCCCTGCCGTCCACTGCCGCGGCGCGGCCAGGGGCTGACGCGGTTGCTCCAGGCGCTGGGCCACGGCCCCCACTTGACCGGATTCGACGGCCCGAACAAAGCGATGGTCGGTATCCCGGTGGCGGCGGCAATGTGCGTCACCGCTGTGTCCGGGCCAACATACAAGCGCGCCCGACGGATCAACTCGGCGGTTTCGCCCAAAGACAAGGTGCCGGCCAGATTCAGCGCCCGCCCAGGCAGTGCTCGGGCAATTTCATCGACATAGGCGGTTTCCGAGGCTTCGGCGCTGCCCGTAAATACCACACCCAGGCCGTGTGCGCGCAAGCCCTGCGCCAAGGCAATCCAGGCGGCAGTGGTCCACATCTTGTAGCGATACTTCGGATAGGGGTGCAGTACCGCGAATGGCGCACCCGCAAGCGGGTCCAGGCGGGCCAGCAACGCCTTCAAGTGCGCCGGCGTGGTTCTCGGCGGGACGACTTCGAAACAGGGCTCAATCCCGAGCATTTCCGCCATGCGCAGCCCCATGCTCACGGTATGCGTGTCGAGGTTGTCGAACAGCTGGTATTGGTCCAGCAGCAGCGCTTTGGTACGTTCTTGCAGGCCGGGTCCGAGCAAACCGATCCGCTGCCGCCCCGCCGCCCAGCAGGTAATGCGGGCGCGATCGGTAGGCAGCGGGGAAATCGCCAGATCGTATCGTCGCCACAACAGGCGCAATTGGCGAATGCGCGCGACCCAGCTGCTGCGTCGTGGGACGGTGATCACCTGGGCGATGTCCGGGTTGCCTTCGAGTACGCCTTCGGTGCCTTGAAACACCAGCATGTCGAGTTCGGCCTTGGGCCAGGCGCGTTTCATCGAACGGGCTAGCGGTGTGGCGAGCAGGACATCGCCGATGCGCTGGGGACATGCCAGCAGGATACGACGTGGTTCTCGGGAAGCGGTCTGGGGTGGGTTCATGAAGTCGCCTATAATAAGGCCATTTGTTCGTCATCGATAAGCACATGGGCAATTCCGCCAATTCGATACTGCTGATCCTGCCGGAAGATGCCGAAACATCGGTGACTGATTTGGTGTTACGCGTCTTCACCCAACCTGCGCTGCGCGATGCTTTCCCGCTGCGCGTGCTCTCCACTCGCGTCCCAGTCGAGGCCATGCCTGGTGTGGAATGGCATACGCTCGGCGAGAGTTTGGGCAAGCCTTGGCGACGGAAGCTGGCGGTGTGGCGGTTCTTGCGCGGCGAATATTCCCGCCGACCTTTCAAGTTTGTGATCACTCTGGCGACTGATGATCAGCATGCGGCAGGCTGGTGGCGCGCCACCGCTCTGCCGCAGGTTTTCAACCTGCGCCTGTGGATGCAGGCTGAATCTCTGCGCAGAAGCCTGTTGTCGCGCATCACCCTCAATCGTCAGACCGCCGCCAATGTCTTCCTCACCCCGGCCATTGCCCATGACATGGGATCGAGCGGCAATCATGACTTGTGGCTGGATAATCCCTTCATCCTGCAAGGCGCGACTTTGGCCGACGAGGAAAACATCGCCAGCCTGAAGGCCGCCCTGGAAGCCATGAGCCAGCCGACCCGGGAGCGCGGAAACCTCAAACCGGCAGTCGATTCCTCGCATATCCGACTGACCTACATCACGCATTATTATCTCAACCAGAATCGTACCGAAACCATCACCGCCCTGCTCGAAGCCTATGCTGCCTACGCGCCCGATCTTCTCGACCGGATCCATTTCGTCGTGGTCGATGACGGCTCTCCGCTCAAGCTCACTCCGCCAAAGCTCGACCTCAACCTGACCTGGCTTCGCATTCGGGAAGATATCCGCTGGAATCAGGGCGGCGCGCGCAACCTCGGCGCGACCTACGCGAAATCGGACAACGTATTATTGACCGATCTGGACCTGCATTTCCCCGAGCCGACCTTGCGCGCCCTGGTCGACGCCAAGCCATGCGGCAAGAACATTTTCAAGTTCATGGAAAGGGATCGCGCCACCGGTCAGTTGCGCAAGGGGCACCCGAACACTTTCTTCCTGTCGCGCGCCCGCTTCCTGCGTTTCTACGGTTACGACGAGGAATTCACGGGTAACTATGGCGCCGAGGATTTTCGTTTCGTCAAATTCCAGAAAGCACAGGGTTCGCGCCAGCGCTATTTCGACAGGCGCTATACCTATTTCGTGCGCACCGAGATCGACAGGAAAACGGCGTATCACAGCCTCAAGCGGGATTTGAGCCAGAACACCCCGTTGGATTCCCGCAAGCGCTTCGAAAACGAATGCTATGGCCATGAATGCGGCCATTCGAGGATGTTCCTCGACTTTACCTGGGACATTCTTTGCCAGTCACGCCGGGAAAATGTGCCGCGTCTTGTACAAGATCGCGGCTGGAAGCGCCGCTGGCTGTTGCGCACCCTGCTTCCCTGGCGATGATTGCGACGGCCAGCGGGAGCATACCGGATCGAGCCAGTCCCCTGTGATACCACTGGGGTTTGAGCTAAATGCAGTCGGGGCCCAATAAACCGCCTCCCTTTAGATGAACCCATTCGGAACAGAATCCAGTTCCGTCTTGCCATCGGTGTTGCTTGATTAAAGCGGTACTTCGGAGCGAAGTATGGAAGATTTTTCCGCATTCATCACCAAGCCCGATTCATTGTTCGGCTTCTGGACGACATCCAGCGAGCATCCTGCGCCGGCTTTTTCCCCAGTGCAAGCCGTGATCCTGACATCGATCGCGTGTCAGAGCACCGAGGTGGCAAAATGAACTTTTCTGATATTTACGACTGGATACCCAACGCCAAGCTGTCCTATGGCGAATTTCTGCTCGCCAAACAGCTCGAAGGCTCGATCCGCTTCGAGATCAACAACGGCCACAAGGAACTCATCGCAACCGACCAGCAATTCGTCGAGCGCGGTTTCGAGATCTTGTCCGGCGGTCGGGAAAGCGATTCCAGCGTGCTTTCCCGGGGAACCGTCCAGATCACCGATGGAGGGCAGGAAGAAAGCACGAAGTTTGTCGACATCCTTAACTGGGGATACTGTGATGGGCTGATTTCCCAAGGCATGATGGGCGTTCCGGTGGATGAACTGGTCAGGCTGACCAAAACCCAGTCGCAAGCCTGGGCCTACGAGCAATTCGAGAACGGCCGCGACGCATTCCACCGCAAGCTCTACAAGGAAGCGCTTCAGTCGGTCACTCGCGCCATCGAAGGACAGGGCGACAATCCCGGAATCAAAACCGAGTTCCGTTTCTATTTTCTGCTTGGCATCATTGGGTTGGGCAGCTATGGCAACGCCTCGCCCGAAGTGATCAATCCCCGGCGCGCCGAACAGGCCTTTCTGGCCGCCGCGCGCTATGCGGAGGCATACCATCCCGAGTATGCCGGGCTGGCGCTGATCTGTGCCGGACGTGCGGCGCTCGTGGCGGGAGAATTTGAGAATGCGATTTCTCATAGCCGCAAAGGCCTGAAATTCATACCCAACCATGCGTCCGGAATCTATCAACTGGGACGCGCGCTGTTCCTGAAGGGGGCACGCAGCGAGGCGACCGAACGGCTGGTGGAAGCAATCCTCCTGAATGCCGAAAATGCCCTGCTTGCCGCAAGCGACGCTGGTTTCGCGGCTAAAACGGATTTCCTGAACAATCTCCTGCTGCAGGCCCAGGGGCGTTACGAGCTATACCACAGGCAGGTCGCTGAGCGCTTCCGCCAGGCCAGGCAAACCCTGCTGAATTATTTCTTCAGGGAAACGCCGGTCGCCGAGCTTCCTCTGAACGCGCTTGCGGAAATCCAAAAAACCGACAAGTCGGTAGAGGAACTGGCGGGAAAGAAAACCCTGTTTGCCTACAGCGCCTCGATCAATCATCTGTTCGAAAAATTCCGGCTCTTTCCGGTCTGTTTTGCGGAATTCAAAGCCTATTGCATACGCCAGCTTGAGGAACAGGTCCTGCGGCCGCCGCACCGGGGAGACTTCTTTTCTGGTGACCCCGAAGAATTTTCAAGGCGCCGCGCCGGTTCTTCCAAACTGTGGCTGGCATGCGGCGCCGGCGGTGGAATGATTACCTTCTTACTCCAGAGTTCACGTACCACGCAAACCATTCATCGAGAGCTTCTCGAATCGATGTCCAACTTGCTGATCGTTCCGCTGTTCTTCGCGCTCGGCATAGGCGCGGCCGTAGCTTTGCTCGAGAGTCTCTACCATGAGCATCTCCGGGCGAAGCAAAAGTCTGCATTGGCCGCTTTTGATGCCGCATGGTATAGCTACATTACTTTGAAAAACTCGCTGGAAAAGGAAATCGCGGAAATTCAGGGCATGAGCCTGCCCAGGGAGTGTGCGCCGCCCGTCCGCGCCACTCTTGCCAGATCGGGGGAGGTTGCCAGCTCGGCGGTGGCGTGGAAACGTGAAAGCGCCTGGACCAGGTTGTAACTGTCGTTCCCGCTTCACCGCGACCAGAGAGCCGAGCCGTTTACTTTTCGACGGTTTCGCGGCACCATGTTCATATTGGAATCGGGTCGCCGTTTCTCCGGCTCACGCCTCTGAAGATAACAGGCGCGATCGACGGCGAAATTTTCTGGCTCTGTCCTATTCCGTAGCGCCGATCCTCTTGCGATGGAATCCATAAACTCAAACTCCGCCACATCCCTTGCCGCTCGCATCCAGGATTTCACCCAGAGCGCCAAGCGCGAGAGGGAGGAAAAGCAGCAAGCGGCTGACAAAGCGGCCAAAGTCGAAAGGCCGACGGCGATTCAGCACGTCAATCAGGTGAGTTTTTCGCAAGAGGCCCAGATCAAGCTCAGCCAGGAAATGTCTCAGGATGCCAATCGCGTGCAGGAAGTGCGGGTTGCCGACAATGCCAAGGCAGCGGAAGAATATAGCAGGGCTTTACGCCAAGAAGCCGACAAGCGTACCCAGAGCAGAATAGAGGCAGGAAAAGCCAGAGTGGAAAAGGACAAGGTGGAAGAGACGAGGTCCAATGCCGCCTTGAAATTTGCCCGCGAGGGAAAAAGAATTGCCGAGGAATCCGCGGCAGCAGACAAGATGCAAAGAGAAGACGCCAGGGCCAAAGCTCTCAGCGAGCATTCCAAGGCACTAAGGGATGCTGATTTGCGGACGCAGGCCATTGTTGTTGCCCGGGGGCTTGAGCGCGAGAGCCTGGAGAAGGCCAGGCTTGACGAGAAAATGAGGAATGACGAAACGGTCAAAAACATAGCCTTCACCAGAAAGGTCAACGAGGATGCGGGAGTTCGCATGAGGGAAAACAAGGCTGCAAACGAGCAGGATCGCGTCAAGGCCGCGAAAGCTCTGAAGATGTATAACAAGATTTACCAGATGGCTTGATCCGGCCCGACAGCCGTTCTATGGCAACTCATAAGCAAACGCCGATCATTACGCCGAGCAGGATCGGGAACAAGATTCTGACGAATCCCAAGCCCCCTTCATCGCCAGCTGCGTGCTGACCAGGCCGTCGGAGATATTGCAGAAGGCCATGGGTACGGCATACCCAAGCGGGATATTTCCCGTCGGCAGAAAAAACACAGTGCTGCCAGCCAGATTGGCGGTCAAATTGACGAACTTGGCCAGTTTTCCTAGGGGGTTTCCTGCACGTTATTGACAAGCGCCAAGTTGGCTTTATCAACCAGATCTTGGCGCATTCCTGCTGGCACCCATATTAATTCTTCAACCAGCCACTCCATGCTGGCATGCGGCAGGAGTTGCTTGGCGGAAGCCAGATCATCGGGTAGCGCCGGATTGTCCGGTCCGGTAATCAGATGGCGTGCCGTATCCCTGGAAAGCCTGGCCAGGTTGGCCCTGACATTGTCATGGCCGCGAATCAGTTGAACGAGAATGCTTGGTAAATTCCAGAGTTCGGCGCACTTTAGCGTCAGGTCCTTGAACTTGAATCCGCACATGGCGTCCTGCGCTGCCTCGGTACGCCTGGCTTCGCCGCTAGCCAGTGCATCCAGTGCTGCTTGTGGCAATTCCGGGGCGAAGTGCCAGAGCAACAGTTCCCCCATCTCCGAGAGGAGCGCCGCCATCAACACCTGGGTAGGAGAAACATCGGATCGCGAGGCAGACCATGCCGCCGCCAACTGGCCCGCCATCACAGCGCGCGCTTCGCAGTTGGCCAGTCCGGAGCGGGTATCATCGGTTTCCGGGCTGGTGAGCAACAATTCATGAAAGCTGGTCACGCCCAGTTGCATGACCGCTGCCAGTGGGGTGCTGGTTTCATGCCCTAGCCGTTCGGAACGCCTCTTTTCTGCTTCTCTCAGCAGGCACAGACAGAGAAACGGATCTCCCTCTGCCAGGACCACCAGGTCAGTGGCGGTCAATTCATTTTCCTTCTCGGCTTCCAATGCCAGCAACGCCTGTTTCGACTTTGGCATCACCGGAAGTTGCTGGGCCGTCAAGTAGGCGGCCCATTGCGGCACACGCCAATGTTTTCTGCTGATCGGAGAAGTATTCGCACGGAGCGGCTGAAAAGCCTCTGTCGCCAAGGCAGCTTTCAACTGAGACTCCTGTTGCTCGGATACCTGTTCGAATTTCATCGAGATCTGAAAGGCGTTTCCTACCGGATTGCGGGAAACGACGTGGCACTGCAGTTTCACGGCAACTTCGCTTTCGACCAGAGTCAGCACTGCCACGGCAAGAGTACCAACGAGCGGGGCTTCCAGGGAAATGAGCGAGCAACCGCCTTGTGACAGATCGCTGACCAGGGCGGAGAACTTTTGATCCCCATGCTCGTCTTGCCAGATCAACAGTCCGTTGAGCGGGGCAGTTGGCTTGTACCGGATGTATTCGCGACGATCGAATGACATGGCGCTTGCATTTGACTTGGACCGCTCATGTTAGCCCCGTCAAGGAAACTTATAAAGTGCCGGTATATTCTGGATTGTTCAGCGCGCCGTCTCCCAGTTCGGTCCCACACCGGTTCCCACCAGCAACGGCACTTTCAGCTTGGCCACCGCGCCCGTCAGGTGCGGCAGCATTTCGCGCACGGCGACCGGTCGATAAGGAATTTCTGGTTTACATTCGGGATATCCTGAATGCTTGCGTTTTTCCTTTAGGGTAGTATTGACGACCTTTCCGCAGGGAGCTAAGGATCGGTAGGCCCTTTCCCTTAAATGTCCGTATGAAAAAAAAGATCAAAGTCGAACAACTCTGCCTGGGCATGCATATTCATGAGCTTTGCGGATCGTGGATAAGCCACCCGTTCTGGCGCACCAAATTCATTCTGAAAGATTCTGACGACATCCGCCGCATCCGTGAAAGCGGCATCGAGGAAGTGTGGATCGATTCCGCCAAGGGACTCGATGTTGACGAGGGAGAAAGTTGCGAACAAGTTACTGCGACAGTTGAAAGGGTTCTGATCCAGGCAACCGATCGAACAGAACTGCCTAAGCAAGTCATGCTGTCGGAGGAAGTGCAACGGGCTGCCAGAATTTGCGCCAAGGCTACTGAAGCCGTCCAATCCATGTTCCAGGAATTGCGCATGGGCAAAGCCGTTAGCTTCAATTCCGCGAATGCTTTTGTGGATGAGATTTCGTCGTCCATGCACAGAAACCCCAGAGCGCTGATTAGTCTGGCGCGTCTCAAGACCTTGGACAACTATACCTACATGCACTCGGTGGCAGTCTGTGGTTTGATGATGGGACTGGCAAGACAGATGTCGTTCAAAGAAGACGATGTTCGGGAAGCTGGGCTGGCCGGTCTTTTCCACGACATAGGCAAGGCCAAGCTGCCGATGAAGGTTCTCAATAAGCCGGGCAAGCTGACCGATGAAGAATTCATCATCGTCAAGGCCCACTCCACAGAAGGACACAAGATTCTCGAAGAAGGCAAAGACATCAATGAAACCCTGCTCAACGTTTGTCTTCATCATCACGAAAAGGCTGACGGCAGCGGCTACCCGCATCGGCAGAAGGGAGAAGAAATCAGTCTTCTTGCAAAGATGTGCGCGGTCTGCGACGTGTACGACGCGATCACTTCAAACCGTCCGTACAAGCTGGGCTGGGATCCTTCCGAATCGATCCGGAAGATGGCTGAATGGAGCAACGGGCATTTCGACAAGGAAATCTTCCAGGCATTTGTCAAATGCATCGGCATCTACCCGACGGGTTCTCTGATCCGATTAACCTCGGGCAGGCTAGCAGCGGTTCTTGACCAATCTGAAAAATCGCTGCTAACTCCCCAAGTTAAAGCGTTCTATTCCACTCGGTCCAGGACCTATATCAAGCCGGAAATCGTCGATCTGTCACGCCACGGAATTTTGGAGAAAATTGTAGGTGTTGAGGATGCCGCCAAATGGGGCATCAAAAATATTCACGACTACTGGGCACAGCCAGCCTAAACAGGGTGCAGAAGCATACATTTCACACTTCCACCATTTAGCTCTGTGGATTGTGGGCGTCCCCAGTTGGGGGTGAAGCCGCTTCGCCACAGTTTTTCTCCAACGGCGCCGCCGCTTGGCGCGATCATCCGCATTTGGCCGCAACGCATACCACTCTTCCTACTAAAACAGGTTCTTAATGCGCTGCCTCCCAGTTCGGTCCCACACCTACTTCCACCAGCAACGGCACCTTCAATTCGGCCACCTCACCCATCAGACGCGGCAGCATCTCGCGCACGGCGGCGAGTTCGGCATCGGGGGCTTCCAGCACCAGTTCGTCATGCACCTGCATGACCATCCTGGTGGCGAGTCGCTCATGGTCGAGCCAGCGCTGTACGGCCAGCATGGCGAGCTTGATCAGATCGGCGGCGGTGCCCTGCATCGGCGCATTGATGGCGGCGCGTTCGGCGCCCTGACGCCGGCCGGCGTTGGCCGACCTGATTTCCGGCAGCCACAGGCGGCGGCCGAAGACGGTTTCGACGTAGCCCTTGTCGCGGGCCAGCTGGCGCGTGGCTTCCATGTAACGGGCGACACCCGGATAACGGGCGAAATAGCGTTCCATGTAAGCTGCTGCGGCGCTGCGCTCGAGGCCCAGTTCGCGCGCCAGGCCGAAGGCCGACATGCCGTAGATCAGGCCGAAGTTGATGACCTTGGCGGCGCGGCGCTGGTCCGGCCCGACTTCCAGCGGCGTGATGCCGAAGATCTCGGCGGCGGTGGCGCGATGCACATCCTCGCCGTTGGCGAAAGCCTCAAGCAGGCGCACATCGTCGGAGAGATGCGCCATGATGCGCAACTCGATCTGCGAGTAGTCGGCGGAGACGATGGCATGTTCCAGCGGCGCGATAAAAGCGGTGCGGATGCGGCGTCCCTCGACCGTGCGCACCGGGATGTTCTGCAAGTTTGGATCGGCGCTGGCCAGCCGGCCGGTGACCGCCGTGGCTTGTGAGTAACTGGTATGGACGCGGCCGGTAGCCGCATTGACCATGCGCGGCAGCTTGTCGGTGTAAGTTCCCTTGAGCTTGGCGAGGCTGCGGTGTTCGAGCAGCAGCTTGGGCAGCGGATAGTCGAGCGCCAGTTCGGAAAGAACTTCCTCGTCGGTGGATGGTCCCCCGGACGGGGTTTTCTTCACCACCGGCAGTCCCTGCTTGTCGAACAGGATCTCGGCCAGTTGCTTCGGCGAACTCAGGTTGAACGGCTGGCCGGCGGCGGCATGGGCTTGCGCTTCGAGTTCCATCAGACGCCGGCCGAGTTCGTCGCTCTGTTGTGCCAGAGCGAACACGTCGATCAGCACCCCGTCCCGCTCCATGCAGAACAGCACTTCGGCCAACGGTAGTTCGATATTGCGATAGATCTGCTCCAGTTTCTCTTCCGCCGCGAGTTGTGGCAGTAATACCCGATGCACGCGCAGCGTCACATCGGCATCCTCAGCAGCATATTCAGCGGCGCGCTCCAGCGCCACCTGGGCGAAGGAAATGCGTGTCGCGCCCTTGCCGGTGACCGCGTCGTAGGAGATAGTATTGAAGCCCAGGTGGCGTGTGGCCAGCGCGCCAAGATCGTGTGACTTGTCGCTTTCCAGCACGTAGGACTCGAGCAGCGTATCGTCGTGGATGCCGCGCAATTCGATGCCGTGGTTGGCGAAGATGTGGCGGTCATACTTGAGGTGCTGGCCGAGCTTGGCATGTTGGGCGGATTCCAGCCACGGCTTGAGTTTTTTCAGCACTTCGGCGAGCGGCAGCTGCGTCGGTGCGCCGGTGTAATCATGGCCGAGCGGCAGGTAGGCCGCCATGAATTCTTCACTCTCTGCCACGACTGCGAAAGAGATGCCAACCAGGCGTGCCGCAAAGGGGTCGAGAGAGGTGGTCTCGGTATCCAGCGAGGTGAGCTGCGCGGTTTCGATGAGTGTCTGCCAGCGTGCCAGGTCTTCCCAACTCAGGATCGTTTCGTAGTCGGCGCGGTGGTTTTCCGTGAGTTCCACTCCCGCCGGGGAAGAAGAACCGGGGAAATCTCGTAGGGCAGCTTGTCTTGAGCTTTTTCCCCTCTCCCCCTGACCCTCTCCCCCTTGGGGAGAGGGGGGCGTGCCGGTTAACTCGCGCAGCCAGGTCTTGAATTCCAGGCGGGTGTAGAGATCGGTGAGTTTGGCCGGATCCTGCGCTTGCGGCGACAGATCGGTGACCCGCAAGGGTAGTTCCAGATCGCAGACCACGGTCAGCAGTCTCCTGCCAAGTGGCAGGAAATCCATGGCGCGGCGCAGGTTTTCGCCGACTGCTCCGCCAACTTCACCGGCATGGGCGACGAGATTGTCGAGCGTGCCATATTGCGTCAGCCATTTCACCGCGGTCTTCGGCCCGACCTTGTCGACGCCCGGCACGCCATCCACCGCATCACCGGTCAGCGCCAGGTAATCGACGATGCGTTCGGGCGGCACGCCGAACTTCTTCTCTACGCCGGCCGCGTCGAGGACTTCGTTGTTCATGGTGTTGACCAGCCGCACATGGTGGTCGACGAGTTGCGCCAGGTCTTTGTCGCCGGTCGAGATCACGCACTCGATGCCGGCGGCAGCGGCCTGCCGCGCCAGGGTGCCGATCACGTCGTCGGCTTCGACGCCGGGAATCATCAGCAGCGGCCAGCCGCTGGCGCGGATACAATCGTGCAGGACCTCGATCTGGCGCACCAAATCCTCGGGCATCGGCGGCCGGTGCGCCTTGTATTCCGGATACCAGTCGTCGCGAAAGGTCTTGCCCTTGGCGTCGAATACCACGGCACGGTAATCGATGCCGTCCGCCGCCTTGTAGTCATTCGGCAGCCGGCGTAGCATGTTGAGCACGCCATACACTGCGCCAGTCGGCTCACCCGACTGGTTGCGCAGGTCGGGCATGGCGTGGAAGGCGCGGTAAAGATAAGATGAACCGTCAACCAGTAAAAGCGTGGGCATGGAGAATACCTAGAGTGGGTAAGCCAACATCATGAGCGTCAAGCACAAACTTCCCGGGATATTGGGTTCCGAATTCGCCCCGTCCACCTTCAACACCATGTCGCGCGAGGCATGGCGGGTGTTCGGCATTATGTCAGAATTCGTCGCGGCCACTGAACGCCTCAACGCCATCCGTCCGGCCGTGAGTATTTTCGGCAGCGCCCGCATCCCTGCGGAATCCGAGTATTACCGCCTCACCGAACGGATCGCGCGCCTGCTCTCGGATGCCGGTTTCAGTGTTATCTCCGGCGGCGGCCCCGGTGTCATGGAAGCCGCCAATAAAGGGGCTTATGCCGGCAAGAGTCCCAGCGTCGGCCTCAACATCCAGTTGCCGATGGAACAGCAGACCAATCGCTACCAGGATGTTTCGCAGACCTTCCGGCATTTCTTCGCGCGCAAATACATGTTCGTGCGCTTCGCCGCCGCTTATGTGGTTATGCCGGGCGGCTTCGGCACACTCGACGAACTGCTGGAGGCGCTGACCCTGATCCAGACCAACAAGTCTCCGCGGATTCCGCTGATTCTGGTTGGCAGCGCCTTCTGGCAAGGGCTGCTGGACTGGTTACGCGAGCGGATGGTGGCCGAAGGAATGATCGACGCCAAGGACATGGACTTGATCCAGGTTATCGACGAGCCCCAGCAGGTTGTTGCGGCGATCTTCAAACACTACGAGCGACGCGGCTTCGAGCATCTGCCCGAAGAGCACGAGCTATTGCTCAACCTTTGATAGAATGAACGCACATCATAGGGACATCGCCATGCGCCGCATTTTATTGATACTTGCCCTGCTCCTCGCCTTGCCTGCGGCCGCCCAGAAAGAACCTGCCGGCTTGCAACCGCTGCCCGAACCACCGCCGCCGCCGGAGGGCCTCAACCTCGACCCCGCGCTTGAGCCGGAGGTCACCATTATCAAACGTGGCGATGATCGCGTCGAGGAGTACCGCATCAACGGCCGGCTCTACATGGTTAAGGTGACGCCGCCGCATGGCAAGCCCTACTACCTGATCGATGAAAAAGGCGACGGCCGCTGGGCCCGCCAGGAGTCGCTGGACAGCGGACTGCGCGTGCCGATGTGGGTGATCCATACATTCTGAGTGTGAATGAGTCGCCAATCGCACTTTCGATCTTCGCCAACCAACCGGGAGAACACGTTGTCATGAATGATCTCCAACCCACGTCTACGGCTTCGGCGCATTCCGGTCCGGCTACTCCAAACGTTCATGCAGTTCCGGCCGAACGCGGCCTGCAATGGCTGGTCAGCGGCTGGCGGCTGTTTCTCAGGGAGCCGGGCGTCTGGCTGGGCATTGCCGTGGTCATGCTGGTCGCCATCGGGCTGATCGGCATAGTGCCACTGTTCGGCCAGTTCGCCATCGCCTTCCTGCTGCCGGTTGTCGCCGCCGGACTTCTGGCGGGTTGCCGTTCCCTCGAACAGGGTGAAACATTGTGCTTTGGCGACCTCTTCGGCGGCTTCAAGCACAACACCGGCAACCTGGTGGTCATTGGCGTGCTGTCCTTGCTCGGCCATGCGGCTATCGGCTTGGTGGTGTTCGCGGTGGGAGGCGGCGCGATGCTCTCCGGCATCATGAGCGGCGCGACGCTCGACCCTGGACCCGGGATGCTTGTCGCCCTCAGCGGCATGCTGTTTGCTCTGCTACTAGGAACCTTGCTGATGTTGCCGCTAGCCATGGCGCTGTGGTTCGCTCCGGCGCTGGTGATGTTTGATGACATGGCGCCGGTGGCTGCGCTCAAGTCCAGTTTCATCGGCTGCTTGAAAAACACGCTGCCGTTCCTGATCTACGGCATCCTTGGCTTGGTCTTGCTGCTGCTGGCTTTGTTGCCCGCACTGCTCGGCTTGCTGGTGCTGATCCCGGTGCTGGTCGGATCGGTCTACGCCTCCTACGTTGACATCTACGGCGCCACGCCTAATTCCGCTCCCGGATCATAAACCCACATGCAGGCTCGTCTTCTGCCCGCCGCGCGCGGTGCGTTCTGGATTTTTGCCGGTTTCAAGCTTTATCGCCGCAATCCCCCCCTGCTCACCACGCTGACACTGGGCTATCTGCTGCTGGTGGTTGCCTTTGGCCAGCTCCAGCCGGTTGGCCCTTTCCTGCTGCCCCTGCTGCTGCCCACCTTGACCGCGCTGATCGCCAATGGCTGTCGTGCCCTCGACCAAGGCTTGAGCGAGCCCCGCCGCGAACTTGTTTTCGGTTTGCGCGAGCACCGCGGCGCTTTGCTGCGCCTCGGTGTCCTGCATCTGCTGGGCACGCTGGCGATTCTTGCCCTTAGTCTATTACTCCAGGGCGATGAATCGAGCCTGCTGGTCGTCGGCAAGGATGAGACTGGCGCCACCGAGACCACCCTCGATGAGGCCGAATTGCTCTGGCACATGTTGCGCCTGATGCTGATCGCTTTGCCGGTACTCCTGGCGTTCTGGTTCGCGCCCTTGTTAACAGCCTGGGACGGCGTACCCTCGGCCAAATCGCTATTTTTCAGCTTGGTCGCCGTATGGCGCAACTGGCGTGCCTTCCTGATTTACGCCCTGACAGCGACGCTGATCGGGGTGATTCTGCCTGGTTTGCTGCTGCTGGTTGCCACCTTGATATCCAAAGATCTGGTCGAAGTTCTCTCCGTCGCATTACGTATGCTGCTGTTGCTGATATTTGCACCGGTATTGATGACCGGTATCTATCAGAGCTACCGGGATATCTTCGCCTCCGATTCCTCGGCTCCCACTGGCAGCGATGCCTGAGCTTGCCGCTCAGTCCCCGGCTTCGACGCAACCGCTAGGCATCTTCGGTGGTGCCTTCGACCCGCTGCATTATGGCCATCTGCGCCTGGCCGAAGAGGCCTGCAAGGTGCTCAGATTGTCTGAAGTGCGCTGGGTTCCCTCCGGCCAGCCGCCGCATCGCGCCACGCTCAGCGCCACAGTTGAGCAGCGCCTGGCGATGCTGCGTCTGGGTATCGCCGGCAATCCGTGCTTCAGTCTGGATGAAAGTGAAACGCTGAGCACCGCGCCGAGTTATAGCGTTCCCACACTGGAGCGGTTGCGCGCCCAATTCGGCGCGCAACGCCCCTTGGTGCTGCTGCTCGGCGTCGATGCCTTTCTCGGCCTGAGGTCCTGGCACCGCTGGCAGGAATTGTTCGAACTGGCGCATCTGGCCGTGGCCACGCGGCCCGGCTTTTCGCTCGACGCCGAGCGGCTGGAGCCACCCTTGGCAGCCGAATTTCGTGGACGACAAGTTCAGGCGGCAGAGAAGCTTGCCGAAACGCTGGCCGGCTGCATCCTGGTTTTCCCCATCACCGCCCTGGCTATCTCGGCAACGGCCTTGCGGGCGACATTCAAGGCGGGGGGCAGTGCGCGCTATTTGCTCCCCGATCCGGTTCTCGACTATATTGCCGCGCATCATATTTATAACTCATAGACTAGGCCCTGATGGACGTTCGCAAATTACAAAAAATTGTCGTTGCCGCCCTTGAAGATATCAAGGCGGAGGATATCAAAGTCATCAACACCACCAAACTCACCTCGATGTTCGATCGCATCGTGGTAGCCAGCGCCGCCTCGACCCGCCAGGTGAAAGCGCTGGCGCAAAATGTCCATGACAAGGTCAAGGAGGCGGGCGGCGACATTATTGGCACGGAGGGTGAGGATTCCGGCGAATGGGTGCTGGTCGATCTCGGCAGCATCGTGGTGCATGTCATGCAGCCCGCTGTGAGGAAGCACTACAATCTCGAAGAACTCTGGCAGGCGCGACCATCGAAAGCGGCCGCGCTGAGGGTAAAAGCGGCAGAGGCGGATTGAAGATTTTCATCGTTGCAGTCGGAACGCGCATGCCAGGCTGGGTCGATGAAGCCTACGCCGAGTTTGCCAAGCGCATGCCGCGCGAAATGTCTATGGAATTGCTCGAAGTGAAGGCTGAGCCGCGCACCACCGGCAAGCCGCCGGCAGCGCTGATGGCCGCGGAGGCGGCCCGGCTGCGCGCCTCCCTGCCGGCGCGTTGCCGGCGCGTGGCGCTTGACGAACAGGGCAGTGACCTGACCACCGTGGAACTGGCGCAACGCCTGGAAAAATGGCTGTCCGGCGGCGAAGATGTGGCCCTGCTGATTGGTGGACCGGATGGTCTTGACCTCGCCCTCAAACAGGAAGCCGCCGAAACGTTGCGCCTGTCCAGCCTGACGCTGCCTCATGCCCTGGTGCGGGTGCTGCTGGCCGAAGCGCTTTACCGCGCAGCCAGTATCCTCAAAGGACATCCTTATCATCGAAACTAGACATGACCAGCGGATTTATCTGTCTTCACGCAGCCCACGGCGGCGCGAGTTGCTGCATCAGATCGGCGTGCGCTTCGATCTGATGCTGTTTCGCGCGCCGCCGCGGGAAGATGCGGAAGTCAATGAGGATCAGTTGCCTGGTGAGATAGCGCTTGACTATGTGGTGCGCGTCGCGCGCGCTAAGGCTTTGCACGGCGCCCGGCAGATGCGCCAGCGGCGCTTGCCGCCGCGCCTGGTGCTGGCGGCGGATACCACCCTCGATCTGAACGGCGAGATTATCGGCAAACCGCGTGACGCGGCCGATGCCGCGGCTATCCTCGGCCGCTTGTCCGACCGCACGCATCGCGTTCTGACTGCCGTCGCCCTGGCCGACGACGAGCGCATCGCGCATGTGGTGAGCAACAGCGAAGTGCAATTCCGCGCCCTGTCCGCCGAGGAAATCAAGCGCTATGTTGCCTCTGGCGAGCCCTTGGACAAAGCCGGCGCCTACGGCATTCAGGGCCATGCAGGGATGTTCGTGGCTGAAATTCGCGGTTCGCACAGCGGCATCGTCGGCTTGCCCTTGTGTGAAACCGCATTGCTGCTGCGCAGCTTCGGTTATCCGATATAAGCCGGCAGTGGGTTTCCGGATGGCGTGAGGAGTAAAATCCAGAGCATCCGACCTTTCCTGCTCCCGTGATTTTTAATTCCACCTCCCACACCTCAAGTCTTGCCTAGCACTGACAATGAGCGAAGAATTTCTCATCAACTTTACTCCGCAGGAGACTCGTGTTGCCGTGATGCAGCAGGGCGTGGTGCAGGAGCTGCATATCGAGCGCACCGCCAGTTGCGGGATTGTCGGCAACGTTTATTACGGCCGGGTCGTGCGCGTCCTGCCTGGAATGCAATCGGCATTTATCGACATCGGCCTGGAGCGCACTGCCTTCCTGCATGTCGCGGATATCTGGGAAGAGCGCTCCGGCGAGGCCAGCCAGAATGGTAACGAGGCGCTGCGCCCGATTGAGAAAATTCTCTCCGAAGGCCAGAATTTGCTGGTGCAGGTATTGAAGGATCCGCTCGGTACCAAAGGTGCACGGCTGACTACGCAAATGTCCATTGCCGGCAGGTTGCTGGTGTTTCTGCCGCATGATCGGCATATCGGCATTTCACAGCGCATCGAGGGCGAAGCCGAGCGCGAACAGTTGCGCGCCCGCATTCAGGGGCTGCTGCAAGCCGGCGAACCGGGCGGCTTCATCGCCCGGACCATGGCCGAGAGCGCCAGCGACAGCGAACTAGCCAGCGACATTACCTACCTGCGGCGAATCTGGGCCGAGATCAGGAATCACGCCCAGAATGCCCGGCCGCCGGCCCTGTTGCACCATGACCTGACCCTGGCGCAGCGCGTGTTGCGCGACCTGGTCACGCCGGAAACGACGCAGGTGATCATCGACTCGCGCGAGAATTTCCAGAAGATTTCGGCGTTCGCCAATGAGTACATGCCGCAGATCGCCGGTCTGCTCGAACATTACACCGGAGAAAGGCCGCTGTTTGAGTTGCACGGCGTCGAGGATGAGATTCAGAAGGCGCTGGCGCGGCGTGTCGATCTCAAGAGCGGCGGTTATCTGATCATCGACCAGACCGAGGCGATGGCTACCATCGACGTCAACACCGGCGGCTTCGTCGGTTTGAAGAACTTCGACGACACCATTTTCAAGACCAATTTGGAAGCGGCGCAGACCATTGCGCGTCAACTTCGCCTGCGCAACCTGGGCGGCATCATCATTGCCGATTTTATCGACATGGAGAACGAGGAACACAAGACGGCGGTTCTGGCGGAGCTCAACAAAGCCCTGGCTCGCGATCGCACGCGCATCTCGGTGAATGGTTTTACCACCCTCGGCCTGATCGAGATGACCCGCAAGCGCACTCGCGAGTCGCTCGCCCACGTGCTCTGCGAGTTGTGCCCAACCTGCGGTGGGCGCGGCCAGGTAAAGACCGCCCGCACCATCTGCTACGAGATTCTGCGCGAAGTGCTGCGCGAAGCGCGCCAGTTTGACGCCCGCGAGTACCGCGTGCTGGCCGCCCCGGCGGTTACCCATCTATTCCTTGACGAGGAATCGCAAGCGCTTGCCATGCTCTCCGATTTCATCGGCAAGCCGGTGTCGCTGCAGGCCGAAAACGGCTACAGTCAGGAACAGTACGATATCGTGCTCATGTAACGAGGGTTAAGTATTGCCCCCATAATGCTTATGGGGGTATTCTGTAAGCTGTTTGTTTCCTCGAACGCCATGATCCGATACTTCTCACTTGCGCTGCTGTTGGTCGTGATGGGCCTATTGATGGGTACCCGCACATTGGCGGCGGAAGATGTCGTTGCCGCAGAGCAGAGCGTTGCCGCAGCCCCACCAGAAGTTGAACGCTTCAACATTACTGAATTCCGCGTCGAAGGCAATACGCTGCTCGCGGCGGAGCAGGTGAGCAAACTGGTGGCGCCGTTTGCCGGCGAGAAGAAGGTCTATGGTGAC
This sequence comes from Sterolibacterium sp., assembly GCA_028713555.1. GTDB lineage: Bacteria > Pseudomonadota > Gammaproteobacteria > Burkholderiales > Rhodocyclaceae > JACRAR01. Next base: position 145,040 of record JAQTOA010000005.1, on the reverse strand, counting down.
ATCCAGCGCGCCCTCGAAGCCGTCGAAAGCGCCTATCGGGCGGCAGGCTACAACACTGTCCAGGTGTATGTCCCGGAACAAGAACTGAACCAAGGCGTCGTGAAACTGCAAGTCACCGAAGGCGCGATCGGCAAGGTCACGGTAACCGGCAATAAGCACTTCAGTACAAGCAACGTGCGCGCTGGATTGCCCGTCTTGAAAGAAGGCGCGGCGCCGAATGCCCGCCTGCTCTCCAAGAACATCCAACTCTCCAACGACAACCCCGCCAAGCAAGTCGAAGTGACCCTCGGTGTCGGCGAAGAAGAAGGCAAGATCGACGCCAAGGTGGCGGTCACCGAAGAAGACCCGCTCAAGTATTCGCTGACGCTCGACAACACCGGCAGCAGCGCCACCGGCAAGCATCGCACCGGCGTAGCCGGCCAGTACGCCAACCTGTTCGATCTCGATCACATCCTGACGCTGGCCTACACCACCTCGCCGGATGCGCCCAAGGGCGTCGATGTGAACATCTTCAGCCTCGCCTACCGGCTGCCCCTGTACGGGCTGGGCGACAGCATCGACATGATCTACGGCAAATCCAGCGTCAATACTCCGAGCGTCCAGGCCACCGGCTTTGGCCTGACCGGCAAGGGCGACGTATTGGCCCTGCGCTTCAACCACTACTTTCCGAGGAAAGGCGAGTACTCGGGAAAGCTGACCTTCGGCCTCGACTACAAATACTTCAACACCCGCTGCAGCATTAATGGCGTGCCCCAGCCCTTCGACCCGCCGGTGCCGGCGATTGCCAGCTGCACCCCGCACACCTCGCGGCCGATCAGCGTCGCCTATTCCGGCCAGAAGCAAGGCGCGGCCAGCATGTACGACTACAACCTGAGCCTGGCCACCAACCTGCCCACGGGCGACAAATACCTGTTCAACGGCGGTCTCGATCGCTACAGCCTGATCGCCAACCGCCCGGTCAGCGACCACTTCAGCATCCTGCGCTACGGCGGCAGTTACATGACGGTGATCTTCACCGACTGGCAGATCAAGGCGGCGCTGGCCGGCCAATACACCCGGACCGGCCTGATCGGCGGCGAACAATTCGGCCTGGCCGGAGCCAATGCGGTGCGCGGCTTTACCGAGCGGGCGGTGGCCGCCGACCGTGGCGAGATGGCGAATATTGAAGCCTACTCGCCGGAGTTGGCAAAACTGCTGGATCTACCGGGCAGCCTGCGCGGGGTGCTGTTTTTTGACGCTTCGCACGGCAAGAACATCGACGTGGCGATTCCATCGCCGACCACGGCGGAATCGGTGGGAGTAGCGGCCGCCGGTCTGGGCCTGCGCTACAGCTTGCGCAAGGAATTCAGCCTGCGCGCCGATGTGGCCAAGGTCACCAAAGCCGGGCCGGTTGGCACGGAAAGCAAGGGCGACTGGCGCGGCCATTTCAACATGCTGTACAACTACTGATGGATCGATGTGAAATAGTGCATGGTCAGGTTAGTTGCTTTCGGTTATATAGAAAGTTGCAAGAGGCGCAATGATGGCAAGAAAACATATTTTTCCTCATAGCCGCATCCTCCACACCCACCTGCTGGCGGCGGTTTTGGCATGCCTTTGCGGCAGCGCCAGCCATGCCAACCCGGTCGGCCCGCAGGTCATCTCCGGCACGGCCGCCTTCATCCAGATACCGAACACGCTGACCATCAACAACAGCAACAACGCCATCCTCAACTGGCAACAGTTCAACATCGCCGCCTCCGAAGCGGTGCGCTTCAACCAGCCCTCCGCCGCAAGCAGCGTACTCAATCGCGTGCTTGGCTCCGACCCCAGCAGCATTCTCGGCCAGCTCAGTTCCAACGGCAAAGTGTGGCTTATCAACCCCGCCGGCATCCTGGTGGGAGCAGGCGCCAGAATCGACACTGCCGGCTTTATCGGCAGCACGCTCAACCTCAGCAACGAGAACTTTCTTGCCGGCAAGCTGACCTTCGGCGGCAACAGCAATGCCGGCAGCATCACCAACCAGGGCACCATCGCCACCCCCGAAGGCGGCAGCGTCTACCTGATCGCCCCCAACGTCAGCAACCAAGGCCTCATCACTACACCCAAGGGCGAAACCATCCTTGCCGCCGGACAGAGCGTCAAGCTCATTGACACCGCCACCCCTGGCGTGAATGTCGAAGTCACCGGCAGCGAAGGCAATGCCACCAACCTCGGCAGCATCGTCAGTGAGGCGGGCCGGATCGGCGTGGCCGGCGTGCTGGTCAGGAACAGCGGCACTCTGAACGCCAGCAGCGTGGTCAATCAAGGCGGACGAATCTTCCTCAAGGCCCAGAAGAATATAGAACTTTCGCAATCGAGCCGCATCGACGCATCCGGCAGCGCTATAGGCGGCAGCATCGACATTCGCGCCGACCGGCGCCTGATTCAAACTCAAGATGCCGTCATAGATGCTTCCGGCACCATGAAGGGCGGCAGCATCGCCATTGCCAGCGGCCAGACCGACGGTGGCGGCGCTTTCATGTCGGGAAGTCTGGCGGCCAACGCCAGTCAAGGCGCAGGTGGCGACATCACGGTCACCGGTCGCGACCTCTACTTTGGCGCCACGCAGATCGACGCCAACGGCGCGACGAATGGCGGCCAGGTCAGGCTTGGTGGCGACTACCAGGGCAGAAATTCCGAGGTCGGTAACGCCTGGACCAACTTCGTCAACACCAGTACCCGTATCAGCGCGAATGGCGCCAGCGGCGACGGTGGTCGCGTCATCGTCTGGTCGGATAGCCAGACCACCTTCGGTGGCATGATCCAGGCCAATGGCGTCACGCAGGACACGGGCAGCTTCGTTGAAGTCTCAGGCAAGAACAAGCTGCGTTTCGCCGGTACGGTGCATGCTAAAGCGCTGCTGCTCGACCCCAAGGACATCGTCATCGAAGCGGCCGGCTCGATTGCGAGCTTCCAGTTGGTCGACCCCAATCCCTGGGATAACAACAACTTCGGCATTTCGGTTACCGAAGTCGGTACAGGCAACATCGCCGTGACCTCCCCGGGGGATTCCTTTGATGCAGCCTGGGCCGGCGCGGCCTATTCATTCAACGGCAGCACAGGCGCCCTGATCTCTACGCTGCGCGGCAGCAATGTCAATGATCGTGTCGGCAGCCAAGGCGTTACAGCACTCACCAACGGCAACTATGTGGTGAGAAGCAAAAACTGGAACGGCAACATGGGTGCGGCTACCTGGGGCAGTGGGACCACGGGTGTCAGCGGCGTGGTCAGCAGCGCCAACAGTCTGGTGGGCAGTACCGCTGGTGATTACGTGGGCGACACCGTCACCGTACTGAGCAATGGCAACTATGTGGTGGGAAGCCGGAACTGGAATGGCGACATGGGCGCGGCCACCTGGGGCAGCGGCACGGTGGGTGTCAGCGGCGTGGTCAGCAGCGCCAACAGTCTGGTGGGCAGTGCCGCTAACGATTACATGGGCGGCGCCGTCACCGCGCTGAGCAATGGCAACTATGTGGTGGCCTCCAACTGGAATGGCGACATGGGCGCGGCCACCTGGGGCAGCGGCACGGCGGGTGTCAGCGGCGTGGTCAGCAGCGCCAACAGCCTGGTGGGTAGTACCGCTGGTGATTACGTGGGCAATGTCATCGCACTGAGCAATGGCAACTATGTGGTGCAAAGCGCCGGCTGGAACGGCAACATGGGTGCAGTTACCTGGGGCAGCGGCACGGCGGGTGTCAGCGGCGTGATCAGCAGCGCCAACAGTCTGGTGGGCAGTACCGCTAATGATTACGTGGGCAGCGTCGTCACCGCGCTGAGCAATGGCAACTATGTGGCGGGAAGCTCCAGCTGGAATGGCGGCAGTGGCGCGGTCACCTGGGGTAGCGGCACGGCGGGTGTCAGCGGCGTGGTCAGTAGCGCCAACAGTCTGGTGGGCAGTACCGCTAATGATTACGTGGGCGACACCGTTACCGCGCTGAGCAATGGCAACTATGTGGTGCAAAGCGCCGGCTGGAACGGCAACATGGGCGCGGTCACCTGGGGCAGCGGCACGGCGGGCGTCAGCGGGGTGGTGAGCAGCGCCAACAGTCTGGTGGGCAGTAGCGCTAATGATCCTGTGGGTATAAACGTCTTTGCGCTGAGCAACGGCAACTATGTGGTGGGCAGCCCCGGATGGAATGGCAGCAGGGGCGCAGCCACCTGGGGCAGCGGCACGGCAGGCGTCAGCGGGGTGGTGAGCAGCGCCAACAGTCTGGTGGGCAGTGCCGCTAATGATTCTGTGGGTATAAACGTCTTTGCGCTGAGCAACGGCAACTATGTGGTGGGCAGCTACGGGTGGAACAGCGCCATGGGCGCGGCCACCTGGGGCAGCGGCACGGCGGGTGTCAGCGGCGTGGTCAGCAGCGCCAACAGTCTGGTGGGCAGTACCGCTAATGATTCCGTGGGCAGCGCTGTCACTGAGCTGAGCAACGGCAACTATGTGGTGCAAAGCGCCGGCTGGAACGGCAACATGGGCGCGGCCACCTGGGGCAGCGGCACGGCGGGTGTCAGCGGCGTGGTCAGCAGCGCCAACAGTCTGGTGGGCAGTACCGCTAATGATTCCGTGGGCGAAGCCGTCACCGCGCTGAGCAATGGCAACTATGTGGTGGAAAGCCTCAGCTGGAACGGCAACATGGGTGCAGTTACCTGGGGCAGCGGCACGGCGGGTGTCAGCGGCGTGGTCAGCAGCGCTAACAGTCTGGTGGGCAGTACCGCTAATGATTACGTGGGCGAAGCCGTCACCGCGCTGAGCAATGGCAACTATGTGGTGGGAAGCTCCCGTTGGAATGGCACCATGGGTGCAGTTACCTGGGGCAGCGGCACGGCGGGTGTCAGCGGCGTGGTGAGTAGCGCCAACAGTCTGGTGGGCAGTACCGCTGGTGATTCTGTGGGTATAAACGTCTTTGCGCTGAGCAACGGCAACTATGTGGTGAGAAGCCAAAACTGGAACGGCAACATGGGTGCAGTTACCTGGGGCAGCGGCACGGCGGGCGTCAGCGGCGTGGTCAGCAGCGCTAACAGTCTGGTGGGCAGTACCGCTGGTGATTACGTGGGCGGTAACGGCATCACCACGCTGAGCAATGGCAACTATGTGGTGGGAAGCCCCAACTGGAACGGCGACATGGGTGCAGTTACCTGGGGCAGCGGCACGGCGGGTGTCAACGGCGTGGTCAGCAGCGCTAACAGTCTGGTGGGCAGTACCGCTAATGATTCCGTGGGCAGCATCGATTCCTTGGGCAGCGTCGTCACCGTGCTGAGCAATGGCAACTATGTGGTGGGAAGCCCTTATTGGACGAATGGCGCTTTTGCTTCTTCCGGGCGCGTCGATGTCATGTCTGGTAGCGGTAGTGGCAGTGGATCGGCCACGCTGCCGCAAACCTTTGCTACCGACCCGTCCGCCACGGCTACGCTCACGCCCGCTACATTAACGGCCACCCTCAACACTGGCACCGCCGTGACGTTGCAAGCCAACAACGATATCACGGTGAACAATGCCATCGTTAGCAACAATGCGTCCGGCAACGGCGGTGCGCTGACGTTGCAGGCCGGGCGTTCGGTTCTGCTCAACGCGAACATCACTACCGACAATGGCAATCTGTCTTTCGTCGCCAACGAGACGGCAGCTAACGGCGTGATCGATGCCAATCGCGATCCAGGCGTGGCGAACATCACCATGGCAGCCGCCACAACGATCAATGCAGGAACGGGCAGCGTTTCAATGACCATTGGCAGCGGCGCTGGTATCGCCAATAGCAATCCTGGAGCAATCTCCCAAGGTGCAGGGGCTGCCATCACTGCGGCCAGCCTTACCGCCAGCGCAGCCCAGGGGATCGCATTGACCGGCGCCAGCAACAATGTTGGCGGCTTCACTGCCAACAACTCCAGCAGCGGCAATATCGATTTGACCAACAGCAGTGCGATCTCTTTGGGGGCAATCAGCAATACGGCAGCGGCGGGTGCGTTGAATCTTCGCACCGATGCTGCGGTTGTCCTGAACGGCCCGGTTTCAACTTCTGGCGGCGCTTTTACCGTGAAAGACGCTGCGGGTACCGGTCCTGCCACTTCTTTCACCAGCGGCGCCGCCGGAACCATCTCGACCAGCGGAGGCTCCGGTCTCCCCGGTGGTAGTGTCACTATCCAAACTTCTGGCGCTATTGTCACGCAAGCCATTACGGCTACCGGCGGTAGCGCAACAACCGTCGGCATGTCAGGAGGTGTGGTATCGATTCACGCCACCAATGGGAATATCACCACCGGGGCAATCGATACCAGCGGCAGCGCCGCTGCGGTGGCGCTTGCCGGTGGCGATGCGGGCTCTGTTACGGTTCAAGTGGATACACCCTCGCCTGCAAGAGCGATCAGCGTCGGGAATATCGCGGCAAAAGGTGGCTCCGGCGGCTCAAGTCCATCGGCTGTCGACGGCGGCGCGGGTGGTGCGGGCGGAAATGTTTTCGTGATAGGGACAACAAACGCTGCCGTAAACACAGGCGGGATTGATACCTCGGGTGGCGCAGGGGGCGCTGTCCTGGCTAGTGGAATATGGGGAGGGCCAGGTGGTGCAGCCGGCTTGATTACCGTCAACTCGTACGGCACCGGAAACGATACCAACATCACCGGCAATCTTGTTTCGGCTGGCGGTGCGGGAGGATCTGCGGTCAGCGGGGGGACCAACGGCAATGGCGGCAACGGCGGCACATTTGCCGTCGGTTCGGCATCGGGTTCCGTGGCCATGCTGAACTTTAATCCCGGCGGTGGCCTGGCGGGCACTGGCGCCGGAGCGGGTGGATCGCCCGGCCTTTCCGCCTCCGGGAACACGATTACGGGCGGCCCGGTGACCATCAATGCGGGCGTCGGTGCGCTCAAACTTGGAGGCGTAACGGTCAGCAACGGCGGCGGACCCGCTCCGATTACCCTGATTGCCGACAGGATGGCGCTTGGTGGGACGGCAGATACGGTCACTGCGGGAACCGGCATGCTTTGGCTGAAGCCCAGTACGGCTGGTTGGAAGATCGATTTGGGCTGCACAAGTTCATGTGGCGACGAGGCCGCCAGCACTCTGGAACTTTCCGCTGCCGAACTGAATACGCTCACCGGGACCGGCACCTTGCGCCTTGGCGCCACGACCGCCGGCAATCTCAGTCTTTCCGGACCGGTTGCTCCCACAGGGGGCTATAGCACTACGGGCACCTTGACCTTTCAGTCTGGCGGCACGATCGACCAAGTAGCGGCGCCGAACATCATTACCGCGGATATGTTTACGGTCAATGCACAAGGCAGTGTCGCCCTGGATTTGGCGCCCAATAGCGTAAACAGCTTCACGGCCTATTCGTCAGGCACAGGAAACATCGCTTTCAAGAACGCAAAATCCTTCCTCATTCCCGCCAGCAAAGTGACCTTCGGCAGCGTTTATCTGGCGGGGGTATCGGCCACATCCGGCAATGTCAGCTTGTCGGCGCCCACCGCAGGAAATATTACGGTCGCAGGAACGGTTGATGGCACTGGGACAATAACGCTATCGGCGGCAAATGGTGCCATCACCGGCAGTGGAACGATCAGCGGATCTGCCTTGAATGCGTCGGCGAAGAATGGCATTGGCCATGGCGCGCCACTGGTCACCCAGGTGAGCAGTCTTTTCGCGAACAATACGACCAGTAACGATATCCAGATTAACAATTACGGGACACTGTCGCTCGGTGGTGTCGGCAACGTTGGCGCCGGCAACATTCGGATTGAAAATACCGGGAGCCTGACCATCGCCTACCCTGTCAGCGCCAGTGGTGGCGGCAATGTCGCGCTGCTGGTCCACAAGAACGGTAACGACGCCGGTGCCGTGAGCTTCGGCTCGACTCCCAGCATAGGGCTCTCGGGTAGCGGGCATGCCGATCTTTACTACAACCCGACCGATTATCTGGCCCCCACTTATACCGCTGACAAGGCTGCCTATGCCGCGAAAGTGATCGGCGGCCCGCTTAACGCATGGATGCTGATCGATAACGTGGGACAGGCATCCTGCGCCACGAATTGCCTTGGCCTGCAAGCCATGAGTACCAACCTGGCCGGCAACTATGCTCTCGGCAACAGCATCGACGCCTCAGCCACCAGCGGTTGGAACGGCGCAGCCGGCTTCGTGCCAATCGGAGATTTCACCACCAGATTCACCGGCACCTTCGACGGGTTGGGACACACCATCAGTAACCTCAACATCAATCGGCCAACGACAGATTATGTCGGGCTGTTTGGGTGCACAGATACGAGTTCCGAGATTCGGGACGTGGGACTCGTTGGCGGCAGCATAGGCGGCGCTAACCAGGTCGGTGCGCTTGTTGGGCTAACCTACGGCTCAATTAGCAACAGCTACGCAACGAGCAGCGTGAGCGGCGCTGGCGCCGTCGGTGGACTGTTGGGGCAATCCAACAACGGCATCATGTTCAGCAACAACTATGCTACCGGCAGCGTAAGCGGGACTCAGTATGTCGGCGGTCTGATAGGGAGCAACAACAACGCCACAATCAGTAATAGCTACGCCACGGGCAGTGTGAGCGGGACGGGCAACTACATCGGCGGGCTGGTGGGGGCCAGTAGCGGCACGGTCAACAACAGCTACGCCACCGGTAGCGTAAGCGGTTCCAGTCCAGTCGGCGGACTGGTGGGAAGTAGCACCGGTACGGTTAACAACAGCTTCTGGAATATCACAACCTCCGGCCAAGCAACTTCTGCTGGAGGCACAGGACTGGATACCACCCAGATGCAAACCGCAACCAATTTTACCGGCTTCATTTTCACCACGACGCCCGGCGCATCGGGCAACAACTGGGTCATCGTCAACGGCGACGGGTCGTTGAACAGTGCCGGCACGTCCGGCGGCGGAACCTACCCGATGCTGGCTTCCGAATACTCAACCAGCATCGCCAACGCGCACCAGTTGCAGTTGATGGCTATGGCACTAAACACCAGCTATACGCTGCATGATGACATCGATGCTTCGACCACCGGCCTCATCGGGGGCATCAGCAAGGATGTCTGGGGTAGCGCCGGCTTCGTCCCTGTCGGCCCCAGCGGAACCGCCACGCCATTCACCGGCACACCATTTACCGGCACTTTCGACGGGTTGGGCCGCACCGTCAGCAATCTCTTCATCAATCGCCCATCGATCGCTAGCGTCGGCCTGTTTGGCGAAATCTCCCATGCCGGGATCATCCGCAATATCGGGCTGGAGGGTGTCAACCTTACCGGGAATAATTATATCGGCGGCCTGGCGGGGGTGAACGGCGGCAGCATCGCGAATAGCTACTCAAGCGGTGCGGTGAACGGCGGTTTCAACAGCAATGTCGGCGGCTTGGTGGGAAATAACTACGCCGGCGCAATCATGACCAGCTACAGCAAGGCTGCGGTGACCGGTGACACGACGACCAATGTGGGTGGGCTGGTCGGGGGAAACCAGGTTGATGGCGGCAGCTATAGCACGATCAGCCAGAGCTATAGCACGGGCATCGTAACCGCCAGCGGCCTCCCTGCTTCCGCAGGTGGCCTGGCCGGGTTTAACGCGGCCGGCTGCAGCATCACGAATAGCTACTCGACCGGTGCGGTGATCGGCGGTTCCCCGAGCTATGTAGGGGGCCTGGTCGGGGGAGGGGTCGGCGGCAGCATCAGCAATTCCTTCTGGGACAAAAACACCTCCGGCCAGACCACCAGCGTCGGCGGGGGAATTGGCCTGACCACGGCCGAGATGATGGCACTGGCAAACTACACCAGCGCCACCACGCCCAATGGCAACGTCAACCCAAATTGGGATTTCACCACCACTTGGGGTATCGTCGAAGGTGTTTCGTATCCATACCATCAATGGGACTTCCCCGGAGGCCCGCAAGTACTTTCCGGCACCGTCACCAACCCCGGCAGCCCGGCAAAAATCATTCTGGATCACAATGGCAGTAAGATGGGCTATGCCAACATGGGCGTCAACGGCTTCTACTACGCCGCCCTGCCGGCCGGCACGCTCGCCGCCGGCGACAAACTGGTCGCCTTTGCGGGATCCGCAAGCACCCGCACGTATGGTGGCCTCGTCGCGCTCACCAGCGCCGGGCACAATACCGGTCTCGACTACGTCAGGGATGCGCTGACACTCACCGCCCCCAGCGGCGGCCCCCCTCTCACCACCGCCAGGCTGCTCGCTGCCTACACCAGCAGTGGCAATCCCTACACCGTGAGCGGCAGCACGGTTGAGCTCGGCAACAACAGCGACCCCAGTGCCATTGTCACCAGCCTGCTGTTCCGCGGCGCAGGACGCTTCAACGTCGCTGATAGCGGCTCGAAGATCACCACACTGGCAGCCAATAGCGGTCGCCTCGAATTCACCAGTCTCAACAGTTCGCTGGCCATCGGCAGCGTCGGTGGCGTCAACGGCATTACCTCTACCGAATATGTTTCCATAGGGACGACCGGGAATATCACTTCAACGTATAGCGGTACCGCTCTCACGGCAACCGGTACGGTCAATCTGGTCGCCGGCTGGGATGGTACCAGCGCAATCGCAACGCCTGCCGTCGTCGCCGGTACGGGCGACATCACACTCACCGGCGCCAATATTCATTCCGGCGGAGCCATGACGGTGACCGCTGGCAATGCCATTGCGGTGAATGCCTCCGCCGGAGCTCCCGCCGGGCTCGAATCGGTGGTGGGCCAGACCATCACCGCGAAGACGCTCAGCGTGGCAGCGGGCGCGTCAGGTTCGAACAAGCAGGCATATATTTCAGCCGGCGGTGCCCAGAACATCACTCTGACCGGCGCCGGCACTACAGTTCTTTCGCTGACTGCTAGCGGCAGCCCAGGCAGCTACTACAACAACTATGCGGTTATTAGTTCGACCGCAGGCGGCCAAAGCATCACCTTTACCGGCGCCAACGCCGCCGCCGAGTTAAAGGGAGGCGCCGGGTCGTCGCTCAGTGGTACCGTGCCTTCCGGTTGTACGAACTGCACCGGCTTATCCAGCAGTAACTTCGCAGGCATCCTCAACTTTTCCGGCAACCAGACGCTGGACTTCCAGAACTCCGGCGGCAACTTGCGTCTTTATGGCGGCAGCGCGGGCAATGCCAATGGCGCCGTCATCATCGACAACGCCACAAGCGGCATGCAATCGATAGGCAGCAGCGGCGTCGTCGGCGTAAACTATTTTCCTCCGGTCATCGCCCTGTATGGCGGCACCTCCGGTGGTGCATGGGAACCTAATCCCTGGGGTGGTTCCTACCTTGCCAATGGCGCCGGAATTACTTCGTATGCCTCACAGACGGTACAGGCGGCGAGCATTACCATAAAAGGTGTTAATCCGTCGGGTGCGACGGGGGTAGTGGTCGCTGGCGCAGGCATCGTCCAGTTAAATAGTTCTGGCAGCCAGAGCATCACGGCCAATGGTGCCATCACCCTGACCGGCGGCGATGGACTGACGGCTTATCCGTCTTACTCCGGCGCCGGAATTTTCGCGGGCGGCAGCGCTGGCCAGAGTATCACGGCGCAGAGCATGAGCCTCACTGGCGGGTTGAAAGGCAGTTTTAACGCGGCTAAGGTGAATGCGACCAACGGGCCGCAAAGCATTACCCTCACCGGTGGCGATACCACGGTGCTCTCGCTCACCGGCGGCGGCAGCACTGGCGACAGTGGCAATGAGGCGGCGATCGTACACGGGAATGTTTCCAACCAAACCATCACCCTGACCGGCAGCATCGCGGGCATCACGCTACAGGGCGGCGCTGGCGATGGTGCCGGCGTTCAGGCTGGAGGCTGTCTGGATGCTGGCGGTGACTCCTCCCTCTGCGCCACCAGCTCCAACAAAGCCCAAATCCGCAACCAGGGAGCCACGCAGAACATCGCTTTCAGCCAGGCTAACGGGGCTATCCAGATTATCGGCGGAACCACCGGCACTAATAATGTTGCTGTAATCGAGAGCGATGGCGCGGTGAGCATCAGCGGTTCTCCGGACATCTTGCTCCAGAGCGGTGCCTCGGGCGGAGCGGCGGTTTATCTGCCTACGCCAACGATTCAGGGCTCATTCCCAAGCTTGGGGAATGACGCTGGGATCGGCGCCGGAGGCGCCATGACGATCCACGCGCGTGACGTGACGGTCGATGCCAGCACAGCTTCTGTTAACACGGTGGGCAAAGCTGGCCTTCACAGTGCCGGAAACCTGAGCCTTACCGCCACCGGGAACGTTGCCCTGAAGGGCGGCCCCAGCGATCCGGTGAATGTAACCAACTACGATATCCATCCCTACCAGGACAAACTGGCCACAGCGGCGATGCTGGGAACTTTCCAGACAGGACGCACAACGACCCTCAACGTTACCGGCAACCTGACGCTGGATGGGGGCACGGGAGGCGCCGGCCGTGCCCTAATCGGTGCGCTGGTTGGAGCCGGCAACGTTTCGATCAATGTCGGTGGTAACCTGACCCTGACGGGGGGGCCAGTCACCGGTGCTTCAGCGATCATCGGATCAATGAATGTGAATGGCAGCGCAACGGGAACAGTCACTGTGGCAGGGACGAAGACCCTCACGCAAAACACCGGTACCGCCGCGATCAATGTCACTGCCCCCGCCCCCCCACCGCCGCCTCCCCCGCCGACGGTCTCTGCTTGCATTGCGAATCCGACCTTATCCGGGTGCTCGGCGGTTCTGCCGCCGCTGAGTACCTGCACCACCAACCCAACGGCTGCGGGTTGCTCGGCGGTACTCCCGCCGCTTTCCACCTGTACGGCGAATCCAGCGGCTGCAGGATGTTCGGCAGTCTTGCCACCACTTTCCACTTGTACGACGAACCCGACGGCAGCGGGCTGTTCGGCGGTCCTACCGCCGCTTGCCACTTGCACGACCAATCCGACGGCAGCCGGCTGTTCTGCGGTGTTGCCGCCAATCGCCACCTGCACGACGAACCCGACGGCTGCGGGATGTTCAGCAGTGTTACCACCGCTCGCCACATGTACTACGACCCCGACCGCAGCTGGATGTTCGGCGGTGTTACCGCCGCTTGCCACTTGCACGACCAATCCGACGGCAGCCGGCTGTTCGGCGGTGTTGCCACCACTCTCGACTTGCACCACGACGCCGACGGCAGCGGGATGTTCGGCGGTGTTACCGCCAATCGCCACCTGTACGACGACCCCGACCGCAGCAGGCTGTTCGGCGGTGCTGCCACCGCTTGCCACTTGCACCACCAATCCGACCGCAGCCGGGTGTTCCGCAGTCCTACCACCGCTTGCCACTTGTACGACGAACCCAACGGCAGCCGGATGTTCGGCGGTGCTGCCGCCGCTTGCCACTTGCACGACCAATCCGACCGCAGCCGGCTGTTCGGCAGTCTTGCCGCCACTTTCTAGCTGCACGACGAACCCGACGGCAGCGGGATGTTCGGCGGTACTGCCACCACTCTCGACTTGCACCACGACCCCGACCGCAGCGGGCTGTTCAGCGGTGTTACCGCCGCTTGCCGCCTGCACGACCAATCCGACCGCAGCCGGCTGTTCGGCAGTCTTGCCGCCACTTTCCAGCTGCACGACGAATCCGACGGCAGCGGGCTGTTCGGCGGTCCTACCGCCGCTTGCCACTTGCACCACCAACCCGACCGCAGCCGGCTGTTCGGCGGTCTTGCCGCCACTTTCCGGCTGCACGACGAATCCGACGGCTGCGGGCTGTTCGGCGGTCCTGCCACCACTCTCGACTTGCACCACGCCCCCGCCGGCAGCGGGCTGTTCGGCGGTGTTACCGCCGCTTGCCACTTGCACCACCAACCCGACCGCAGCGGGCTGTTCGGCAGTCTTGCCGCCAATCGCCACCTGCACGACGAATCCGACGGCAGCGGGGTGTTCGGCGGTCCTACCGCCGCTTGCCACCTGCACCACCAATCCGACCGCAGCCGGGTGTTCGGCAGTCTTGCCGCCAATCGCCACCTGCACGACGAATCCGACCGCAGCCGGATGTTCAGCGGTGCTGCCGCCTGTAGCGAGTTGTGCAACGGATCCGACCTTGGCGGGCTGTTCGGTAGTCTTGCCGCCGGCGGCACCGGCCGCCAAGACGGTGGTCACGAACGAAGTGATTGCCGTGACCGAGGTGGTTTCCAAGCCGGCGGCCAAGGAAGCTGCCACCGCTGCGCCGCCGCCACCGCCGCCACCACCACCAACGATCACCACGAGCAGTGCGTCCGGACCGACCACCTTGCTTAAGACCAATCAGACGATCGGCGGCACCGAAGGCACTTTCGGCGGGAGTTCTGCGCCGACGCTTGCCGCGCCACGGACAATTGCCAGCACCAGCAGCACGGCAAGTTCCTTTGGGGGATCGGGTTCCAGCAGTAGTACTTCAAGCGCCGGCAATTCCGCAAGTACCGGCAGCACGCCAAGCACGAGTAGCAGCGCGAACAGCAGTACTTCGGGCACCGCCAGCAGCAGTCCTGGCACCAGCGGCACTTCAAGCGCCAGTGATGCGTCAGGCGGCAGCGGTTCGAGCAGCAGCGGCAGCGAAAAGTCTGCTGCGGATAAACCTGCCGCAGACAAGCCTGCTGGATCGAAGCCTGCCGAATCGAAACCCGACGAATCGAAATCTGCCGACAAGACTTCTGGCGAGGAAAAGAAGGAAGACAAGAAAGACGACAAGAAAGACGACAAGAAGGAAGACAAGAAAGAAGAAACCGCCAAGAAGCAGGACGAAAAACCGGCCGCCAAAAAACCGGCCATGTGCAGTTAATTTGACTCTCACCTAACCAGCCATGCCCTTGTTCAAGTCTCTGACGCTCGCCATGACGGCAGCCCTGCTCTTGCTGGGTGCCACTGACCTCCTTGCGGCTGGCGCCGGCCAGGTCACCCATCTTTCGGGAATTCTTTCGGTGAAGCGCGCGGAAGCGCCGACCAAGATGCTCTCGGTCAAATCCGAAGTCCAGGAAGGAGACCTGCTGACGACCGAAGCCGAGACCTACGCGCGCATCAAGTTTATCGACGGCGCCGAAGTCGTGCTGCGGCCGGGCACGCAATTGAAAGTGGCGTCCTATGCCTTCACCGAAGCCAAGCCGCAATCCGACAGCGTAGTGCTCAACATGCTGAAGGGTGGACTGCGGGCGGTCACCGGCTTGATTGGCAAGCGCAACCGTGACTCGGTGAGTTTTACCACCACGACGGCGACCATTGGCATCCGCGGCACCCACTTTGGCGCCCTGAGCTGCAACAACGACTGCGGCGGGATTCCTACCGTGTCGGGCAAGCCGCCGGAAAACGGGTTGCACCTGGACGTTGCCGCCGGGGCGATTGTCGTCACCAACCAGGGAGGACGGCAGGAGATTGGCACTGGGCAATTCGGCTTTGTGAAAAGTTCCACCACGCCGCCGGTTATCGTGCCGCCGCAACAGGGGATTCAGGTCACCATGCCGGCCAACATCAGCCAGAACAGCGGTACAGGACGCGGCGTCGGCAAGGGCAAGGAAAGCGAGTGCGTCGCGCAGTAGTTTCAGTTCAAGATCAAGCGTGACTTCGTCAACTTCCCATTGACGTGCAGATGGCCCCTGAAGCGGGCGTCACCCAGGAGTTTTTTCCCGAGGGCAGGCTGAGTATCGACGGTTGCCGGCGGATCAGCTGGAAATGCTTGCCTACTATGCCAATGCCATCGCCGATCTGGGCGGGGATGAGACCGGTCAGGTTGGTGTCGATGCTCAGTGAAGCGCGGTGGAAGCCGGCGAGATTCCTGCTATCGATGACAGAGGCCGCCACAGATCCAGCTGCCACTCGCAAGTGACCATGATTTCGTCCAGAAGCTGGATCAGGGCATGCAGGCTGTTGTCGTCAAGCATCAGCAATTCGCCGCAACCCGATGCATCGATCAAGCTCAGCGCGTGCCCATTTTCTTCGTTCGGCCCATATTTCAGCGTTGTCGCCAGAATCGGCGGGGCGCTCAATGCCAACGGAGGTGTCTGGGTTACCGTTACCTTGTGTTTCTGGTTGGACTGCTCCATTGCCAACAGCAACTCGCGTGCCGAGGCGTTGGTCTGTTGTTCAATCGCAGCGCCTGCTCGCTGCCACAGTGCCCGCCAAAGCAGTTCGGTAAAGCGCCGGGTAAGCCAGAAACCCAGCATGCGCTCGCCCATCTTGAGCGAGAGCAACAGGCGGTCTTCGACGCGATCGTAAGTCAGTTGTAATTGCATGGTTCGGTGGCGAGGAATAACCAGACCCCAAAGGCTCCAGCATAACCTGAAACAACGTGGCGCTGATTTGAAAACCCGGGGGAAAAACGAAATAATTTACTCCAAACAACCTTCAAAATACCGTGTTATTGCTTGACCATAATCACTTTTTCAAACAAACTTGCGCCCATGGACAATAGCTTGGCCTTGCTTGAGCAAAAATTTGAGCAATTCCTCGTGTTCTGCCAGAGCTTGCGTGCGGAAAATCAGGCTCTGCGCAGCCGCGTGGCAGGGCTCGAAAATGAGCGTCAAATACTCATCGACAAGATCGACACCGCGCGCGACCGGCTCGAAGCGCTGATGGCCAGGCTACCTGAAGAGTGAGCAGCAGCGCATGAAACATCAACCCACCCTCGACATTATTCTGCAAGGCCGCGAATATCGGGTGGCCTGCAAGCCTGAAGAACGCGAAGCGTTGCTCGCGGCGGCGGACCATGTCGATGCCAAGATGGGCGAGATCTCCGGAAAGACCAAGAGTAGCGGAGAGCGGCTGGCGGTCATGACCGCTCTCAATCTGGCTCACGAGCTGCTGACGAAACCCGCGTCAAACAAAGCGGACCAAGCTTCTGCCGCCAGTTTTGACACAGATGAATTTACGCGTAGAATCGGCGCCATAGTAGCGCGTCTGGATGAAATGATGAAGGGGCAGGAGAAACTCTTCTAGATTCTCGTCAGCGCACCATCAGCCGCGCTCAGGAAATCCCCTGCGGTGCCCGCCAAGGCCATAGATTCCTAGAACCAATGCTTTTGGCATTCGGTCGGTAACCACAGCGCCGCCGTTGTGAGCGTCCCTCGCGAACGCACCTGAAGCGGCAGGAAGCTGACCACTCTGGACTCCGGTTCAGGATGCCGGTCTAGCGACACGGTGGGGGACCCTCTAGTGCCCGATGTTGGATTTAGGGCATTAATGCCCGCAGTTGGTTCTGGGGTACTTGATGAAAGAGAAAGCGCGGAAAACTTCCGCGCTTTCTCTTTTTCTGATGTGACGAACCAGATAACTCCGGCTGGCAATAGGATAAAGGGGTGGCAATGCGTTACTGGCTGATGAAAACCGAACCGTCCGATGCCAGCATCGACGACGTGCTGGCGATGCCCGACCGGACGGTCGCCTGGTACGGTGTGCGCAACTATCAGGCGCGCAACTTCATGCGTGACCAGATGCGGGTGGGCGACAAACTGTTCTTCTATCATTCGAACTGCGCCGAGCCGGGCATTGTTGGACTGGCCGAGGTGGTCAAGCTGGCTTACCCGGACCAGACCCAGTTCGACCCCGACAGCAAATATTACGATCCCAAGGCAAGCTTCGAAAACCCGCGCTGGGTAAACGTCGATGTGCGGATTACGCGCAAGACCCGCCTGGTCGGCCTCGCCGAACTGCGCGCCCATCCTGAACTGGCGCGCATGCGCGTGCTCCAGCGCGGCAACCGGCTGTCGATTACCCCGGTGGATCCGGCCGAGTGGCGTTTTGTCTGCGAGAAACTACTGAAGGATTGCATGGTGTTCGCGGAGGCGGCGGCATGACACTGTGGTGGTTGTCCTATCCTCTGCTCGGCGCCTTCGCCGGTTTCATCGCCGGATTGTTCGGCGTCGGCGGCGGACTGACGCTGGTGCCGCTGCTGTACATGCTGTTCGCGGCCCAGGATTTTTCGTCGCAGCATGTCATGCATCTCGCATTGGGGACTTCAATGGCGACTATCGTGTTCACCTCGATCGCCAGCATGCGCGCCCATCACCAGCACGGTGCGGTGTGTTGGGACATCGTCAAGGGCATGGCGCCGGGTTTGATGTTCGGCACGCTGGTCAGTTCCTTCATCGCCAGTAACGTGCCAACGCGTCCGCTGGCGATGATGTTCACCGCTATCGTTTATTACGCCTCGCTGCAGATGATCCTCGACTTCAAGCCCAAGCCGTCGCGCAACCTGCCGGGGCAGGCGGGGTTGCTGCTGATCGGGGTGGTGATCGGTGCGGTGTCCAGCCTGGTTTCGGCCGGCGGCGGCTTCATGTCGATACCGTTCATGGTGTGGAGCAACGTGGCGATTCATCAGGCGGTCGGCACCTCGTCGGCGCTGGGCTTCCCCATCGCCATCGCAGGCGTGGTGGGTTACGTCGTCAGCGGCTGGCAGGCCCCCGCTTTGCCGCCATTTTCGCTCGGTTATGTGTATCTGCCGGCTTTCATCGGCGTGGTGCTGATGTCGTTTCTGCTGGCGCCCTACGGCGCGAAGATGGCGCACAAGTTGCCGGTGAAACAACTGAAGCGTGCCTTTGGCGGCTTTCTCGCCTTGCTGGCGACAAAGATGCTGTGGGGTTTGCTGGGATAATTATTTCAGCAATCGCCGGCGGGTTAGTACTAGGGCTACCCAGTAGGCAATCAGCGCGGTTACCAGCAGCACGGCGAGGTGCGGGATTGGGTTGGCGGGCCATTCGCCCAGCAACAGCGGCCGCACCACGCGCACCGCATGCGCCAGCGGCAACGCGCACGCGACGCTCTGGAACGCCGCCGGCAGTTGCTCAATCGGGAAGAAGACGCCGGAGAGCAGCACCATCGGGGTCATCAAGAGCGTGAAATAGTACATGAAGAAGTCGAAGTTCGGCGCCAGGGCGGTGACGATCAAGCCGAGCGCGGCGAAAGTCAGGCCGGTCAGGAAAATCACCGGGATGACCCATAGGGCCAGCGGCGAAGCGACAAAGCCCAGCGCACTGATGACGACCAGGATGGCCAGGCCCGAGAGCGTCGCCTTGGTGGCCGCCCACAGCCATTCGCCGGCCAGCACGTCGTCGAGCGCCAGCGGTGCGTTGAGGATGGCGTCCCAGGTCTTCTGCACATGCATGCGCGAGAAGGCCGAGTAAAGCGCCTCGAACGAGGCGGCGTTCATGGTGCTGGCGCAGACTGTGCCGCTGGCCAGGAAGACGATATAGCTGACCCCGCCAAACGCCGCCGAATTTGTCGGCAGCATGCCTCCCAGGCCATAGCCCAGACCAAACAGATAAATCATCGGGTCGGCCAGATTGCCCAGCACCGAGGGGATAGCCAGTTTGCGCCATACCAGGAAGTTTCGTCGCCACACGGCGATGGCGCGCAGCGAGAAACGCGGCAAGCTAAAAAAGTTGCCCATCAGTCGCGCAGCTCCCTGCCCGTCAGTTTGAGAAACACGTCTTCCAGATTCGCCGGACGATGCAGGGTGCGCAATCGCGGCAAACCGGCAAGCTGGGCGAGCAGCGGAATCACTTGAGCATTATCGACATAGCAGAAGACCGTCTCACCGCTGACTTCGCTACGGCGAACCCATGGCTGCGCCTCAGCCTGTGCCCAGCCCGGCGCGTCCTCGCCATAGACCTCGATTACCTGCGGTTCGATGTGGCTGGCGATCAGTTCGCGTGGCGCACCTTGGGCGACGATGCGGCCTTCGTCGAGAATCGCCAGGCGATCGCAGAGGCGCTCGGCTTCATCCATGAAATGGGTGGTCAGCAGGATGGTTTTGCCCTGCTGCAGCAATTGCTTGAGACGTTCCCAGATCAGGTGGCGCGCCTGCGGATCGAGGCCGGTGGTCGGCTCGTCGAGCAGCAGCAGTTCCGGATCGTTGACCAGGGCGCGCGCCAGCGTCAGGCGCCGCTTCATGCCGCCAGAAAGCGTTGGCAGGCGCGCATTCTCCTTGCCGGCGAGACCGGCAAAATCAAGCAGGCCAGGAATGCGCCGGCGGGTCTCGGCGTCGCTGAGACCAAAGTAACGGCCGAAAACCCGTAGGTTTTCGGCGACCGTAAAATCCGGATCGAGGTTGTCGAATTGCGGCACCACGCCGACCTTCATGCGCGCTTCGCGGGCACGACCAGGCACTGGTTCTCCCACCAGTTGTATGTCGCCGGCATTGGGCTCAATGAGGCCGAGGCAACAGCGCAAGATCGTGGTTTTGCCGGCGCCGTTGGGCCCGAGCAAGCCGTAACACTCGCCGCGCGCCAAGCCGAAGCTGACGCCAGCCAACACTTCACGACCGGCGTAGGATTTGTGCAGTTCCGAGACCAGCAGCGCGGCGGAAGATATCCCGGGTTCCATCAACGCCGCCATGCCGACTGAACGATGCTGCGGATGAGATGCAGCTTGCGATGAAAGAAGTGGTCGGCGCCGGGTACCAGGATGATCGGCAATTCAAGTGGCGTCGCCCAGGCAACGACATTGGCCAGCGGTACGGTTTCGTCGCTGGCGCCATGGATGACAATGGTATCGGCGGCGACGGCTTCCGTCCGATAGATGCGCCCGCCTTCAGTGAAACCGGCGGCGGTGCCGACCAGCACCAGGCGCTCGGCCGGATCGCCTTGATCCGCCAGGGCTCTCGCCACGCGGGTGATCACATAGGCGCCAAAAGAGAAGCCGGCCAGCGCCACCGGCAAGGGGAGGGGCAGTGGCGCGAAGCGCTGGCGGGCGTAGGCATGCACGGCCAGCAAGTCTTCGGTCTCGCCAACGCCATGATCGTGCTCGCCTTTGCTGGCGCCGACGCCGCGGAAGTTTGGCCGCAAGGTGGCATAGCCCAACTCGCGGAAGACCCTGGCCAGCGTTGTCACCACCTTGTTATCGGCGCTGCCGCCATACAGCGGGTGCGGATGGGCGATCAGGACAACGCCTTTGGCTTCTTCATGTGGTTCGACCAAGACCTCGATCTCGCCGGCCGACCCAGCCAGCAACACGTGCTCATATTTGCTCATGCTTCAGATTTTCAGGCGATCGACGACCTGGCCGCGGACCAGATGCGAGTCGATGATCTCGTCGATGTCGCCTTTGTCGATATAGGTGTACCAGACCGCTTCCGGATAAACCACCAGCACCGGTCCGCTGTCGCAGCGATCGAGGCATCCAGCCGAGTTGATGCGCACCTTGCCCGGACCGGAAAGTTCTAGCGCCTTGAGTTTGTCCTTGGCGTAGTTGCGCATTTCGGTCGCGCCGCGCGCATTGCAGCAGGTTTCGCCTGGAGCACGCTGGTTACTGCAAAAGAAAACGTGATATTTGTAATAGCCCATGCCGAGTCCATGCGATTCGTCGATTTGTCGATTATAAGTCCGTCAATTGACAGGGATGTGCGTTGCGGGGTGCTTGACGGCGTTCTTGACGATCTTGTCGCGCGCCGCGGCGATCAGGTCGATGTTCAGCACATCGGCCATCTCGACCAGGTAAATCAGCACATCGGCGACTTCATCGCGTACCGCGGCAGCTTTCTCAGCCGAGAGATTGCTGCTTTCTTCGGGGGTAGTCCACTGGAAATGTTCGACCAGTTCGGCGGCTTCGACGATCAGCGCCATGGCCAGGTTCTTCGGCGTATGGTAAACGCGCCAGTTACGCGCCGCGGCGAATTCGCGCAGTGTATCGCGCAGGGCCAGCAGATCGTGATTCGATTCCATGCTCATTCCGTCCCATTTTCCTGCCGCAGCAGCATCAGCCAGGGCAGGACCAGAAAAGGCCAGAGCGCCGAGGTCAGCCGCGTCAAGCCGTTGAAGTTGAGAAAGTGCCCTTGCTGCCAAACCCTCAGGATGGCGGTGAGGTAAGGATTCTCCGGCGCCAGGTTGACCAGCACCGTAGCCAGCAACAGCGCCAGCGCTGCCAAAGCCTGACGTACCCGCGCCGGCAACTGCATGGCCAGCAGCCAGAGCACCATCCCCGCCATCAGCCCGGCCAGGCTGCCTGAGGTTGCCCAGGACAGGCCCGCAGTGCTCATCAACAGCATCAGCGAGAAGCTCTTTACCAGCAGCGCCATGCCAATCAGCGCTGTCGGCAACAGGTAACTGTCGCCGCGCAGCAGGCAGCCGAACAACAGGCACAGCGCCAGGGTATTGGTCGCAGTGACTCCAGCCTCCAGCCAGGGAAACTGCTCGGCGCGATACGGCAGAGGCGCTTGCAAACCAATTTCGCTGAGCAGGTTGCGTAGGTCGCCATTGCCGAACAACAGCGTCTCCGGGTTGAGCTGGGTTAGCAGCCAAAGGGCCAGAAGCACCAAGCCGGCGTCGGCCATGGCGCCATCGCCGATCAAGCGCATGCGCAGCCCATGGATCCGGCCGCCATCCAGCAAGGCCGCTCCCCAGCGTGCGCCAGCGAACGCTCCGAGCAGGGCGCCGAGGCTGTTACAGCCCAGATCGACATTCGACGAGATGCGGCTCGGCAGAAAGTTCTGCAAGGTTTCCAGCGATAGACTCAGGCAGATGCCGAGTGCGGTTGCCCATACCACCGCCCAGTAGGGTCCATGGCGCGGCTGCATGGTCGGCACCCAGATAAAACCCAGCGGCAGATAGGCAAGGATGTTGGTGACCAGATCGAATACGGTCCAATAACGCGGCCATGCGGCGAACAGAAAAGCTGCGGGCGATGCCCCGCTATCGTGCCAGCCCGAGAACGGATGCAGGCTGGCGTAGATCACCAGCAAAGTGTAGGCCGTTGCCAGATACAGCGGCAACGAGGACGGAGAGGCGGTGCGCTGTTGCATACCCGAGCGTGCCTCGTGGCACCAGCTTCAGGCGCCGGAGTTGCGCGCGCCGCTTAGGATGCGCCGCAAGTGTTGTAGTGCTTGTGCCGGCGCCAGCGAATTCAATGTTACGTGCGGCAGTTCAATCGCATCGAGCGTGTTCTTGACCAGCAGGCCGAGCTCGGTTTCGCCCTGCATTTGCAGACGGCGGTTGAAAAAGAGCGTGTCGGCATCCTCCTCGCGTGCCAGCAAGGCGAGAAAGTCGCGAGTCCGGGCGGTGATGGTCAGGTCTGCTGCCACGGAGCCGAAGCTCGGGCGAAAACCGCGCTCACCGTAGGCGAAACGCAAGGTCAGTCCGGCGTCGCTGACGCGGATCGCCAGCCGCTTGCCCAGCAGCGGTTCAAGCGGTTCGCGTGGCAGCAGGCGCCCCAGCGCCAGGTTGAGCGCGGTAATCAGCGCCAAGGTCGGCGGCAGTTGCGGCAAGCGTTGGCCGAAGCGGGCGAAGAATTCGGGTAGCGTGAAGTTGGGTAACTGCGTGGGCAATTTCATCGGTAGCGTCTCAGCGGTTCATGACTTGTTCCAGACCCGGACGACCATGCCAGAAACCGTTGCATGGCTCGCCCGGCAGATGCTGTCGCGCCGCTTCCCAGGCGGCTTGCGGCGTCAGCAAGGCATCGCGACAGCGTCGGAACAGATCGATCAATTCGGCGGTATGTTCGGACTGCGGGTTGATGCGTGCCACAGCCACGCCGGTGGCGACCAGCGCCGGCATTTCCAGCAACAAATTATAGACTTTCGCCGACTGCGTCTGGGTGCCGTTCAAGGTCAGGAAGGATTCGCCTTCGCGCGTTGCCAATGCCAGGCCGTCGGGAAAATCGAGGCAGCGGAACTCGCAGGCGTCCTTTTGCAGATTGAAACGCCGCGCCGTGAAGCAGCGCGCCGAATAGGCCAGCGGCAGGCGCCCCAGGGCGTATACCTCGGTCTCCAGGCCGGCTGGACGCTGCGCTTGCAATGCCGTGAGTTGCACCGCACCAGCCTCGGGCGGCAGCACCCAGCGCGAGGCGCCGAGTTCGGCGATCAAACGCAGGCTTTCGCCATTGAAAATGTTCAGCGTCGGTCCGGCGACGAAAGCCTGTTTCCGTTCCGCCAGCAGCCTCACGGCGCCCATGTCGTTGGCCTCGATCGCGAAGCGGCCATTGTCAATGAGTCGCCGCATGGTCTTGAGATCGGATTCGGACTCGATCAGGGTCTGGGTCGATAGCACCGCCTGCTTGCCGGCAGCGTCGAGCAGCGCGGCGATCTCGATCCAGTCCTCCAGGCGCAACTCGTGGCGGCGCGAGCAAACCGTTTCGCCAAGATAGACAATGTCGACGGGCTGCGCCGCCATCTCCGCATAGAAATCGAAGACGCGCTGGCGCGGCCAATAAGTGAGCAGTGGGCCCAATGACAGCTTCATTTCCACGGCCGGTAATAGGCGCCGAGGGTATGCGACTGTCCCTCGGAAACCTTGTTGAGTTCGGCCATCCAGTTCGGCTGCGGACTGAAATGGGCGGGATCGCGGCGGCAGGCATCGATCGCCGCGCGCCATACCTTGGTGACCTGGGCGACGTAGATCGGGCTGCGCTGGCGTCCCTCGATCTTGATGGCGCGGATGCCGATTTCCACCATTTGCGGCAGGAGTTCCAGGGTATTCAGGCTGGTCGGTTCCTCGATCGCGTAGTAGGTTGCTTCATCCACGGTAAAACGGCCCTTGCACAAGGTTGGGTAGCCGGCGCGTTCGCTGTCGGCATAGCGGTCGATGAGGACGCCATTGAGCCGCGTCTCCATCCCCTGCGCGGTCTGTTCCCAGCGCACGCTTTTGGCCGGCGAGCAGGCGCCGTTGCAGTTGGGCGAGGTGCCGGTGGTGAAGGCGGAAAGCGAACAACGGCCTTCGACCATGACGCACAGGCCGCCGAAACCAAATACCTCGATTTCGACATCGGTGTGGGCGATCACCTCCGCCACCTGGGCCAGCGACAGAACCCGGGGGAGTACGGCGCGCTGTATGGCGAAACGCTCGCGATAAAAGTTGATGGCCTCATAACTGGTTGCCGAACCCTGCACCGACAAGTGCAGCCGCAAGCGCGGATGGTTCCGCCGCGCATAGTCCAGCAGGCCGAGATCGGCGAGAATCAGGGCGTCGACGCCGGCCTTGGCGGCGCGGTCAACTGCCCCGGTCCAGCGTTGCCAGTTATCTGCCTGAGGAAAAGTATTCAGCGCCAGGAAAACCTTGCGGCCGCGCGCGTGGGCGTAGCGCAGCCCTTCCGCCAGGGCGGCATCGTCGAAATTCAGGCCATTGAAATTGCGCGCATTGGTTTCGTCGCGGAAGCCAAGATAGACACAGTCGGCGCCGTGATCGACGGCGGCCTTGAGCGCCGGCAAAGTGCCGGCGGGACAGACCAGTTCGAGGGGAGCAAGAGAGGACATGCCAACTCCGTTAAAAACAACCCTATAGTATAAACGCCAGCCGGCAAAAAAGCTCGATTTGAGTCAAGCTTGCAACGTCTGCCGCCTCACGTCACCAAGGCCTAATTTGCTTTTCGCCCCGCAGCCTTGGTCAGAATCGGCGATGCCCCGTTGGCGATGTGCTGGGCATAGCCTTTATCCTCGTTCATGATGTGAGTCACCAACCAATGGTGCAAATACTCTAGCGTTCCCTGCGTCACATCGGTTTGCAGGGATTCATGCTCAAGTTGCTTTATCTTGCGAAAAAATGCCTGGTGCAGGCTGATGTGGTCGGCAGTACCCGGATAACCGAACAAATGCATCAAGGATTCTTCAACCGCGAAATGGATTCTGGCGAAGTCACGCAGCTGGACCAGAATAAAATGCAGGCCTGACCAGTTTGCACCGTTCGCAACGGAATTTTCAAACAGGGTAAAGTAATCGAACAAAACTTGGTGCTGCTTGTCGATGTCCTCGATCCCGACCGAGTATTCTTCTTTCCAGTGCATGATCCCACCTTTGTCGGCGCTCGATACGCATCTTACACTCTTGGGCTGCAGCACACAGCAAGTCCCAACTCTCGGGTGATTTGGCTTTTCGGTTAAAATGGCCGGCACCGCAGCATCCGTTACTTCTCTTCCGTCCGCGCCAGACATGCCCCAACCACCCGCCGAATTGCTGCCGCCCATCGTATTGAGTTTCGCCGCCTCGGATCCCACCGGTGGCGCCGGCATTCAGGCCGATATCCTGACCTTGGCCAGCATGGGTTGCCATCCGCTGACGGTGATTACCGCCATCACCGTGCAGGATACCGCCGGGGTCGAGGACGTTCTTCCGATTGATGCTGATTGGGTATCAGACCAGGCCCGCGCCCTGCTCGAAGATGTGCCTGTCGCCGCTTTCAAGCTGGGATTGTTGGGCAGCGTCGAGAACATCATGGCGATTGCCGAAATCATCGCCGATTACCCGGATATTCCCCTGATCTTCGATCCGGTGCTCGCCTCCGGGCGCGGCGATCAGTTCGCCAATGAAGACATGGTCGATGCCCTGATCGAACTGCTGCTGCCGCAGACCACCATCATCACCCCCAACAGTCTCGAAGCGCGCCGCCTGGCGCTCGACGAGGAGGGGGATGACAAGGATGGCAACGACGAGCCGGCGAATCTGGCCGAATGCGCGCGGCGGTTGATTGTCGCCGGCAGTGAATTCGTGCTGATCACCGGCACCCACGAAAACACCGAGCAAGTCACCAACACGCTCTATGGCAGCCACGGCATGGTGCGCAGCGATAAGTGGGAGCGACTGCCCGGCAGCTACCATGGTTCCGGCTGCACACTGGCTTCGGCCATCGCCGCAAACCTGGCCAATGGCCTGGAGATCGCCGAAGCCGTCAAGGATGCCCAGGAATTCACCTGGCAGGCGCTGGCCGCCGGCTTTCGTCCCGGCATGGGCCAGTACCTCCCCAACCGTTTTTTCTGGGTGCAAGAAACTGCCGAGGATGGTGAGCGCTGAGTCGAACCCCTTACGTAAACTGCGCGGGGTGTACGCAATCACTCCGGACGACTCGTTGCTGCCGCGTTTATCCGCGCTGGTCGGAGCAGCGCTGGCCGGCGGGGTACGGCTGGTGCAATACCGCAACAAGTTCGCACCGCCGCCGCTTAGGCGCGCCCAGGCTGCCGATCTGCTGCGCCTGTGCCGAGCCTGCGACGCCCGCCTGATCGTCAACGACGACTTGGCCCTGGCCCTGGAGATCGGTGCCGACGGAGTGCACCTTGGCCGCGATGACGGAGACATCAAAGCCGCGCGGCGTGCCCTGGGGCCGGAGAAAATCCTCGGCGTTTCCTGTTACGCCGACCTCGAACGCGCGGCTGCTGCGGCCGCCGCCGCAGCCGACTATCTGGCTTTTGGCAGCGTCCATGCCTCGGTGACCAAACCGGACGCTGTGCGTGCGCCGCTCGCCCTGCTGGGCGAGGCGAAGCGCCGTTTCGCGCTGCCGATTGTCGCGATCGGCGGCATCACCCTGGAGAATGCCCAGGCGACTATCGGCGCGGGAGCGGACCTGCTGGCCGTGCTCAGCGATTTGTTCGACGCCATGGATATTGCTGGGCAGGCGCGAGAATACCAAAAGCTTTTCGCTTAGCCGCGTGGTCATTCGGGACAATTTATCGCCTAATTCTGCGGTGTTTGTTGAATTGAGACATGAGATAGGGTGCGCCTTGAAACAGAGTTTCGGCATAATGCCAATCCACCCGCTTTATCAGGTGGTAATTCAGTGAGGATGACATGACTCGTAACGAAGAACTTTTTATCCGTGCCCAGCGCCACATTCCCGGCGGCGTGAATTCGCCGGTGCGCGCATTCCGCTCGGTGGGTGGCACACCGTGTTTTTTCGAGCGCGGCGAAGGGCCCTATGTCTGGGACGCGGACGGCAAGCGCTATATCGATTACGTCGGTTCGTGGGGGCCGCTGATCCTCGGCCATGCCCATCCGGTGGTGGTGCGCGCAGTGCAGGAAGCGGCCGCCAGGGGGCTGTCCTTCGGCGCGCCGACGGCGGGCGAAGTCGAACTGGCCGAGGTGCTGGTGGACATGGTGCCGAGCATGGAAATGGTGCGCCTGGTCTCTTCCGGCACCGAAGCGACGATGAGCGCCATCCGCCTGGCGCGTGGTTTTACCGGCCGCGATGCGCTGATCAAATTCGAGGGCTGTTATCACGGCCATTCGGACAGCCTGCTGGTCAAGGCCGGCAGCGGCATGCTGACCTTCGGCAACCCCTCTTCCAGCGGCGTGCCGGCAGATCTGGCGCAGCACACGCTGGTGCTCGACTACAACAACGCGCAACAACTGCATGAGGCTTTCGCCAAGCACGGCGACAAGATCGCCTGCGTGATCGTCGAGCCGGTCGCCGGCAACATGAATCTGATCGCGCCCAAGCCGGAGTTCCTCAAGGCGATGCGCGACTTGTGTACGAAACATGGCGCAGTGCTGATCGTCGATGAAGTGATGACCGGTTTTCGCGTCGGCCTGGGCAGCGCCCAGGGGCTTTACGGCATCGCCCCGGATCTATCCACTTTCGGCAAGGTGATCGGCGGCGGCATGCCGCTCGGCGCTTTTGGCGGGCGGCGCGAGATCATGCAGAAAATCGCTCCGCTCGGCCCGGTGTATCAGGCCGGAACGCTTTCCGGCAATCCGCTCTCGGTGGCCGCCGGCCTGGCGACTCTGGCCTTGATTCGTCAGCCGGGATTTTACGCGGCGCTGACGGCTAAGACCCGGCGGCTGTGCGATGGGCTGGTTGCCGCGGCGCGGCAGCACGGCGTGAAGTTCTCCGCGCAGGCGATCGGCGGCATGTTCGGGATCTATTTCCGCGCCAGCCCACCCGGTAATTATGCCGAAGTCATGGAATGCGACAAGGACGCCTTCAACGGCTTCTTCCATGCCCTGCTCGATGCCGGCTATTACCTGGCGCCATCGGCTTTCGAAGCCGGCTTCGTCTCGGCGGCGCATGGCGATGCGGACATCGATGCGACGGTGACGGCGGCACAGGCCATTTTCAAACGTTTCTCAGCGAAACAATGAGTCCTGCGGAGTCGGAGTGAAATAGCAGTGGCGGTTGCGGCCCTGATTTTTGGCCGCGTACATGGCTTTGTCGGCGTTCTTGAAGAGTCCTTCGATGGTGCTGGCATCTGCCGGATAGAAGGTGATGCCGATACTCGCCGACACCTGCACCTGCTCCTTCATCAATTTGAAAGGACTGCTTATCTGCTCGATAATTTCTCGGGCAATGCGCTCGACAGTGTCGGGTTTATCCTTTTCAATACCGGCCAGGATCACGGTGAATTCGTCGCCGCCCAGACGCGCCACCGTGTCGGTTTCGCGCACGCAGGCACAGATGCGTTGCGCCGCTTCCACCAGCAGCAGGTCGCCGATGTCGTGCCCCAGCGTGTCGTTGACCTCCTTGAAACGATCGAGGTCGACAAACAGCAGTGCCAGTTGAAGCTGTTCGCGACGGGCCTTTTTGATTTCCTCGGCCAGGCGATAGTGCAACATGCTGCGATTGGGCAACTGGGTGAGCATGTCGAAGTTGGCTTGTTTCCAGATTAACGCTTCGGATGCTTTCTTCTGGGTGATGTCGCGGAAGAAACAGAAAAATTCCGTATTGGCTTGGGCAAGACAAGTCGCCGTCACTTCGACATCGATCGGCGCACCGTCGCGGCGCTTCCAGCGGGTCTCAAGACGTCCATGGCGGATGGTGTTAACCCTCGCAATGAACTCGCCCGCATTCGGCGCTGCTTCCAGATCTGCAATCGTCAGTGCCAGCAATTCCCCGCGTGAATATCCCGTTATCGCGCACAGGGATTCATTGACTTCCAGCAACTTTCCCTGAGCGTCGAGCAAGGCATAGCCGTCCATGGCGGACTCGACGGCCGTGACGAAACGTTGCTGCTGACCAAGCAGGGCTTGGGTCACGCGGCGCAGGGCGCGCAACGGCA
The DNA here is from genome assembly GCA_028713555.1 of Sterolibacterium sp. Taxonomy (GTDB): domain Bacteria; phylum Pseudomonadota; class Gammaproteobacteria; order Burkholderiales; family Rhodocyclaceae; genus JACRAR01. The sequence continues at coordinate 115,400 of JAQTOA010000005.1, read as the reverse complement.
AGATTCGCAAAGTGAAATATACCGCTCCTCCCAGCAACAGGCCCAGCAGCCCGGCCAGCAAAGTGCCCTGCAGCTCTTCGCGCATTGAGTGGGCGATCTCAATGCGCCCGACGATCCGCCCGGATTCAAAAATCGGCTGGGAGTGACTGTGAATGGGGGCTTGGAGCGGCTGCCCGACCTGGACCAGGATTTGCTCGCGCGCATCCAGTACCGTTTGTCTATTGGCTTCCGTTGATCCCTTGTGGCGTAACAGCAAATCTTCGATGCGCGGAGTCTGATACATCCAAAGCTCGGGGTTTTCGCTGGCCAGCGCGGCAATCTGTTCCGCCTTGATCCGGGTTAATTGCTGAAGGAGCTCGTCGTGCAAGCGATAGGCCAGGGTGAAATAGCCGAGCGGCAGCGCCAGCATGACCAGGAATGCGACAATCCACGCCCATCGGGTGGTCAAGCTTTCCAGATGGTCGTGGGAGGTTTTCACGGCAGCCAATGCCCGTTGGCAACCAGGATCTTGCGGCCGGCTGGGGAACGAACAAAGACGCTGAAGCTTTCGGCCGCAGTTGAGCGCCTGGTGCCGGTCACCAGGAATAAACGCTTGGAGTAGGGGTAGGCCTGACTGGCGGCATTCTGGAGGGTGGGCTGGATGCCGTCGAGTTGTAGCGCCTTGAGTGCGCGGTGCTCCGAAATAATCAGGGCAAGCGAGGTGGGGCCGACAGCGCCCGGGATTTTCTCAAGATCGTTGGCGGCATCCTGATCGGTTAGCGCGATCTTGACTCCGGGACGCGCCTCGGCCGCGGAAACTCCCTGCCGTACCTCTGCGGAGAAGCCCTTGACCAGGTCCGAGTCAATGTCGCTGGGTGGGCGCAGGATGACCCGGATCGGACTGCCGTCGGGCCATTTCGTTCGGGTTCCGGCGTAAATTCCGGCCAGCTCCTGGCGCGTGATGGCGTCGACCGTGGCTTTCGCGGCCACGGCGAATACCAACGGGGTGCGGGCATATTCCTGTTCGCTGGCCCCGAGCTGGCGTTCCTCCTGCTTCAGGGGTCGGGAGGTCACCGCCAGATCGATTGCAGCGCCGAGGACGGCCTTGATGCCGCCGCTGCTGCCCAGATTGGGAACGATCCTGATCCGGGTTTCCGGATGCTTCTCGCTGTATTCCGCGGCAAGCAGGCGCAAGGTGCCGATCGCGGTGCCGGTTCCGCCGATCCTGAGTTCCTCCGCTCTGGTAGTGCCTGAAATTGCCAGCAGCAAGAAGGCGCAGGAGAAAACGAGTACTTCACGCCATGCCAATTTTTCTACGCGAAGCATATTCTTCCTTTCTCCGGCTAATCGTCCTTGCGCAGGCGTGCTTCGTGCATGAGCCGGGCTTTGCGGCTCTCGAACAGCTTGAGGGCGGCATAAGTCGCCCAGCCAATCAGCGCCATGCCGAGGGTAAACGCGCCGTAGGAGATAGGCCAGGGAACGTCCCTGGTCATCATCGAAAACTCCGACATGCCGCCGATGCCCGCGAGGATGTTGAGCGGCATGAAGACCACGCTGAGGGTGGTGAGCTTGGACACGCGTTTGTTCTGGTTGATGTTGATGAAGCCCACCGTCGCGTCCATCAGGAAGTTGATCTTGCCGAACAGGAAGGAGGTATGGCCGTCGAGCGACTCGATGTCGCGCAGAATCTGGCGCGCATCCTCATGTTGTTCGGCTTTGAGAAACTTGCTGCGCAGCAGGAATGACAGGGCGCGACGCGTGTCGAGAACGTTGCGGCGAATGCGGCCGTTGAGGTCTTCGCCGCGCGCGATCTCGGCCAGGATGTGCGCCGCCTCGTCATCGGTGACGTTGGGATTCAACACGCGCTTGCTGACCTCCTCGAAATCGGAATAGACATCTTCGAGCGCATCGGCCGAGTATTCGGCGTCGGCGGCGTAGAGGTCGAGCAGTACGTCCTTGCCTTCATTGACATAGCCGGATTGGGTGCTCGCGCGCAGGCGTTGCAGGCGAAACACCGGCAGTTCTTCCTTGCGCACCGAAAACAGGATGTCGCGGTGGAGGATGAAAGCCACTGCGACATTGCGCGAGCCGCTGTCGGTGTCGAGCAGAAAGTCGGAGTGCAGATGAACTTCGCCGTTGTCCTCGACATAGAAGCGGGCGGTGGCTTCGAGGTCGGTGAGATCATCCGGGTCCGGCAGAACGAGATCGAAATGCTCGCCCACCATGGCGCGCATTTTGTCGGTGGGGGCTACCAGGTCGACCCAAATCGGCTTCAGGTTGGCCAGGTCGTCTCTTGACATAACCTTGACCAGGCGCAAGCGTCCGTTGTGAAGTTCGAAGGCATTCAACATGGCTTTATCGACCTTGTAATTCGAGACACCGACCAGCTCGGCGCGTATGTCGTCCGGGATTTTCTCGAGAATCGAGTCACCGCGCTCCTCGCGGATATGATTCCAGACTACGCGCCGTTCGTCCTCGGTAAGCGCTATCAGGATCCGGGCAATATCTGCCGCCGCCAGTGGATCCAGCAGGTGGCGCAACGCCGGAAGGTGCTGCTTGTGCACCAGGCCTTCGATCAGTTCATGCTTGGGCATTTCCTGGCGATGCACCAGATCCTCGACCACCTTGTGGCGGGCAAGCAAAGCCCGCACTTCGCGCAAGCCCAGTTGCACGCCTTCCTGAGAATGATCAATCTCGGCCATGGTCTGAGGAAATATTCTGAAGTTCTACGGTACGACGTACTAAAGTCGCTATTGTAGGGAAATCCTGACGCTGGCGCGAATCTGAATCCAAGGGTACCTGACAATTCCGTAAAGCGCTCTTGGCAAATGAATAGTGTATATTTCGCAGGTTTTTTTGTTATGAGGTTGGCAATGAGTTCCCTGGAAGCCGGCTTGCGCTTGCTACAGCAGAGTTGCCGAGCTCTTGCATGGGGTGTTCTTTTGGTGTGGGCCAGTGCTGCGGCACGAGCGGCCGACCCGAACAAGGTGCTCCATGTCGCTTTCGAGGCCGCCGATGACGGCTTCGACCTGGCCCATACTTTCAATCTTTATTCCGGTTGGGTCAGCGAGGCGATCTTCGAAACCCTGCTGACCTACGATTACCTGGCGCGTCCAGCCAAGCTGATGCCGTTGACGGCGGAGGCCATGCCGGAAATTGCCGACGGCGGCAAGACCTTCACTTTCCGCATCAGGAAAGGCATCTATTTCACGCCCGACCCGGCCTTCAAGGGCCAGCGCCGCGAATTGACCGCACAGGATTACGCCTACTCCATCAAGCGCCTGCTCGACCCGGCCAATCGCGCGCCCTCGGCCGGCATGGTGGAGGGCAAGATCGTCGGCCTCGATGCGCTCGCCAGTCAGGCCAAGAAAAGCGGCAAGTTCGATTACGATGCGCCGGTCGCCGGCCTGGCAACGCCCGACCGCTACACCTTGCGGGTGCGCCTGAACCGGCCCGACTACAACTTCCTGTATGTGACGGCCTACCATTCGCTGGCCGCCGCCGCGCGCGAGGTTGTCGAGGCTTACGGCCAGCAGGGCGGCGCCCACCCGGTCGGCACCGGCCCCTACCTGCTCAAGGAATACGTGCCGCGCAGCAAGATCGTGCTCGAAGCCAATCCCGATTATCGCGGCTTTGTCTGGAACTTCGCTTCCAGTGGCGACGCCTGGGACGAGCAGTTGGCGCGCGACATGCGCGGCAAGAAGATGCCCCAGCTGGGGCGGATCGACATCCGCATCATCGAAGAGGAGCAGTCGCGCTGGCTGGCCTTTCAGGGCGGACAGCTCGACCTCGACAAGCTGCCGCAAGTCGCGGCGCCCCTGGTCATGGACGGCAACCGGCTCAAGCCGGAGTTCGCCAGCCAGGGCATCGGCTTGTACCGCGTCAGCGAACCCGAAGTGACCTATACGCTGTTTAACCTGCGCGATCCGGTGGTGGGCGGATACACGCCGGAGAAGATCGCCTTGCGGCGCGCCATCGCCATGGCCTACAACGTCAAGGAAGAGATCGCGCTGATCCGCAAGAACCAGGCGGTCAAGGCCGAGATGATAGTCCCCGCCGGCGTGGTCGGCCATGATGCCGGCTATCGCAGCAGCATTCCTTACGACCCCGACCTCGCCAATCGCCTGCTCGATCACTACGGCTACAAGCGCGGCGCCGATGGTTATCGCAGCTTGCCCGACGGCCGGCCGCTGGTGGTCGAACTCGCCCAGGAACAGACCTCCGTATCGCGCCAATACGGCGAACTCTGGAAACGCGGCCTGGATCAGATCGGTATCCGCTTCGACATCAAGGTCAGCAATTTTGCCGACAATCTCAAGGCGGCGATGGAATGCAAACTGGCCATCTGGGGCAGCGCCTGGTATGCCGATTTTCCCGAGGCCGAGAACTTCCTGCAGTTGCTCTACGGTCCCAATGCCGGTCGGGGCAACAACGGCTGCTATCGGTCGGCGGCCTACGATGCTTTGTATCGACAGTTCGTGGCGACACCGCCGGGACCAGAGCGCAATCGCCTGGTGGTCGAGATGAGCCGCCAGCAGGAAGCCGACACAGCCTGGTCGCTGCATTCCACGCGCCTGCGCAACTGGCTGGTGCGGCCGTGGGTGAAGGGCTTCAAGAAACATCCAATCCTGCTCTCGGACTGGCAGTATCTCGACGTGGAGAAGCATTGATGCTTCCCCGACTGTTCTGCATGGCACTGCTGCTGGTTTGCGCGTGGCCGGCGCCGACCTTGGCCGCCGATGCCGACAAAGTCCTGCACGCCGTTTTTGTCGCCGCCGAAACCGGCTTCGACCCGGCCATCACCCGCGATCTGTATTCGGGCAGGGTGAATCGGTCGATCTTTGAGACCCTCTACACTTATGATTATCTGGCCCGTCCCGCCAAGGTGGTGCCGTTGACGGCCGAGGCCTTGCCGGAAATATCCGATGGCGGCAAGACCTACACCATCCGCTTGAAGCAGGGCATCACCTTTTATCCTGACCCAGCCTTCGGCGGCAAGCGCCGCGAGCTCTCCATGGCCGATTATGTGTATTCGTTTCAGCGCCTGTTCGATCCACGCCTCGCTTCGCCGCATAGTTGGTTGTTCGCAGGCAAGGTCGTCGGCTTCGACGAAGCGGCGGCTAGGGCCAAGCAATCCGGGCGCTTCGATTATGATGAGCCGATTGCCGGCTTCGAATTGCTCGATCGTTACACCCTGCGCATCCATCTCAAGCAGCCCGATTTCAACCTGAGCATGATCCTGGCGCACGAACCGACCAGCGCGGTGGCGCGCGAGGTGATCGAGAAATATCGCGATGGCATGGGCCAGGCGCAGTCCAACCCGGTCGGCACCGGTCCCTACCACTTGGGCGAATGGGTGCGCGGCTCGCGCATCGTGCTCGACGCCAGTCCCGAGTACCGTGACCGGAAGTGGGATTTCGCGGCCGGCGCCGACCCGGAAGACCAGGCCATCGTCGCCGCCATGCAAGGCAAGCGCATCCCGCAGGTCGGCCGCATCGACGTCCGCGTCATGCTCGAAGACCAGTCGCGCTGGCTGGCTTTCGTCGGCAAGCAGGTCGACCTGGTGGAACTGCAAGGCCCGCTCGCCCCCAAGGCGCTGCTCAACGGCAAGCTGCGGCCGGAATTCGTGGCGCAGGGCGTGCAACTGTCGCGCATCGTCGACCCGGAGATCAGCTACGTCTACTGGAACATGCAGAACCCGGTGATCGGCGGCCTGAGCAAGGAGAAGATCGCCCTGCGGCGCGCCATCGCCATGGCCTACAACGTCCAGGAGGAGATCGCCCTGGTCTGGAACGGCGAAGCGATTCCCCTCGAATACCCGATTCCGCCCGGCATCGTCGGCCACGACCCAGGCTATCGCAGTTCGGTGCGCCACGACCCCAGGCTGGCGAATGCCCTGCTCGACAAGTTCGGCTACAAGAAAGGCGCCGACGGCTACCGCATCCTGCCGGACGGCAAGCCGCTGACGATCACTTATTCGGCGCGCGCCGACTCCAACGGCAAGCTGCAGGCGGAAATCTGGAAAAAAGTCTATGATTCCCTGGGCATTCGCATGAAAGATAACCTGATGCCTTTCCCCGACATGCTCAAGGCCGAGCGGCAATGCGAACTGATGTCGCGCAACGCGCCGTGGATCGCCGATTACCCCGACGGCGACAACTTCATGCAATTGTTCTACGGCCCGAATACGCATCAGAACAACAACGGCTGTAGCCAAATTCCCGAATATGACCGGCGTTACGCGGCTTCGCAGAAACTCCCGGACGGTCCCGAGCGGAACCGGCTGTATCGCGAAATGGCCCGTATACTGGAAGTCTATGCGCCGATCCGCGTCGGCTATGCGCGCTATCGCAACATGCTGGCGCAGCCTTGGGTGATCGGCTTCAAGAAGCATCCGATCCTGCAGGAAGAATGGCTGTACATCGATTTGGCGAAGGAGAAGAAGTGAATCGAGCGTTATCCGCGTTACTGACCAGCACAGCACTGGCCTGGAGCTGCTTGCTTTCGCCTGCCCATGCGGCGGATGAAAGACCGCTGCTCCCGTTGCCAAACGCGCAGCAGATCGTTAGCGGCTGCGCCAGCACCATTACTGCTTTGCGGGGTCGCGTCGCAACTCTTGAGGCTTTGCCCGAAGCCAGCGCGCGCGACCCTAAAATCCTGTTTGCCGAGTGGAACGCATTACTGGTCGCCCAGGAAGATTTTCAAGGGCCGGTGGAACTGCTCGGCGAAGTGTCGCCGGATAAATCAGTGCGCGATGCCGCGGAACCCTGTTTGGTCGAATTCAGCAAATATTCCTCCGACCTGTACCAGAGCGAAAAGCTCTACCAGTTGTTCAAGGCCGTCGAGCCAAGCGATGCCGTCGAGCGGAAACTCAAGCAAGACATCTTGTGGTCCTTCGAGGATACCGGCGTTTCATTGCCCGCCGAAAAGCGCGCACGCATGAAGCAAATCCTCACACGCCTCGAAGAACTGAGCCAGGCTTTCTCGCGCAACATCCGCGACAACGATCAGCGCCTGGCATTTACCCCCGAGGAAGTCCGCGGCTTGCCGGCGGATTACCTCGCCAAAGCCAAGCGCGACGAACAGGGCAACTACCTGATCGGTTTTGCCTATCCGGAATATGTGCCGTTCATGGAGAACGCCGACAGCAGCGCGGCGCGCCAGCGTTTGCAGTTCGCCTTCAGCAATCGGGGCACACCGAAGAATCTGGAACTCCTCAAGGAAGCGATGGCGCTACGCAAAGAAATGGCCGGCCTGTTCGATTTACCCAGCTACGCCGATTTCATCATTCGTCGGCGCATGGCGCGAACGCCGGTAGCCGTGAATAAGTTCCTGGATGAAGTCAGAACCGCCGTCACCGCCAGCGAGAAGGCCGAGCTTGAGGAGTTGCGCCAGTTTGCGGCGAACAGCTTGAAACAACCACTTACCCGGACCGTGCTGAAGCGTTGGGATGTCGCCTATTGGCAGCAGAAACTCAAACGGGCGCGTTTCGATCTCGATCCCAATGCGCTGCGCCAATACTTCCCCGCCGAGGCGGCCGTCGCCTGGATCATGCATGTTTCCGGCACTCAGTACGGCGTCGAGTTTCAGCCTGCCGAGGTGCCCGTGTGGCATGCGGAAGTGCGGTATTACGATGTCATCGACAGCCGGACCCGGCAACGCATCGCCGGCATCTACTTCGACATCTACCCGCGCGACGGCAAATACAGCCATGCCGCCGCCTTTCCGGTGCGCAGCGTCAGCACCGTCGCCGGGCGCACGCCGATCTCGGTGCTGGTGGCGAATTTCAACCGCGTCGGTTTCGACAACGAGGAAATGGAAACCCTCACCCACGAATTCGGCCACATCCTGCACGGCGTTCTTTCCCGCACGCGCTATGTCGCGCAGGCGGGGACCAGCGTCGAGCGCGACTTTGTCGAGGCGCCTTCGCAGATGTATGAGGAATGGGCGCGTCACAGGGAAACCTTGTCCCTGGCGGCAAAATTCTGCAAAAGCTCCTGCCCGATGGTCGATGACCAACTTGTCGCAAAACTCACGGCGGCCCACAATTTCGGGCGCGGCATCCGCTATGCGCGGCAATTGCTGTATGCCAGTTTCGACATGGCGCTCTACGACGCCAAGCCGGGCGATCCGATAAGTACGTGGCAACACATGGAAGGGGCGACGCCGCTAGGCTATGTTGAAGGCACCCAGTTTCCGGGCACCTTCAACCACGTCATGAGCGGCTATGGGGCGGGCTACTATGGCTACATGTGGTCAGAAGTCCTGGCGCTCGACATGCTGACCGCCTTCAACGGCAAATTGCTCAATCCGCCAGTCGGCGCGCGCTATCGCGAGAAGATCCTGAGTCGCGGCAGCGAGCTGCCGGGCATGGAGATGGTGCGCGGCTTCCTCGGCCGCGAGCCGAACAGCAAGGCGTTCTTCGCCGAAATCGCCGGCAAGCGTTTGCAGTAGTTACGTTAGATGACCGCCTATATCCTGCGTCGCCTCTGGCAAATGTTGCCCACCCTGCTGGGGGTGGTGGTGCTGGTGTTCCTGTTGTTCAACTGGGTCGGCGGCGATCCGGCGTATATCCTGGCCGGCAAGATGTCAAACCCCGAGCAGATCGCCAACATCCGCAAGCAACTGGGTGTCGACGAACCGTTCTGGGTGCAGTTGTGGATTTTCATCAAACAGATCGTCAGCATGGATTTCGGCGCCAGTTGGAGCACCGGCGAGACCGTCTCGCATGTCCTGGCGACGCGCCTCGGTCCTTCGCTGACCGTGCTGGTGCCGCTGACCATCCTGGAAACTCTGCTTTCCATCGGTCTGGCGCTGGGCGTGGCGTATGTGCGCGGCTCGCTGACCGACCGGATGGTGATGATCGCCTGCACGGTGGGCATGTCGATCAGCATTCTGGTCTATATCATCGTCTTCCAGTATGTGCTGGCTTACCAGTGGGGCTTGTTCCCGGTGCAAGGCTGGGGCGACAGCTTCAGCGAAAACCTGTTCCACTACGCGCTGCTGCCGATCCTCATCGCGCTTGCCGTCGGCATCGCCCCCAGCCTGCGATTGTTCCGGACCTTCTTCCTCGATGAAATCAACCAGGATTACGTTCGCACCGCGCGCGCCAAGGGGCTTTCCGAGAAACGCATTCTCTGGGTGCATGTGCTGCGCAACGCGGCCATCCCGATCGTCACCCACGTCATGTCGAACCTGCCGGCGCTGCTGATCGGCGCCTTCCTGATCGAACGCTTCTTCTCGATCCCCGGCATTGGCCGCGAGGTGATCCTGGCGGTGGAGCGTTCCGATTTTCCGGTGATCAAGGCCATCACGATCTACGTGGCAGTCGCGACCATGTTCTTCAACTTGTTGACCGACCTGATGTACAAGGCGCTCGACCCGCGCGTGCAGCTCAAATAGCCGGATGGAAAAATGTTGAACACGCTTTCCTCAACCACACCGACTTCGCCGGGGCTCTGGGCTCTGGCCTGGCGCCGCCTGCGTAGCGACCGACTGGCGATGCTGGCGCTGGCGGTGGTGGCGTTGTTCCTGGTCACGTTGCTGCTTTCGGCGACCGGCTTGGTCGCCAAGAATTGGGATGCCGAGATCGGCGTTAATTATGCTCCCCCCACCTTTGTCGGCGCGCAAAGCGCCGAGGAACGCGGCGTGCAAGACATGAACACGGCTGAAGCGCTGCCCCCCGAGAATCCGCGCGATCCCCTCGCTGCCGTGATCCGCCAGTTGCGCGCCGAACGCGCCGTGGTGGTGGGCAGCGGCGGCGCAGCTATCGACGACTACGGCATCGTCGATCCGCTTGCCGGGGAGATCGCTGAAATTCGCAGTGGGCAAGGCAAAGACCATGCCGCTGCGGCAATCGAGCGACGCGCCACCCTGCCTTTCGGCGCCGACAAATGGGGCCATGACATCATCCTGAAGACCATCAAGGGCTCCGAGACCTCGATAGTCGTCGGCTTGTCCGCGGCCCTGCTGGCGACAGTGCTGGGCACGTTATTCGGCGCCGTGGCGGGCTATTACGGCCAATGGCTGGATGATTTCTTCAACTGGTTCTACAGCGTATTCACTTCGATTCCCTATCTGCTGCTGATCCTTGCGGTGGCGGCGGTATTGCAGCAGAAGGGCGTGCTGACGATCGTGCTGATCCTTGGCCTGACCGGCTGGACCGGAGTGTTCCGCCTGATCCGCGCCGAATACATCAAGCACAAGAGCCGCGAATACGTGCTGGCGGCGGATGCCATCGGCGCTTCGGATATGCGCCGGATGTTCATCCACATCTTTCCCAACGTCAGTCATGTCGCCCTGGTGCAACTATCCATTCTTTCCGTCGGCTTCATCAAGTCCGAGGTCATCCTGAGCTTCCTCGGCTTCGGCGTGCCGGTCGGCGTGGCTTCCTGGGGCAGCATGCTCAACGAGGCGCAGAACGAGCTGATCCTTGGCAAATGGTGGCAGCTCGCCGCCGCCAGCGTCGCGATGGCGGTGCTGGTGACCGCCTTCTCGTTGTTCACCGATGCGTTGCGCGACGCGCTCGATCCGAAACTAAGGTAGGGGCCGAGATGGAACAGGACATTCTGCTCAGCGTGCGCGACCTGCGCGTCAGTTTTCGCCTCGACAAGCTCAGCAAGCAGGCCGCTTTCGAGGCTGTCAAAGGCATCAGCTTCGACATCCCCCTGAACACCACGGTCGCCCTGGTCGGCGAATCGGGCAGCGGCAAATCGGTGACCGCGCTGGCCATCCTCGGCCTCCTGCCGGAAGAGAACGCGACGGTGCTGCCGGGAAGCCGGATCCTCTATGGCGGGCGCAATCTGCTCGAACTCTCGCGCGCTCATTTGCGTGATCTCCGCGGCAAGGACATCTCGATGATCTTCCAGGAGCCGATGACTTCGCTGAACCCGGTGTTCACGGTCGGCTACCAGATTGCCGAAGTGTTGCGTCTGCATCTGGGCCTTAGCCCGCGCCAGGCGCAGGCGCGCGTGCTCGAACTGCTGAACGAGGTCGGCATCCCCGACCCCTTGGCAAAGAGTCTGGCTTATCCGTTTCAGCTCTCGGGCGGGCAACAACAACGCGTCATGATCGCCATGGCGATCGCCTGCAATCCCAAGCTGCTGATCGCCGACGAGCCGACCACCGCGCTCGACGTGACGATCCAGAAACAGATCCTCGAACTGCTGGCGGCTTTGCAGGACCGGCACCACATGTCTGTGCTGTTCATCACCCACGACTTGGCCGTGGTCGGCGAAATCGCCGACCAAGTGGTGGTCATGCGCGCGGGCGAGATTCGCGAAAAAGGCAGCAACGACCAAGTGTTCAATCAGCCGCGCGACATCTATACGCGGGCCTTGCTGCAGTGCCGACCGTCGCCGGAACATCGCCCCCAAAGGCTGCCGGTGATCGAGGATTTCATGCAGGCTGGAACGCTCCCGCCGGAGCCGGCCGAGCGCTCGCGCGGCCTCAGCGGCAGCGAGCCGGTGATTCTTGAAGTGCGCAACCTCGGCAAGAGTTTTTTCAGCCGCGAAGGCTTTTTCGGCCAGCGCGAGTTCAAGGCTGCGCACGGGGTTTCTTTCCGCTTGCGGCGCGGCAAGACGCTCGGCCTGGTCGGCGAATCCGGTTCCGGCAAGACCACCGTCGGGTTGACCCTGATGCGCTTGCACGAGGCCACCACAGGCGCGGCGCTGTTCGAGGGACGCGATCTGTTTGCCATGCCGAAACACGAGTTCAAGGCCTACAAGCGCCGTATCCAGATTGTCTTTCAAAATCCCTATGCCTCGCTCAACCCGCGCTTTACGGTCGGACAGATTCTCTGCGAGCCGCTGCTGATCCACGGCATTGGCGGCAGCGAGGCCGAACGCATGCGTCTGGCGCATGAACTGTTGGAACGCGTGGGTTTGGATGAGGCGTCCTACCATAAGTATCCCCACGAGTTTTCCGGCGGACAGCGCCAACGCATCGCGATTGCGCGCTGCCTGACCATGAAGCCGGACATCCTGATCTGCGACGAATCGGTCTCGGCGCTGGATGTTTCGGTGCAGGCGCAAGTGTTGAATCTATTGCAGGATTTGCAGGACGAGTTTTCTCTCTCCTACATTTTCATCTCGCACGATCTGGCGGTCGTCAAATACATGTCCGACGAGGTGATGGTGATGAATCAGGGCGAAGTGGTGGAATGCGCCAACTCGGACGAAATCTATCTGCGGCCGCGGCATCCCTATACGCAAAGATTGTTGAACGCGATCCCGAAGGCCGGCGAGCGCATCCGTGGGCAGATTAACGCAGATTGACGCCCGTTAGGGCACCTCGGCATATTGCATGCGCCCCAGGATGATCTGGGTGCGCTCGTTGACGAAAGCCGAGTAGGGGTTCTTCTCATAGCGTCGCGGCGCCGGCAGCATGACCGCCAAGCGCGCCGCTTGCTCGGCCGAAAGTTGCGCGGCGGGAATCCGGTAGTAGCGCTGCGCCGCGGCTTCGGCGCCGAAAATCCCGTCGCCCCACTCGACCGAGTTTAGATACACTTCAAGGATGCGGCGTTTGTCCCACAGCGTTTCCAGCATCAGTGTGATGACGGCTTCCTGAGCTTTACGCCAAGGCGTCTTGGCTGGCGTGAGAAACAGATTTTTGGCGAGTTGCTGGGAAATCGTCGAGCCGCCCGCCACGACTTTGCCTTTGCGCCGGTTCTTTTCCAGCGCCTTCTGCATGCCTTCCCAGTCGAAGCCTTCGTGATCGATGAACTTGTCGTCTTCGGCGGCGATCACGGCGCGTTTTAGTTGCATGGAAATTTTCTCGTAGGGTTGCCAGTGGTGCTTGAGTTCGACCTTGGGGTTCTTCTCGCGGGCAAGGTCGAGACGTATTTCCATGAAGCGCGTCATGCCGGGGTCGGCGTATTTCCACCACACCACCCAGCCGAGATACCAGCCCTGCCACAGCAGGACCAAGATCACCAGAGTGAGCAGCCCCAGCTTAAGCCACTTGCCGAGAGTCTTCATTTGCCGCGCAACTCCTTTAGCACCGGCGTTGTTTCGGGACGCACGCCGCGCCAGAGATGGAAGGCCTCGGCTGCCTGTTCCACCAGCATGCCGAGACCGTCGCTGACCCGCGCTCCGGCACAATGTGCTTGCGTCATGAACGGCGTTTTCTGGCCATAGACCATCTCGTAGGCGAGGCAGTCCGGCGCGAACACGCTGTCGGGAATCTCCAGCAGTTCACCGGCAAGGCCTGCCGAGGTGGCGTCGATGACCATGTCGAATGCCTGCCCGGCGAGCTCGATCAGGCCGCAACTCTGCACCTTCGCTGGCCCACTGCCGACCGGGAAGAGGGCCAGCGAGCGTGCCTCGTTGAATTCGTCGGCCAAACGCCGCGCTTTTTCGCTTGTGCGATTGGCGATGACGAGTTGCGCGGGTTGCTCGAGCAGCAAAGGCAGAATTGTCCCGCGCGCCGCGCCGCCGGCGCCAAGCAACAGCACGCGCTGCCCGGCGATGTTGCGGCCGAGGTTATGGCGAATGTCGCGCACCAGGCCGACGCCATCGGTGTTATCGCCATAAATCCCGTGCTCATCAAACACCAGCGTATTGGCTGCGCCGGCCACCCCCGCCCGATCGCTTAAGCGTGTGGCCAGACGGCAGGCTTCTTCCTTGAACGGCACGGTGACGTTCATGCCGCGCCCGCCGGTGCTTATAAAAGCCCGGACGGTCGCGCCGAAGCCATCGAGCGGGGCAAGAATGGCTTCGTAGCTCATGTCCTGCCCGGTCTGACGGGCAAACGAGGCGTGGATGCGCGGCGACTGGCTGTGCGCAACCGGATGGCCGACGACTGCATATCTGTCTGGCATGTTAGTTTCTTAATCCGCTTGCAGCTGGTTGGCTTGCGTGAAGGACCAGGTGCGGGAGATGGAAATCATGTCGGTATCGCGGCGCATATCGGGCGGGAACGGCGCATAGGGTTCGGCCAGGCGGACAATGCGGAGTGCCGCCTGGTCGAGGATCTTCCTGCCCGAGGAGCGATTGATTTCGACAGTGGCGACACTCCCGTCGGCATTGATTTCGGCCGTGACGACCAGCGTGCCATAGAGCTTGCCCTTGGCTGCTTCAGGATAGTTCAGGTTGCCGACCCGCTCGATTTTCTGGCGCCAGTCTTCGACGTACTGCGCAAAACGGTACTCAGAGGTGCGAGCGCCGAGAAATTTCCTGCGTGGACGTTTGCTGTATTCGTCGAGATTACGATTGATTTCGCCCTCAAAGCGGGCGATAGCCAGCGCTTTGCTGGCCAAGTCGAGGCCAGGAGCGGCTTGCGGCGTCGGTTGCGGATCGCTCTTGCGGTTGTCTGGACGGATCGCATGACTGCTGCGTGCCTGGATGAGCAATTGCTGCTGAAGCGCCTCCAGTTCGACAATACGTCGTTGCGCCTCGATCAGGTCGTCACCATTATGCGTTGTTTGCTCCGCCGGCAAGGGCGTCCTGATCCGGCGATTCTCGTCAGTGTTGCCGCCGCCGTCGAGATTGGCCTGGGCGCGGGCCCGGGCTGCGCTTGGCGCATACTTGCTCTTGCTATTTACCAGGATCACGTCGAGGGCATGCTCCTTGGCGTGCATTAGCGCTTCGGGCAGGCGGAAGTGGATCGACAGGATCACGGCATGCAGCAACATCGAAGCCGTCAGCGCCAGGGCAAAGTTTCGCGATGGCGGGGGCATGCGCGCGAGCGATCCAGGCCAGGCGAGAGGTGTCAGCATGAGCGGAGATTTTACTCCGCCAAGCCAGGCTCTTCGAAAGCGCCATCAGAGAGGTTAACCGGGCCTAATTCGGCAGGTTCGTCGGCCGGCTCCGCCAATATCTCGACGAAGCGCGCCCTGGCCTCGGCCTCGAACAAATCGACCTTCTCGATTTCGATCCGCACCCGCACGCCGCGCTCGATAGCGGGCAGCGAAGGCAGGCGCAGCACCAGCGGCAAATGTTCGAGGCGCACCAGTCCCTCGCGCAGTACCTGCGCAACGGGCCGCTGCAAGTTCTCCTGCTGCAGCCAGCGCAGACACCAGTAGCGTTCCATGCCGCGCTGGAATTCGGCGTAGGCGGCGTAGGTCAGCTCGAAGTCGCGCAACGCCGCCAGCAGCGCCTCCGACTTGGCCGTGAAGGGCGGGGCTTCAGCTTTCAGCCAGGCAATCAGTTGCCACTGATTGAGCAGATCGACATAGCGTCGCAGCGGCGAGGATGACCATGCGTAGCAATCGACGCCAAGCCCTTCATGCGGGGCGGCGACGGTGGTCATGCGCACTTTGCCCGCCGTTTGCGCCCGATACAAGGCGGCGATGCCGGCATCGGCCAGCGCGCGTCCCCAGATCGAATTGGCGGCGATCATCAATTCGGCCACCAGCTTGTCGAGTGGCGAACCACGCCGCCGCTCGCTGATGCTGATATGACCTTGTCCTTGAGCGGTGGTCGCCTGCCAATCGACCACGAAATTGTAGTCGCTCTGGTTGACGCCTGTTTTGCCGCGTCCGGCTTCGAGCACGCAGGCGAGTTCCCAGAGCAGCTTGAGCTCGTCGCGAAAGGGAAACGCGGGCAGTTCGCCGGCCAGCGTGGCCTCGTTGAATAGCGGTTCGATGTCGTGATGGCGCAGGTTGGCAGCCACCGGCACGTATTCCAGGCGGGTTTCGTGACCGGTGACGCGCAGATCGGAAGCTACCTCCAGATATAGGGAAATGGCCGGACAGTCGCGTCCCGCAGCTAGCGTGTAAGCTTCGACGATCTGCTCCGGCAGCATGGTGATCTTGCGTCCCGGCATATACACCGTTGACAAGCGGCTGCGCGCGATCGTGCCCAATGCATCATCGTGGTGAATCGCCAGTCCCGGTGCGGCGATATGGATGCCGATGCGCCAGCCGCCCGATGCTTGCGGCGTCACCGAGAAGGCATCGTCGATCTCGGTGGTATGCGCATCGTCAATGCTGAATGCCGTCACCGCCGCCCGCGGCAGCTCGGCTGGAGCGGCGGGCGCGGGGTAATCGCCGAATGTGCAGCCCTGCGGAAAGAATTCAAACAGGAAACGGCCCAGATGATAATCGTGACTGGAAGTGATGGCGCCGCATTTCTCCAGCAGGCGTGGCACCGATAGACCAGTTTCGGCACAGGCGGCTTCGAGGGCCTTGGTTTCCAGCCGGTTGCGGTCCGGTTTGTAGAGCAGTTGGGCGAGCAGCGGGGAGAATTCCGTCGGCAACTGTCCGGCTTGCAATTCGCTGCTCATGCGCTCGATGGCTAATGCCTGGGCGCGTTTTTTCTCTAAGCCGGCCAGCGCCGCCTGCAGAATTTCCGGCGGCGCCTTGCGAAAGTGGCCCTTGCCCTTGCGATGGAAATACATCGGCGCCGAATGCAGGCGCAGCAGCACGCCGGCGGCTTCCGCCGGCAGCGGCAGGTGGCCATAATAGTCGCGCGCCAGGTTGGCAAAGCCGAACTCGATATCCGGGCTGGCTTCCCAGAGGAAATCGATGTCGATATTCTCCGCTTCTGCTTCGGCGCTTTCGAGCAGTGCGGCCGGCGCCGGTTCCTCAAAGCGCAGCAGGACATTCGCTGTTTTTACCTTGCTGCGCTTGCCCGAGGCAAGTTCGATCTGCAACGAGGTATTGTTATCGGCGAGCACGGAGCCTGCTTTGAAGGCGCCGTCCTCTTCGAAAAGGACGTTCATCGGGGAGTAAGAGCCTATTTCAACAGGCTTTAAAACGGGAAAGGCGCGAATTATACCGCCGTGGCGATCAATGCCTGGCTGGTCAGTCGATAACCGCCCTTTTCGGCATACGGGGAAAGTTCATGGGCTACTTCGACGCGCAACCGCTCCTGTGTTTCCAGCGACATGCGACTGAGGCTGGCGGCAGCACTGCCGGCTAGATCGAGGAAGGCTTGCCAGTACTCCGCAGCATTACTGAACTCGGACTGAAACTCGCACGGCTCGATGCGGATTTGCCTGAAACCCGCCATGGCGAACAATACTTTCAGATGTTCCGGATCGCCGAGGCGAAAGACCGACAAGCGCGCCACTTTTGGCGCCGGCAACAAGCGCAGCATACAGGCCAGGGCGCATTCGACCAATGGCACCTGCTCAGCCTTGGCCCAGACGGAAACGGCGATGCGCCCGCCAGGCTTGAGCACGCGCCGGATTTCAGCCAATGCTTTCGCCTCTTCCGGAAATATCATCAGTCCCAGCCCGCACAACACGCGGTCGAAACAGGCGGCGGGAAAGGGCAGACGCTCCGCATCGGCGGCGGCGTGAAGCAGACCGGGGTGGTGCCGTTTGCTTTCCAGCAACATGGCTTCGGCCATGTCGCTGGCCACGATGCGGCTGCCTGAATAAGTTC
This sequence comes from Sterolibacterium sp., assembly GCA_028713555.1. Taxonomy (GTDB): domain Bacteria; phylum Pseudomonadota; class Gammaproteobacteria; order Burkholderiales; family Rhodocyclaceae; genus JACRAR01. The sequence continues at coordinate 98,092 of JAQTOA010000005.1, read as the reverse complement.
GCAACAATGCGGCCTGCGCCAGCACCCCCGGTCCGCTGGCGAGGTCGAGGACGTCCTGGCCAGGCAGCAGTTCAGCGGCGTCGAGCAAATCTTCATGGAGCATCGTCCGCGCCTTGGCTGCCTCGGCATAGCGGGCGGCAATCTGGTTGAAGCCGGCGCGTTCGAGCTGTTTGAAACGGCTACGGTCAAAGTCCGGCGAATCGGCTGATGCCACGGTGAGGTTCGCTTTAGGGCTAAGGATTGCTCCAGTCTACCAGGCCCCACTGCCAGGTGGCGAGCACTACCAGTCCAAAGGCGATACGGTACCAGGCGAACGGCACAAAATCATGTTGGCTGACGTAGCGCAACAACCAGCGCACGCAGAAGAAAGCCGAAACGAACGCGGCGCTGAAACCCACCGCGAACATGCCAAAGTCATCAACCGAAAACAGCCCGCGTTCCCTGTAGAGTTGGTAACAAGTCGCCGCCGTCATGGTCGGGATGGCGAGAAAAAAAGAGAACTCCGTCGCCACCTGGCGAGAAAGTCCGAAGAACAGCCCGCCGATGATGGTCGCACCGGAACGCGAAGTGCCTGGAATCAGCGCCAGTGCCTGCGCCAGACCGAGCTTGAGGGCATCGACGGGTTGCAGCTGATCGATCGAGTGGAAACGAACCAGATGTTGACGGCGCTCGGTCCACAGGATGAAAAGGCCGCCAACGATGAAAGCCAAGGCCACTGGGACGGGCTGGAACAGCAGCGTCTTGATGGTCTTGTGGAACAATAATCCCAGCACAGCCAGCGGCATGAAAGCGATAGCGAGGTTGAGGACGAAGCGTTGCGCAACGCGCTCCTGCCGCAGGCCGGCGGCGACTCGGACAATTTTTTCGCGGTATTCCCAGGCGACGGCGAGGATTGCTCCGAACTGGATGACAATCTCGAACACTTTGCCTTTTTCGTCGTTAAAATTCAGCAAATCGCCGGCCAGGATCAGATGGCCGGTGCTCGAAACCGGAAGGAACTCGGTGAGTCCTTCGACGATTCCCAGGATCAGGGCGTGTAACAGCGGCGTGATATCCATGCGAGACCAACGGAATTTGAGGGGAAACTTGAGGAAACCCCAAGCGGCGAAAGAGTGTAGCACGCCAGAAATTTCATCATGCTAAAAAATATACATCGATCAGGTGCGTTCGGGCATGCATATCCATGAGCTTTGCGGGCCATGGATGAATTACTCGTTCTGGCGTACCAAGTTCGTTCTTGCTGATCTCGAGGACCTTCGCCGCCTTCAGGAAAGCGGCATCAAGGAACTATGGATCAATTCCGAGAGGGGACTCGATGTTTGTCTTCGCCACCATGAGAAGATTGACGGCAGCGGCTACCCGCACCGGCTGAAAAACCAGGAAATCAGTGTCTTCGCCAAGATGGGCGTGGTCCTTGATCAATCGCCAAAATCCTTGCTCACACCCATGGTGAAAGTGTTTTTCTCGACCAAGTCGCAGGCCTACCTCAATCCGGAAGTGGTGGACCTGTCGCGTCCCGGTTGCCCAGAAAAAATCGTCGACAAGGAAGACGTCGCCAAATGGGGTATCAAGAACCTTCACGAACTCTGGGCCGGGCCGACCCAGTAAGCAAGGCGCTGGCATTAGCCAGCGTGGCGCGTCGAAATGGCACGGCACGCCACCCTTATCGTCACATGGTTTTAACGCTGCGCCGCGATCTGTCGTGACCCGACCCTTCATTGCCAAAATGGTGCAGAATTATCGGCCTAGTTCCGATAGCCAATAGCCAAGACGGAACAACGCAGAAATTTAGTCATGAAGAAAAAAATCAATGTCGAACAAGTTCGCCTGGGAATGCACATCCATGAGCTTTGCGGCCCATGGATGAGCCACCCGTTCTGGCGCACCAAGTTCATCCTGAGGGATCCCGAGGATATTCGTCGCCTCAAGGAAAGCGCCATCAAGGAAGTATGGATTGATTCCGCTAAGGGTTTCGACGTCGAAGAGAGTGAGAGCGAGGAAGAAGTTGCTGCGAAGGTCGAAAAAGTCCTTAAGCAGGCCAGTATCCGCGAAGAACAACCGAAACGGGTTACGGTCACCGAGGAATTGCAACAGGCCGCCAAGACTTGCGCCAAGGCGACCGACGCGGTGCGCTCGATGTTCGCGGAATTGCGCATGGGCAAGGCGCTCAGCACCGGGGCAGTGGATGGTCTGGTAGAGGAAATTTCATCCTCGCTGGACCGAAACCCCGGGGCATTGCTCAGCCTGGCTCGTCTCAAGACCGCGGACGACTACACTTATATGCATTCGGTGGCGGTCAGCGCCCTGATGGTTTCGCTGGCCCGACAGATGAGGTTCAACGATGCGGATGTTCATGAAGCCGGCCGCGCCGGGCTGCTGCATGACGTCGGCAAGGCGAACATCCCGATGAAAGTCCTCAACAAACCGGGCAAACTGACCGACGAGGAATTCTATATTGTCAAAGGACACCCCGAGGAAGGACACCGAATCCTCCTTGCGGCAAAATCGACCGGCGAAGTCCCGCTCGATGTCGTCCTGCATCACCACGAGAAGATCGACGGCAGCGGCTACCCGCACCGTTTGATGGACGGGGAAATCAACCACTTCGCCAAGATGGGCGCGGTCTGCGATGTGTATGACGCGATCACTTCCAACCGTCCCTACAAACAGGGATGGGACCCGACTGAATCCATTCAGAAGATGACCGAATGGAGCGGTTCCCACTTCGATCCTGAAATTTTTCAGGCCTTCGTCAAATGCATCGGCATCTACCCGACGGGCTCTCTGGTCTGCCTGACCTCGGGGCGGATCGGGGTGGTCCTCGATCAGTCGCCAAAATCGCTGCTGACTCCCCAGGTGAAAGTTTTCTTCTCGACCAGGACCAAGACTTACATGGTTAAGCCGGAGGTTGTGGATCTGTCGCGCCACGGCTGTCTGGAGAAGATCGTGGGGATTGAGGATGCCGCCAGATGGGGCATCAAGAACGTATCCAAGTACTGGGCAGCGCCTGACTAGATCCTGTAGCCGGACAATCCGTTTGAAACCAGCCACCGATCCTAGGCCAACAGGATCGATGGAAGCGTTTTGCCTTATTTAATATCACGTGATATTATCTGCCAGACTATTGGCCGGACTATTGAATTGTCTGCAAACCTATGGATCCCCTTCGCAACTTCGGTTTCCTGCTCAAAGATATTTCGCGCCTGTATTCGCTCAATTTTGAGCGCCATGCCAGCGAGCCGAATCTGACTCTGGCGCAATGCAAGGTGCTGGGCTACCTGCAACTTAACGAGGGGATTTCGCAGGTGCGGCTCGCCTATCTTACCGACACCGATCCGATGACGCTGGTGCGTATTCTTAACCGCATGGAAGGAGACGGCTTGATCGAGCGCAGGCCTGATCCCACTGACCGCCGGGTCCGCTGCCTGTTTTTGCGGGCATCCGCGATCCCGGTGCTGGAGGAAATCTGGCGTCTTTCAGATCGCGTGCGCGCGGAGGCGCTGGCTGGCCTGTCAGCTGCGGATCGAGCGCAACTGGTGAAGCTAATGCAGCGCGTCAATGCCAATTTGGATGCGCTGGTGCCAGGCAGGTCAGGTATCCGCGGTGTGGCGTCCAACCAGACACGGAAGCGCGCCCAGACCAGCGCGGAATCGGCAAAGTCGTGAGGCCGCCAATGTCTGCATCCGCCGGCAATCTGCATTACGAGGGTTCGACGTGCTGGTAGGGATCGTCCGCGTCGCATTGCACCGGCCTTATACCATCGTTGTTCTGGCCCTGCTGCTGCTGATCATCGGTCCGCTGGCGGCGTTGCGCATGCCGACGGATATCTTTCCGGAAATCAGAATTCCCGTAATCGCTGTTAACTGGGGTTACATCGGCTTGCCTCCGGAACAGATGGCGGGCCGCGTCACCACGCCTTTCGAGCGGATACTTACGACTACCGTCAATGACATCGAGCATATCGAGGCCAATTCATACGCTGGCATCAGCATCGTCAAGATATTCTTTCAGCCTGGCGTCAATGTGGCGGTAGCCAACGCGCAGGTCACGGCAATCTCGCAAGTGATGGTGAGGCAGATGCCGCCCGGCGCCACGCCGCCGTTAATCCTCAATTACAGCGCAGCGACCGTCCCTATCCTCCAGCTCGCGCTGTCCGGCAAGGGCATGTCCGAACAGAATCTTTTCGATATCGGCAACAACGCGCTGCGCCCGCCCCTGGTTTCCGTGCCGGGCGCCGCCATTCCGTGGCCGTACGGCGGCAAGATGCGACAGGTGCAGATTGATCTTGACAGTGCGGCGATGCAGGCCCGTGGCCTTTCGGCGCTGGATGTCGCCAATGCCCTTGCCGCGCAAAACCTGGTCACGCCCGCCGGTACGCAAAAAATTGGCAGTCTCGAATACACCTTGCAAGTGAACAATGCCCCATCGGCGATCGAAGAACTCGGCAAGCTTCCGATCAAGGCGGTCAACGGGACCACGGTCTATATTCGCGATGTGGCCAACGTGCGCGATGGCAATCCGCCGCAAACCAATATTGTCCATGTAGACGGCAGCCGCTCGGTGCTGTTGTCGGTGCTGAAAATCGGCGAAGCATCCACGCTGGCGATTGTCGACGGTATCCGGGCAAAGCTCAAGGAATACAAGGCGGCTCTGCCGGACAACTTTGTGGTCACGCCGATCAACGACCAGTCAATCTTCGTGCGTGCGGCGATCAGCGGCGTGGCGATCGCCGGTGTCATCGCAGCGGCGTTGACCAGTCTGATGATATTGCTGTTCCTCGGCAGCTGGCGATCGACAATCATTATCGCGGTGTCGATCCCCTTGTCCGTTCTGGGTTCGCTGATCGGCCTGGCGGCGATCGGCGAAACACTGAATATCATGACCCTCGGAGGTCTGGCGCTGGCTGTCGGGATCCTGGTCGATGACGCCACAGTGACCATCGAAAACATCAACTGGCATCTGGAGCATGGCAAGGACGTCGAGACCGCGATCATGGACGGTGCGCGGCAGATCGTTACTCCGGCCCTTGTCTCCCTGCTGTGCATTTGCATCGTATTCGTGCCGATGTTCTTCCTCGAGGGCATGGCGCGCTTTCTGTTTGTGCCGATGGCCGAGGCGGTGATGTTTGCGATGGCCTGCTCCTTTGTGCTTTCGCGCACCCTGGTGCCGACCATGTCGATGTACCTGCTGCGGCCGCACGCCGCGCACACCGATGGACACGGTCACCGGGTTGCGTTGCCGGCATCGAGCAATCCTCTGCTCAGGTTTCAACGCGATTTCGAGGCGCGCTTCGATCGTATTCGCGATGTCTATAGAGGACTGCTGCAATTCGCACTTGGCCATCGCCGCGTGTTCGTCATCGGGTTCCTGGGCTTCGTCCTGCTCTCTTTTGCCATGGTGCCTTTCCTCGGCAGCGATTTCTTTCCTGCGGTCGATGGCGGGCAAATCCTGATGCATGCACGCGTACCGATGGGTACCCGCGTGGAAGAAACTGCAGCGCGTTTTGCCGGCATCGAGGAAGCCATCCGCCGCGTCATCCCGGCCGGGGAAATCACGACCCTGGTCGACAACATCGGCCTGCCGCCCAGCAGCATTAATCTGACCTACAACAGTACCGGGGTGGTCGGCACGCAGGATGGCGACGTCCAGATTGCGCTGAGCCAAGACCACCGCCCGACCGCAGACTACGTGCGCGAACTTCGCGAACAACTGCCACGCGAGTTTCCGGACACGGTTTTTTCCTTCCCCCCCGCCGACATCGTCAGCCAGATTCTCAATTTTGGCGCGCCGGCGCCGATTGATTTGCAGATTCGCGGCAACAACCTGGATGCCAACTTCGACTATGCCAACAAATTGTTGAAGGCGATTCGCCGCGTTCCCGGCGTGGCGGACGCGCGCATCCAGCAATCGCGCAAGAGTCCGGTATTCAATGTCGACCTTGACCGCACGCGAGCCCAGGATGTCGGTGTGACTGCGCGCGATGTGGTCAACAGCCTGGTGGTCAATCTCGCCGGCAGCGGCCAGGTGGCGATGACCTACTGGCTGAATCCGGCCAATGGCGTGACCTACCCGATCGTCATGCAAACTCCGCAGTACAGCCTGGATTCGCTTTCCTCGCTTGCCAATCTGCCGGTCAGCAGCGCCGCCAACGGCGCTCAGCAGGTGCTCGGCGGTCTGGCCAAGTTCAGCCGCAATACGGGCAATGCCGTGGTCAGCCAATACGACGTCCGGTCGATGATACAGATTAACGCGACAACCCAGGACCGCGATCTTGGCTCGGTCGCCAGCGACATCCGCCGCATCATCGCCGACACTGCCGGCGAAGTTCCCAAAGGTTCCAGCGTGGAGCTCGTCGGCCAGGTACGCACCATGGACCATGCCTTTTCCGGGTTGCTGTTCGGCCTGCTGGGCGCCATCGTGCTGATCTATTTGCTGATCGTGGTGAATTTTCAGTCGTGGAGCGATCCCTTTGTCATTATCACGGCATTGCCGGCGGCGCTGGCCGGCATCGTCTGGATGCTGTTTGCGACCCATACCAGCGTGTCGGTGCCGGCATTGACCGGCGCCATCATGTGCATGGGCGTTGCCACCGCCAACAGCGTGCTGGTGATCAGTTTCGCGCGCGAACGCCTCGAACAGCTCGGCGATGCTGTTGCCGCAGCGCTGGAAGCCGGCGTTGCCCGCTTCCGGCCGGTGCTGATGACCGCGCTGGCGATGATCATCGGCATGCTGCCGATGGCCTTGGGTCTGGGCGAAGGAGGCGAGCAGAATGCGCCGCTCGGCCGGGCGGTAATCGGCGGCCTCATTTTTGCGACGGTTGCCACGCTGGCATTCGTTCCTGTCGTATTCAGTCTCGTGCATGCGCGCTATGGCAATAAACCCGCAGCAGCTCCTGCCATTGGAGAACCTCATGTCGTCTGATCCTGCTTTGCCCCGCCGCCCGCTCAAAATTGCCGGAATCGCGATGGCAGCCATCGCGCTGATTGTCGTGGTCGAAGGAATCGTCACACGGACATCGAACGCGGCGCGCCTGCTTGAACGCGTCGACAGCCAGGCCGTGCCTACCGTCGCGGTCGTTGCACCGGGCAAAGCCGGCATTGCCGCAACGCTTGATCTGCCTGGGCACCTCGAAGCGTATTCCCGTGCACCGATCTACGCACGTGTCAGCGGCTATCTGAAAAACTGGAAAGCCGATATCGGCTCGCCGGTTAAAGCCGGGCAACTGCTTGCGGAAATCGAAACCCCCGACCTCGACCAACAATTGTTGCAGGCCCGGGCAGACCTCGCCAGCGCCCAGGCCAATGCGGCATTGGCTGGAACGACGGCAAAACGCTGGCAATCCTTGCTCGCCTCGGATTCGGTATCGCGCCAGGAGGCAGAGGAGAAGGCCGGCGACTATGCCACCAAACAGGCCATGGCTCACGCGGCGCAGGCAAACCTTGACCGTTTTCTGGCGATGAAAAGCTTTACTCGCATCGTTGCGCCGTTTGACGGCATCGTTACCGCGCGTTCCACCGATGTCGGCGCACTGATCAATGCCGGCAGCGGCGCGGGGCCAGAGCTGTTCGTGGTTTCCGATACCAAAAAACTTCGCGTTTATGTCGGCGTTCCGCAGAACTATGTGGCTATCGTCAAACGCGGCGTCAAGGCCAGAATAAGCGTGCCGGAACGTCCCGGAAAATTTTATGACGCGACCGTCGAATCCTCTTCCCAGGCAGTCAATACCGCGTCGGGCAGCATGCTGGTTCAGCTTGCGGTTGACAATGCCAACGCAGAACTGCTGCCCGGCGGATTCGCCTATGTGAGCTTCGACCAGGCGCGTGATGCCGGCGCGTTGACCATCCCTCCCAGCGCACTGATATTCGACAAGTCGGGCCTGCGCATCGCTACCGTCGGCACAGACAACAAGGTCACCCTGAAACCGGTCACCATCGCACGCGATATTGGCAAGGTCATCGAACTTGGTTCCGGAATCGCGGCCGACGACCGCGTGATTGAAAGTCCTCCCGATGGCATTGCCGATGGCGACTTGGTGCATGTCGCCGTGGCGGATGCAAAGTCGACGGCATCCGGGGCAACCGGAAGCGGCGAGCGTGGCAAGAAGTAAGGCTTCCTGCGCATTGGCTGCCGGGCTCATTCTTGAGCTCGGCGCCTGCTCGTTTGCGCCTCCGCTCAAGATTCCCGATGTCCCCGCCGCCGCCGGCTACAAGGAAACGGCGCCATGGACAACCGCCCTGCCTGCCGACGATCTGCCGCGCGATGCCTGGTGGACTCTGTACCACGATGCCGACCTGAATGCGTTGCAGAAGCGCCTGATCGCGAACAGCCCGGACCTTGCCGCCGCCCTCGCGCGCTATCAGCAGGCCAGGGCCATCAGCGATCAGGCTAGCTCCGGCCTGTTTCCAACCCTGTCCGGTTCAGCCAACGCACAGCGCGACCGGCAGTCCGAGTCAAAGCCCTTGCGCGTGCTTGGCCCGAACTCGCCTGATGAATACCGCTCCTACACACTGGGTGTTGAAGTGGATTATGAATTCGATTTGTGGGGTCGCATCCGCAACCAGGTTGCCTCCGGTACAGCCGCCGAGCAAGCTGCGCAAGCCGACCTGGAATCCGCGCGCCTCAGCCTGCAGGCCCAACTTGCCGACAGCTACATCGCGCTGCGGGGGTTCGACCGCGCGGTTGCGCTGCTCAATGACACCGCCGCCGCCTATGCCAAGGCGCTGGAACTGACCATGACGCGTCATGACGCGGGCATTGCATCGGGGCTGGACGTGGCGCGTGCCCAGACCCAGCTTGATTCCTCGCGCTCGCAAGCGGAACAGGCCCTCGCGCAGCGCGCCCTGCTCGAGCACGCCATCGCGGCGCTGGTCGGCGAATCCGCTTCCAGTTTTACCCTCGAACCCCGTCTCGTCGACATCATGTTGCCGCAGGTTCCCGCCGGCCTGCCTTCGACTTTGCTGCAACGCCGGCCGGATATCGCTGCCGCACAGCGTCGCATCGCCGCTGCCAACGCGAGTATCGGTGTCGCCCAGGCCGCATTCTTCCCGGCGGTTACGCTGAGTGCCCTGGCCGGTTACCAGAGTCGGGATATCGGCAATTTCATCAGGGCGCCGAATACCTATTGGGCAATCGGACCCTCACTGTTTGTGACCTTGTACGATGCGGGCAAACGCCAGGCGGAAGTAGCGCGAAGCCAGGCGGTGCTGGACGAAGCCGGAGCGAAGTACCGCGGCGTCGTGCTAAGCGCCTTCCAGCAGGTCGAAGACAACCTCGCGCTGCTCAGTCATTACCGCTCCGCGGCGGATTCGGAACGGTCGGCAGTCGTTGCCGCGCAGCGTTCCCTCAATTTCGCCACCACCCGCTATCGCGAGGGCGCGGCGAATTATCTCGAAGTCGTTACTGCCCAGGCCGCCACGCTTCAAGCGCAACGCAACGCGCTGGATCTCGATACCCGCCAATACCGCGCCAGCGTGCAACTGATTCGCGCGCTCGGTGGTGGATGGTCCGCTACTGATCAAAAGTGACAACTCACCGAATCGGCGTGCCGCAAGTGAAATTGGTGGTTGGGGGGTAATCTCCGGTAGCCGTTTCCAGCGCGGCGAGCCAGGCCAGGGCTTGTTCGCGCAACTCGCCGCACATTTCTGCGGAAGCCTGTAGTCCTGAGCAACAGGCGGGACGTTCCGGCTGGCCATAAAGACGGCAGCGCAGGTGCTGATCGAGTTGCGGGCAAGCCACGCCAGCAGGTTTTTTCAGGGAACTGATCGACGGCGCGATGCAGCAGGCAGCGCAGCCTGGACGACAGGCAAACATGGCTAAATCACTCGCTGCGGCAGACGTTGCAGCCGGGAGAGATCCTCATTGGCCAGCAGATCTCCTAAATAGTCGAAGTTGCGCTTGATCGCAGCCGCATAGGGGCAGATGCCGCCAAAATGGATTTCCATGTGGCGATCAGCGTCGGCATATTCGTTATGAATCCGCTCCCTGAGCAAGCCGGTATAAAACTCCGGTGTGGTTTTCAGCAGGGTCTCCGGGTCGGGGTAAGGCAGGCCTGGGGAGCCGGCCAGTCCGATGGCGCTGAATTCGACAAACAGGAAATCGCGGCACTTTTCCAGATAACAACGATCCGCCAGTTGACTCATGATGTCTGCGGCGCCAAGCAGGCAGGAAATGGCCCGATCGAGTCTGGAAATATCCGCCGGCATGTGCCAGGTCAGGCGGGTGACCATGATCAGTTCGGCTTTCTGCGCCAGATGCGCCAGTGCCGTGCAGCCCAGGTAATCGCGCATGAACTCGACCCCGCGTGCTTCATGGATCGGCGTCAGTTGTGCTCCCTGCATATGCGCTTCATCACAGCGGCGCAGCATGCCGATGTCGTGGTAGAGCGCCAGCAATATGCCGAGCAAGGCATGCTCCATGTCGATAAATTCGGGAGCCTCCCGCGAGGCGCACGTTGCCTGGCCGTCGAGCAGGCGGGCCATCGCCAGTGCACAGTCGAGAGCGTGGCGCAAGTCGTGATAAAGGGTGTCGCAGCGCAGCAAGCCGGGATATTCGCCGCGAAAGGCGCACGCCAGGTCGCAGATCGCTTGTTCTAGCAAAGGCTGGCCGTAGCCTGGACCAAAACGCCGCAGCAACAGTGAGTCGATGGCCAGAAAAACGGCGTGCGGATCTTTCAGGTCGACGCTGTGCGTGGGATCGAAATGCATTGCGTCAACCCGGCTTCATCGCTTGCTATAGACTTCGCTGCCTTGCTGAATGAACTCCACCGCTTTGACCGCCATACCCTTCTTCAGCGCCTCAGTTTCCGAAACGCCCTGGGCGGCCGCGAAATCCCGGACATCCTGGGTGATTTTCATGGAACAGAAATGCGGGCCACACATGGAGCAAAAGTGGGACAGCTTGGCGCCTTCCTGGGGCAGCGTTTCGTCGTGGAACTCGCGCGCCTTGTCCGGGTCGAGGCCGAGGTTGAACTGGTCGTCCCAGCGAAACTCGAAGCGCGCCTTGGACAGCGCGTTGTCGCGGATCTGCGCGCCGGGATGGCCCTTGGCGAGGTCGGCGGCATGGGCGGCGATTTTGTAGGCGATGATGCCGTCCTTGACGTCGTCCTTGTCGGGCAGGCCGAGATGCTCCTTGGGGGTGACGTAGCACAGCATGGCGGTGCCGTACCAGCCGATCATCGCCGCGCCGATGGCGCTGGTGATGTGGTCGTAGCCCGGTGCGATGTCGGTGGTCAGCGGACCGAGGGTATAGAACGGCGCTTCGCCGCACAGCTTCAGCTGCAAGTCCATGTTCTCCTTGATCAGGTGCATCGGCACATGGCCGGGGCCTTCGATCATGACCTGCACGTCATGTTTCCAGGCGATTTGGGTCAGTTCGCCGAGGGTCGCCAGTTCGCCCAGCTGGGCCTCGTCGTTGGCGTCGTGGATCGAACCGGGGCGCAGGCCGTCGCCGAGACTGAAGGCGATGTCGTAGGCCTTCATGATCTCGCAGATATCCTCGAAGTGTGTGTACAGGAAGTTTTCCTGGTGATGCGCCAGGCACCATTTGGCAAGGATCGCTCCGCCGCGTGAGACGATGCCGGTCAAACGCTTTGCCGTCATCGGGATATAGCGCAACAGCACGCCGGCGTGGATGGTGAAGTAATCGACGCCCTGTTCGGCCTGCTCGATCAGGGTGTCGCGGAAGATTTCCCAGGTCAGCTCTTCGGCCTTGCCATGAACTTTTTCCAGCGCCTGGTAGATCGGCACGGTGCCGATCGGCACCGGGGAATTTCTCACGATCCATTCGCGGGTTTCATGGATATTTTTGCCGGTGGATAAATCCATTACCGTGTCGCCGCCCCAGCGAATCGACCAGGTCATTTTCTCGACTTCCTCCTGAATGCTGGAACCCAGCGCCGAATTGCCGATGTTGGCGTTGATCTTGACCAGGAAATTGCGGCCGATGATCATCGGCTCGGACTCGGGATGGTTGATGTTGGCGGGGAGGATGGCTCGACCGCAGGCGATCTCGGCACGCACGAACTCGGGGGTAATCACCCTGGGGATACTCGCACCGAAGGACTCGCCAGGATGCTGGCGCAGCATCAGTTCTGAAAGCCCTTCACGCTTCTGGTTTTCGCGGATGGCGACAAACTCCATCTCCGGGGTGATCAAGCCACGGCGCGCGTAGTGCATTTGGGTGACATTCACCCCCTGCTTGGCGCGGCGCGGCTGGCGTTGGAGGTTGAAGCGCAGTTCCGTCAATTGCGGATCGCTGCTGCGTTCACATCCGTAGGCGGAAGTGGGCCGCGACAGTTCCTCGCAATCGCCGCGTTCGCTGATCCAGGCCGAGCGTAGCGGCGCCAAGCCGTTGCGGATGTCGATCCTGGTCGTTGGGTCGGTGTAAGGCCCCGAGCAATCGTAGACAAAAATCGACGGATTGGCTTCGGAATGCACGGGTTTCCCCGTCGTACCACTGCCATGAAGGGGCGTGTCGGCTTGTGAAATTTCGCGCATCGGCACGCGGATGTCGGGGCGGCTGCCGACGACATAGGACTTGCGCGAATGCGGTAGCGGCTGGACGCTGGCGGCGTCGACATGAGCATTCGAGGCGAGAAACTTGTCATTGGCATTCATGGTGGATACTCCGGTCGGAAGGCTATTGGCGTTGCTGCGGCAGAACCCACAAAACTACTGGAAACGTTGCCGGAATGCAACCATAACCAAAGTGCGCTAAAGTTCTGCTGCGTCAGGCCGATATAGTGGTTACGTCAAATAAAGGGTGCAGTATGCGTCTACCTATCATTGTAATTCTAACGGCGCTGGCATCGATTACTGCACAGACCGGGCAAGCGGCCAACTGGCAGAAAATCGCCAGCGACGGAACCGAGAGCGTCGAGATCGACAAAGCCCGGATTGCCCGGATTGGCGGCAAGACCATGGCATGGAGCCGCCTGTGGCTTGGCCGCGAAATGCAGGTCGGCGAGAGCGGTTTGAATTACTCGGCGGTTGAAGCGCTCAATCGCTACGATTGCGAAAATCGCAGCTTTGCCACGGTCAAGCGTGTCTATCGGTACAACGGCAAATCGGTAAAGCAGGAAACCGTCGATACGCCCGTTGAAATGCAGGCGGCAGTCAATAGTGTAGACGATAAGCTGCTCACGGAAGCCTGCAAGCTACGCACAGTCGGTGAAATGAAGGGGGTCGCGGAGGCGGCCGACCGGGTTGCGGCAGAAGCAGCCGCGAAGCCTCCAGTCGCAGCGCCGCCCAAGGCAATGTACGCCGATATGCGCAGCGCGCGTGAGACCAAGCCAGCGGCGGTTTACCCCGTCGAAGCGACGCCACCCGCCAAGATCGGTTTACCCTCCAAGGAGGAACTCGCCGCCATGGCCGCGGCGGAGAAACCGGCATCCATCACTGCCCAGCAATCCTCTCCCGCAGCTGCGGCGCACACCCGACCTTTGGTGCCACCCTCCAAAGCGGACACGTACACCTACTTACGCAGTTCAACTCGTCCCAGCCGCAAGAAGGCTGCCCCAGTCAATCCAGTTCCCGCCGCCAGTGAGGTTTCCCACGCCCATTGGAGCTATGAAGGCGAGGGCGCGCCAACCAACTGGGGCAAGCTGCGGCCGGATTATGCGACTTGCGCTTCCGGCAAGCGTCAGTCGCCGATCGACATCAGGGAAGGGATCCGCGTCGACCTTGAAGCGATCAAGTTTGATTACCAGAAGTCTTTTTTCCGTATCATCGACAACGGCCACACGATACAAGTCAATGTCGGATCGGGAAGCACCATCAGCGTCATGGGTAGCCAGTATGAGCTGATTCAGCTTCATTTCCATCGCCCGTCGGAAGAGCGCGTCAATGGCAAGGCCTACGACATGGTGGTGCATCTGGTGCACAAGGACATGGATAATCATCTGGCAGTGATCGCCGTGCTGCTTGAAAAAGGCACGGAGCAGCCCGTGATTCAGACCCTGTGGAACAACCTGCCACTGGAAGTGAATCAGGATGTGGCGCCGAATGTGGCCATTGATCTGAACGGGTTGCTGCCGGAGAACCGGAACTATTGGACTTACATGGGATCTCTGACGACACCGCCCTGCAGCGAAGATGTCCTATGGATGGTCTTCAAGCAGCCGGTTCAAGTCTCGGCCGAACAGGTCTCCATCTTCTCCCGTCTCTACCGCAACAATGCGCGTCCGGTGCAGCCGGGCAACAACCGGATCATCAAGGAATCGCGCTAACCACAAAGGGGATACTGCTTATAATTGCGGGCCGATTCCCGACTTGGGTCGGGACCGTAATGAAGCGGGGAAATTCCAAAATGCGTAACCTGAACCTGCTCACGCTCGGCATCGCCGTGAGCGTTAGTTTGACCGGTTGCAGCCGCCCCGAGCCGGTAGCGGAAAGCATACGTCCGGCGCTGGTAATTCGGGTTCAGGCCAACCCTGATGCCGATCGCGCGGTGTATACCGGGGAGGTAAGGGCACGTCATGAGGCCGATTTGGCCTTTCGTATTGCCGGCAAGCTGGTCTCCCGCCAAGTCGATGTCGGCAGCAGGGTGGGGACGGGTGATGTGTTGGCGCGCCTCGATCCGGCCGATTCGGCGCTGAATGCCGATGCGGCCCGTGCGCAAGCCGCTGCCGGCGAAACGGAATACCTGTTCGCCAAGGCCGAACTGGATCGCTACAGTTCACTGCGGGAGAAAAATTTCATCAGCCAGGCGGCATATGACGCCAAGCTGAATGCCTTCAGTGCCGCCAGGGCCCGCTTCGAACAGGCGCGCTCACAGGCCTCACTGGCTGGAAATCAGGCCGCTTACGCCGCCTTGCACGCCGATCATGCGGGCGTCATCACTGCCATTTATGCCGACCCCGGCCAGGTGGTCGGCGCCGGTCAGGTGGTGATGAAATTGGCGCGGCCGGAAGAAAAGGAAGTGGTGGTGGCCGTGGCGGAAAACCGTCTGGCCGAACTGCGTGCTGCGTCCGAAGCGTCGATTCGTCTGTGGGCGGAGCCAGGCAAAACTTACCGCGGCAAAGTGCGCGAAATTGCTCCCAATGCCGATGCCATGACGCGCACTTTTGCCGTCAAGGTCAGCATGCTCGAGGTCGGTCCCGTGGTTCGCCTCGGCATGACCGCCAGCGTGATGTTCATGGGTACCGCCACTCCGTCGGTGCTACTGCCCCTGGCGGCGGTGACGCAAAAGGAAGGTCAAGCTTTGGTATGGGTGGTTGAAGGCGCCGATAACAAGGTCGCGCCACGACCGGTGACGATCGGAGAATATGGCGATAACGGCGTCCCGATTCTGAGCGGCCTGAGTGTCGGCGAACGCGTGGTGGTGGCAGGCGTGCACAAGTTGCTGCCCGGCCAAGTGGTGCGGCCGTTGATGCAGGCCACAGCACTCAAGCCATGAAGCGCCTCAATCTTTCCGAGTGGGCGCTCACGCACCGCCCCTTCGTCCTGTTCGCCATGCTGGCCCTGGCCATCATCGGCACGCAGTCCTACACGCATCTTGGCCAGTCGGAAGATCCGCCGTTTACCTTCAAGATCATGGTGGTGCGCACCCTTTGGCCAGGCGCTACGGCGCACGAGGTAGAGCAACAGCTTACCGAGCGCATTGAAAAGAAATTGCAGGAAACCCCGCGTGTCGATTTGCTGCGCAGCTATTCGAAGCCCGGCGAGTCAATGGTGTTTGTCCTGCTGAAAGACTCGACACCATCCGGTGAGGTACCGGATATCTGGTATCAGGTGCGCAAGAAAATCGGCGACATTCGTCAAACCCTGCCGGCGGGAATTAGCGGACCTTATTTCAACGACGAGTTTGGAGAAACGCTGGGCAATCTGTATGCGCTGACCGGCGAGGGTTTCAGTTACGCACAACTCAAGGAGTACGGTGAGAAAGTGCGCCTCGACCTGCTGCGTGTCAAGGATGTGGGAAAAGTTGAACTGATTGGCGAACAGGAAGAGAAGATCTTTATCGAACTTTCGAACCCCAAGCTCGCCACGCTCGGCGTAGATCTTCAGACCATTCTCCTGTCCTTGCAGCAGCAGAACACCAAACTTCCGGCGGGAGCTTTCGAGACGGCCAGCGACAAGATCTACTTGCGGCCGGGTGGCGATTTCGATTCCATCGATAAGTTGCGCAATACTCCCATACGCGCCGGCGGACGAGAGTTTCGCCTCGGCGACATCGCCCGCGTTTATCGCGCTTACGCCGACCCGCCGACCAGCAAAATGCGCTTCATGGCTCACGAGGCGTTCGGCCTCGGCATCTCCATGGCCAAAGGCGGCGACATCATCGAACTCGGCCGTAATCTCGAACGCGAGACGGCACGCATTCGGGACGAACTGCCGGTAGGTCTCGAATTGCAACAGGTGTCGAGCCAGCCCAAGGCGGTGGCTCGCTCGGTGAATGAATTCATGCGCACCCTGGCGGAGGCAGTGACGATCGTACTGCTGGTGAGTTTTTTCAGCCTCGGCTGGCGGAGCGGCCTGGTGGTGGCACTGACCATCCCACTGGTGCTGGCAGCCACTTTTCTCTGTATGCGCCTGTTGGATATCGGCCTCCACAAAATCTCTCTGGGGGCTCTGGTGCTGTCTCTCGGACTGCTGGTCGATGACGCCATCATTGCCGTGGAGATGATGGCGATCAAGATGGAACAAGGCTGGGACCGGATGAAAGCAGCCAGTTTTGCCTATACCAGCACTGCTTTGCCCATGCTGTCCGGCACCCTGGTCACGGCCGCGGGTTTCCTGCCGATTGCCACGGCGGCGTCGACCACAGGCGAATACACGCGCTCGATTTTTCAGGTCACAGTGACCGCGCTGCTGATTTCCTGGGTGGCGGCGGTGGTGTTTGTCCCCTATCTGGGCTACAAGCTGCTGCCCGACCTCGACAAGAAATCCGGCCACTCTCCCGTCGATGAATATACGGTGTATAACAAGCCGTTCTACCTGCGTTTTCGGCGCTTGGTCGAATGGTGCGTGCGCCACCGCAAACTCACTATCGCCACCACGCTAATCATCTTCGGACTGTCGGTGTTCAGCTTCGGTTTCGTCCAGCAGCAGTTCTTCCCTGCCTCGACGCGCCCAGAACTGCTGGTCGACCTGCGTCTGGCTGAAGGATCTTCGATGGCTGCTACGGAAGCTCAGGTCAGGAAGCTGGAAGCGATCCTGGCCAGGGAGGAGGGGATCGAAAACTATGTCGCTTATGTCGGCGCCGGCAGCCCGCGCTTTTTCCTGTCGCTCGACCAGCAACTGACACAAAATAATTTTGCTCAGTTTGTCATTCTGGCCAAGGGGCTAAAGGAGCGCGAGGCATTGCGAACCCGCTTGATCGCGTTGTTTGAGAACGACTTCACTGAGTTACGCGCGGTCATCAACCGGCTCGAAAACGGCCCGCCGGTGGGTTTTCCGGTGCAGTTCCGGGTTTCCGGACCAGATATCCCGACGCTCCGCGTCATCGCTGCCGAGGTCGCGCAGAAGATGCGGGAGAACCGCCACCTCAACAATGTGCAGTTTGACTGGAATGAACCCTCAAAGGTGATACGTCTGGATGTAGATCAGGGCAAGGCGCGCTTGCTGGGTCTTAGCTCGGCGGACATTTCCATGTTCCTCAACAATGCGCTCAGTGGCTACACGGTAACTTACTACCGCGAACGCGACCAACTCATCGAAGTGCTGCTACGCGGGGCGCCGGAGGAGCGCATCCATCTGTCCTTGCTGGCCGATCTGGCGGTGCCGACGCGCGCCGGAAAAAGCGTGCCACTGGCGCAGATCGCCAGTATTTACTACGGTTTTGAGGAAGGCGTGGTCTGGCGCCGAAATCGCTTGCCGACCATCACGGTGCGCGCCAGCATCTACGGCAACATCCAGGCGCCGGTGGTAACCAGCCAGGTGTTGCCGACGCTGGCGCAGATCCGCGCCAAACTGCCGTCGGGCTACCTGCTGGAGACTGGCGGTGTAGTTGAGGAAAGCGCCAAGGCAGGGGGGTCGGTGGCGGCCGGCGTGCCACTGTTCATCCTGGCCGTACTAGCGGCGTTGATGCTGCAACTGCACAGTTTTAGCCGCACCATCCTGGTGGTGTTAACGGCGCCGCTCGGATTGATTGGCGTGACGCTGTTCCTGCTGGTCTTCAAAGCGCCTTTCGGTTTCGTCGCGATGCTCGGTACGATCGCGTTGGCGGGGATGATTATGCGTAACTCGGTGATCTTGGTGGATCAGATCGAGCAGGACGAGGACGCCGGCAAGAGCAGTTGGAATGCCATCATTGATTCGACCGTGCGACGTTTCCGCCCCATTGTGCTGACCGCACTGGCCGCCATATTGGCGATGATTCCGCTGACACGCAGCACCTTCTTTGCGCCGATGGCGGTAGCCATTATGGGCGGCCTGATTGTTGCCACTGTGCTGACCCTGTTGTTCCTGCCGGCCTTGTATGCGGCATGGTTCAGCGTGAAAGAGGTTGATGCGTCCCAGGTAAGCTAGAATGCTTCTTTGGCATGGATATGTATTAGTTTATACTAATATTTCTTTGGAGAACTTTCATGGATATCGAAATAGCCCGCTTCAACATGGTCGAACAGCAGATTCGCACTTGGGAGGTGCTCGACCAGGGCGTGCTCGACCTTCTCTTTGTGGTCAAGCGTGAGGAATTTGTTCCCTTGGCCTATCGTCAGCTGGCTTTTGCCGATATCGAAATCCCGCTGGGTCACGCTGCCAGTATGCTGGCGCCAAAGATAGAAGCCCACGCGCTGCAGGCGCTGCGCATCAGGAAACAGGACAAGGTCCTTGATATCGGCACCGGCTCCGGTTATATGGCGGCGTTGCTGGCAGCCCATGCTGATAGAGTATGGAGTGTCGAGATTGTGCCGGAGCTGGCCCAGGCAGCATTTGCCGCGCTCAGACAGCAGCGGATCAGCAATGTCACATTGGAAGTTGGAGACGCTGCCAAAGGTTGGCCGGCGCATGCCCCTTATGATGCCATCATGGTGTCGGGCAGCCTGCCGGTGTTGCCGCCGGAACTTCTGGCGCAACTCAAGATCGGTGGGAGGATGTTCGTTATCGTCGGCGAAGCGCCGGTGATGAATGCGCAACTGGTTACCCGCACAGCGCAGGAGATCTACCAAAGCACCAATCTGTTCGAAACCATGGCCCCAGTCCTCGTCAATGCGCCACAGCCTGAGCACTTCACCTTCTGGGGTCTATTTGAGGCACGGGAGTTGGGCATGAGAAAAATCCTACCGCTGCTATTGTTGGCGGCTCTCGCGGCGGATACGGCGCAAGCCATCGATCTGCTTGGCGCCTATCGCGATGCCATTGGCTATGACGCGCAAATTTCCTCGGCGCGCGCGGCGCTCGACGCCGGCCGCGAGAAGCTGCCGCAAGGACGCGCCGCTCTGCTGCCGACGGTCGGCCTGTCTGCCAACACGGTGCGGAACGACTTCGATTACAAGACACGCACAGATCCTGTCAATGAAAGCAATGCCAAGTACAACAGCAACGGCTGGGCGATCTCCCTGTCGCAGCCGCTGTTCCGTTGGCAGAACTGGGAAAGCTACAAGCAGTCGGAGCTTGCCGTGGTCCAGGCGGAGGCCCAGTATGAATTGGCGCGCCAGGATCTGATCCTGCGCCTGACCCAGGCCTATTTCGATGTGCTGCTGGCGGAGGAAAACCTTGCTACGGCGCGGGCGCAGAAAACCGCCATTGCCGAACAACTGGCATCCGCCAAGCGCAACTTCGAGGTGGGTACCGCCACTATTACCGATACACACGAGGCCCAGGCGAGATCCGACCTCACCACCGCCCAGGAAATCGCCGCCGAGAATGATTTGCTGGTCAAGCGTGAAGCCTTGCGCACCATCGTCGGCAAGGAAGCCGAAGCGCTCAAGAAACTCAGGAACGGTGCGCAGATTCACCGCCCACAACCCGAGGATATCAAGCAGTGGGTCACTTCCGCCGAAACCAACAGCCTGGCCGTGCAGTTGAGCCGGGCCGGGCTGGAAATTGCCGGCCGTGAAATCTGGAAGCAGCGCGCCGGCCACCTTCCAACGCTGGATCTGGTGGCTACTCGCGGCCGCAGTTCCCTGTCCGAGACTTTTGCTTTGGGACGTGCCGCGCCGGGGAGCGACACGGATGCCACCACTGTCGGTCTGCAGTTGGCGATCCCGCTTTTTGCTGGTGGAGCGATAGCCTCCAAGGATCGCGAAGCTGCCGCTTTGCGCGAGAAGGCCAGCGCCGATTTCGACAACGCGCGCCGCGGCGCGGCGCTGTCGGCGCGCCAGGCCTACCTTGGGGTCACCTCGGGGTTGTCCCAAGTTGCGGCGCTGGAGCAGGCCATGGTCTCATCCCAGTCGGCGCTAGATTCCAACAAACTTGGTTATGAAGTCGGCGTGCGCATCAACATCGATGTGCTGAATGCGCAACAGCAGCTATATTCAACCCGCCGGGATCTCGCCAAGGCGCGTCTCGACACATTGATTGCCCAGATGAAACTGAAGGCCGCGGCGGGTACTTTGAACGAGGACGACGTCAGCGCCGTCAACAGCTTGCTCGAATAGCCCGTCGGACCAAATTCGGCGGGTCATTCACCACCGAGTCAAGTAAAGTGAGAGTCCGCTCGCTGGCGCCGCGGTGGCGCACGGCGAAGGCTTGCCCCGCGTCTCCCATGCGCCGGCGTGTCTCGGCATCGGCCAGCAGTTCCAATGCGGCACCGACCAATCCCCGCGCATCCTCGATTTGCCTTGCCGCACCACAGGCCAGCGCCGCACGTGCGGCCTCGGCGAAGTTGTAAGTTGAAGGACCAAGCAACAGGGGCACGCCGACGGCGCAGCCCTCGATCAGGTTCTGGCTGCCGTAATTGAGCAAACTGCCGCCGATGAAAGCGACATCGCTGGCGGCGTAATAGGCGAACAACTCTCCCATGCTGTCGCCCAGCATGACCTGGGTTTCCGGAGCGATCGCCGCCACCGCGCTGCGCCGCTGGATACGCAAGCCGTGGGATTCGGCGAGCTTCGCCACTTCGTTAAATCGCTGTGGATGGCGTGGTACGATCAACAGCAGCACGCCATTGTCAGGGTGTGCGCACCAGGCATCCAGCAGCAGCGCTTCCTCCCCTTCGCGGGTACTTGCGGCAAGCAGGATCAGCCGGTTGCCGAACAGCTTGCGGAACGTCTTGCCCTGCTCCAATTGGGCCACGGGTGGCGCAATGTCGAACTTGAGATTGCCCAACACAGTCACATTCTGGGCGCCCAGACCCCTCAGGCGGCTGGCGTCTGCTTCTTCCTGCGCGGCAATGGCGGTCAAACTCCGCAATGCGTCACGCGTGAGTTGGGGAACACAGCTGTAGCGGCGTGCCGACTTGTCCGACATACGGGCATTGACCAGCAGAAGTGGTATGGCTAGTGTGCGGCAGGTATGGATCAGATTGGGCCAGAGTTCGGTTTCCATGATCAGGCCGAGCCGGGGCCTGAAATGGTGCAGAAAGCGCGCCACGGCCCAAGGATAATCATAGGGCAGATAAACACGCTCGACGCTATCGCCGAACAGCTCCATACCGGTTTGTCGTCCGGTCGGCGTCATGTGGGTAAACAATATCCTGTGGTCAGGGTAATGTTGGCGCAAAACCGCCAGCAACGGTTGGGCCGCGCGCGTTTCGCCGACCGAGACGGCATGGATCCAGATGATCTTGCCGCTCGCCTGGCGTGCAGCTTGGGCAGGATAGACGCCGAAGCGTTCTCTCCAGTGGTGGAGATATTCTGACTGCCTGCGCGCGCGCCACAGCAAGCGCAGGACGATCAGCGGCAGCGCCAGAATAATGACGATGGAATACAGTGCGCGCGCCACGGTCATCGGCAAGATGCCAAGCCCATAATGACTGCGGCATGGATCGTCGGGTAGTCCGGTGGCGCCCCGGCTTGTCCGAAACTGGCGCAGAGCGCCGTGCCGTGGACGGCCGCCTGCCGGCTGTCGGAATCGCAATATATCCCGATGGTGGGGCGACCGAGGGCGGCTGAAAGATGGGTGAAGCCGGTGTCGAGACCGACGACGATGGCACTGCCGGCCAGAAAGCGCGCGGCGGTGGCCAGATCCATCAACGGCGGGACCACCGCACCGGGGATTTGCAGCGCCAGCCGCCGGCTGCGTTCACGTTCTGCCGGACTGCCCCAGGGGAGGACGCTGATCAAACTTCTCTTCGCCAAGTCGCGCCCCAGATCAACCCAACAGGACTCGGGCCAAAGCTTTTCAGGACGGCTGGCCGCATGCATCAGCACGCCATAGGGTGCGACAGGCAGCCAGTCCGCCGCCAGGGGCGGGGCGGCAATGGCATAATCCGGCGGCGCATCGGCTGCGTAGCCAAGCGCCCCGGCCGCCACCGCGCGACAGCGAGCCACCACATGCCATGACCATGAAATCGGCAAGCGCCGACTATAGAAAGCGCTGGCGAGCGGTTCCTTGATACTGCGACGGTCGCCGCCGACCAGAATTCCGCTGGCCATCTTGCCGACGATGGCACTTTTCCACAGACCCTGGCTGTCGAGAACATAATCGTAGTCGGTTTCTTTTAGTAGCAGGCGGAACTCGGCCATTTCCCTCCAGGTTTCTCGCCGTGCAAGCTGCCTGCGCCAGCGGCGCCAGGCGATGGGTATCACGCGGCGTACGGCCGGATGAAGAGAGGGGATGGCGACATAGGCTTCTTCGGCAACCCAGTCCACCAGAGCGTCCGGAAAGTGCGCACGGATGTCGGTGACCACCGGCAAGTTGTGCACCAGATCGCCCATCGATGACATCTTGACCAGCAGGATTTTGAGCATCGCCTTCAGCACGCTAGAATGGCAGCCACAAATTATAGACTGTTGTCAGTCTGCGGCATGAGCCCTTCCCAACGCTTCCCGCTGTCGGCGGTAATCATCACCCGCAATGCCGCGTCTTCGCTCGCGAGTTGTCTCGAGGCGCTGGCGTTTTGCGACGAACTGCTGGTGGTGGACTCGGGCAGCACCGATCAGACGGTTGCCCTGGCATTCGCCCACGGCGCCAGGGTAATGCATCAGGATTGGCTGGGCTACGGCCCGCAGAAGCAGTTCGCTGTCGATCAGGCGCGCCATGACTGGGTGCTGTGCATCGACGCCGATGAACGCGTCAGCGAAACGCTACGCGCATCCATACTCCAGGCGCTGCAGCAGCCGCAACATGCGGCTTATCGCTTCGCGCGCTGCAACCGTTTTCTCGGACGTTATCTGCGCCATGGCGAGGGATATCCCGACTGGAACCTGCGCCTGTTCGACCGCCGCCACGCCCGCTGGTCGGCAGACGCGGTGCATGAGAAAGTGCTGACCCAGGCCGAGATCGTCAAGCTGGATGGCGACCTTCTGCACGACTCGGCCGAGACGCTCGAAGCCTATCTTGCCAAGCAGGGCCGCTACACCACGCTGGCTGCGCAGCAGGCCCATGCCGCCGGCAAGCGCGCCCATGCCGGCCATCTGCTGTTTTCGCCGCTGCTGCGCTTCATCAAGTTCTACCTTGTGCGCCTAGGTTTCCTTGACGGCGTGCCGGGCCTGGTGCATATCCTGATCGGTTGCGGCAACAGTTTCACCAAGTACGCAAAAATGCTCGAGCTGCAAACGCAGCAGACGCTCCCATGAAAATCCTGGTGACCGGCTGCGCCGGCTTTATCGGCATGCATGTCTGCGAACGCCTGCTGAGCCGCGGCGAGAAAGTCATCGGGGTGGACAACCTCAATGACTACTATGCAGTTTCCCTGAAGGAGGCACGTCTTGCGCGCCTGCTTGCGAATCCGCGCTTCCGCCTGGCCAAGCTCGACATCGCCGATCGCCAGGGCGTGGCCGCGCTGTTCGAACATGAACAGCCGCAACGCGTGATCCACCTTGCCGCCCAGGCCGGTGTGCGGTATTCGCTGAAAAATCCCCAGGCCTACGTAGACAGCAACCTGGTCGGGTTCGCCAACATCCTCGAAGGCTGCCGCCATGCCGGCGTCGGACACTTCGTGTATGCCAGCAGTTCTAGTGTGTATGGCGGCAACACGCGAATGCCGTTCTCCGAACACGACAACGTTGACCATCCCGTCAGCCTGTATGCCGCCACCAAGAAAGCCAATGAGCTGATGGCGCATTCCTATAGCCACCTCTTCGCCTTGCCCAGCACTGGTCTGCGCTTCTTTACCGTGTATGGTCCATGGGGCAGGCCGGACATGTCGCCGATGCTTTTCGCCAAGGCGATACTTGAAAACCAGCCGATCGATGTCTTCAATCAGGGCAAGATGCACCGCGATTTCACTTATATCGACGACGTTGCCGAAGGCGTGCTGCGCATTCTCGACTGCCCGCCGGTCACTAATCCGGCCTTCGACAAGCAGAACCCCGATCCTGCTACCAGCTGGGCGCCCTACCGCATCTGCAACATCGGCAACCAGCAACCGGTCGATTTGCTGAAGTACATCGAAACCCTCGAACAGGCACTGGGCAAGACCGCGCGCAAGAACTTCCTGCCGATGCAGGATGGCGACGTCCCGACAACTTACGCCAACACCGAAGCCCTGCATGCCCTAACCGGTTTCTTCCCTGCCACTTCGCTGGAAGAGGGGGTGAAGCGCTTCGTCGAATGGTATAGGGAATATTTCAAGGGAAACGCATGAGGGACGGACTCATCAAACCGCACCTAGCCGACACCAATCTGGTGGAACTCGGCGCAAAACGCCGGTAGTGACGACTATTTTCGTGCGCGGATACGCGAGCGGCCGACAAATTCATCCCATTCATTGCCGTAGCCGTCGTAATGAATCTTGTATTTGTCCTTGCGGATTTCCAGCACGCTTGCCGGCCACCACGAGCCTTTCCATTCGACATCGACGGGGTCGCCTGCTACAAATTCCATGGCGCCGCCTTCACCCGCGGCGGGTGGCGCAGTGGCTGCGGCAAACGTTTTGATGCGGTTCTTCGCAATACCGGCAAAGCTGCCGTTCGGGTACTTGCGCAGGTATTCCTCGAAATCGGTCTTGTCATTGCTTGACTTGATGCTGCTCCAGAATTCCAGTTCGACCGCTTCGCGGCCTAAAGCTGGCGCCGCTACGGCCGGCGCGTTCTGTATATTCACCGTCACCGGACCCGAGATGAAGTAGAAATCGCCATCGGTCTGATCATAAATCGCCGGGTTCTGGTCATGGCCGACACTCTTGGCCTTGGCGATTACTGAGCTTCTAAGTTTGCGCACGGTTTCGTCCAGGCGCAGTCCCGGCGCTGCGATCAGCGGCAGGAACTCACGCGTGAACAGGCCATTAGGGTTGTTGTCATTGTCGGAAAGCTTATCCAGCGCTTGCTGGCCGATGCCAGCGGAATAAACCACCAGCGTCCCGCTCGGCGCTTGCGGGATCGCCAATCCGCGCGTGGCGCCGATACTGCGGCCGTAGGCCTTCTTGAAAGGATTGTCGCGGCAGGCGTCGATCACCAGCAGGGAAAGTTTAGCCTTGGCGTCCGCCAGTCGCTCAAGGACGCGCTGCATATCCACGGCCTCGTCGACGAGATCCTGTTCGTTTTTCACCTTGATGTCGACGGGCAGCAGGAAGTTGCTTCCGCCTGCCTGTACGCCGTGTCCGGCGTAGAAGAATACGCCGACTCCGCCGCCAGCGACCTTGTCGACGAATTGGCCGATGGCCTGGTTCATCTCGCGGCGCGAGAGGTTCGAGTAGGAGAGCACTTCGAAGCCGACCTGCTGCAACTGTTGACCGACTGCACGTGCATCGTTGGCGGCTTTTTCGAGACGGGGCACGTCCTGGTAGCGATCATTGCCGATCACCAACGCCACGCGCTTTTCGGGCGCCGCCCCAGCAGCCGTCGCCAGAAGGACCAATATCAGCGCGAAAAAAAGCCTGCTCAAAGAGATTCCCATTTGCTATTCCCTGAAACTGAGTTGAGGTGACCCGTTGCTTTCCTGGATTGCACGTTTTTAATTCAGATCAGCGGATATCTTATCATCTCGCTGAAATCGCCAACCGACGCATAACCGCCGGTATCTTCTGGCGGTTTGCGTGTGTCCGGCTGGCGCACTGCCACCAGATGGGCAATGCCGTAGATGCGCGCCGAATCGAGCACGGGCAGGCTGTCTTCTACCAGTAACGTAGTGGATGGATCAAACAGTATGTGCTTGCGAAGCCGCTCCCAGAACCCCGGGTCTTCTTTGGGCAGGCCGATCTCGTGGGAGGTAATGAGGTCATCGAAGTAGCCGCTTAGGCCGGTACGTCCCATTTTCAGCGTCAGGCTTTTGTGATGGGCATTGGTGACCAGGGATACACGCTTGCCGGCGGTGCGGACTGCGTTCAGGAAGTCGATGACATGCGGATGCACGGCGATCAGATGGGCGATCTCTTCCTTGAGCCGCATGATGTCGAGTTCCAGTTCGGTTTCCCAAAAATCCACCGAATACCAGTCAAGCGTGCCGGCCCGGGCATGGTAACGCGCCGCCAGTTCTTCGCGCGCTTCGGCATGTGTCATGCCGCGCGCCTCGGCGTAACGCAGCGGCACATGCTGCTGCCAGAAATGGTTGTCAAAATTGAGGTCGAGCAAGGTGCCGTCCATATCCAGCAGGATGCTGTCGATGTGCTGCCAGTCGAGCTTGGGACTGAAAATAGGGGAGTTCTTGAAACTCAAAGCGAGCAGAACTCCCGCAACAGATTTTTCTGCACCTTGCCCATGGTGTTGCGCGGCAGGTCAGCGACGATGAACACGCGCTTGGGGATCTTGAAATTGGCGAGCTCATTTTTCAGCGCGGCGATGATACCGGCCTCGGTAAGTGCCGCGCCGGCGGCGTCCTGACGCCGCACCAGCACGGCCGCCACGGCTTCGCCGAAGTCGGGGTGCGGCAGCCCGATCACCGCCGATTCGGCCACGCCGGGCAGGGCGTCGATCAACTCCTCGACCTCCTTGGGATAGACATTCAATCCGCCGCTGATCACCAGATCCTTCGAGCGCCCGATGACGGAGATGTAGCCGTCGGCATCGCGCTTGCCCATGTCGCCGGTCTTGAAGTAACCATCGACGGTGAATTCCTCCTGCGTCTTTTCCGGCATGCGCCAGTAGCCGCGAAAAACATTCTCGCCCTTGACCAGGATATGGCCGACGGTCTCTGCCGGAACTGTTTCGCCCGCATCATCGACAATGCGGACTTGCATGCCCGGCAGCGGAAAGCCCACGGTGCCGCCGCGCCGCTCGCCATCATAGGGATTGGAGGTGAACATGCCGCCTTCGGTCATGCCGTAGCGTTCGAGGATGGTGTGGCCGGTGCGTTGCTTGAATTCGTCGAAGGTTTCCTTGAGCAGCGGCGCCGAGCCGGAAATGAACAGGCGCATGTTGCGGCAGGTTTCGCGCGTGAAGCCGGGCTCATTGAGCAGGCGCACGTAGTAAGTCGGCACGCCCATGAACACCGTGGCCTGCGGCAATAGCAGCAAAGCCCTTTGAGCGTCGATCTTCGGCTCGAATAGCATCGCCGAGCCGTTCAGCAGGGCGCAGTGGCAGGCGATGAACAGCCCATGCACATGAAAGATCGGCAGCATGTGCAGCAGCACGTCGCCGGGCTGGAACTGCCAGTAGGCGTGCAGTACCCGGGCATTGGCGGCAAGGTTGCGGTGCGACAGCATGGCGCCCTTGGATCGCCCTGTAGTGCCCGAGGTGTACAGGATGGCGGCCAGATCGTTGCCGCTTCTCGGCACGCTGGCAAACTCGTCGGTGAACGGTGTCGCGGCGTCGATCAGGGAACCGCGCCCGTCGCCGCCGAGTTCCAGGACGTGGCGGACGCCGGCCTGTCGCGCCAACGCGTCGGCCAGAGTCCGATTTTGCGGGCAGCAGACGAACAGCCCCGGTTCGGCGTCCTTGAGGAAATATTCGATTTCGTGGCGCTGGTAGGCCGGGTTGAGAGGCAGGAAAACCATCCCGGCACGCAGCGTGGCCAGATACAAAACCAGCGCTTCCGGGGTTTTTCCCACCTGCGCCGCCACGCGGTCGCCGGGCAGCAGGCCAAGCGCGACGAGCAGATGGGCGATGCGGCTGGAAGCGCGGTCAACGTCAGCGTAGGTCCATACCCTGCCGTCGGGCAGGATCATGCAGGGCGCTTGGCCACTCCCCGGAAAGCGGGAGGCGAGCAAGGCGTAAAGATTCTCGTTCATCTGGTCTATGGCGCATGCCATGACGGTACTTGCGAGCATTCTAGTCAGAGAAGGTGTGGCGCGAGCATGCGGTGGCGTGTGATCATATGTTTCCTCCAATATGGTGTTGTTCGTTAACTTCTCGCTAATCGCCGCACCGATGCCGATGTGGCAATTCTTCCATCACTGCCGAAGGACTCGACGTTGTCCTCGATATCCTCTGGATTGTAAAGATAGTTCACCATCAGCCCGAAAGATTGTTGGAAACCTTTCTGACTGGTATCGGCGAGCCAGTTGAGGCGTTCGATGCGGGCGCCGTTGCCCAGATGAAAGCGTGCCACCGGATCGTGCGGACCAGGTGCTGACGAGTCTTGCTTGGCCTCGTGCAGATAGCGTGCCGCCAGTTGCATCAACGGGTCGCGCAGTCGTCGCGCCAGCCGCTTGTCCTTGGACCATAGTCCGCTTTGCAAGGTGTTATGGTCGATGGCGATGGCGGTGAGCAGTTCGGGATGTGATTTCACCCAGGACGCTAGTTGCGGCAAGGGCGAGAGCGTGGCGAAATGTTTGAGCCGGGGAAAATCGCGCTGGAGATCGTCGATTACCCGCTTCAACAGGAAGTTGCCGAAAGAGACCCCGCGCAGACCGGCCTGGGTGTTCGAGATCGAGTAGAAAATCGCCGTGTCGGCGCGTTTCGCATCGAATACCGGCGCGCTTTCGTCAAGCAGGGGCTGCACGCTGTCAGCCAGCCGGTCGGTGAGCGCCACCTCGACGAAGATCAGCGGTTCCATCGGCATACGCGGATGGAAAAAAGCGTAGCAGCGGCGGTCCGAGTCAAGCCGATTCTTGAGGTCGGTCCAGGAGCGGATTTCATGCACTGCCTCGTACTTGATCAGTTTCTCCAGCAGCGCCGCCGGCGAACTCCAGGTGATACGCTGCAATTCGAGAAAACCCACATCGAACCAGGCGGTGAGGCGCGACTGCAGTTCACGGTCCAATGCGGCTAGTTGATGATCATGATCGAGAAAACCTAACAAATCGGCGCGCAGGTCAACCAGGAACTTCACGCCTTGTGGCAAGGCGTTAAACTGCGTCAGGATACGCAGGCGCGCCGAGCGTAGCGCTGCGCGCAAGCCGGCCTCGGCATCCCATTGTGCCGGCGTGCCGAGCGCTGCTTGATAGGATGCATGCGCCAGCATAACCACCTTTGGATCAGGACCAAACTCGAGCGCAATCAAGCGCAGTAATTCATGTCGCCCGCTGGCATCCAGTCGCAAATAAGCTTCGCCCAAACGCACTGCACGGATTCGTGCGGACACTTCACCGCCAAATCCTTCGGCGCATTCCCTGAGTTGTTGGCGCAACTGCGCGATCTGCCTTGCCGGCAGGCGAGTCGCGAGGGGCGGGGTGCTCACCAGTTTGCGCATCTGGCTCAGGCTGCGGCTGACGGTGCTGTCATTCATTGAATGACCCTCCTTCGTTGGCGATGAGACCAAGAGCGTTGAGAAGAATAGGCTTCAACAAGGTATGCAACATACGAAACGCTTACTGCGCTGTCAAGTAAGAATGAATGACCCACAAATTGCTCGGACGATAAACCGCTCCAGCACCAAGACGCTTATACTTGGCATTGATTCCAATCAGACTTCGCGCCTATGCCTGATTCCTTTGCACCGTTGAGCGTTAACCCGGGGCCGTCTCAAGCCGAGGTGGCTTACGGACGTTTTGTGCCGCTGCAATTCCTCCAATTGCTGGGGCGGCACAGCATTGTCGATGTCAAGCTGGGCGACCATGTCGAGCAGGAAATGACGCTGTTGTTCTCCGACATCCGCGATTTCACCGCCCTGTCGGAATCCATCCTGCCGGCGGAAAACTTCCGGTTCATCAACTCCTATCTCAGTGTCATGGAACCCGTGGTGGCTCGCCATGCCGGCATCATCGACAAGTACATCGGCGACGGCATCATGGCTCTTTTCCCCGGTTCGGCGGACGACGGTGTCCGCTCTGGCATCGACATGCTGAATCAACTGGCGGAATACAACCACGGTCGGACGCGGGCCGGCTATATGCCGATCCGCATCGGCATTGGCATCAATACCGGTTTGGTCATCATGGGCACTGTGGGTGGTCACAATCGCATGGACAGTACTGTGATCGGCGATGCGGTTAACCTCGCCTCGCGCCTCGAGGGCCTGACAAAAAATTACGGCACACCGTTGATCATCAGCGCACATACCCTGCACGCCCTTGATGATCACAAGGCATATTGCATCCGTTTCATGGATCGGTTGCGCATCAAGGGGCGCTATCAGGCGCAATCGGTCTACGAAGTATTCGATGCCGACCCCGAACCCTTGCGTCTGGCAAAACTGGAGACACTGCGCAACTTCGAAGACGCCCTGGCTTTTTTCCACCTTGGCCGCGGCGATCTTGCGCAGCCGCTGTTGCAGGAATGTCTGCGCATTGCGCCCGATGATCGGGCAGTGCGGGTCTACCTGGAGAGATGCAAGGAAATTTTGCAGCAGGGCCATCTCGAAAGTCCCGACCGGATAGGTATGGAAATCGGGTGGCGTGAAGAATATTCTGTCGGAATCCGGGAGATCGATACCCAGCATCAGGAACTTCTTGCGCACATCGCGGAATTGGCAAGACTGGTCGGTAATGGTAACACCCGGCTGGGTGGAATCATGGACAATCTGATCGAACAAATCGAACACCTCTACAGTTCCGAAGAGAACCTGATGCGTCGTTACGCCTACCCTTTTATCGAGGATCACCTGAAACAGCACCGAACTTTCGACCGGTTCTTTCTGGAACTGCGAAATGAGATAGAAAATAATGCTCGTGATCGGCTCTACCTGGTTTTCCGCATCCAATTGATTCTGGTGGACTGGCACATTAATCACACTACCAAGAGCGATCTCCACCTTGGCAACTTCTTGCAGCGGGCGGGGGTGACTTGATATGAGCGGCACGCTTTTTATCGTTTCGGCCCCCTCCGGCGCGGGCAAAACCACGCTGGTGCGCGAGTTGCTGACACGCGACCAACGGGTGCATCTATCGATTTCCTACACCACACGCTCACCCCGCCAGGGCGAGCGGGACGGTCGTGACTACCATTTCATCAGCGTGGCGGAATTCGGCAGCATGCGCAATCGCGGCGATTTTCTCGAGTCGGCCGAGGTCCACGGTAACTTCTACGGCACTTCACGCGTCTGGCTGGAACGGGAAATAGCCGCCGGGCGCGACATATTGCTGGAAATCGACTGGCAAGGTGCGCAGCAGGTGCGTCGGTTTTTCCCTGGTGCAGTGAGTATTTTTATCCTGCCGCCATCGCTGGCTGAGCTGGAGCGGCGCTTACGCGGCCGGGGCACGGATGATGATGAAACCATTGCCCGCCGTCACCTGGCGGCGCTCGCCGAGATGCGTCACGTCAATGAATTCGAATACGTTATAATCAACAACGAACTGGCGGAGGCGCTCAGCGACCTGGTGGCGGCGGTGCATGCCTCCCGGTTGCGGCTTGCGCCGCAGCAGGCTCGTCACCCCGAATTGTTTTCGCTACTTTTCCAGGAATAAATCATGGCCCGCATTTCAGTCGACGACTGTCTCAAATTCATCCCGAATCGCTTCCAACTGACCTTGGTTGCCACCTATCGCGCACGTCAGATCACTTTGGGAAGTTCTCCTCAGGTTGAATTCGACAAGGATAAACCGACCGTCATCGCCTTGCGTGAAATCGCCGCCGGCAAAGTCGGCCTGGAAGTTCTCAATCGCGGTCAGGCTTGATGTCCTGAGAATTTACTGTTGCGCCGTGCCTGTCCGCCGCGATGAGTCCGCCACCGCCAGCCGCTCCAGGCCTCGCCAACGACACGGCGGTACCGATTCCACCGGAGATGCACTCGCCAGTTGACCTGGCGGGCGATCTTGAGCGTTTTCGCGACAAACTCTCCACCTATCTCAAATCTGACGAGGTGGCTCGCATCGAGTCGGCCTATGTATTTGGCAACACGGCTCACCTCGGCCAGTTCCGTTCCAGCGGCGATCCCTATATCTCGCATCCGCTTGCCGTAGCGGACACCCTTGCCGACTGGCACCTTGACGCGCAGGCGCTGGCCGCCGCGTTGCTGCATGACGTGATGGAAGATACCTCCATTCCCAAGCAGGAGATTGCCAACAAGTTCGGCAAGGCGGTAGCCGAGCTGGTCGACGGCGTCTCCAAGATCGATCGCATCGAAAACCAGTCATTCGAAGAAGCCCAGGCGGAAAACTTCCGCAAGATGCTGCTGGCAATGGCGCGAGATGTGCGCGTCATCCTCATCAAGCTCGCCGACCGCTTGCACAACATGCGCACACTCGGCGCGGTTCCTCCCCAGAAACAACGGCGGATCGCGCGCGAGACGCTCGATATCTACGCGCCAATCGCCAATCGGCTGGGTCTGAACCCACTCTACCGCGAACTGCAGGAACTCTCTTTTCGCCACCTACGTCCATTGCGCTACCGCGTGCTTGAAAAAGCCGTCAAGCGCGCGCGCGGCAATCGTCGCCAGGTCGTTGACAAGATCTCGGAAGCTTTGCGTCTCAGCCTGCCAGACGCCGGCATCGAAGCCGAGGTGATGGGGCGCGAAAAGCACCTGTACAGCATCTATCGCAAAATGCGCCAGAAGCACCTTTCTTTCTCGCAAGTGCTCGACATCTATGGTTTTCGCGTGATCGTCAAGGACGTGCCGACCTGCTACCTTGCACTGGGGGTCCTGCATGGCCTCTACAAGCCGGTGCCCGGCAAGTTCAAGGACTACATCGCCATCCCCAAGGCCAACGGTTACCAGTCGTTGCATTCGACGTTGATCGGTCCCTATGGCACGCCGGTCGAAGTACAGATCCGCTCCCGGGAAATGCATCATATTGCCGAATCAGGAGTCGCTTCACACTGGCTGTACAAGGATGAAAGCGCGCTCGATGAATTGCAGAAAAAGACCCACAAGTGGCTCAAATCCCTAATCGAGTTGCAATCGGCCTCGGACGATTCGGCTGAATTTCTCGAAAACGTCAAAGTGGATCTGTTTCCCGACGAGGTTTATGTATTCACCCCGCAGGGCAAAATCATCCCGCTGCCGCGTGGTTCCACTGCGGTGGACTTTGCCTACAGCGTGCATACCGACATCGGCAACCGTTGCGTCGCCTGCCGCATCAACTTCGAGATGATGCCGTTGCGCAGCGAATTGAAAAATGGCGACCGGGTCGAAATAATCACTGCGGATCTGCCCAACCCGAATCCGACCTGGCTCTCCTATGTCAAGAGCAGCAAGGCGCGGGCGCAAATCCGCCACTTCCTGAAGACTCAGCAAATGGATGAATCGGTGGCGCTCGGCGAGCGCCTGCTTGGCCAAACCCTGCATGGCTTGGGTGTCCAACTCAGAGACCTTGGCAGCGCGGTATGGGAGCGTTTCTTGCGCGGCGTCGGCGCGAAATCAAAAATTGAAGTGCTTGCCGACATTGGCCTGGGCAAACGGCATACCGGCATTGTCGCGCGCAGACTGGTCGCTGATCGCATCGCGGAAGGCGGCACGCCGACTGAACACAAACCACAGGGCAGCATCGTCATCAATGGCGAAGAGGGTGTCGCTCTACACTTGGCTAAGTGTTGCCGACCGATACCCGGCGATCCTATCGTCGGCATTATTCGTAAAGGCCAAGGTCTGCAGATCCATATCTACAATTGTCGCAATATAGGCAAGGCAAGCCACGAGCGCGATAACTGGGTGGAAGTCGTCTGGGCGCCAGGCATCGAGCGCTTGTTCGAAGTTGGCATTCGCATTGTCACAGAGAACCGGCGTGGGGTTCTGGCCAAGATCGCCGCGGAGATCGCCGAAGGCGGCTCCGACATTCAGAACGTCAGCATAGACAGCGACCCTGGTGTCTACACCGCGCTCAATTTCACCATCCAGGTTACCGACCGCGTGCATCTTGCCCGTATCATGCGCGGTTTGCGGCATATATCTGAAGTCGTGCGGATTATTCGCACCAGGGACTGATTGAGATTTTTACAGGAGAAACGTCATGGCCATGTACAACGATTACGAATCCGAACACACCAAATTCATGCGTGATTGGCTCAAGCAACACCCCGAAGAATTGGAGCAACAAAAACTCGGCCGAGCCCTGTGGTGGGACAAACCACAGAATCTGGAGGAACTACGCCGTGACGCCGAATCGAAAGTAGCCTGGAAATCCTGAAGCGAACGGCTTTACTCAAGATTTACTGTGGTTCCCCCTGCGGCATCAAATGGATTGCTTGCGCCAGTAAGGTAACCCGTGCCGTTGCACCGGCAGCAATCTGATTGCGCTGCGCTGCATGGGTGGGTACCGAGAACGTCAATGGCAGTTCTCCGCCATCCGGCCGCAGCACGATCTGGGTGTAAGGGCCGAGGGCGATGCAGTCAACGACCCTGCCTGTGACCGGATTCTCCGTCTCGCCACGCGATGGGTGGTCGCGCCGGTGCAGCAGAATGCCCTCGGGAGGGATCACCCAACTCACCTTGTCGCCGGGGGTGAAGCCATGATCGCGCGCAACCTCGAGACGCAGGCCCAGGCTCTCCAGAATTGTCATACCTTCGGCATTATGGGCAACGATACGGCCGGCGAACAGATTGTTCAGTCCGACCAAATGGGCAATCGCGGCGTTCGCCGGCCGCGTCATGACTTCTTCGGGGCGACCGCTTTGCAAGCTTGTTCCACGGTGCAGCAGCACCATGCGGTCGGCGAGAATCCGCGCCTCGTCCAGGTCGTGCGTCACCAGTACAATCGGAATCTCCAGCTCGCGGCGCAGTCTGGCCAACTCCTGTTGCAACTTGCGCCGCGTCACTTGATCCACCGCCGAAAACGGTTCATCCAGCAACAGTACCTGCGGTTCCCTGGCCAGCGCCCGAGCCAGCGCCACGCGCTGCTGCTGGCCACCGGAGAGCTGTTCTGGACGGCGTTGTTCCAGGCCGTGCAGATGGACGCGGGCCAACCACTCGCGCGCTTTTTCGCTGCGCTTCTGCGCGGGCAGGTGCTCCAACCCCAGCGCGACGTTACCCGCTGCTGTCAAATGCGGCAACAGCGAATAATTCTGGAACATCATGCCGACGCGCCGCTGCTGGGGAGGCAGGACGAGGTCTTTCTCCGTGTCAAGCCAGGCAGCGCCGGCGCAGGCGACATGGCCTTGTTGCGGGCGGTGCAGGCCGGCGATGCACCGCAGCACCGTGGATTTTCCGCTGCCGGAGGGGCCAACCAGCGCCGTCAGTTCGCCCGGCGCGCACTGCAGCGAACAGTCCAGCGGAATCGGCGCCGCTTGGCGCAGCGTGACGAAGAGTCCCTTAGCGCTCATGTCCTGCTGCGCGGTCAGTGCTGCCAATGCGCCGGGTGAGGAGGTTGAGGGCCGTGATAGCGGCAAAAGAAATTGCCACCAGCAGCGCCGACATTGTCGCCGCGCCAGACTCGTCGAAGGACTGCACTCGGTCGTAGATGCTGATCGCCACGGTGCGGGTTTCTCCCTCAATGTTGCCGCCGACCATCAGAACCACGCCGAACTCTCCCAGGGTGTGGGCAAAGGTCAGCACGATGGCGGAGAGCAGGCCCGGCCAGGCCAGCGGCAGTTCCACCTGCCATAAGGTGCGCCATGACGACAGGCCGCAGCACCAGGCCGCCTCGCGGGCCTTACGCGGGATAGCGTCGAAAGCGCGCTGAATCGGCTGCACGGCGAAGGGCAGGTTGAAAATCAGCGAAGCCAGCAACAGGCCGTCGAAGCTGAACACCAGCGCGCGTCCGGTTAGCGCATGCCAGGCATGGCCAAGCGCCGAGTTGCCGCCCATTGCCAGCAGCAGATAGAAACCCAGCACGGTCGGCGGTAATACCAGCGGCAAAGTGACCAGCGCCTCGACCAGGCCCTTGCCGATGAAGCTGGACCAGGCCAGAGGTCGCGCCAGCAGCACCGCCAGGGGCAGCAATAGCAGCGTCGTGGCAACCGCCAGCTTGAGCGAAAGGGCGAGCGCCGGCCAGTCCATCAGGGTTCCGGCATCACGAAACCGTAACGTGCAAGAATGGCGCGCGCTGCTGGGGTTTGCATGAAGGCATAAAACAATTGTGCCGTTTCACCTGCACCCTGGATCAGTACCATGCGCTGACGCAGCGGCGTATGCCAGTTTTCCGGCAGGGTGGCGAAAGCCCCGCGCTCTGCAAACCCCGGAGCACGGGCAAGGGCCAAGGGGATCAGACCCGCCTGGGCAGAACCACTCGCCGCAAACTGCGCGGCCTGGGCGGCATTCTCGCCAAGCACCAGTTTGTTCTCAATCTCCTCCCAGACACCGGCCCGCTGCAAAGCTTCGCGGGCAACGCGACCATAGGGGGCGTGCTCGGGGTTGGCGATGGCCAGGCGTTTGAGGCGTCCGTCGCGCGCGGCGGCAACGAGGTCGCGGAGATTGCTGTCAGCCTTAACAGGCGAGCCGTTCGGAATGAACAGCACCAAACGTCCCAGCGCATAGAGCTTGCCGGCATCCGTGGCGCGCCCGGCTTTTTGCAGCATCTCGACATAACTCTCATCGGCGCTGAAGAACAGCTCGAATGGCGCACCCTGTCCGATCTGCTGGGCAAACATGCCGGATGAGCCGAACGAAAGACGCAGCTTGCGGCCGCTGGCACCCTCGAAAGCCTGCGCGATTTCGGGCAGGGCGAACTTGAGGTCGGCGGCTGCCGCCACTGCGGGCACAGCCAAGGGCTGATCCGCGTAAAGGTTGGTCATTCCGCTCAAAGTCACCACGTAGATCAAAATGGACAATGCGTTCTTGATCGATAGATATTTGTTCATGACGGGAAGTTTACTGAGGGAAGAAAGGCCGCGGTTTCAGATCGGCAGCGATAGAAGATGTTGAACTGGGCTGGCTATGTCCGTTCCTCTGCCTGCTATTGCGCCAGCAACGGCCACTGTTGCGGCCACTGGGCGAGCGGTTCGTTCTTGAAACCGCTCTTGACGAACTGATGCCAGCGTCCCAGCACGTAGCAGCGCAACAGGTTGGCATGGGCGGCGACATCGTGATCGGCGGCGAAGGCGCCCTGCGCCGCCGCCATCCTCAGCGCTTGTTTCAGCGAAGCTTCGACTCGATCCAGCAACTGATTGATGCGCGCCTGCAAGCGCTCGTTTTCATTGACCAGTGCGTCGCCGATTAGCACCCGTGTCAGGCCGCGGTTCTTCTGGGCAAAACCGAGCAGCAGGGCCAGCATCATCTGCGTCTGTTTGAGTCCGCCGTCCTCTTCCGCCGAGATTTTATTGATTACGGAAAACAGGCCAGATTCGATGAATTCGATCAATCCTTCGTACATCTGCGCCTTGCTGGCGAAATGCCGGTAGAGCGCCGCTTCGGAAACGTCAAGTTTCTTTGCCAGTGCCGCGGTGGTGACCTTCTCGCCCGCTGGATTTTGCAGCATTTCTGCGATGACCTGCAGGATTTGCAGCTTGCGTTCACCCGGTTTGCTTGCCATATTTTTTCCTCACTTAGTCCGGCCGAACCAGCATCTCGATTCGAACACGGAATGTCGATTGTAGCCGCTAGCCGACATGAGTGGGCGCTCACCCGGCAGGTGGATTGGGCTACTTGCTTTTGATCAGGGTGCCGACACCCTCGTCAGTCAGGATTTCCAGCAGCAAGGCATGCTCGACGCGGCCGTCGATGATATGCACGTTTTTCACACCATTGCGCGCGGCATCGAGCGCCGCGGCGATCTTCGGCAACATGCCGCCGGAAAGGGTGCCGTCGCCGAGCATGGCGTCGATCTCCCTGGGCGTGATGCCGGTCAGGAGCTTGCCGTTGGCGTCGAGTACGCCGGGGGTGTTGGTGAGCAGGATCAGTTTCTCGGCCTTGAGAATTTCGGCGATTTTTCCCGCCACCACGTCGGCATTGATGTTGTAGGTTTCCCCCGCGGCGCCGACGCCGATCGGCGCGATCACCGGGATGAATGCACCGGTATCGAGCAGGGCGATCAATGACGGATCGATGGCGACGATTTCGCCGACCTGGCCGATGTCGATCAAGTCGCCTGGCTTGTCTTGGTTCGGCACCAGGAGTTTCTTGGCGCGGATCAGGTTGCCGTCCTTGCCGGTCAGCCCGACCGCCTTGCCGCCATGCTGGTTGATGAGGCTGACGATCTCCTTATTGACCTGACCGCCGAGCACCATCTCGACCACATCCATGGTCTCGCTGTCGGTAACGCGCATGCCCTGAACGAACAGCCCCTGTTTGCCGACGCGTTTGAGCAAATCGTCGATTTGCGGTCCGCCGCCGTGTACCACTACCGGATTCATGCCGACCAGTTTCAGCAGTACCACGTCGCGTGCGAAGCTTTGCTTGAGATGCTCTTCGGTCATGGCGTTGCCACCGTATTTGATGACGATGGTGCGGCCGTGGAAACGCTGGATATAAGGCAACGCCTTGGCGAGGATGTCGGCCTTGAGTTGGGGAGTCAGATTTTTGGTCATGGATGCTAGGTGGCTGCGCACGGCGAGTGAATGAAGCCTCGATTCTACTGCCTGACTGGCTCATTGAAAAAAGGGTGCGGCAAAGCCGCGCCGTGGCTTGCTGTGCAAGTATGATTCGCTTGGCGGCTGCGCAAGGTCTTGCCGACAATCGATCAGAGTTATACAGAAGGGAAATTTGAATTGAATTCACCGAACATTTGTCCGCGCTGCGGTGCCACGTTCACTTGTGGTATGAATGCGGAGCAGCAGTCCTGCTGGTGCGCCAGTTTGCCCCCGCTCGCGGCGACCCAGCCCGATGCCGGCTGCTATTGTCCGGCTTGTCTCAAGCAACTAGCCGTGGCTCAGGAGGAGAAAACAGCGACATCCTGACGCCGGGGCAGCATCAGGATGGCATCGCGGTTGCTCCACGAGAAGACCTTGTCTGCGGCCTCGCGCCATGGTAGCCAAAGATGGCCGAGATGCTCCTCCGGCGCAATCACGATCGGCGTCTCGCGCGGCACGCAAAGGCTATACACGTGTTCAAGGTTGTGGGTGATGCCCGCGGGATAACGGTGGCGCCATTCCGGAAGTATCTTGTAGCGATTGATTAGCTGCCAGTCGATGACGTCCGTGCTGGCGGCGTCGATGCCGGTTTCTTCACGGATTTCGCGCCTGGCGGTTTCATGCAGACTCTCGGAATCCTCCTGGCTGCCCGTGACCGACTGCCAGAAGCCCGGATGGGTGGCGCGTTCCAACAGGAGTATCTCCAATGTCGGAGAGTGGATCAGCACCAGAACCGATACCGGTTTCTTGTTTCCCGACATCAGAAATCCCGCAGCCAGGCGATGCCATCGGACTGCATGTCGACCAAGCACCACAAGGCGATACCTTGTTCGCGCCACTCGTCGGCAGCTTCCGCGAAGATTTTCAGGGTATTGACAAAATCGTCCTCGGCGCCAGCCTGCAAGGCGTCGGCGTGTTCCAGTAACACCAGGTAACCCTCGGCCGGACGCCAGCCGAGGTCGGCCAGGCAGTCGGCCAGCGCATCCCAGTTGTGCCCGAACCACTCGGGGAATGCCATGTCCCTGCCGATTGCCACCAACAGACTATCCTTGTCCTTGGCGCGGCTCAGGTCGACGTTAAACACGAAGTAGCCGCAAGCCTCGGCTGCAGCGACGAGGCTTGCGTGACCATCAACAGACCAGCGTGGCAGGTGATAAACGCCCGCACGGGAAGCATCGCGCAGGAGGACTTCGAGGTGGTCATAATTGGCTGTGTTCATTCGCTGATCTTGCGGAAACTCCGGTAATGGTCGTCAGTGTAATAGTACTCGCCGGTTTCACTGGCGATGATGCGGCGCGCGCCGCGGCCGCGCAGGCCTGGGGTGGGCACCGTGTATTCGTGGTAAGTGCCGCGCGGCTTGATGGGAAGGTGTTTCTCGTGGTTGACAAAGACCACTCCATCGCGCCGATGGGGGAATGGCCCACCGCGTTCGATCAGGCGCAACGTCACACTCGCTTCGCGTGGCAATTCGGCAATGTTGATCGATGCGATCAGCGGCACCGCGCTGGCGGAACCAGGGCAGCCAGCAAGGTTGCCGATTAAGCCAAGCACCAGCAGCCACAA
Organism: Sterolibacterium sp.; assembly: GCA_028713555.1. Taxonomy (GTDB): domain Bacteria; phylum Pseudomonadota; class Gammaproteobacteria; order Burkholderiales; family Rhodocyclaceae; genus JACRAR01. The sequence goes on along the minus strand of JAQTOA010000005.1, from coordinate 57,852 downwards.
TACCAGCTTCCTCATGCCGGGGTACCTTGTCCGGCGCTCAAGCTGAGGCGTGATTCCCACTCGGGCTAAGGCCGGACTCCTGACCCCTGTTCCTCCCGATGGGAGGAGTACTCACCGAAATTTTTATCCTTATCCCGAATGTGATCGCCTAACCATTCGCAGAGAAACTCGTACGCATCGACCGGGGTTACCTGCTCGCCGCGTTCCACGCTCTTCTCGAAATCCTCGATCCTGGAAATCAAATAGGCATGGAGCCCACGGTGTTCCTCCAGATCAGGGTAGTCCGATGACCTCATCAATTGCTCTTCATTGGCGAAATGGATTTTGGTGTATTCGATCAGCTCGGTGATTGCCGCACGGATTTCTTTCATCGGGACGATTACATCCACCACCAGACAGTCATAGATTTTATCCGCAAGTTCAAACAGTTTCTGATGTTCCCGATCGATCTGCCCAATACCCACCAAGTATCTTGCATCAAAGATCAACCGATCTTCCATTGCCTTCTCCACGCCACGCAATACGCTTGCGATTCTTATGCCTCAAGCCTCGCCGCGCAAGGATGAACCTCCGTCAGGGATAATCATCCTAGATCAACAGGCCATCCGAGTATTGATTTGTGTCAAGCAAGCACCGGTCCGGCAAGGTGCTCGTTCTCTGCGACCAACGATGTCGGATGATCGCTATTGCCAGACATTGAACACATCACTTCGCTGCTGTCCGAACCGCTTGCCGGTTTTACATCCTGGTCGTTCTTGCTTCGTGACACGTGCGCGGCACTACATGGCGATAGTGTACCCGCCGTTAACGGAAAGCACTTGCCCGGTGACGTAAGAGGCGCCTTCGGAAAGCAGGAAGACCACGGGAACCGAAACTTCCTGCGCGGAGGCCCAGCGGCCCATGGGAATCTGATCAAGGTAGTTGTCGCGGAAGCGCGTGCGAATGGTCTCTGTCATCTGTGTCTCGACGATTCCAAAGCACACGGCGTTGCAGCGAATGCCTTTGGCTGCCCATTCACGCGCGGCGGTCATGGTCATCCCAAAAATGCCGGCCTTGGCCGTAGCATAGTTTATTTGCCCAAAGCTGCCGCGGCGGCCCCCATCTGAGGAGATATTGACAATGGCGCCGGGAGCCTTGTCGCCTTCCTTGGCGCGCGCCAGCATGTGGCGGCCCACGGCCTGGAGGAAATAAAACGAACCATTCACGTGCACGTCCATTACCTGGTCCCAGTTCTCCTTCGTCATCTTGTCGATCATCGCGGGCCGGGTGATGCCTGCGTTGTTTACCAGACCGTGCAGGGCGCCAAAGTTCTCGATGGCCTTATTCACTGCGTCTTGAACAAAAGCCTGATCAGACACGCTGCCGACCAACGACAGGAAGCGCTTGCCATGCTGTTTGGCGGCAGAATCGAGGCCGTCGGGATTGAAATCCACCCCGGCGACGTTTGCACCGAGCGAGATGCAAAGATCGGTAATCGCACGGCCAATTCCCTGACCGGCGCCCGTTACCAGAATGTTGCGCCCTTCGAGTGACATCGGATTGTTCATGGTGTTTCCTCAAGATTGGAAGAAAGAACGGTTGCCGAACCGGGTACTAGTGGGCTGCACATACAAGATGCCCGACAGTTCTTTTTGGAGCGATTGGTGTACCTCGCCATCCCGCTGCGGCGTGACTTGCTGGTAGAGCGTCGTGCGCCAGGAATTCGGCGCACGGGCTTGCTATGCGTAACAGGCTTCGAAACTGTCGCAGAAGGTATCCACGTCTGACTTCGGCAGCAGATTGATGCCGCCGGCGGTCTTGCGGCCGCCGCCGGTGTTGAACCTGCGGCAGAACGTGTCGGCGCCGGTTTCGCGGTTGGCAGGAACGCGTACGCTGACCGTGTAGCCGCCAAGCGCGTTGGGGGAGAGGATGGCGAGCGCCTTGTTGCCGCCCGTGCTCTGCACCAATTCGTTGGCGAACACGCCGATGGCGCGTCTGGCCCAAGCCTCGTCTGGCAGCAGAACAGCGAGCGTCGAAGGTGTCTGGCGCAGTGGCGGCAGGCGGCGCGCTTTGCGCATGTCTTCGGCAAAGCCGCTGGCGAGGTGAGCATAGGCCGGCGAGAGACGCGCGAATTCCAGTGGATCGACATAAGGCAACAGCTGCTCGGCCAGCAGCGCCGGATCGAAGTGCAGATCGGCGATGCTGTCGCCATAGGCGTTGTAATTCAGGCAGACGCCAAGCTCGCCAAGCAGGGTCAACTGTCCTGCGTCGAGACCGGCCGCCTGGCCCATGGCCGTGCCGACCACGGACAGATTGTCGCCAAAGGCGGCGACGATGGCCCAGTAACGGAATTTCCCCTGCAGGTAGCGATCGACCAGGATGCTGGTACACACGTCGGCGGCTGGATCTATGTAGGTCTTCAGTTTCGGGTCTTGCGGTATTTCACCGGCGTGGTGATGATCGAAATAACGCACGCTGGCGCCGTTAGCCAAAAGCCGCAGCAGCCCCGCGCGATTGCTGTCGAGGGAAACGTCCAGCGTTGTCACTTCATCGCCGCTGCCTGCCTTGACACGATCGAGCAACTGGATGTCGCGTTTGACGCCGGTGATCAGCGTAGGGTTTGAATGCTCGGCCAGGCGCAACTGCTGCAAGGCGCAGAGACCGTCGGCGTCCCCGTTAAAAGCAATAAACTGTGTCATCTGAGTATCCTATAAAAGGCCAATGGCAGGGCCGATTTGTTTCGTTGCGGCAGGCAACAGCGAGAAGTGCAGACAGCTGTTTTCAGCATGATGTGGTGGTTTGACGTCAAAATCATGACGCCCAAGAAGCCCTAAATGTTACCCGACACGAGCAGATCATGCAACGATTCAATGGGCAGATCACTGTTGAATCGGTGGCTGGTTTGTCAGTGGCATGAGCATGCCTGGCCGTTCCCACATGTAGCGGGAGGGGCTCCAAGCTGGTCGAGGACTTGGCGCACCAGTGTCTACACCGCGCCCATCCCGTGAGCGCCATTCTTGAGCATCGATTTGGCTAAAGCGAGGACTTTCCTGCAAATACTCGGCAATGTTCTTCTGATATGAGCAGACTCTCGGGCTCAGACTCTGTTACGCTACCGGGTTGAGCTGCTTGGTCCGAAGCTTGGATGCAGATGATTAGACGGAAAAACGAATTTTGAACAATATGACGGACGAATCGCCGCCGATTCTCTTTCAACCCGATGAATTTTTCAGCCGGACCACAGTCCAGCGTGGACTGGCGTATGCGCAGGAAGACCGTGCCTCTATCGCGGCCATCTATCCCGGCAGCGGGACACTGCGCATTACCGGCGCCTGCCGGGGAACCGCGCACAAGCCCTATCAGCAGGATGTGCAACTGGACATTGAAGGCTGGAAAGTTCAGCGGGTGATCGGCATATGCAGCTGCCCGGTCGGTTTTAATTGCAAGCATGTCGTTGCACTGCTGATGGGCTGGCAGGCCAAGGCCGGCCAGCTCTCCGAGGTCAAGGGTATTACGTTGGAAGGCCAGTTGCCCTCGCCGTCTGCGCTGGCTTGGTTGCATTCGCTTGAACAACCCCCCCAGACCGAGGCCAGCACAAGCGGCCAGTGTATTCTGTATGTGCTGAGTCCCGCCGATGCGCAGTTGACGCTGTACAAGGCGAGGATATTAAAAAATGGCGGCTATAGCCGCCCGGAACCGATACGCCCGGATTTTCACCGCCTATCCTGGGGGAACGTGCCGGCTTACTATCAACCAGCCGATCTGCCGATTTTGCGCCTGTTCCTGGCGCTTCAGGACAGTCTCATATTCTCCTTTCAGACTTCGCTGCTGTTGCGTGGCGAAGAAGGCGCACAACTACTGCGCATGGTATTGCGTACCGGCCGCCTGCATCTGGAAAATATCGAACAACCGGCGTTGCAAGTTGGCGCCACGCTGCATGCGGGGATTGTCTGGCGGCGCGATGCCACAGACAGACTGCAGTTGTGCCTGGATAGCGAAGAGACGCTGACGCTGGTGCCCACCCGGCCGCTTTGGTATCTGAATCCTGCGCGGGGGGAAGCCGGGGAAGTCCAATTCGACCTGCCCGAAGATATCGCCATTCAGCTGCTTGCGGCGCCTCCTTTGGATGAATTCGATGCTTGGCTGGTGCGTGAACGTTTGTGCGAGATAGGCACGACCCGCCACTTATCCCTGCCTTTGCCGGAAGCCGCTGCGCCGCAGGAGTCCGCCGGGCAACCGGCAGCCATGCTGCGTCTGGAGTCCGGAAGTTTTCGCCACGCCACCACCACCCGCATGACCGACGAGCTTGCCATGGCGTCTCTGTGGTTCGAATACCCGGGCTTGCCGCCGCTTGCCGCCCTGGAAAATCCGCCACCCTTGTTGCGTGCCGAACAAGCCGGCCGTACGCGAACATTGCTGCGCAATATTGAGAGCGAAACTGCTGTCTGGCGTCTCCTGAGGACACATGGACTGGAGAGTTGTGCGCGCCGTCTGCCGAATTACCCGAGAATCGGCGCAGCGGCGAATTGCCTGCTGCCGGATCGCCAGGATGCGGCCGGCTGGCTGTCGTTTCTCGAAGAAACCGTGCCCCTGCTGGCCAAGGCCGGAGTGCGTGTTGAAATCGCCGAAGATTTTCCGTATCAGATCAGGGAAGCCGAAGACTGGTTCATCGAAGTGCTGGAGGATGAGGTTCGCAGTCATGGCGACTGGTTCGATCTCGATCTCGGTGTTGTCATCGACGGCACGCGCACCAGCCTGGTGGAGCCGCTGGCGCGGCTGATCGCCAATCGACCGCAGCTGCGCGAGGAATTGCGCCAGCTTGCCGACGAAGAGCGATTTGCCCTGTCGCTCGACGAGCGGCACGTGCTGCCGGTGCCGGTGCTGCGTCTGCGCACTTGGCTCGAGCCTTTGCTGGAATTTGCCGGAAACCATGACGATCACTGGCGACCGCGGCTTTCCCGCCTCAATGCCGCCGCCCTGGCCGAGCTCGAAAAGCTGCCTGGCCACTGGCTGGGCGGAGAACGCTTGCGCGAGTTGGGTCGCCGGCTGCGAGATTTTTCCGGCATCGCCGAAGCCTTGCCGGCGCCCGGCTTCAATGCGACCTTGCGCCCCTACCAGCAAATCGGCCTGAACTGGTTGCAATTCCTGAGCAGCTACGGTCTCGCCGGGATACTCGCCGACGATATGGGGCTGGGCAAGACGGTGCAGACGCTTGCCCATTTGCACCTGGAAAAAGCCAGCGGGCGCGCCGACCTTCCCAGCCTGGTGGTGCTGCCGACCAGCCTGATCGCCAACTGGAACAGCGAGGCGCGACAGTTTGCCCCCACCCTGAAAATATTGACGCTGCATGGCCCTGATCGTGCCGAACATTTTGCCGAGATGGCGCAATCGGACGTGATTCTCACCACTTATCCATTGCTGGTGCGCGACCAGAAGGCGTTGTTGGCCCAGGAATATCACCTGCTGGTGCTTGACGAGGCCCAGTTTGTCAAAAATCCCAAGGCGCAGTCGCACCGGGTGGCGCGTCAGCTAAAGGCTCGGCATCGTCTGTCGCTTACCGGCACGCCAGTGGAAAATCATCTCGGCGAGCTTTGGGCGCAATACCATTTTCTGCTGCCGGGTTTGCTTGGCGATGTGCGGCGTTTTGCCGCGACTTTTCGAACGCCCATCGAAAAACAGGGCGACGATGAGCGCCGCCGGCAACTGGCCGAGCGCGTGCGGCCTTTCCTGCTGCGACGAACCAAGGAGCAGGTGCTTACCGACCTGCCGCCGAAAACCGAAATCGTCCGTTGGGTCGAGTTGGCTGACGGACAGCGCGATCTCTATGAATCGTTGCGCCTTGCTTTCGACAAGAAACTGCGCCAGGTGCTGGCGGCGAAGGGGGTGGCGCAGAGTCAGATCATGATCCTCGATGCCCTGTTGAAGCTCCGGCAGGCCTGCTGCGACCCGCGCCTGGTCAAATTGCCGGTAAGCGCTCATGTGGCCAGGGCGCACGAATCGGCCAAGCTGGAGCTGTTGCTGGAAATGCTCACGGAATTGCTTGAGGAAGGCCGGCGCGTGCTGCTGTTCTCACAATTTACCAGCATGCTGGCGCTGATCGAGGAGGAACTCGTCCGGCGCGGCATAGCCTACGTCAAGCTGACGGGGCAGACCAAGGACCGGGAAAGGCCGATTCGCCGATTCCAGGACGGCGAGGTGCCGCTGTTTCTGGTCAGTCTCAAGGCGGGAGGCACCGGCCTCAACCTGACCGCCGCCGATACGGTGATTCACTACGACCCATGGTGGAATCCGGCAGTCGAAGAGCAGGCGACGGCGCGCGCCCATCGTATCGGGCAGGACAAGTCGGTGTTCGTCTACAAACTGTTGACCCGGGGTACGGTGGAGGAGAAAATTCTCGCACTGCAGGATCGTAAGCGCGGTCTTGCCGATAATCTCCTCAAAGGTTCGGGTACCCAACAGCACCTGATTACCGCCGAAGATCTCGAAGTGTTATTCCAACCACTTGAGAGTTCCTGACAGAATGACCCTGACCGATCTGCGCTATATCGTCGTGCTGGCCCGCGAACGACACTTTGGCCGGGCCGCGGAGAAGTGCTTTGTCGCCCAGCCGACGCTATCGGTGGCAGTCAAGAAGCTGGAGGAAGACCTCGGCGTGGTGCTGTTCGAGCGCGGCAATGAAGTCCGTGTCACGCCTGTCGGCGCGCAGATCGTCGCCCAGGCCGAGCGGGTCCTGGCGGAAGCGGCGCGCGTTTCCGAAATAGCTGCTCAAGGCAGAGATCCGCTGTCCGGTCCGCTGCGCATCGGCGTGATCTATACTATCGCGCCCTACCTGCTGCCGACACTGGTGCCGTTGTTGCGCGAACGCGCACCGCGCATGCCGCTGATGTTCCAGGAAGGGTACACCGAACGGCTGATCGAGGCGCTCAAAGCCGGCGATCTGGATCTGATCATCATTGCTTTGCCCTTGGCCGAGCAGGGGCTGCTTGCCCAACCGGTATATGACGAAGCTTTTCGCGTGCTGCTGCCGAAGCAGCATGCCTGGGTAAAACAGAAGGCAATCGAACCGATCCGGCTGCTTGATGAACCGCTGCTGATGCTGGGCGCCGGCAACTGTTTTCGCGACCAAGTGCTCGACCTTTGCGCGCAGGCGAGCGCGCCCGGAATGCCGCAAATACTCGAAGGCAGCTCGCTCGAAACCATCCGCTACATGGTGGCCTCCGGGATCGGTGTCACCGTCATGCCTTCATCATGCGCCGACCTGATCCCCAAAAACGATCTGCTGTTGCGCGTACGGCCTTTCGTCGAGCCGACGCCGACGCGCCGCGTCGGCCTGGTCTGGCGCAGCAGCTTCCCACGCCATCGCGCCGTTAATCTGCTGCGCGACTCCCTGCTCGACTGCCGTTTACCCGGTTGCAAAGCGGTTAAGACGAAATAACCATTCGCTATCATCGCAATATCGATAATTCATTGGCATAATCGAAGCGCCCTCTTTAGAATGCCAGGCGTCAACTGCTGGCCCGGCCCTCCTCAAGGAGAATCGTCATGGATATCGGCATCAACAAGAAAGACCGGGAAAAGATTGCGGCAGGCTTGTCGCGCCTGCTGGCCGACAGCTACACGCTGTAGCTGAAAACCCACAATTTCCACTGGAACGTCACCGGTCCCATGTTCAATACCCTGCACCTGATCAGCCTGATCGAGGAATAGGTTATATAGCCAAGCCGCTTCAGGCAGCCGACGCTGCGCCGTTGGCCAAGTTGGGCATGACTCTGGGCAGATCGCGTTCAATGAGGTCCAGCGTTGCCCGGCCGATGTACTCGCTGTCGGGATCGAGCGACTCGATCGCTTCGAGATAGGCGCGACCGATCAGTTTTCCCAGCGGCTCGGGATTGTAGAGCAGCTTCTTGATGGTGAAGGGATTGAGCGTCAGCGGGTTGTAATTGGCCGGCAGATAGCCGCGCTCGATGAGCAGCTTCTCCACCGGGGTGCCTGGCTGGATGCCAATGAAGAAGATGAAAGGCAACACCTGGTCGCGGCCGAACAGGGCGTAGATTTCCTTGACCTTGTCTACAGTGTGGCGCAGTGTTTCCAAGGTCTCGCCGGGCGCGTTGAACGGGATGTACAGCTTCACCTTCTGCTTATCGTGGCCCTGCGCCTTGAGCATGCGGAAGGCTTCCATCTGTTGTTCGAGCGAATAGCCGAGAGTGAGTTGGTCGATCACTTCCTGCGAGCCGGTGAAAGATACATCGACGCTGCACATGCCGGTGGCCAGCATCTTGCGCGCGATCTCCGGCGTCAGATAGTTGAGGCGCAGATAGCCCGACCAGCTGAGCTGCGTCTGCCGCGCCAGCATCTCGTCGAGCACCTGATCGACATGATCCATGCTGCGCCGGGTCGAACAGAATTGCGCGTCGGTGAACCAGATCCGCTTGACTCCATAGCGCTTGTTGAGGACCTCGATCTCCTTGGCGATTTCAGCCGGTTCGCGATAGCGCTGGTTGGCGCCCTCGATCTTGTTGTAGAGACAGAAATGGCACTGGAAAGGGCAGCCGCGCTTGGTGTGCACGCCAATATCGGTGTCGATATATTCCTTGAAGTCAGGGAAGATTGACTCGATATAGGCAAAGTCGACTGCGGTGAGCGTGCGCAGATCGAAATTCTCGTTGCGCGGCCGATGCGTGACGCGTCCGGCCTGGTCCTTGTAGTAGTGCTCGCCCTTCGGTTGGTCGAAGCCGTCAACGATCGAAAGCATGGCGTCCTCGCCTTCGCCGACCACTACCACGGTGTTGGTCGGGCACTTGGCGGTAACGTATTTGCCGAAGATCGATACGGCGGTGCCGCCGACAACAATGCGTGTTTCCGGCAGCAGCCGGCGCACCAGCTTCATGTAGCCGAAATTACGCAGCCGGGTGAGGACATAGTCGCCGATAATGCGCAGCGCGCCAAAGGCCGAAGTAAGGCGCTCCCAAAGATTAGGCGAGTATTCGAACTTCATCACCACGTCGAGCGCATCATCCTCGGGATGCGGACCAAAGGACTGCATGTTGCGCCAGGAAAAGGCCACGATGTCGGGACGCAGTTCGTCGAGTTTCTCCCGTAGCGCGCGCTTGCGCTGTGCGCTGGGTACCAATGCCAGGTCGAGCAGATGCTGGGCGATGCCGGGGCGTTGCTTGTGGATGTAGTCGGCGACGTAAATCACCCCGCCCGGATAAATCTTCCAGCAGGGCAGGCGAACGTAAAGGATGGACTTGGTGCCGGAGTGTGCGGAAAGCATGTGTCGAAGTAAGAAGTAATTTGCACTATTTTACCTTAAGCGGTCCTTTCAGCGCCTTCCACTACTTCCTTGCCCTTGCCCCGCCGATAGCCCGGCTGCCGGGTTAGCGCTTGTGGAACGCGCGTGCGCCAAGCATGACACCAACCACCAGCAGAACGATGCCGGCCAGCGCGTCTGCGCCGGGCACTTCGCCGCGTAACAGGAAGGCGTAAGTTAACGCGGCAAGGGTTTCGAACACGATCAACTGGCCGGTTAGCACCGTCGGCAACAGCCTGCTGGCGCGATTCCAAAGCAGGGTGCCGAACCAGGAGGCAACCAGTCCGGAGATTAGCATCAGACCGATGAAACTGGCCGGACGCGGCCCCAGTGGAAAATCGTAACTGTTGCCCGGACAGGCTGCATACCAGAAACCGGTAGCGATCATGCCGACAGCGGCCAGCGGCATGCTGGCCAGCCCCTGCGCCGTGGCCCAGGTGCCGGAGGCAATTTGCGGCCGCAGTTTCAGCCAGCGCGAATTGCGCATCGGGTACCAGGTCCAGGCAGCTACTGCGGCGAGCCCCGCGGTTACGCCGATAGCGTATTCAGCCGGGCTTCGCAAGGCCGTCAGATGTTTCAGTTCATGATGGTTCACCAGCGCGATACCGAGGCTGATCACGAGCAGCGAAGGCACCAAACGCAGCCAGGGCAAGGTTCCCTCGTGCAGATTGGAAACGATCGCGATAACCACCGGCAGAGTGCCGATCAGCATGGTCGGCAGCGGTACGTCGATGAGCTGGATCGATGCCGAGATGCAGAGGTAATAAATGATGTTGCCACTCAGCGCCAGCTCAAACGCCGAACCCCAGTCGGCGCGCGTCAATGCTTGCAGCCGGCGCAGATCGCGCCAGGCCAGCGGCAGGGCGATGATGCCAAAGGCAAGATAGCGTCCGAAGGAAAGCATTGCCGGCGGGTAGTCGGCGAGCAGCAGCGGGACAATGAAAGCGAGTCCCCAGGCCAAGCCCGCACCGAGGGCACAGGTGATACCCTCAAACAGGGGACGATGGAACATACGGCGAACTTGTGTCGAGCGGCCTTGCTACCCTGCTGTTTTTTTTGCCGTAGTGCTTTTCTTCACTGGCGCTTTGGCTTTGACCAAGGCTTTTTTTGCAGCAGGCTTCGCGGTTTTAGGCGTCTTTGCGGCAGGGGCGGGAGACTCAGCTGCGCCGGTGGTTTTGGCGGTTGTCGCCTTGGCGACCTTCGGTGCGCGCGGTTCGAACTCGAAGCCGACCTTGCCGTCCTTGCCGCGCACCAGGAAGGCGGAAAACTTGCGACGCGTCTTGTTGGAAACAAAGCTCCTGAGCAAATCGGTCTTGCCGTCAGCGAGCAGTTTCTGCATCTGTGCGCGCTCGATGGCCTGTTGCAGGATCACTTTGCCGGAACGGAAATCGCAAGTCTTTGCCGGACCGACCGATTTCTCGCAGACATAGGCCATGCCGTTTTCGAAAACCCGTGCGCCGCACTTGGGGCAGGCGCCGAGCGTTTCCTGGGCGCTGAAATCGACTTCTTCGGCATTGTCTGCGTCGCCCTGGCCGAAATCGAATTCGGGCTGGTGCTCGGCGTTGAGCTTGATGATCGCCGCAAAGGGGCGCCCCATCTTGCTGCGGAAACCCTGCAGCGGGCCGACCACGCGCTGCGTCAGCAATTCCTCGACTTCCTCTGGCTCGTACTGGCGCCCGGCGACGACCTTCCAGAGTGCGAAGTCGCAGGCCTTGCACTGGAACTTCTTGTAGTTTTCCTGGATCGTGCCGCCGCATTTCGGGCAGGGCGTCTTCAAGGTGCTGAAGGCTTCTTCGGGGATCTCGCCGTGCTTGATGCGGTCGACCATTTCCTGGGTGGTAGAGACGATATGATCCATGAACACGTTGCGCGCCAGCTCGCCGGATTCCATCTGCTTGAGCCGGTATTCCCAGTCGCCGGTCAGCTCGGGCGAGCGGATTTCGTCGACGCCCAGCTTGGACAAAGCGAATAGCAGCGAGAAGGCTTTCGCCGTGGGTTGAAGCTCGCGGCCATTGCGATGGATGTATTCCTCGGCGAGCAGACCCTCGATAGTGGCAGCCCGCGTGGCCGGCGTGCCGAGGCCATGCGCCGCCATCGCCGCGCGCAGTTCCTCGTCCTCGATCAGCTTGCCGGCGCCTTCCATGGCGCTCAACAGGGTGGCCTCGTTGAAACGCGGCGGCGGCTTGGTCTGGTTCGGCTTGACCTCGACATCGTTGGCCCAGACGCGCTCCTTGGGCTGCACCGGCACCAGCTGGGCGTCCTCATCCTGCGCTTCCTTGCCATACACGGCGAGCCAGCCGGGCACGGTCAATACCTTGCCCTCGGTCTTGAACGCCTGCTTTTCGACGCGCGTGATGCGGGTGGTGACGTTGTATTCCGCCGCCGGGTAGAACACCGCCAGAAAACGCCGGGCCACCAGGTCGTAGAGTTTCTGCTCGGGTTCCGACAAGGATTTCGGCGTCTGCGCCGTGGGGATGATGGCGAAGTGGTCGGAGATCTTGGCGCTGTTGAAGATGCGCTTGTTCGGATGGACCCAGCCGGCCTTGAGGATTTCGCTGGCGAAACCCAGGTAGCCGGTGTTCTTCATTTCCTTCAGGGTGTCCTTGACCGTGGCCAGATAGTCTTCCGGCAGGTAGCGGCTGTCGGTACGCGGATAGGTCAGCACCTTGTGTTTTTCGTAGAGCGCTTGCGCCAGCCCGAGCGTCGCCTTGGCCGAGAAGCCGAAGCGGCCGTTGGCCTCGCGCTGCAGCGAAGTGAGGTCGAACAGCAGCGGCGACAACTGGGTGGTGGGCTTGCTTTCCTCTTCGACGATGCCCGGTTTGCCCATGCATTCCTGGCGAATCGCCGCGGCGCGGGCGGCGTCCCACAGGCGCGAGGCCTGGGCATGCTCGTCGTCGGATTTCTTGAACTTCTCGTCGAACCAGCGGCCGCGATAGGTGCCGGCCACCGCGCCAAATTCGGCTTCGACCTCCCAAAAATCGCGCGGACTGAACTTGCGGATTTTTTCCTCGCGCTCGACCAGGATCGCCAGCGTCGGCGTCTGCACGCGACCGACCGGCGTCTTGTGGAACCCGCCACTCTTGGAATTGAAGGCGGTCATCGCCCGCGTGCCGTTGATGCCGATAAGCCAGTCGGCTTCGGAACGGCAGCGCGCGGCATCGGCCAGCGGGCGCATTTCCTCGTCGCTGCGCAGATGGGCGAAGCCTTCCTTGATCGCCCCCTGGGTCATCGATTGCAGCCACAGGCGGCGGATCGGCTTGTCCACCTTGGTGTGCTGGAGCACGTAACGGAAGATCAGTTCGCCTTCGCGGCCGGCATCGCAGGCATTCACCAGGCCGGCGACATCCTTGCGCTTGATCAGGCGGGTCAGCAACTTCAGGCGTTCGGCGGTCTTGTCGATCGGATTCAGCGCGAAGTGCGGCGGAATCACCGGCAGATGGGCGAACGACCACTTGCCGCGCTTGACCTCGTATTCCTCCGGCACCGCCAGTTCCAGCAGATGGCCGATGGCGGAGGACAGGACGTAGTCGTCCCGCTCGAAATAATCGCCCTGCTTGGTGAAGCCACCGAGCGCCTTGGCGATGTCCTGGGCCACCGAGGGCTTCTCGGCGATGATTAGCTGTTTACTCATTGACAATGGTTGGGCAGGCGAAGCGCCGCATGATAAGCGCATGTGGCGGCAACTGGCAAGGCACGGTCGTATCCTGGGAGCGGACTGGCATCAGTGAACGATAGTCGAATGGTGGTCTGCCGAGAGCAACTCTTCGAGCAACAGGGTATCCAGGGAATGATGGCGTCGCCACAACACCATCAGCACGATGATCTTCAGCTTGTCGAGGGAGACATGCGGTTCTCGCAGCACCATCGCGCGCTCGATAATCATCTCGCGCAGCACCGGGTCGATGACCTGTGCGCTTTCGAGAAAGCACAGGAATCCGCGGCATTCCGTCGGCAGTTTGGCCAGTTCAACGGCACAATAGAGCCGCAGGGAGCTTGGGCCGGCGGCGAAACGATGCTCATCGTCGAGGAACTCGAGGGCAGAGAGCCATTCCAGCGCCGCCGAAATATCTTCCTGTTCAAAGCCGATGGCGGAAAGCTTGCGGGCGAGCACCGACGACTCCGGGCAGGCGCCGGGCTGGGTATAGGTTTCGAAGAGATAGACGAGGATGTCGAACATGGTCTGGGTTGAGCCTGGCAAAAAATACTGGACGCTTCTATCCGCAAGTATGCACTAATTGCGTTGCAGGCGCTGATAGCGGCCGCCGGGCAAATTGGCGACATGGCCATCGAGTTCGAGTTGCAGCAACAGGGCAAGCAGCGCATCGGGCGCCAAGCCGGCACGCATGGCGAGTGTGTCGACGTCGCAGGGGTCATGCCCCAGCACGGCCAAGAGTTGAGCCACGGCGGAATCAGGGATTGCGCCGCCGGTTGTATCCCCGCGGAGCGGGGCCTCGGCGATATGCCAGTCGAGTTCTTCAAGGATATCCTGCGCCGACTCGACCAGTTTGGCGCCTTGCTTGATCAACTGATGACAACCCTTGACTAGCGGTGCGTGGATCGACCCGGGAATGGCGAAGACTTCACGCCCGACTTCGGCGGCCAGCCGCGCGGTAATCAGCGAGCCGCTGCGTGCTGCTGCCTCGACCACCAGGCAGCCTTTGGCCAAGCCGGCGATCAGGCGGTTACGGCGCGGGAAATTGGCAGCCAGTGGCGGCGTGTTCAGCGGGAATTCGCTGAGGATCGCTCCGCGTTGGGCTATGGCGCGCGCCAGTTCATGATTTCTGGCGGGATAGATGCGGTTGGCGCCGGTACCGATTACGGCTATCGTCGAACCAGAATTTTCCCCTTGTGCGCTCAGCGCGCCGCGATGCGCCGCCGCGTCGATGCCCAGCGCCAGGCCGCTGACGATTGTCAGCCCGGCAGCGGCCAGCGTCGCCGCAAAGGCTTCGGCATTGAGTTCTCCCTGGGGGGTGGCATTGCGGCTGCCGACAATGGCTAATCCAGGCCGGTTGAGCAATTCGACGCGCCCCTTGAGATACAGCACTATCGGCGGATCGGCGCTGGTCAGCAGGGCTTGCGGATAATCCTCGTCAGCCAGGGTCAGGATTCGGTTGCCGGACTCGCTTGCCCAACTCAGCGCGGCATCGATTTCGGCGGTAGTGGGGTCATCCAGTTGCAGCAGTCGCTCGGCAAGTGGCGCGCCAATTACACCGCGCAGCGCCGCCATACTGGCGTCAAAGATGGCTTCCGGCAGGCCAAAGGCCTTGAGCAGCGTGCGCTGCGCTTCGCCGCCGACACCAGGGATCAGCGTCAGTCGCAGCCAGGATGCCAGGCTGGCATCGGTTGGCATGGGCCCTTAGCTCTTAGGGTGTGGTGACGACGTCGCCGATCTCCACCGAGCGGGTCACGTTCATCACCAGTGCATAGGAGACACGCTCGAAAACACGGAACACGAACACCAGGCCATAACGTTCGTCGGGCAACTGGTGGATTTCCTTGGTGTCCTCATGCCAGTTGGTGACCTGTGCGCCGGCGCGCAACAACGAAAGCACATGGCCGACTTCGATGCCGTCGCGCTTGCCGCGCGAAAGGGTGACGATCGAATCGCGCCCTGCCTGACCGACGCCACCGTATACCGAGACGATGCGGCCTTTGACAGCCTTGCCGGGGGCATGCGGCACGTAGCTGATGATATCGGCGGGCGGGGCAGGTAGCAGACGGTCGCCGCGACCGATTTCCCGCTGCGAACTGATCACTTCAAAGGTGCTTGGTTCACCCTCATGGGCCATGCGCGCGCTGCCCAGATAGAAAGCTTCATAGCCAAGGATATCCTTATTTTCCGGATCGACCAGCGCCTTGCCCGGTCGATAGATCTGCCACAGCTTGGCTTTCCCCTTGACGCCGGTGACGTAAGCCAGATCACCCCTGCCGATGTAAACACGGTCTTCCTGGGTGGCGACGATGCGCGGCGCGCTGTCGAATTTACCTTCTTCGGCTACTAGTGGCTCAGACAGGAAGGGTTCGATGGCCTGTTGCGGAATGCTCGGGATCTCGCGGCGATTGTCCTCGCTATAGATGCGTGGCGAGGCTTTGAGCGTATCGATCGGGTTGGCGATCTTGAGTTGCGGCTGGGCGCCCGTCTGGTCGAGGATCAAGACCTGACCGGGATAGATGCGCTGCGGATTGTTGATCTGCTCCTGGTTGAGACGCCAGATTTCCGGCCAGCGATAAGGCTGTTTGAGAAATTTGCTGGAGATGCCCCAGAGCGTGTCGCCAGGCACGACGATGTGGCGATCGGGTGCGCCTTCGGCCAATTCCAGCGGTGGCACCTGGGCGGTCTGCGCCAACGCCGGCGAACTCGGCCAGACCAGCAGCAGGCTTGAGTATGTCAGCAGCAGCACAGATATAATGCGGATCTTCGTGGTCATCTTGGTGCCTTTCCGGTCATAGCTACGATCCTTCGCGAGCCGGATTTGAGGCGCGTGATTGGTCGGTGGTCGCGAACGAGAACTTCTTCTGATGCAGGTTTACATCAGATTTTGCATGTAATGGTCTAATTCGGCAACAATTATTACACGGCAATATTTTTATGGCTCTGCTGCCCATCATCTGTTATCCCGATCCACGCCTGCATATCAAGGCGGCAAAAATCACCAGTGTCGACGCCGACATCCGCCGCCTTGCCGCCGACATGGCTGAGACCATGTATGCCGCGCCCGGCGTCGGACTGGCCGCAACCCAGGTCGACCGGCACATTCAACTAATTGTCATCGACGTCTCAGCGGATAAATCCCAGTTGCTGACCCTGATCAACCCCGAGATCCTCTCCCGCGAAGGCGAATGCGAGGGCGAAGAGGGCTGTCTGTCGGTGCCGGGCATCTACGAAACCGTGACCCGCAGCGCTTGGGTGCGTGTGCGCGCCCTCGATCTGGATGGCCAGCCGTTTGAGCTGGAGGCAAATGATATGCTGGCGGTGTGTATTCAGCATGAGATGGATCACCTGCAGGGCAAGGTATTTGTCGAATACCTGTCCAGGCTCAAGCAAACCCGCATCCGCAGCAAACTCACCAAGCTCACCAAACACGTGCGGGTTACCGCCTGATGCGCATCATTTTCGCCGGAACGCCGGAATTCGCTGCAACGGCGCTGCAAGCGCTGCTCGCGGCGGGGCACAGCGTGCCGCTGGTGCTGACCCAACCTGACCGTCCCGCAGGGCGCGGCTTGAAGATGTTGCCCAGCGCGGTAAAGCAGCTGGCGCAACAACATGGTTTGGCTGTGTATCAGCCGGAGCGTTTGCGAGATCCGGCCAGTCACGAACCGATTCGCGCACTCTCACTCTCCGAGAAAACTCCGGTCGATGTTATGGTCGTGGCGGCCTATGGTCTGATCCTTCCGCAAGCCGTACTCGACATGCCGCGTATTGGCTGCCTGAATATCCACGCTTCCCTGCTTCCGCGCTGGCGCGGCGCGGCGCCGATCCAGCGGGCCATCGAGGCCGGAGATCAGGAAACCGGCATCACCATCATGCGCATGGATGCCGGACTCGACACCGGCGCCATGCTGCTGAAGCAGGCAGTTCCCATCGCGCCGGAAGACAACGCTGCCAGTTTGCACGACAAGCTCGCCGCGCTCGGCGCCGAGTCCATCGTCGCGGCGCTGGCCCGCCTGGATACCCTGACGCCGATTGCGCAGCCGGATGAGGGAGCGACTTACGCCGCCAAGGTCGCCAAGGCCGAGGCGGTACTCGACTGGCAGCATCCTGCAGCCGATCTGGAACGCAAGGTACGCGCCTTCGATCCATTCCCCGGCGCCAGCTCGGTGTTTAAAGGAACGCCATTGAAGATCTGGCGTGCTGTGCCGGTCCCGGGCGAGGGCAAGCCCGGCGAAGTATTGGCGGTAAATGGCGAAGGTATCAGCGTGGCTTGCGGCCTCGGCGCGCTGAGCCTGACCGAGTTGCAGAGACCGGGCAGCAAACGGATGTCGGCCGCCGATTTCCTGCGCGGTTTCCCGGTCGTTGCCGGCGATTGTTTTGGCGGCGATTGAATTATTCCGTTCATCCCCGATCTAATCGGGGCGCAGTGAGTGCTGCGACGTTTGGAGGGAGGCACTGATGTTTGGCAACTGGCTCAAGACCGCGGTTCTGATGGCGGCGATCGTCGCCCTGTTTGGCTCCATCGGCGGCATGCTCGGCGGCGCGCAGGGCATGCTGCTGGCGCTGCTGTTCGGTGGCGCCATGAATATCTTCGCCTACTGGTTCTCCGACACCATGGTGCTGAAGATGTATAACGCGCAGGAGGTGGATGAGGCTTCCTCGCCCTATCTCTATAACATCGTCAAAGACCTCGCCATGCGCGCCGAACTGCCGATGCCGCGCGTGTATATCATCGACGAAGCGCAGCCGAATGCTTTCGCCACCGGCCGCAATCCGGAGCACGCCGCCGTTGCCGCCACCACCGGGATACTGCAGATGCTCTCGGCGCGCGAGCTGCGTGGCGTCATGGCGCACGAACTGGCGCATGTGCAGCACCGCGACATCCTGATTTCGACCATCTCCGCCACCATGGCCGGGGCCATCTCGGCACTGGCCAATTTCGCCATGTTCTTTGGCGGTCGGGACGAGAATGGCCGGCGCGGCAATCCGCTGGTCGGCATCCTGGTGATGATCCTGGCGCCGCTCGCCGCATCGCTGATCCAGATGGCGATTTCGCGTTCCCGCGAGTTCGATGCCGATCGCGGCGGCGCCGAATTCAGCGGCGATCCGCAGGCCTTGGCCGACGCCCTGACCAAGATCGATGCTTATGCTCGCGGCATTGTCATGGCGCCGGCCGAGGCACACCCCGAAACAGCGCAGATGATGATCATCAACCCGCTGGCCGGCGGCGGCATCGCCGGGCTGTTCTCGACCCATCCGTCCACCGAGGAACGTGTCGCCCGTCTGCGGGCGATGGTTTGAGTCCGCCTATTTTCCGGCGATTTTTTCCAGCTTTTCCGCCCGGATCAGTTGCCCGTCGAGGCCCGCTTCCTTCATGCTGCCGCCATAGGCGACAGCCATCAGCTGAGAGTAGTAGAGCACCGGCATGTTGAATTTGGTGCCCTGCTTCTTGTTGATTTCCGACTGATAGACCTCGACGTTGGCTTGGCACAGCGGGCAGGGCGTGACGATCATCTCGGCGCCGTGGTCGTAGGCCGATTCGACGATGTTGCGGATCTGCCGCTGGCTTTTCTCCGGCTCGGAAAAAGCCAGCGCGCCGCCGCAGCAGGCGACCTTCTGGTCGTAGTCGGTGAGCGCCTCGCCGCCCAGCGTCTCGACCATTTTGTCGAGATACAGCGGATTCTCGAAGGACTCGCCGGCGATACCGAAGGGTCGGTTGGTCTGGCAGCCGACGTAGCCGGCGAACTTGATGCCTTCGAGAGACTTCCTCATCGGCTTCTTCAGTTCCTCGTAGCCGAAATCCTCGATCAGGACTTCGACCATGTGGCGAACCTTGACCTCGGCCTTATAATGCAGGCCTGCGGCAGCCAGCGCCTCATTGGTTTCCCGCATCAGTTGCGCGGAGGCGTCGAGCCGGTCCTTGGTCTCGCGTGCGCTGAGCCAGCAGGCGGCGCAGGTGGCGACGATATCCTGGCCCGGCAGATGCGTTTCGGCCTGGGCGAAGTTACGGGCGTTGATGGCCAGGCGCGGCAGTTCGCCGCCCTCGCAATAGCCGATCGAGGCGCTGCAACAGTTCCAGTCGGGAATCTCGGTGAGCTTGACATCCAGTGTCTTGCACATCGAAGTCACCGAGGTCAGGTAGTTCGAAGCCGACGCCTTGAGCTGCGAGGAGCAACCGGGGTAGAACGCATATTCTTTTTTCGCCATCTTCCTCTCCGTCAGCTTGCCAAACCCTGCTTCTTGTCTTCGATTTCGCGCGCCTTGGCGATGACGGCCTGAAAGCCCTTGAGATCTTTCAGGCCGTGGCCGCCAAGAATTTCCAGAGGGTTGAGGCGTTTAGCCTTCAACATGCCCAGGCCGACGCTCTGCATTCCCATGGCGGTCTTGATGCCTGAGGCCAAGCCGTCCTTGAAGTAAAGGCCGAGCGTTAGTTTGAGCTCGTTAATCCTCCCCTTCCTGGCCAGGTTGTTCCAGAACATGGTGGCGAACTCGCGCGTCGGCTGGCCCTTCGGCGCCAGGTTGAGGCGATGCGCATAGCTGGCGAGGCCGTGCATGATGTGGGTGATCGGCAATTGGCGCGGGCAGCGCACGATGCAGTTGTAGCAGGAAGTGCACATCCACATCGCATCCGAGCCCAGGATTTCTTCGCGCTTGCCGGCGCGAATCATCATGAAGATCTTCTGCGGCGAGTGCGCCCAATGCGGCCCGAATGGGCAGGAACCGGCGCAGACGCCGCACTGCATGCACATCTTGACCCATTCGCCTTCCTCGACGCGCGCCTCGACTTCGCGCAGGAAGCTGCTGCCATAACTCAAATTACGCATTTAGCCGTGCTCCTTAGCTGAAGCCCTTCATGGGCGACATGCCGATTTCCACGATCTTCGCCACATAGTCGTTGATCAGTTGGGCGACGCGCGCATGGTCGGTGATCGCCACTTCGTAAGTGGCCACGCGCTCGATCTCCAGGCCAAGCTGTTTGAGCGTGTCGTCGATCTTGCTCATGCGGTAGGTGGCCAGTTCCGAACCTTTGACGAAGTGGCACTGGTAATTCTCGCCGTGCTGGCAGCCCATCATCATGACGCCGTCGTAGCCGGAATTGAGCGCGTCGGTGATCCAGATGGCGTTCACCGAGCCCAGGCAGCGTACCGGGATCGTCCGGACGAAGGCTGAATAGACATGACGCGCCAAACCGGCCATGTCGAGCGCCGGATAAGCGTCGTTCTCGCAGGCGAGAATCAGGATGCGCGGTTTTCCGGAAAACTCGTCGGGGATATCGACCGCCTTGAGCTGGTTGCCGACGGTATCCACCGAATAATTCTCGAAAGAGATCACGCGCACCGGGCAGGCCCCCATGCAGGTGCCGCAACGCCGGCAGCGCGACTCGTTGAATACCGGGAAAGTTTTCTCATCCTCGTCGATGGCGCCAAACGGGCATTCCACGGTGCAGCGTTTGCACTGGGTACAGCCTTCGAGGCGCACGATGGGATAGGACAGGTCGCCGACGCGCGGCAGGGAAGCGCGGCTGGCATTGGCGTTCTCGACGGCCTGGATGGCTTTCAGCGCGGCGCCGGTGGCATCCTCGGTGGCCTGCAGGATATCCATTGGGCGGCGCACCGGGCCCGCCGCGGTGATGCCGGTGCGGCGCGTCTCATAAGGGAAGCAGATGAAGTGCGAATCGGTCAGCCCTTGCTTGAGTTGCGGCAAATCCTTGCCCTGCCGATAGTTCAGGTTGAGGATGGAAATCTGCTGCGCCTTGGCCGGGTCTTCGTCGGGCAGGTCGATATTCACGCCCGAGTTGGGCACCTGGCCGGTGGCCAGCACCACCAGATCGGCACTGATGCTGGCGTCTTCGTCGAGGATCAGGTCGCGGAAGTTTACCTGGCAGCCTGCTTTGGTTCCGTCGACTTTCGAGACCTTGCCTTTGGTGAAAGTCACGCCTTTTTCCTGGGCGCTGCGGTAGAAGTCCTCGCCCATGCCCGGCATGCGCAGGTCGGTGTATATCACCACGGTATCGATGTCGGGATTGTCATTCTTGAAGTACATCGCCTGCTTGATGCTGGTGGCGCAGCAGTGGCCGGAGCAATAGGGCAGGTGAGCTTCATCGCGTTGGCCGGCGCACTGGATGAAGACCACGCTCTGCACCACCTTGCCGTCGCCACGTTTGATGACGCTGCCATTGGCAGCCTTCGCCAGGGTTTCCAGGCCGGCCTGATCAACGACGTGAGCTTGGCCGCCGCCCAGTTCCACCAGCTTGGCAACGTCATAGCCGGTGAAGCCGGTGGTCTGGATGATCGCACCGACTTGCTCGCTGGTGATGCTGCCGCTTTCCTGGGCGATCTTGACGTTGAAGCGACCCGGCGCGCCGTCGGTCTCGGCGATAGTCGAATTCAAATGCACGGCGATCAGCGGATGCTTGCTCACCTTGCCGACCAGTTCGGCGACACCGGGGTCCTGTGGTTCGGCGTAAGGCGCCCGGAATGGCGTGCGCTTCCACAACCTGGCCGCCCAGCCGCCGAGTTGCGCAGCTTGTTCCACCAGGATTACCGCATAGCCGGTTTCCGCGGCTGCCAGCGCCGCCGTCATGCCGGACATGCCGCCGCCGACCACCAGGATGCGCCTGTTGTCGGCCTTGTTGGGATTGCCTTGCGGCAACTTGATTTTCTTGAGCTCGGCGCAGCCCATGCGCAGGTAATCGTTGGCCATTTCCTGGCGCACCTCGTCGTGCGTGTCGCCTTCGGCAACCACCCAGATCACGCCCTCGCGCAGGTTGGCGCGCGCCAAGGCGACGTCGGTGAAATCGAAGGCTTCGCACTTGGCGCGTCGCGAACAGGCGGCGATCAATACATGGGTGACGGCTTCGTTGTCGATGTCGTTGCGGATCAATTGCACGCCTTCGGCATTGCAGAGAAAGTCGTGGCGCTTGACCATCTGCATCTTGCCTTCCTTCTGGGCGATTTTTTCCATCTGCGCCAGATCGAGCTTGTCACCGATGCCGCAACCGGTGCAGATGTATGCGGCGAATTTGTTGTCGGCCATGCTATACCTCGACTGCTGCAGATTTGTGGATCACCTGGATGGCGCGCAAGGCCGCTGCCGTGGCACTCTGCACCGAGCGATTGACATCCAGCGGGCTGCTTGCCGCGCCGGCGCCGAACTGACCACCTGCCTCGGCGCCTTCCCTGGATCCTTCGATAAAGCCGGAGGAGTCGACACAGATATCGGCCGGCAGCTCGATGTCGTTGCTTTCCGGTTCCATGCCGACGGCCAGCACCACCAGGTCATGCTCGGCCTCATAGCGGTGGGAGCCCTCGGTATCGACGCCGTGCAGGATCGGATTGCCGGCGTCGTTTTGTGTAATCTTTGCCACTTTCGATTTGACGAAACTGACCGTCGGGTCCTGCTGGACCATGCGGTAAAAGTCCTCGAGGCGATCGATGACGCGAATGTCGATGTAATAAATGGTCGACTTGCCGGCGGAATCGTCGCCGTAAGCTTCGCGTACGTACCGGGTCTGCTTCAGCGAGGCCATGCAGCAGATGCGCGAGCAGTGGCGCAGATGGTTTTCGTCGCGCGACCCGGCGCACTGGATGAATGCGATATTCTTCGCCGGCTTGCCGTCGGAGGGACGCAGCAGTTTGCCGCCGGTCGGGCCGTGCGGGTCGGCGAGGCGCTCAAACTCAAGGCTGGTGATGACGTTGGCAAAGCGGCCGTAACCGTAGGGCTGGATCCTGGCTGCATCGTAGGGTTTCCAGCCAGTCGCCCAGATCACGGCGCCGACCTTCAGCTCGATGTTCTCCTCCCGCATGGCGAGGTCGATGGCCGAGTATTTGCAGGCGGCTTTGGCTTTTTCGCCATCGGCGGTGCCGATCAACGATGGGTCGATCACGTAACGCTGCGGATAAGCCATGGCATGCGGCAGATAGGCCGCCTTGGTTTTTCCCATGCCATACTCGAATGAATTGGGGATTTCGGTCGACACGGCGGCGGCGCAGTCGCCGCAGGCCGTGCAGTTTCCATTGACGTAACGCGGAGAAACCTTCAGTTGCACCGTATAGTCCCCGCGCCGGCCGGAAACACCGGTGACTTCGGTCATGGTCAGCACGCGCAGGTGGCGGTTGCCCTTGAGGCGGCGCAGGTTGATTTCCAGGCCGCAAGTCGGATGGCACATTTTCGGGAAGTAGCGGTAGAGCAAGGCGGTGCGGCCGCCCAGAGTCGGGCTGCGCTCGACGAGGATCACCTGCTTGCCGCACTCTGCCGCTTCGAGTGCGGCCGTCATGCCGCTGATGCCGCCGCCGACGACCAGGATAGTCTGATTGGTTGCGATTGAAGCCGTCACGTCGTGCCTCCGCTGCGAGCATTGGAACAGGGCCTGATTTTAGCGAGCGCCGCGCCCCAGTCGCGCCAAATCTACCTATGGGCAAATAGAAAAGCTGTATAAGCGCCGGATGCGGAAACCTTGTGGCAAAGCGGAGGTCTATTCCCCAAGCTGGCTTGCAACAGGATGTGCCATCGACGATCATACGGGACTTCACGCAATGCTTGGGCGGTAAGACAATGGCAATAGTATTCGAGCATGAACCCAACAATTCTTTTTCGAGTGCGAATACCCTTAATCCGGGAGACTCGGTTAGGGGATTCTTGTCCTCAGAAAACGATCGGGACTATTTCAAAGTAAGCTTGGGTGCCGGCAGCGCCGGCGACTATGAAAGCGAGAGCAACGGCAGCATTGCGACGGCCAACGCGCTCAGCCTTGATCATGCGGTCAAGGGACAGCTGTCGAGCTCAAGCGATGCGGATTTCTTCCGCGTGACCGCCACTGCCGCCGGCGCGCTGGTCCTGGATTTTTCCGCGCCCCACACCACCACCCATCCATCCTGCACGGTGGCGATTTACGACAAGGACGGCAATCTGTTGCTGACCCGGGAAACGGGTAATACGACATCTCTCGTCGTCCCGGTCGACTCCGCGGGCAGCGATTATTACATCCGGGTCAGCCAGGGCCAGGCCATCAACTTCGACAGCGGCAATTACAGCCTCACGGCGCACAATGACAGCTTCTCCACGCTGGCCGTCAAGAAATTCGCCGGGACCGGCTTCATGCCATTGACCCTGAGCGCTGGTCATGACTGGTATTCGGTAAGCCTTACCGCTGGAACCAGCTACGAATTCGGCCTGTCCGGCGCAAGTTCGGGCGGCGGTACGCTGACCGATCCTTCGCTGACCCTTTGCTACGCCAACGGCGTTACCCTTGAGAGCTGCGACAACCTGGCGGTCTGGTCCATCGCAAAACAGGCGACGACGACCGCGGCCGATCCGCAAATCGCCTTCACCGCGCCAATCACTGGCACTTACTATCTGATGATCGGCGGCAACGGCGGCACGGGCAGCTACATCTTGAGCCAATATACCGACGCGTTATCCGGTCTGACGCAGGATCTCCTGCACCTTCAAGCCGATCCGAATCAACGCTGGAACGGCGGTTCATCGGTGGGCACGCCGGTCTCGCTGACCTATTCGTTCATGGCCTCCGCCGCCGACGGTGCCACGGAAGATGGTGAAACGGGTTTCCGGGCGCTGACGGCGGCGCAACAGCAGATCGTAAGAAATGTCCTGGCTGAGTACGGCGCCATCGCCAACATCACATTTACCCAGACGAGCAACCAAGCGACTGCCCAGGTCCGCTTTGGCACCAGCAGCCAAGCGGGTTCGTCGGGAGTCACTTGGACCTCGCAGTTTGGCAATGGCGCCATGCAGCAAGCGGATGTCTTTCTCGACAATTCCATGGGGATGCCCAGCCTGAGCGACGGAAGTTACAGCCTGCTGACCTTGATTCACGAAACCGGGCATGCGCTGGGCTTGAAGCATCCGGGAAACTACAACACGGGCGGCGGAGGTTCGATGTCACCCTGGCTCCCCCAGGCCTGGGACAACGCCAAATATACGACGATGTCCTATGTCGACAATCTTGACACGTCCCTCTATAGCGATACGCCGGGACTGCTGGACATCGCCGCCGTGCAATATCTGTATGGGGCCAATACCGCGGCGACCGGCCAGACGCACACTTACCAGTTCAGCAACAGCGTTCCGTTCATCAGTTCCCTGCTGAGCAGCGGCAGCAACGACACCATCGATATCAGCAACCAGATCCAGCCATCGATCGTCTTCATGTCGCCGGGTACCCTGAGCTCGATCGGGGTCGGCGCCGGCGGCGGTCCCGTGCGTGACAATCTGGCCATTCCCTTCGGCGAATCCGTCCTTAATCTCATCAATGGGCCGGGCAACGACCTGATCGTCGGCAATGCCCTCGACAACAAGTTCTACGGTTTCTCGGGAACCGACACGCTGGATGGCGGGGGCGGCAATGACGTTCTGGTGCTTTCCGCCACCTCCGCCGACCTCAACAAGGCCGGCGACAACCAACTGGTGAATATTCGGACGGTGGACGCCAGTTCCGCCCAGGCCGGCGTCACCCTTGACCTCCACAGCCAGACCGAGAACCTCAATATCGTCGGCAGTCGCGGCAATGACAGTATCATCGCTGGTTCGGGCATCGACACGATTGTTCCAACTGGAGCGCACACCAGCTATCGACTCTCCGCCAATGGAGACGGAACCATTAACCTGGCCGATACCCTTCCCGGACGCGACGGAATCGACCATATCGATGTCGGTAAGACGGCGTTGGCGTTGCAGTTCAACGATCAGACGACCTATGTGACGGACCCGCTCAATGCCAATGTGGCGCTGCTTTACAAGGCGGCGCTGGACCGGCCCCCCGATACGTCCGGACTTGATTTCTGGCTTCACTTCAGCGGCGGCCTCGTCTCCATCGCCGGAGGCTTTACCCATTCACCGGAATTCAACCAGAAATACGGGACACTCGGCAACGACCAATTCATCACCCAGCTCTATGCCAACGTTTTGGACCGGGCGCCCGATCCAGACGGTTATACCTTCTGGGTGTCTACCCTCGGTGACGGACAGAAGAGCCGCGAGCAGGTGCTGATCGGCTTCGCGGATTCGCCGGAAGCCGTCTCGAACGCCGTGATTGGGTTTATGGGGCAAAGCGGCTATCATCAGCCCTGGTTGTTCCTGGTGTGAGATATCAACCTAACGTGGACAATTTTGCGAAACATCACAAGACACTAAGCGCGTCTTACCGGTGCAAGCCGGTGTCCAGATCGTCGCTCCTCTGGATTCCGGCTGTCGCCGGAATAATGACGAGTTTCATCATCAGGGTTGGCGAAAGTCGCCTTGATCGTTAAGTGCTGTCGCATGGTCATATTGTGCTGAATATTCCTGCAATCAACCCGCGCCCGGCATATCTCCTGCGTCACCTGCCATGCATATGAAAATCCAAGTCAACCGGGAAGCGCTTGCCAGGCTGCCGCTGTTGAACCTGCTTCCGCCCGAGCGGCTGGACGCCGTGCTGCAGCATGCCCAGATTGCCATGTATGCCAAGCGGGCGGTCATCCTGTCCAAGGGACAAACCGCAGACCAACTGGGATATGTGCTCACCGGCAAGCTGCAGGCCGTCGACCACCTGCCGGACGGACGGGAAGTCGGGCTGAACCTCATCGAAACCGGCCAATTTTTCGGCGAGCTTCTGGTCGTTGACCGCCACCCCCGCTCGGCGAGCGTGGTGGCGGTGTTGCCGTCGCATGTCCTGTGGCTGCCCGGCGAAGTCGCGCGGCGCATGTTCTTCGACCACCCGCCCGTTGCCGAGGCGATGCTGCAGCATTTTGCCCAGTTGATCCGCCGCATGTCCGACCTGCGCGCCGCGCAAGCGCTGCCCAATGCCTTCCAGCGCGTCTTCGCGCTGCTGCACTACCTCAAGGAAAAAGCGCCAGGCGGGCTGGAACAGATCGACAACATGCCGACCCATCAGGAAATCTCGATCATGATCAACTCCTCGCGGGAAACCGTCACGCGTGCCATCGCCGTGCTGATCAATGCCAACATCGTGCAAAAGGACATGCGACGCCTGATCATACGTTTCCCCGACCGTCTCAAGGCGCTGGTCGAAGACGCGAATCGCAAGCCCGGCGACGCTCAATGAAATCAGGCAGGTAACCACCTTGGGCGGCATGAACTGCTTGGGGAAGGGTCAAGCGCGATTAATTTGATAAACTGCGCATGGAAGAATTGAGGGTGGATTGGGGCGGCAGGAATGAGCGCCAGCCAGTTTCACTTATTAGCCATAGCCACCCGCCAGATTGCGGGACGCCCTACAGGAAGTGTCGTGCCCGGGTCTGCCTTGCTCCCATTGTTTTCCTCACCGATTGCCGCCATACGCTGGCTCATCGCGCTGCTGGCGGTTGCGGTGACGGTGTGCCTGGAAGGGGGGGCGGAGCCGGGGCAGACAGCCTTTGCCGACGCCTGGCTGCGCGATCACTTTACACGTTGGCAGGCCAGTGCCGTCGAAGACCAGCGGCTGCTGGTCGTCGATATCGATGAGGCCAGCCTGACTGCGCTCGGCCCGTGGCCTTGGCCACGACAGCGAATCGCCGATCTGGTGGAAAATCTGTTGGCCGACGGGGCCAGCGGGGTGGCCTTGGATCTGATCCTGCCGGAGAAGGCCGATTCAGCAGGCGACATGCGTCTGGCCATGCTGGCGCAACATGGCCCGGTGGTCCTGGGCCAGGCATTTGATTATGAGTCTCGCCCGCTACCATTGAGAGTCGGTCAACTGGCCGAGGGTGGCAGCAAGGCGGCGGAACAGCATGCCGCCGCAATCCCCGCCAAAGGCTACATCGCCAACCATTCCGGCTTGGCGCAGGCACGTTACGTGGGCAACATCGGCTTTGTCCCGGATCAGGACGGCATGTTGCGCCGTCTGCCGTTGAACACCTCGTTCGCTGGGCGCCTGCATCCGACGCTGGCCTTGGCACTGCTGGAGTGTTGCGCGGCGGCCGGATCGAGCAACCCCATCCTGCCCGCCGGCATGGTGCAAAGGCCCGCAGACGGGGGATTTCTGCCGCTGAAATTTTCGCATGACTGGTCGGCCTATACCGTGGTGTCTGCAGCGGGCATCCTGCAACGGCGGAGCGATACCAAGCTGGCTGCCGTCGTAAGCGGTCGTCTGGTGCTAGTGGGTTCTTCCGCGCTCGGCCTCGCCGACCGGGTATCGACGCCCCTGACTTCTTCCACCGCAGGGGTGATGGTTCATGCGAGCGCCTTGTCCAGCTTGCTGGATGCGCGCGACCAAAAAGAGTCCGTGGCGTGGCCGGGGCGCTGGATAGCCATCCTGTTCGCGATCCTGGTGGCCGGGCTGGCAAATGTCGGCTTTCCCCGCCTCTCGGCATTGACGAATGCAGCGATGCTGGCCGTAGCGTCGGCAATCTGGGTTGTGCTGGCCTACGGGCTGAGCCGCTATGACAATGGATTCTCAACGACCGGTCCGCTGGCGACGATTGCGTTCTTGCTGGCAGTGGCCATACCGTTCGACTGGCAGGTGTCGCAGCAGCGTTCGCGCCGTTTGCTGGGAACACTGCATCAATATGTGGCCAGGGCGGTGGTGGACACCTTGTTGCGCAGTAACGCCAAAAACCCTCTAGCGCTGAAGCGGGTCGATGTCACCACGCTGATTGCCGACTTGCAAGGCTATACTTCGCATGTCGAGTCACTGCCCATGGAAGCCGCAGCGCAGCTGACGCGGGAGTTTCTGGACTGCCTGACGCGTCCGGTGCTGAAATACCAAGGCACCCTCGACAAATACACCGGCGACGGTCTGGTGGCGTTCTGGGGAGCGCCGCTGGCGGATTCCGGCCACGCCGATCTGGCGCTGGATGCGGCAAAAGAAATTTTGCGGGAAGTGCACGCGTACAATGCCGTGCGTCGGCGCGCGGGCCTGACGCCGTTGCGCGTGAGAATCGGCATCGACAGCGGTCCCGCGATGGCGGGTGACTTTGGCACGTCGCAGCGCAGTGTCTATACGGCTGTCGGCGACAGTGTCAATACGGCGTCACGCCTGGAGCAGGAGGCGCGCAACAGGCCGTATGACGTGATTATCGGCCAGGGAACGGCCAGCCTCTGCACGCGGCATGAATTGATCTTGTTGGGGGAAGTCCTGTTGCGAGGAAAAGAAAAGCCAACCACGTTGTACACCTTTGCTCCGGCGCCTGCGGAGCTGTCGGGGATTTCCGCGCAATGATCCTGGTGCGCGGCGAAAAGTCGGGATGGGGTGCGCGCGGATCGGGACAAAGATGCATTAGACATATCCTGCCGGCAGTCGTAGCGTGCGCCTGTTCAGGTCTGCTGCTGGCGCAGACGCCAGAGATCCCGCAGGATCTCTATCTGGATGCCCTGCAGTCGATTGCCGAGGGACGGCAAAACGATGCCAGCGAAGCGCTTCGCCGCATGATCGAAAAAGAGCCGCAACATGCGGGCGCCTGGCTGGACCTGGCGCTTACGCAGTGCGAGTTGGGTCATGCCGAAGAGGCCGAGCGTCTGTTTCAGACGATCATCAAGCGCTTCGCGCCGCCGCCTGTGCTCCTGGATTTGATCGCGCGCCGCCGCGCCCAGGGTTGCCACGGCTGGCAGCCGCAAAGCCAACTCTCCGTGTCGGTCGGTCGGGGTGCCGACAGCAACCTGAATCAGGGTGCAAGCAACCCTGCCTTCAGCATCGGCAACGGGGATTACCGCGTCGACTTGCAACTCCTCCCGGAATACCAACCGCAGCGCGACCAATACACGGCGCTGGCGATGGAATACTGGCGCAGCGTCACAGCCAATGGTGCACTGGGTTTTGTGCAGTTCCAGGCGCAACGGAACGACAGCCTTTTCCGTTACAACACTGCTTCGCTGATCGGTGGCATGGATTTACCCTGGCGTTGGGGTAGCTGGAATATGCGCAGCACCGGCTCGCTGGCCCTGTTGAGCCTGGGCGGGAAGCCTTACCAGGCTCAAAGCCAGGTGCAAACGCAAATGGCGCATGCATTCGGCGAGCGCATGCAACTTGGCTTGGCGGCGAATATCGCCCACGCGTCGTATAAGACCCTGAACGATTTTGACTCCAACACAGGGGAGTTGCGCAGCTTCTTGAACTATCGCACCAACCGGGCATTGACCCAGGCAAGCCTGTCTTACCTGGCCGACCGGGCTCTTGGCCAACGTCCCGGCGGAGATCGTCACGGATGGCTGGCGCGCCTGAACGGACGCACCAGCCTGAGCGAAAATGTTTTCGGCGAACTGGGATGGTCCCGCCAGTTCTGGCAAAGTAAAACGCCCTATTCTCCAGGCATCATCGATCAAACCCGGCATCAACAAATTCAGATATTGCGCAGTGCGCTGGGTTACCAGTTCACCCCGCAACAGTCGCTGATACTGGAATTGCGGGCCGTGCGCAACGACGAGAACATTTCGATATTTAAATATAATGACGACCAGATCAAGATAAGCTGGAAGTGGCAGCAAAGTCCGTAAACGGAACGTCAGTTTGGGATAACCAATTATGAGCGCGAGTGGACAGCGGAAAAGAATATCGATAATTGCGCCAATGTATAACGAAGGCGAAGCTGTTGATTATTTTTATGCGGAGCTATGCGAAATATTCAGCAGGGCTTCAGAGCTGGATTTCGAGGTTATTTGTATCGATGATGGAAGTTGCGACAACACCTTAATAAAATTGATTTCAATTGCCGAGAAGGACTCGCGGTTTCAAGTTATAGAACTATCCCGGAACTTCGGAAAGGAGGCGGCATTGACAGCGGGTTTTGATGCGGCAACCGGCGATGCTGTTATCCCTATCGATGCGGATCTTCAAGATCCGCCCGGACTGATACTTGAGATGATTAAGGAGTGGCATAAGGGCGCCGAGGTCGTGTTGGCACGAAGAGTCGATCGAAGCTCAGATTCGTTCCTCAAGCGAAAAGCAGCTGAAATCTTCTATAAATTTCACAATGCACTTTCAACGATCAAGATTCCCGAGAATGTGGGCGATTTCCGTTTGATGGACCGGGTTGCAGTAGATGCGCTCAAACAACTGCCGGAACACCACCGATTCATGAAAGGGCTTTTCGCCTGGGTAGGGTTCAAAACCGTAACATTGGATTACGTCAGGAACCCTCGCGTAGCGGGGGCTTCCAAATTTTCAGGCTGGAAACTATGGAATTTTGCGCTTGAAGGTGTCACTAGCTTTAGCGCTGCGCCACTTAAGTTTTGGTCCTACATCGGAGGATTAGGGGCGATAGCCACATTATCCTATGCCATATTCATAATCTCAAGAACGTTGATGCACGGCGTCGATATTCCGGGCTATGCATCTTTGCTAGTGGCAGTTCTGTTTATTGGTAGCTTGCAGCTAATTAGCGTAGGTATGCTTGGCGAGTATATCGGCCGGATTTACATGGAAACAAAATGCAGGCCGCTTTATCTGATTAGAAGGCATTACGGAACAAGGCAATGAATCCTGCCGCTTATCTTGAAATGGCGGAAACCGAGTCTAGGCATTGGTGGTTCTCGGGCCGAAGAGCCATTCTTTCGTCAACCATAGCGAGTCTGAACCTTCCGCATAATCCGGGAATTCTCGAAGTGGGTTGCGGTACAGGAGGAAATATTGAGATGCTGGACAAGTTTGGGAGAGTAAGCGCTCTCGAAATGGATGACGCAGCTCGATCTATTGCCGCAACAAAAACAAACAATTGCCATGACATTAGGGCAGGATATTGTCCAGACAAAATACCATTTACGAGACAGAAATTCGACCTGATATGCATGTTCGATGTACTGGAGCATATTGAGCAAGATACTGAAACACTTCTTGTCATAAAGAATCTTCTGGAAAAGAATGGCCGCATCTTAATGACAGTCCCTGCTTATCAGTGGCTTTATGGTGCCCATGACGAATTCCTCCACCATAAGAGACGTTATTCAGCACTTCAGTTGCGCAAGAAAATAGCAGCCGCGGGGCTTCGCCCTGTAAAAATTTCGTACTTCAATACGATTCTGTTCCCACTGGCAGTCATTGTGCGACTGAGAGATAAATTGCTTGGCAACCCCTTGGCGACCGGAACCCGTATCCCCGCGGCTTTCATTAACAACCTTTTCAGTGCGTTGTTCAGCGCTGAGCGGTTTTTGTTAAAGCACTTCAATCTTCCCTTTGGCGTCTCACTGCTTTGCGTTCTTGCAGTCGCCGATGAGCGCTAAGACATTGCTTCCCGCGCTCACGAGGCCAGCCTTGCGTTTTGCCCTATCCGGGTTGTTGGTGACAGGTCTGCACGTATTCGTCGCGTCTGCTTTCATTCAATTAGTACTGCTAACACCATCGCTTGCAAACGGAGTAGCTTTTCTGGCCGCAACTATATTTTCATATCTGCTGAATACCATGTGGAGCTTTTCAAGCCAGTTGCAAGGAAGAAATTTCTTCCGTTTTTGCATTGTTTCAAGTATTGGCATTTCCCTGGCCATGCTTGTTTCCGGCGCTGCGCACTATTTTGGGCTACATTTTTCGTACGGCATTGGCCTCGTTGTTTGTGTCGTTCCGCCAGTGACCTTTCTGCTGCATAATTTCTGGACATATCGGTGAGGTTTTCACTCGACAGCAGGCGGGTTGCTGCTTTGTGGCAGCGCCTATCCATGCTCGCAAGTCATTCTCCAATGCTGTTCCGTCTCATTATTCTCGTAGCCATATCCGGACTCGCCATACTGCCTCTTGCGCGCATGAGGGGATGGCCCATGAATCACGAATGGGATAGCTTCTTCACACGGACACTTGTATATGCAAGCCACATTGACCAAGGCGATTTCTTTCCTCTATGGTCATCCGCCGACAATGGGGGCTTCGGTTCAGCACAACCAGCGCTCTACCACAAATTATTTTATATGGTATCCGGAAATGCATATGCCTTGATAGGTTCCATGAAAGCGGCGATATTACTCACGGTATGGGGTTGGCTTGTTATCGGGGCTTATGGAACTTACAGATTATGCCGGGAGATCGGTTGCGGGCATGGGCTGGCGGTATGCGGCGGGGTGATGCTCTTGTTCGCCAATTACACGAATACCAACTATCTGGTTCGTGGCGCCATGGCCGAATTTGCTGCGGCCATGCTTGCGCCATGGTGCCTGGCATTTTTTCTGCAAAGCATCAGGAATAATCTTGTCTCAGCTGGTTTTTCTGTCAGCCTCGCGCTTATTTTCCTCGCACATTCAACCCTTGCCTATTTTATGGGCATTATTACTGTGCTGACAGGACTCTGCCTGATTTTCACCAAACATCTGCCCCTGAAAATCATGCGAATCACATCGATTGGACGAGCTCTGATTATTTTTGGTCTTCTGGCTGGCCCTTACCTTTTTGCCATGGCCCTGTTAGGTCAAGACTATGACATGCAACGCATCATCCCCCTCAATTTTTTGCCGGAAAATCAGATCAAGGCCCTAGGGCTTTATTTCTGGGACTCTCAATGGCAATGGGGGCGCACCTGGCAGAGTTACACTGTCCAATTGGATTTCCCGCTCACCGTTCTCATGTTGAGCAGCGGCGCAGTGGCTGTCTGGTTCCATATCCGCAGTATTCGCATGGGATCACAGAAGCCTCTAGCCACCCCCTTCCTTCGGCACGCGCCTTCTTCCCAGACCATCGCAATGATGCTGGTAGGAGGTATGGCCATGTTCATGCAGACACGATCGGCGATTCCCATTTATCGCCACGTACCAGGTGCGGCATTTCTTCAGTTCCCATGGCGTCTCTTGGCGATAATTACGCCGGCAAGTATCGCTCTCGCTCTTCTGTCAGTGCAGCATATCTTTACGCCAGGAAAGGCATTTAAGATTGGTGTCGCTGCATTACTGGCCATGTTTTTCTCCTGCGGCAACTTCGCCCCGCTCGATTACTCGCTACTGCCAGACAAAGCGCTAAATCTGGATGATGTCCGCTTCAGCGCATTCGGCGAGTACGTTCCGAAGCATTCCGGAAAGCTCCCCATTCTTTCAGCTAAAGCGCTGCGCGAGCAAATGGAAAAGGAGGGATGTTCGTATGACGAGGAACTCTCCACACCAGAAAATCTGGTCAGGCGCTTCAATATCCTCTGCCGGAAGGAACTGACGGTGGCACTGCCTGTTTTTTCATCCCCTGCGCATTTGATTGTAACCCCCTATGACACCGGACTTTGCATAAACCGGCCTGATTTGCCGGCTCTCTGCGCCGTCCAATTACCTATTGGGGAAAGCACGGTAGAAGTGCATCTGCCTGCTTTCGGAACAATTATCCGTGCGATGCGGTTGGGACACTAGCGCAAAAGCGTACTACTAACATACTGTGATTTCCGAATGTCCGTGTTTATAAAAATGTGTTTTAGCAAAATACCGAAGATCAGTGGCGCCTGGTGGTCGATGCTGTTTGGCTGCGCAGCCTTCTGGCTCATTACAGGAGGCAAAATTCTTTGGCCAACCTATACGGACTGGCTGATGGATGGGGATCCCGCTACCCATTGGTTAGGGTGGCAGTTTTTCCGTTACTCGCCATTTTTCCAATGGCCAATAGGCGCTAATCCCAATTACGGGATGGAGATTGGCAGTTCTATCGTCTTTACG
Organism: Sterolibacterium sp.; assembly: GCA_028713555.1. Lineage (GTDB taxonomy): Bacteria > Pseudomonadota > Gammaproteobacteria > Burkholderiales > Rhodocyclaceae > JACRAR01. Next base: position 23,374 of record JAQTOA010000005.1, on the reverse strand, counting down.
GATTCAATTCCACTGCTGGCATTTATTTTCAAACCGCTAAACGCGTTTTTGCCCGAGATGTTCCAGTACACCGGGCTTTGGATTCTGATTTGCTTTTCACTTCAATCATTCTTCGCATGGAAGTTACTTGCACTTTTTACCCAAGATAAATGGCTACCAATCATCGGCTGCGTATTCTTCTTAATCGCGCCGGTATTTTTATGGAGATTGCAAGTCGTCCATTACGCTTTGCTTGCCCAATGGGTTTTGCTAGCCGGTCTTTACTTTTATTTTGCAAAGAAAACCTGCATTACACGCTGGATCGTCTTGCTGGCAGCAACAGCACTGATACAAGCTTATTTACTTGCAATGGTTACAGCGATCTGGTTGGCCGATCTGATCCAGAGGCGCTGGATAAAACAGACCGGCAACGTAGAAACAGCCCGCTATTTTCTGGTTGGAAGCCTATCCATTGCATTCAGCATGTGGGCTGCCGGATATTTCATGCTGGGTAGCGGCATTGCATCCGATGGTTACGGCTTTTATCGCATGAATCTGTTATCCGTGATTGACCCCAATGTCATTTGGTCAAAATTGTTTCGCGACCAGGAAGTAGGCGGAGGCTGGAATGAGGGGTTCAATTATTTCGGCATTGGCATGCTTGGACTCGGGTTTATAGCCGGTTATGAATTTCTTCGAAACCCAAAGATAAGCTATGAAGTCAAGATTATCCCGATAACAATTATCTCCATTGGCCTTTTCTGCTATGCACTTTCAAATCATGTGGCCGCTGGCGCCCATGAGTTATTCTCATACGGTTTGCCATGGATAATAAGACCCCTCACAAATACATTTAGAGTTGCCGGCAGATTCTTCTGGCCGGTTTATTACCTTATATTCCTGCTGATATTCTATTTTCTATTTACCAGATTAAAACGTAGAGTTGCAATTACGTTTTGCGTGGCGATGTTGGTGATCCAGGTGATTGATTCCACCGACGCATGGCATCATCTTAGGAAGAAATATTCTCATTCGGCAGTGTGGGTCTCGCCCATGGCTTCCCCTCTTTGGGGCGACATAGCCCAGCAATGCAGAAAAATAATTGTCGTTCTTCCTGCTAATAATTCCGCCACCAACTGGATGCCATTATCCCAGTTCGCTGCCGCGCATCGAATGGCGATTAATACGGGATATTTTGCAAGAATAAATCCGAAAAAAGAGCAAGAGACACGAGAAAATATTACTGCGTCCGTGGTCAATAACGAACTTAGCCCAGATTCACTTTATGTCTTCAATGACGATGTGCTCTGGAGAATCGCTTCAAGCCATATTTCCGCATCAGATGTTGCAGGTGTTCTGGATGGATTCCGCATCATCGCACCGAATCTGAAAGAATGTAGAACTTGTAATACGAGTGCAGTCGCCAGTATTTCCGGGGGAGGCGCTTATGACTTCGAGCGCATTTATTTCTCTTCGAACGGCACCGGCCAAAAATATAAATTGCTGGGATGGTCTGCGCCTGAAAATTGGGGAACATGGTCTGACGGCGATACGGCGTCACTGCTTCTGGATCTCTCTAGCAGGCCAAAGAATGATCTCGAATTATTGATTGATGGCCATGCTTTTTTGGCCGACAAACATCCATCTCAGGAAGTCGATATCCTGGTTAACAATCACCATGCTGCCACTTTGAATTACAACCAGCAACATAATAGCGGGGTGCGAGTTGTTAAAATACCCAAGGTTCTGGCGCTGGAGAAAAATGGACAGCTATTGATTAAATTCAATTTTAAGAATGCAAAGTCACCGGCTGAGTTAGGTTTGTCAGAGGATGCCAGGCGCCTCGGGTTGGGGATCGTCTCTCTTGAATTGAGACCGGAAATTAGTTCGAATTGACCTGCCCCTTGCAGCCGCACCAATTTTAAGTAGAGAAGTCCGTCAAATGGCGACAAAATCAAGATAAGCCGGAAGTGGCAATAAAGTCCGTAAATAGGGGTTCAAAACACGGCGTGACGAATACAAACCAAAAAATTGCGGTAGTGATTCCCTGCTACAAGGTCCGCAATTACATTCTCGGCGTAATCAGTCGGATTGGCCCTGAGGTCAGCCGGATTTACGTCGTCGATGACTGCTGTCCGGATAGCTCGGGGGCTTGTGTTGAAGAAAATTGCAAGGACCCGCGCGTCCTTGTCCTCAGAAATCCGGAAAATCAGGGTGTCGGCGGTGCTGTCATGACAGGCTACCAGGCAGCGATTGACGACGGGATGGAGATTATCGTCAAGGTTGACGGCGACGGTCAGATGGACCCAAGACTGATCCCGGACTTTGTGGCGCCAATTGCAGCAGGCGAGGCCGACTACACCAAGGGGAATCGTTTCTTCGACCTGGAGGAGATTCACGCCATGCCCAGGGGCCGCTTGATTGGCAACGCAGCCTTGTCGTTCATGACCAAGCTGTCGTCAGGGTATTGGGATATTTTCGATCCAACCAACGGATACACGGCGGTTCATGCCGACGTAGCGAGACATCTGCCGTTCAAGAAGATCAGTCGCCGCTATTTTTTTGAAACCGACATGCTTTTTCGGCTGAACACGTTGCGCGCAGTCGTCGTTGATATTCCGATGAATGCCAAATATGGCGACGAGGTAAGCAATCTGAAAATTTCGCGGATTATTGGCGAGTTTCTCGTCAAGCATGTCCGCAATTTCCTGAAAAGAGTTTTCTATAACTATTATCTCAGGGATATGTCGCTGGCCTCCGTCGAGCTGCCGCTGGGTATGGTCATGTTCTTGTTTGGCTGCTTGTTCGGCAGCTATCACTGGATTCACTCGATCAGTCTGGACCACCCTTCATCGGCGGGAACGGTAATGCTCTCGGCTTTGCCGGTGATTATCGGCCTGCAGCTAATCCTGGCTTTTCTGGGCCATGACATCAGTTCGGTTCCGAACCGGCCATTCCACCGACTCAAACGAAATATCAGAAACCGGACGGAGACCGAAGATGCGAGCTGACAACAAATCTCGCGCGACTGGTCGGTTTGCTCGATGAGTTATTTTGTGGCATTTGCCTGCGTACTTGGCATCGCGGTGGGCCAGATATTGTTCAAGCTGAGCGCTGCATCGCTGCAACGGTCTGGCAGCTACTTTGATACCAACACCATGGGACTCCTGCTCGCGGCTTTTGCGCTGTATGGGATAACCACCCTGGCCTGGGTATGGGTGCTGCAAAGAATGGAGTTGGGTCGCGCTTATCCGCTGATGGCGCTGGCCTTTGTCCTGGTGCCTGCGGGAAGCCACCTGTTTCTCGGGGAGCGATTCCAGCCGCAATACTTTGTCGGAGTCACGTTGATCGTGCTGGGGATTATCATCGCGCTGAGATCCTGAGCAGGTTGTCGGAGAAAAATATGGGTTCTAACTTGCGTGCCTGGACTGATCCAGGGCGCGCTCAAAGATTTCTGCTGCTCGGGATATTCCTGCTTCTTTGTCTGGTTGTCCAGGACCGCTATCAGTTGCTTGACGGGTTTGCCGTCCTGCATGGGGACAGGTACGACGCAGTCATTGTGGCAACCATTCTCGAACACTGGTTTCATGTTCTGGGCGGAGATGCCACTTGGTCCCAGGTCAATTACTTTTTTCCTTACACCAGAACCATTGCCCAGACGGACGCCTATTTCCTGGTTGGCATAGCCTACTCCCCATTCCGGTTGTTTGGCCTGGATCCATTTATCGCTACCGAGCTTGCCAGCCTGGTCATCAAGTCCTCGGGATTCGTCGGGGCTTATCTGCTGTGCAGAAAAGCGTTCTCCCTGTCGTTCTACTGGGCGCTGCTGGCGGCAATTCTGTTCACCCTGAGCAACGGCATGACGATACACAGCCAGAGGATACAACTTGCCACCGTTGCGTTTGCACCTATTCTGACATTGCTCATCTGGAGCGCGATTACAGCTTTTCTTGAAGGCCATACGAGAAAGTTCAGGGTGATGGGGCTGGCTGCCGGGCTGTTCTATGGTGCGTGGTGCCTGACCTGTTTCTATATGGCCTGGTTTTTCGCCTTCTACTTCAGCGCTTTTGCGGTGGTCATGCTGGTCAGGGCCGGGCGACCTGGATGGGCCGATCTGAAAACCAGGCTTGCAGCCTGCTATGGCTCGGTTATCCTGGTTATTGGATCGGCTTTTGTCTCACTGCTGCCGTTCATCTACGCGTTTTTGCCGAAATCCCGCGAGTCCGGTGTGCGCGCCTACGAAACCGTGGTAGCGAATACCATTCCTATTGAGAACATTCTTCAGGTCGGTTACGACAATATTTTGTATGGCCATCTTTATAACCGCATCTTGTCCTATCTCTCCCCGGGCTACTGGCCGCAGGGCGAGTATTACAACACCGGGTTTACCGTCCTATTGTTTTTCCTGTTCTTATGCGGCTGCATTCGGTTTTTGAGGAAGCCCCACCAGGCGAGCACCGAGCTGGTCCTGCCGTCGCTGGTCATCGCCAGCGTGCTTACCTGGTTGCTGACCCTGAACGTTTCTCATCACAGCGCATGGTTCTTTGTCTACGAGTTGTTCCCGGGTGCGAAAGCGCTGAACGTGGTTGCAGCCTATCAGATATTTCTGGCGCTGCCGGTCGTTGTCATTGCGGTCAAGTATCTGTCGCTGAAGCACATCCCACTGCCAGTCCTGCTTCCGCTTGCAGCATTACTGGTCGCCGGAGAAATCAACAAGCCCTACCTGAATCTTGACCGGCAAGCGGAACTGGCGCGCATCTCGATGCCGCATGCGCCGCCCGACGCCTGTCGGGTGTTTTATGTGTCGGGGTGGGAAGGCCAGGATTCTTTCCCCGGCTTTCCCGAATGGATTAACAATTATTATGCGCACAACGTCAGTGCTATGATCATCGCCCAGATGATCCGGATTCCGACAATCAATGGCGTTGCGTCTTTCAATCCGCCGGACTGGAACTTTGGTTTCCCCAACAACCCGGACTACGCCGAGCGCGTCAGCGCCTACGCGAAGAAGCATGGCCTCGTCGGGCTATGCCGGCTGGATCTGAACAGCAAGCAATGGTTGGTGGTTGAGTGACATGGGGCATCTATCGATTCGCAATCTCGGCAAGTCCTACAAGCGCTATCACAGCCGGTGGGGACGCCTGCGCGAATGGATCGTGCCGGGCGCGGCCACTGCGCATAAGCTGATCTGGGTGTTGCGCAACATCGACTTCCAGGTGGCCCCCGGCGAGTCGGTGGGCATCATCGGCCGCAACGGCGCCGGCAAGAGCACCTTGCTCAAGCTCGTCATGGGCACCAGCGCGGCCAGCGAAGGCGAGGTGCGTGTCGGCGGTCGCATGGCCGGCCTGCTCGAACTGGGCATGGGCTTCCACCCCGATTTCACCGGCCGCCAGAACGCCCGCATTGCCGGACAACTGCTGGGCATGAGCGGCGAGGAGGTGGACAGCCGCATGCCGGAAATCGAAGCCTTCGCCGAAATCGGATCCTACATCGACGAACCTGTCCGTACTTATTCCAGTGGCATGCAGGTGCGCCTGGCTTTCAGCATTTCCACTGCCGTGCAGCCGGAGATCCTGGTCATCGACGAAGCGCTTGCCGTCGGCGACGCCTACTTCCAGCACAAGTGCTTCGATCGTATCCGCCACTACCGCCAGGCCGGCATGACCCTGCTGTTTGTTTCCCACGATCCCGGCGCCGTCAAGCTCCTTTGCGACCGCGCCATCCTTCTCGAAAACGGGCTCATGGTGCGCGACGGCGATCCCAACGAAGTTCTTGACTACTACAATGCCACCCTTTCCGGCGCTGCCGGACAGGCCGAAGGCATCGAATCCGGTCCCGTGAACGATCGTCTCGGCCGCGCCGGCTTCCGCTCCGGCAACCGCAAGGCGCGCATCGAGGCGGTTCTGCTCGACGGCAGCGCCGACACCACGCCGGCGCTGGCCATCGGCGCCCCCCTCGCCATCGAAGTGCGCATTGTCCGCAACGAAGAAGTCGACGAACATACCTTCACCATCGGCATCATGATCAAGGACCGCCTTGGCATCGAAGTGTTCGGCACCAACACCCACTGCCTCGCGGCCGAACTTGGCCACATTGCGGCCGGCCGCGAGACCGCCTTCGAGTTCAAGATTACCGAGCTCAATCTCGGTCCTGGCAGTTACAGCGTGACCGTCGCCCTCCATCGCGCCGAATCCCACATCAGCGAAAGCTACGACTGGTGGGACCACGCTGCCGTTTTCGAAATCTTGCCTGCCCCCGGGCTTCCCGATTTCGTCGGTCTCTGCCGGTTACCGCTGCACTTCAGCAGAAAGGCCTGAGCCATGCAACCGCTTCCCGACGCCGACCGGCTTATCGAACAAATCCACCGCGAAATCTGGCGGCGCAACGCAAGCTACCGCGAGCTGATCGAAACCGACCCCGTGGCGGTCGAACATGCCGCCATGCGTCCCGAAACCATCGCCCTGTTAGACCGGTTGCAGCAACTTGCGCAGCCAGTCGAGTTGCCTCAGCCAGCAAGTTCGGTCGAGCGTCTCCCACAGGGCGGGCAGCCGGTCGATCGTCCGTTACAGCCAGCAGAGCCGGTCGATCATCTGTCACAGGTTGTGCAGCCGCTCGATCGCCTGCCCAAACCTTTTTCGCGCTTTCCTTTCCGCTACATGCGCTGGCTTCATCGGCTCCTTGGTCGGATCGAGCGCTGGCTGCTGCGGCCCGTGTATGAAGTTTTCAACATACACCGCGCAGCCATTGAGGCACACCGCGAAGCGATCGAAGCGGACCGAGAAGCCATTGAGGCGCAGCGCCTGGCCTTCAACGCACAGAGCGAAGCCATTGAGGCGCAGCGCCTGGCCTTCAACGCACAGAGCGAAACCATCGAGACACAGCGCGCAGCCATCGAGGCGCAGCGCGCAGCCTTCAAGGTGCAGCGCGAAGCCCTCGGCGTGCAACTGGCATTCAACCGGATGCTGCTCGACTGGGCCCGCCAAATGAATGCCCACATCGAGCGCAAGCATGCCCATGCGATTGTCCTGCAGCGCGATATCGCCCGCCTCGAAGAACAACTTGTCCTCTCCCGACTGCGGCCGCCCGAAAAGCGTTTGCCGCTGCCCGCTCTGGCCGATTCAAGCGCCGGCGCTGATCCGGATCTCGATCTCCTCTATCTCGACTTTGAAAACCGCTTTCGCGGCCCGCGTGAAACCGTCAAGCGTCGTCTCGCCGCCTATCTCGACCTGCTGCATGCTGACGCCATCCCGGCCGGCGCTGCGGTGCTCGATCTCGGCTGCGGTCGCGGCGAATGGCTCGAACTCGCCGCCGAATCCGGCTGGACTGCGCGCGGCGTCGACGCCAACGCCGCAGTCGTCGGCCTCTGCCGCGAACGCGGCTTCGCCGCCGAGCAGGCGGATGCCTTCGCCTGGCTGGCTGGCCAGCCCGACGCCAGCCAGCATATCGTCAGTGCCTTCCACGTCGTCGAGCACCTCGATTTCACGCATCTGTTGCGGCTGATCGACGAAATCCGTCGCGTCCTGGTTCCCGGCGGCGTCATGCTGCTCGAGACCCCCAACCCCTGCAACATCCTGGTCGGCGCCTGCGACTTTTATCGCGATCCCACCCACCTGCGGCCGATCCACCCCGACACCCTGGTCTTCCTCGCCCGCGCCCGCGGCTTTGCCGACAGCCGCGCCTGGTTCTTCGAGGAGCGGAGCGAAGGACCGCCGCGCGCCATCGACAGCGCCGACTATGTTTTCGGCGGCATCGAGAGCTACATCTGGATCTCGCGCGACTATGGCATCGTCGCGCGCAAGCAGCAGGCGCCATGCGCATAGTCATCGCCGACGTGCAGGTGCCCTTCATGCGCGGCGGGGCGGAACTTCTCGCCGAAGGTTTGCGCGCGGCTTGCGAGGCGGCCGGGCACCAGGCCGAAATCATCCGCCTGCCGTTCCGCTTCTTTCCCACCGCCGACGTGCGGCGCTGCATTGCAGCCTGGAAAGCCGAAGACCTGCGCTCGCTCAACCTGCATAATCCCGAGCGCGTCATCGCTCTGCGTTTTCCCGCCTACTGTCTCGACTACCCTGGCCGCGTTACCTGGCTGTTGCACCAGTACCGCGGCGTCTACGACCTCTGGGACGAAACGGGGGCGAGCGAGGAGGAGCGCGCCCTGCGGCAGGCCATCCACGACGAGGACGCGCTCGCCCTGGCGCCGCCCCATCCGGTGTTCACCATCTCGCGCAACGTCTCGGCGCGCCTGCTGCGCTACAACGGCGTCGCCGCACCGGTGCTTTATCACCCGCCGCCGCTCGCCACGCGCCTCTATTGCGCCGAAGCCCTGCCTTACATTTTTACCGTGAGCCGCCTCGAAAGCCTCAAGCGCATCGACCTGCTGATTCGCGCCATGATCCATGTCGAATCGCCGGTGGTCGCACTGATCGCCGGCGAGGGCAGTCACTCGCAGCGCTTCAAGGAACTCGTGGTGGAACTCGGCCTGCAGCACAGAGTGCGTTTCCTCGGCCGGCTCGGCGAGGACGAACTGCTCGCCTACTATGCGCATGCCACCGCCGTCTTTTTCGCACCCCATGACGAAGACTACGGCTACGTCACCCTCGAAGCCATGCTTGCCGCCAAGCCGGTGATTACCTGCACGGATGCCGGCGGTCCGCTTGAATTCGTGGTGGAGGGTGAAACCGGGCGCATCGCCGCGCCCGAGCCGCGGGCGGTTGCCGCGGCCATCGACGATGTCTGCGCCGACCCGCAGCGCGCGGCGCGCATGGGCGTCGCCGGCCGCGAAAGCTACCTGGCCCGCGACATCGGCTGGCCAAATGTCGTCGAGCGCTTACTTGCCTGACTACTCAATCGACCCCAGCGTCTGTGCCGTCTCGAACACCATTCGCGCCGCGTCTTTCCAGCGCGGCGGAAGGTAAAGTTCGCGCGCCCGCCGGTTAAGGCGGGCCACTTCCTCCGGCTGCTCGAACAGCTCGCGCAGCGCCTGCGTCCAGGCAGGCACATCCCACGGGTCGAGGTAGCGCACCAGATCGCCCCCCGCCTCGGGCAGCGACGAAGTGTTCGAGGCCAAACAGAACTTGCCGTGCGCGAGACTCTCCGCCACCGGCAGTCCCCAGCCCTCATAGAGCGAGGGATAGACCGTGAACAGCGCCTTTTCGTAGAGCGCGGAAAGCTCGTCGTCATTGACGTGCTGCAGCACCACGATGGTCTCGGCCACGCGCTGGTCGAGCGACAAGTCCTTGAACAGTTCGTCCACCCCCCAGCCGCGCATGCCGACGAACACCGCGACCGGCGGCTTCATGCCGGCATCGATCAGTCGTGTGTAGGCACGGTAGATCGTCTCGTGATTCTTGCGTCGCTCGATGGTCGACACGAAAAGGATGAAGGGCCGTTCCAGCAAGGCCCGCACTGCGTCCGCCACATGGCCGTAATCGGGCGGCGAAATCTCGCAGCCGAGCGGGATCACGCTGGTAGCGGGCGCGCGGCCATGATGCGCTTCCAGCAGGAAGGCCGCGAAATCCCGCTGGCTGTGCGCCGATATGCAGAACACATGATCGGCGCACCACGCCATGTCCACGAAATACTGCGCGAAGTTCCGCACCACGTCGTTCGCGAACAATTGCGGCAGCTTGTAGGGAATCAGGTCGTAGCAGAACAGGATCATGCGGAATCCCCGCCGCCGCTTCTCGCCGAACAGCCGCACCACGTCCTTGTAGGTCCAATCCAGGCCCATCGAGACATAAACGTCATGCGGACCGAGCTCGGCAACCTTGTCGCCAGGTGGTGCCGGTGGCGGGACACTCGGGACTTGGACCGGCGTGCCGCGCAGAAGATCGCGCAGCTGCCGCGCCAGGTTCAGGGCTTGGTGCACGCGCGGCCGCAGCGCCAACAGACGCTGCTTCATCGGGTGGCGCCAGCGCTCCGGCAACCAGGACAGAAACCGCAGCGCCAGCATTTTCACCCGCTCCTCGGCTGGCGGGCGGCTTGCAACGGGTGCGTTGGCGGGTGAGTTGGCGGGTTCTTTGGCGGGCGCCGCCACTTGCGGTGGCGGCGGTTCCAGCAGCCGCACGACTTCGCCCGCTTCCAGTTCGACCAGCCGCGATCCCGCTGAAACATAAACGCAAAAGCGCGTGCAGTCGGCATACTCAGCCAGGAAGTGCCGACAAATCTCCCGTTCGGTGCGGACGATCCCCACCGCAGGGCGGCCATGCCACTCGCGCAAGGTCGTCACGTCGAACCAGATGGTGCCCCTCATGCGCGGCTCCCGATGCAGCGCAACACCGCCCCCGGCACATCAGCCAGCGTCCGTTCCCACAACAGCGAGTTGCGCAACGCCGCCTGTGCGGGCGCCGGCGGGCGCGCTTCCGACTCCAGCAACCGGGTCACCCGCTGCCGGAATCCATCCGCGTCGTCCTCGACATATACGCCGGCAAGTTCCCGCGCCGCTGCTTCGTAGCCGCGAAAGCTCACCGAGGTGCCCACCACGGGTTTGCCTGAGTTCAACGCCTCAGCGGTCTTTATGTTCGAACCGCTGCCTTCGCGGATCGGCAGGATGTAAATGTGCGCCAGCGCCTTCACCGCCGCCAGGTCATCGTCCGAGAGGATGCCGAGAACCCGCAGCCGTGGTGCGTTGACCAGTGACCAGCGCGCCAGTTGCGGCAGGTCGCGGATGTGCGGCCCTACGCCGCCGGCGATGCAGATCGCCCGGTCGGGTGGCAGGAAGGCCAGCGACGGCCCGACCACATCGATGAAGCCGCTGATGTTCGGCGGGTGCGCGCTGCCCACGAACAGCGCGAAGCGCAGCCCGTCGAACTGCCGCTGCCAGCGCTCCAGCGCCGCCGCCGATGGCGTCGCAGCGGCGATGCCGTTACGCGCCAGCAGGCACTTGCGCGCGCCCAGCGCCTGCAAGGCGGCGAGATCCGCCTCTGCTACCGCCAGCACCAGGTCGGCGCGCGCACAGGCGCGGGCTTCCAGCGCACGAATTTCCTCGACTACCGGCGCGCTGCCGGCGACCGCATAAGAATCGAGAATCTGCTGTTTCAGTTGCCACTCCACGTTCTGCGAGCCATACACCAGCCGGCAGCGCTCGAACTCCGGTTCAGCGAGCAGCCGCTCGGCCAGCGGCAGCAGCCAGGGTTGTTCGAGGTGGATCGCGTCGGGTGGCGCCCGCAGCCGGCTGCGCACTTGCGCGTAGCCGCCGCCGTCCACAGTGTCCGCGGCAGCGAACGCCCCCGACAGCAGATCGTCCACAAAAGGCAGCGAGGCGCCGCGATACAGGCGAAAAGGCGAATGTCGCGGAAAAGCCACGTCGTCCGGGGTGGTCACATCGGTGTAATGTTCCTCCTGATACACCGCCAGCGTCTGCACTTCGAAGCCCGCCGCACGGTAGGCGGCGGCGAGGTTGGCCGCACGCAACTGGCCGCCGTGCAGGGGCCGGTTGAAAGGATAGGTGGTGAAAACAAGAATGCGCGGCATGGCTGTCACAACTCGTCCGCCATCTCGCCGCCATGGAGGCGAAACAGCCGGTAGCCCAGCGCCGCCAGCAGCAGCGCCAGCACTGCCGGGTAAACCAGCGGCGCCAGCTCGGGCGGCGCGCCATTCACCAGCATCCGCTGGTAGGCTGTCACGATCGGCACCATCGGGTTGAAGCGCAGTCCATCCTGCAGCCATTGCGGCACGACTGCCAGCGGGTACACGATCGGCGTCAGCCAGAACCAGAATTGAAGTCCCACTGTAGTAGCCTGCCCGATGTCGCGGAAAAACACATTCAGCGTGCCCAACATTACCCCCAAGCCCGCCGCCAGCGCCAGTTGCACCGCCAGCACCGCGGCGAAGGGCAGCAGCAGCCAACCCGGAAAAGCGCCGATCATCGTCAGGAATACCAGGAAGATCGCAAACGCCGCGACGAAATTGAAGCTGGCCGCCAGCAGCGCAATCGCCGGCAGGCACACCTTGGGAAACTGCGCCTTCTTGATCAGGTTGCCGTATTCCAGAAACACCGAGGTCATTCGCCCAATCGACTCGGCGAACAACACCCACGGCAGCGTGCCGGCGCACAGGTAGATGCTGTAGGCATAGGGCGAGTCGCTGCCGGCAAGTCGTGCGTGCATCAACTGCGAAAACACCAGGGTGTAGATCAGGATCATCGCCAGCGGTTGCAGCAGCGTCCACGCGCCGCCCAGCAGCGTGCCGGCGTAGCGGCCGGCAATATCCCGCCTGACGTTGGCGGCAATGAATCCCCGGTAGGTCCAAAGCTGGCGCAGCAACGCCGCCATCATTCCTCCGCCATGTTCCAGAGCACCCAGAATGCCACGTTCACGCTTGCCCGCCTAAAAATAAGTCATTTTCGCACACTTGCCGAAGCTGTTGCCACGGCCGAATGAGAATGGGCGCATTTGATAGTGTTGGGCAATGACGGGTGCTTACCTCTCCCTGAAGGATCATGCGTGAGCGGCTTCCTTCAACACCTCGGTTGCCCATTGGTTGAGGCTCTTCCCGGCGGCCTGGGCGGCTATGAGAGCCGACCCATGTACTTCGGGTGGGACGCGCAACATCATCTTACCGCTGGCGGGTTTCTCGGGTTCGGTTCCCATTGCCCTGCAATCTTCAATCATGCTGTCGATGGCAGCCTCAAAGTCGGAACGTAATTCCGCAACGGTTTCGCCATGAAAGCCGATGATGGCGCGCACACCGAGCACGCGCCCAACGAAGATGTTGTCTCTGTCGTCAAAATCGACACGGGCCGTATAGCCCTTGTAAGCCATGCTGCTCATGGCTTGATCTCCAATAAGTTAAGAAACTCGCGCACGCCTTCGACCTGGTATTTCTTCGTCTCTTTACCGGGGTGCGGACGGTGGGCGTGCCACTCTTCAGCGCCAAGCATGAATTTAACGCGCGAAAGCAATTATTGATAGCACAAACCCGGGATCGCCAAGGGAAATTTCTCGAAGTACAGCGGTAGCCAAGGGCGGACTTATTCAGTCCTTCCCTTATGCTAGAATCAAAGAGTGTGACCGTTGTCACAGAAAACTTTGCGTACTCGCGCTAGTGTAGGTTTGGGGGTTCGCCATGTTTAATTACAGTCCTTTTTCCAAAATGCCCTGCCGATCCGGTTCGCTCGTCCGCCTGGCCGGCCAGTTCATTCTTGCCGGCTTGCTGGCAGGGGCTGGTCTGCTTGCGCACGCTGGCGAGGCTGCGCGCGTGGTGTTCGTGGCGGGCGCGGTGCATGCCGACAGCAAACAGCTGCTGATGGGCCAGGCGGTGGAAGAAGGCAGCCTGATTGCAACCGGCGCAGACGGTTACCTCTACCTGAAAACCGTGGATGAAGGTTTCCTGATTTTGCGCCCGAACACCCAGGCCAGAATCGTGGCCTACCATATCGACAAGCAGCAGCCGGGGAACAGCCGGGTCAAGCTGGAATTGTTGGGCGGTGTGGCGCGCAGCATCACCGGCGAAGGCGTCAAGCAGGCCAAGCAGAATTTCCGTTTCAACACGCCGGTGGCCGCCATCGGCGTACGCGGCACCGACTTTACCGTTTTTGCCGATCAAAATACCGCGCGCGTGGCGGTGGTTTCCGGCGGGGTGGTAGTCAGCCCATTTGCAAACGGATGCCGGCCGGAAGGCGTGGGTCCGTGCGAAGGCGATACCAGCCGCGAACTATTCGCCAGCCAGCTTGGGCAGGTGTTGCAAGTCAGCAAGGGGCAGTCCTTCCCCCAACTGCTGCGTGGCGTCGGGGTGGCTCCCGAAGGCGCTGCCCCGGCGCGTCCGGACGAACCGCAGGCGAAAGCCGGCGGCAGCGGCGCCAAGGGCGAACTTGTCTTGAGCCCGGCGGAACAGGTCATGACGGTGCAAAGGGCTGCCAATCTTCAGCATGAAATCCAGGCCATCGTTACCCCCCCGGCAAATACTCCAACACTAACTCCCGCCCCCCCTCCTGTTGCGAGTATTCCAGTAACTCCTGCGGTGAGTACTCCAGCGGTTGTTCCAGAAGTGGTCGCTCCTGCTCCTGTTGTGATCGCCCCGGTGGTTCCGGAAGTGCCGCCACCCGCGCAGATTATCTGGGGTCGCTGGCGGACAGTGCTGGAGCAGGCGGCAAACGTAGACCTGATCAAGGTTATGGATGGCAGCACACGCCTGATCGCGATGAACTCCGAATTCGCCCTGTTGCGGCAAAAGTCTGCCGACGGGCAAGTGCCGCATGAAGGTTCGATCGGCTTCGCCCTGCAGCAGAGCGAAGCCTATATTCTGGATGAACCACGCAAGGCGCTGAGTGTGGCCAGGGTTGAAAACGGCCAGCTCAATGTCGATTTCGCCAAGGCCAGCTTCAGCACCAGCCTGGACCTGGTGAGCCAGGCCGACCAGCGCTTCAAGCTGCAGGCGCAAGGCAATGTGACCTCCAATGGCGTTCTCGAGGGCCAAAGCCAGTTGGTTCGCCCCACCAACATGGCAGTGACCGGCATTCTGGGCGCAGACAAGAGCGGGGCCGCCGCCTACCTGTTCCAGAGCCGTCTTAACGACACCACGACCGCCACCGGTGCGACTTACTGGACCAAGAGCCGCTAGTACATTGTCATGGCGCCGGACCACTCCCGATGGTTGTCGAAATAATGATGGATCAAACCGCTACTCCGTCAGATGACCTCGTCATTCCGGCGAAGGCCGGAATCCAGTCGAAAATAGTTAACTATTTTCATGACATTACTGGGTACCGGCGCTTGTGCCCCAGAGGGTATTTGCCGGTGTGACGAAATAGGATCTTACCGTTCAGGAGGAGGACGTCGAAAGCCGGTTTTGTGATAAGCGTCACATTGTTGTTGGCATTAAGCTGAGAGTATGCTTTACGTATTCTTGTAAATGCGTTATTTTTATGTGGTTATTTATGACCTAGACAAGTTCAATTTGTTTTATACTGGAAAGAATGCCTACTCAAAAAATATGGTCGGCATATTGTTTTGACTCAAATCCCATTTAGGAGATAAACCATGGCAGTACCTACCGTTACTGAAGTACAAAGGGCCTATCTATCGTACTTTGGCCGTCCCGCCGACCCAAGTGGTCTGGCTTTTTATACCAACGCGGCAAACAACCAAACTGTCGCGTCCATGAAGGCCGCTTTTGCCGCCAGTCCTGAATACGCCGCGATGTATTCCGGCATGAACGATTTGCAGCGCGTCGAGCGGGTCTACGAGAACGTACTGGGCCGTACCGCGGATTCGGGCGGTCTGATCTTCTGGGCGGGTGAATTGTCTGCCGGCCGTCAAACCGTGAGCACGCTGGTCGATGTCATGCTGAACAGCGCCGCGGGCACCGACCTCGATACCATCGCCAACCGTTTGGTCTACGCGAACGACTTCACCAATTCGATCACCACGACGGCCCAGATCCTGGGCTACTCCGGCACGGCCGCCGCCGACGCCGCACGCGGAGCCACTTCTGCGGTGGTAGCGACTGCCGCCTCCCTGACCGCTGCCGAGGCCGCCCTGGCGACTACCGTGGCTTCGGTCGTTACTGCCGGCACGAATGCCGCCTCCCAGTCTTTCACGCTCACGACCGGGGTGGATACTTGGGGTAGCGCAACGGCAACCGGCCAGCAGACATTCAACGGGGGAGTTATCGATTCCCTGTCTACTTTTGATACCCTCCGGGGCGGCGCATCCACCACGGATTCATTGACCGCCAATATCACCGGCGCCGCGCTTCCGGCCGGGATGACCATTTCAGGCATTGAGACCGCCGTCATCAACACCTCCGGCGCGGGTTTCGCCGCCGACTTTACCGGGTGGACGGGGCTGCTGAGCGTGACCGCCAATGACTCTGGCGCTGGCGCTGTTGACATCACCGCCGCCACCACGACCGATGTGACGGCGTCACAGTCCAGCCCGGCGGGCGGTGCCGTTACCGTCACCGGCGGCAAGAATATCACCACGACGCAAGTCGGCACCGCGAGCGGCAACCTTGTCATCTCTGGCGGGGTCGGCGCGATTGTGGCGACCGACAAGGCAATTGCCAGCGCTGTCACCATCGACGGCGGCACATCGGTTACGGCGACCGTGACGGGCCAGAACGATACCACCAGCACCATCACCATCGGCAACACCGTCAAGCCAACCGGCGCGATCACCCTGGCCGCGACCACAGCGTTTGCCGCCAACGACACGCAAGGTGCGATTACCGTCAAGGGCGGCACGACGGTAAGCATTACCGATAACCTGGTAGCAAATCCTGCCGACGGTACGGTTACGGTCACTGGCGGTGCGATCGGGGTTACCGGCGGCTCGACCACGACTTCCGTTTCGGTCAGCCAAACCGCTACGGCGACCGCTGCTACGGCGATTACCGGCGTGACCGGCGTGGCTGCGGTTACCGCCGTCACCGCGGCTCCAGGTACGCAAGGGGTTACCGCCGTGACCGGGGTTAACTATACCGCTGCGCAAGCCGCGACCACCGGCGTGGTTAACGGCGCCGTAACGATCGCCGACGCCAACACCACCGCGAGCACGAACACCATCGCAACCGTTGCGCTGCAGTACCATGGGGCGGCCTCGACGATTACCTCCAATGCGCTGAATACCTTGTCATTGAAGGGCGGCGGCACGCTGACTCTTGCCAGAACGGTGGCGAATGCCAGTCCCACCTTTGCCTTGACTGCCGACAGCCTCACCGGCACCAACAATATTACTGACGCCAACAACGAAATCACCACCCTGAACGTGACGACCACCGGTGGCAACTCCACCCTGGCTTCGTTTACCGACACGGGTCTGACCACCTTGAACGTATCGGGCACCAAGAAGCTGACCTTGAGCGCGATTAACGGTTCTCTGACCGCGATCACGTTGTCCGGTTCGGCGGGCTTCAGCGATGCTGCTACGGCCTATAACGGCGGTTTTGCCGCCCTCGGCGCCGCAGCGACATTTACCACGACATCCAGCGGCACGGTCAATCTGGCCCTGGATAGCCTGAACCAGTCGTTCGTGGGTTCGACGGGCGTCGACACCATCATCATTGACGACACGATCGATGCCACCAAGACCATCACGGCAGGTTCGGCAACCACCGACGAACTGATCCTGGAGCGCGGCGTGTATGCCTTGACGACCGCCACCGGCGCGAAAGTGACGGGTTTTGAAGTCCTCGGTCTGGCCGCCAACGCGACCGGCACCGTTGACGTCGCCACCCTGGGCAGCGGCAACAACTTCGGCAAGATTCACGTCATCGGCAACAGCACCGTTACCCTCGCCAATGTCGCGCATAATGCCGCGGTGACTATCGACGTCGCTTCGACCACCGTCGTTGTCGGCTATGCCGATGCCACGGGCACCGCGGACGCAGTCACGCTGACGCTCGGTGCCTCTGCTACGGCGACCAACAGAAACTACGGCGCGGTGACCCTGAAGGACGCCAACGACGTGGGTATCGGCACGGTCAACCTGGTCAGCAACGGCAGGCCGATCTCGACCGGGGGCGCCAGCTTGAGCAGCACCATGGTGCTGACCGATAACGGCTTGTCCACCTTGAACTTCAGCGGCACGTCAGGTTTGACCATGACGACGCTCAACGAAGCTTCGACCCAGGCGACCACGATCACCATCAACAACACCAACACGAGCCCGTTCGGCCTCAACATCGGCACCCTGACCGATGCCAGCCTGGGCAGCCTGACCTTCACGGGTACCGGCCTTACGACCATCCCCGTACTGACCGTTGCCAGCAGCACGGTGCTGGGCCTCAGCAACACCGGCAGCCAGTTGGTCGATATCCCTTTGATTACCACCACGGCGGCTCTTCGCACCTTGACGCTTTCCGGCAATATCAAGTTAGGCGTTGATGCAACCGATGCGACGGGCACTCAGGGGGTTACCTTGCAAAGCACCGCCGGCGTGACGGTTTCCGGCGCGACGGACAATGCGCACGTTGCGGTGTTCATCGATGGCGCAGCGGTCAACAAGAGCGATAGCGTCACGCTGGGCAACGGCAATAACGTGATTGTCGACGCCACCACGGTCGGCACGGTTAATGTGACGGTCGGCACGGGTTCCAACATCATTGCGTTGGGCGATGTGGATGGCACTTCGGCAACCACCACTGGCGTGTATAACGTCACTCTGGGCACCCACACGGCGACCAGCGGCCCCGATTACATCACGGTAACGACCGCCGGCGACACCTTCGCGACGGCCGCCAACGTTACGATCACGGGCGCGGCGGTTGGTGACCGGATCTACATCGGTGGCGACTACGCCATGGTGGCGACCGGTCTGCTGACGGCGACCGCGGCGGGTGCGACAGAGGCTGCGACCATTACCGCTCTTGAAGCCGCGGTAACCGCAGGCGGGATCACCTATGCGGTCTTTGGCGGCAACACCTATGTGGTTGAGTCAATTACAGGTGGTAGTACGGGTACTCTTGGCGCCGCCGATACGACCGTCATCAAGATCGTCGGTTCGCACACCATCACCGCGACCACCGATAGTGGTGTAGCCATCGACTACTTCACCATTACAACGTAATACCTGCCGCACCCCTCGCTTCGGCGAGGGGGCGTGGCGAAATTCAAAACCCCGTCTCTCACAAGGAGACGGGGTTTTTCTATACAGGCTACTGGTAGGTAGTCATGATGAAACTAAGCGATGATAGCGGTTCGATTTATGCTGACTGGTTACCCCCCCCAGGGGCAACCTAAAAATTGACGAAATCGAGTATCCTCTTGCCCCGTTGTCGTTGAACTGATCACCCTTCCGGAACGCGCTGCCATGCCAAACATCCAACCGGTTTCTGTCGACCGCCACGCCAAGCGATGCTGGCAACATGCTACGGGTTATGCTTTTGCCGCCGCCGAGGCGGCGGTTCCGCTGGCCGTCGCCGAGTTGTCCAAGGCCGTCATGTCGCTGCCGATCGGCTTCATCGAACACTCGGGATTATTTACCGCCGTCGCCGTGCTCGGCTTGCAGCCCGGAAAGAACCTGTTCGTGGCGCGGGATGGCCGCTGGGTCGGCCAGTACATCCCGGCCGCCTTCCGCTGTTATCCGTTCCGGCTGGCGCAAACGGCCGAGGGACAGCAGGTGCTGTGCATCGATGAGGACAGCGGCCTGGTCACCGACGGCCCGGCGGGAGAAAACTTTTTCAACGAAGACGGGCAGCCGACCCAGGCCGTCCTGGATATCATCAACTTCATCGCCCGCTTCGAGCAGGGGCGTCTCGCCATGGCGGCGACTTGCGCCGTATTGCAGAAGCACCAGCTGATTTGCCCGTGGCCGATTACCTTGAAGTCCGAGGCCGGCGAACAGCAGGTCGCGGGCTTGTTTCAGATCGACGAAGCGGCGCTGAATCAGTTGCCCGACGCGGCGCTGCTCGAAGTGCGTCAGGCCGGCGGACTGCCGCTGGCCCAATGCCAACTGCTGTCGATTCAGCACCTGCCGGCGCTGGGGGGGCTGTCCGCCGCCCATGCCAAGGCGGCCGAGCAGGCACAGGCCGCGCAGACCATCCTGGCAGGCGGCAATCTCGACCTGGCGTTCTTGAATGAAGGCGGGACGATCAGCTTCAGGAATTTGTAGCGTGGCGAAAACGGGCGGGGCGGGAACGTCGGCGGGGCAGGCGCCACCGGCCGAGGCGGGAAACGCCCCAAGTCAACAAGAGATAAATTCACTGGTGGCCTTGTTCAACGCGGGGCGCTACCCAGAGGCGGAAATCCTTGCCCGGACCATGACCGAGCGATTCCCCCGGCATGGCTTTGGCTGGAAAGCGTCAGGCGCCGTGCTCCGGCAGATGGGACGGAGCGCGGAAGCCTTCGCCCCGGCGCAAAAAGCGGCGGAACTGTTGCCGGACGATGCCGAGGCATTCAACAACCTGGGCAATGCCGCCAGGGATATGGGTCGGCTGGATACGGCCGAAGCCGGCTACCGGCAGGCGCTGAAAATCAAACCGGATTACGCCGACGCGCAGAACAACCTGGGCATCGCGCTCCATGATCTGGGGCGGCTGGAAGAGGCCGAGGCCAGTTACCGACAAGCGCTGAAAATCAGACCGGACTACGTTGAGGCGCTGAATAATCTGGCCCTGCTGCTCAATGCGCAAGGCCATTCCGCAACGGCCTTGAACCTCATCCTCCAGTCACTACGGATCAGGGAAACCGGAGAGGCCAGGAACCTCTTCGTTTCCTGCGTCAAGCGCCGGCATTGGACGCAGGACCACAACGCGATTCGCCAGGTGCTGGGGCGCGCCTTGACCGAGCCCTGGGGCCGGCCAAAGGAACTGGCAAGGGTGAGCATCGATCTCGTCAAGCGCAACCCGGAAATCGGCGGGTGCGTGGCGCGGGCCGTTGGCGCCTGGCCTGGGCGGCTGTCGGCGCAAGACCTGTTTGGGGCAAACGCGGTTGCGGCGCTGGCAGCGGATCCGTTGCTGTGCGCCCTGCTTAATTCGACACCGATCTGCGACATCGGGATGGAGCGCTTTCTGACCATGGCGCGGCGTACCCTGCTCGAAGCGGCGACCGGGATGACGACTTCAGACGCTGCGGTTGGCGCTGCGCTGCGTTTCTACTGTGCCTTGGCATGCCAGTGTTTCATCAATGACTACGTATTTTGCCTTGCCGACGACGAAATCCGGGCGGCGAACAAATTACGGGATTCGTTGGCGGCGAGACTCGAAGCGCAGGCGCCGGTGCCGGTCCTCTGGCCGGTGGCGGTAGCCGCCTACCTGCCGCTCGGTTCCGTCCCGCTTTCCGCTCGGTTATTGACTATGCAATGGCCCGAAGCGGTAACGGCGGTGCTGGTGCAACAGGTTTGCGAGCCAGCGGAAGAACAAAAAATTGTTGCGACCATTCCCCGCCTGACCGGGATCGAGGACGAGGTATCGCTGCTGGTCCGCAATCAATACGAGGAAAATCCGTATCCGCGCTGGGTCAAGGCGGCGCCCGCCGGCAACGCCAAGGATATCGGCGAATATCTGGGTCAAAAGTTTCCTCTGGCCTCATTCAAACGGCATGACAAGCGCGACCGCCATGACATCCTGATAGCCGGTTGCGGCACCGGCCAGCATTCGATTCAAACGGCGCGGCAATTCCATGGGGCGCAGGTGCTGGCAGTCGATCTGAGCTTAAGCAGCCTGGGCTACGCCAGGCGGAAGACGCGCGAACTGGGGGTGGCTTCAATTGAGTATGCCCAGGCCGACCTGCTGAAGCTGTGTTCGCCCGGTCGCAGCTTCGATATCATTGAGTCCGTCGGGGTGCTGCACCACCTTGCCGATCCGTTGGCCGGATGGCGGGTACTATTGTCCCTGCTTCGCCCCGGCGGATTCATGCGGCTCGGTTTTTACAGCGAAGCGGCGCGACGAAACATCGTCAAGGCGCGCGCTTTTATCGCCGAGCAGGGATATGGGGCAACGGCCAATGAAATTCGGCAGTGTCGGCAGCATCTGATGGATCTGGAAAAAAGCGTGGATTTCGGCGCCATAATAAAATCATCCGATTTTTTCAGCATCAGCACCTGTCGCGATCTGCTTTTTCACGTTCAGGAACATCGCATGACGCTGACGGGCATTGATGACTTTCTCAGGGAGAACAACCTGGTGTTTCTGGGATTTGAAATAGACGCCAGCGCGATTGGCGCCTACAAACTGCGTTTCCCAAATGATCGCGCGGCAACCAACCTCGCTCAATGGCAGACGTATGAGCGCGAAAACCCCGATACATTCGGCGGCATGTATCAGTTCTGGATTCAGAAGGCGGCTTGACGAATATGCCGCTCACGACCAACGGCGAACCCCTGCGGCAACCCGCGCCGCCAACGCTGGAGCAGGCCTTGCAGCAGGCCGTCGCGCATCACCAGGCCGGTCAACTGCAAGATGCCGAACGCCTCTACCGCGCGATTCTCCAGACCCAGCCGAACCACCCGGACGCGCACCACAACCTGGGCGTGCTGGCGCTGCAGGTCAAGCAGCCATCTGCCGGCCTGGTGCATTTCAAGGCGGCGCTGGAAGCCAACCCGAATCACGACCAATTCTGGCTGAGCTACATTGACGCGCTGATCCAGGCAGGCCAGACCGATAGGGCGCGTCAGATGCTGGAGCAAGGGCGTCAGCGAGGATTGCCGGGAGCAATGCTGAATGCATTGGCGGAGCGCCTGCAGGGAAAATGCCCCAGCCCGCAAGAGATAAACACCCTGGTGACCCTGTTCGTCGAGGGGCGGTACACCGAAGCGGCAGCCCTCGCCCAGACGCTCACGGAGCGATTCCCTTTGTACGGGGTCGGCTGGAAGGTGTTGGGCGCGGTGTTCCAGCAGATGGGAAGGAATACGGATGCGCTGGAGCCCATGCAGCAAGCGGTAGCGCTATTGCCGCATGACGCGGAGGCGCACAGCAACCTGGGCAATACCCGAAGAGCACTCGGGCAACTGGATGAGGCGGTGGCGAGCTACCGCCGGGCGCTGGAGATTAAATCCGATTACGCCGGAGCGTACAGCAATTTGGCGGCAGCCCTGAAAGACCTCGGGCAACTCGATGCGGCGGTGGCGAGTTGCCGTCGGGCGCTGGAAATCAACCCGAATCTGGCCGAGGCGCACAGCAACCTGGGCAATGCCCTGAAAGACCTCGGGCAACTCGATGCGGCAGTGGCGAGCTATCGCCGGGCGCTGGAGATCAAATCCGATTACGCCGTGGTGCACGGCAATCTGGGCGCTGCCCTAAAAGACCTCGGGCAACTCGATGCGGCAGTGGCGAGCTATCGCCGGGCGCTGGAGATCAAATCCGATTACGCCGAGGCACATAGCAACCTGGGCGCCGCCTTGCAAGAAGTCGGGCAACTGGATGAGGCGGTGGCGAGCTATCGCCGGGCGCTGGAAATCAACCCCGAATACGCCGAGGCGCACGGCAACCTTGGCGCTGCCCTGCAAGAACTCGGGCAACTGGATGAGGCGGTGGCGAGTTGCCGCAGGTCATTGGAGATCAACTCCGGTTATGCCGAGGCGCATAACAACCTGGGCGCTGCCCTGCAAGACCTCGGGCGAATCGGCGATGCAGTGGCCTGCTACCGACGGGCGCTGGAGATCAAGCCGGATTTTGCGGCGGCATCGCATAATCTCGGCCAAACCCTGAGGCGCGCCAACTGTTATTTCGAGGCGCTGCTGCGCGAACAGAGCGCGGTACGGCTGGATGCCGGCTACAGTTCCGCGCATCAAGGCGTGGCCACGATGCTGAGCTACCTGTCCGACTACCGGGAGGTCACCGCGCACAGCAACGCCGGACTGAAGCTCGCGCCGGATAACCGGAATCTGCGGGAGGCGCGTCTTTACATCTACAGCTACCACCCTGACCTGAGCGCCGAGGAGATTTACGCTGAGTTTGTACGCTGGGGCGACCGTTTCCCGGTTCCTGCGGACGACAGATTTCCGGCCCTGAGCCGGGAACC